>CAYTIH010000008.1:0-70530 GCA_964437825.1 uncultured Clostridium sp. | reverse complement strand
CGCTGGATCATGATCTGGATGTATTTCCTGTGATTAACAAGATTGACCTGCCGAGCGCCGATCCGAAACGTGTGATAGAGGAAATTGAAGATGTGATCGGAATTGAAGCGCAGGATGCACCGTTGATTTCGGCAAAAAACGGAATCGGAATCGAGGATGTGCTGGAGGCGATTGTCCGCAAAATTCCGGCGCCCAAGGGAAATCCGGCAAATCCGCTGAAAGCGCTTATTTTTGATTCTATTTATGATTCTTATAAGGGCGTTATTATTTTTTGCCGTATTATGGAGGGCAGCGTCCGGAAAGGCGCCAGAATTAAAATGATGGCGACCGGAGCATCGGAAGAAGTCGTGGAGGTCGGATATTTCGGGGCGGGACGTTTTATTCCCTGTGAGGAATTGACAGCGGGAATGGTCGGTTATATTACGGCTTCGATCAAGAATCTGAAGGATACGGCGGTGGGTGACACCGTGACGGATGCGGACAACCCGTGCGCACAGGCGCTGCCCGGATATAAAAAAGTACAATCCATGGTATATTGCGGTATGTATCCTGCGGACGGCGCCAAGTATCCGGATCTTCGGGATGCGCTTGAAAAACTCCGGTTAAATGATGCTTCGTTAAATTATGAGCCGGAGACCTCCATTGCGCTTGGATTTGGCTTCCGCTGCGGGTTTCTCGGATTATTGCATTTGGAAATTATTCAGGAGCGTCTGGAAAGAGAATACAATCTGGATTTGGTGACAACGGCGCCGGGAGTCGTTTATAAGGTGCATAAGACGAACGGAAGCGTCATCGAACTGACGAATCCCTCCAATCTTCCGGATCCTTCGGAAATTGATTATATGGAGGAGCCGATTGTCAGCGCCGAAATTATGGTAACCACGGAGTTTATCGGGCCTATTATGCAGCTGTGCCAGGAAAGAAGGGGCCGTTATATCAGTACGGAATATATTGAGACGACCCGGGCTTTACTCAAATATGAGCTTCCGTTAAATGAAATTATTTATGATTTCTTTGATGCGTTAAAATCCAGATCCAGGGGCTATGCGTCCTTTGATTATGAAATCAAGGGCTATGAGCAGTCCACTCTGGTAAAGCTGGATATTCTGATCAACAAAGAGGAAGTGGATGCGTTATCCTTTATCGTACATGCCGACAGTGCCTATGAGCGCGGACGCAGAATGTGTGAGAAGCTGAAGGATGAGATTCCGAGGCATCTGTTTGAAATTCCGATACAGGCTGCTGTCGGGGGAAAGGTGATAGCCAGGGAAACCGTTCGCGCCATGCGCAAGGATGTGCTGGCAAAGTGCTACGGGGGCGATATTACCCGGAAAAAGAAACTGCTTGAAAAGCAAAAGGAAGGCAAAAAGAGAATGCGCCAGATCGGGAATGTCGAAATACCGCAGAAAGCGTTTATGGCAGTGCTCAAACTGGATGACAATTAAGCGGTATGGAGCTGCCGGAGCGGACTTTCTGGATGACGGCGCTGACAGAAAATCGAAATGAAAGAAAAAGGAGGACGGAATATGCCCAAAAAGCCCCTTGGTATTTATGTGCATATTCCGTTTTGCGTCAGGAAATGTCTGTACTGTGATTTCCTCTCAGACAAAGCGGATGATGAGACCAAACAGAAATATGTGGAATGTCTGCTTCGGGAGATCGAACTGGAAACCTCCCAAAAGCAATTGGAAGAATATAAAGCTGTTTCTGTTTTTTTGGGCGGCGGAACACCCTCAACCCTTCGGCCGGATCAAATCGACATGATATTATGTAAACTAAAAGCCTGCATTCCGTTTGAACAGGATGCAGAGATTTCCATGGAAATCAATCCGGGCAGCGTATGGCAGGAACAATTATACCGGCTTCATGAAAGTGGAGTGAATCGGATCAGCATCGGCGCTCAGTCGCTGCAGGATGCAGAGCTTGAAAAGCTGGGAAGGATACACAGAGCGGAGGATTTCTACAGGGTTTATGAGGAAGCCTCTAAAGCCGGCTTTTGCAATCGAAATGTGGATCTGATGAGCGGGATTCCGGGACAGACAGCGGAAAGTCTGGCAGATACGTTAAAGAAGCTGACAGAGCTGCGTCCGGAGCATATATCGGCTTACAGTCTGATTGTGGAGCAGGGGACTCCCTTTGAAACTCTGTATCCGGACGGCGGCGTGGATGAGGAAACGGACCGGAGCATGTATGAAATGACCGGGCGGATGTTAAGCGGCGCCGGATACTGCCGTTATGAAATTTCCAATTATGCGAGGCCGGGCTTTGAATGCCGCCACAATAGAGCATACTGGACCAGACAGGACTATATCGGGTTTGGGCTTGGGGCAGCGTCTTTGATAGACAATACGCGCTTTTCACGAAACAGGAATCTGCATACTTATTTGAAGGGAAATTACAGCCGTGAACATGTTGAGAAGCTGTCGCAAAGCGATCAGATGTCCGAGACTATGTTTTTGGGACTCAGATTAACGGAGGGCGTTTCCGATGAGAGCTTTCAAAGACAATACGGGAAATCCATGGAAGAAGTTTATGGCAAGGTCATTGAAAAGCATCTTGGGGAAGCGCTGCTTACGTGGGAGCATGGCTTTTTGCGGTTGACGCAAAAGGGAATGGATGTAAGTAATTATGTCATGGCAGATTTTTTACTTGACTGAAGCGGTTCGGAAAACGAAATCAAAGCAGCAAAATAGGGATGAAAAAGGTGAATTGAGAAATTGAAAACAGAACTAAATTTAAAGCTTGTCAAACCGTTGTCATATATTCTATAATATTCATGACAGGCAGGGGAGGGGTATTAACAGAGAGAGATAAATTATTTAAAGGGTGATTTTCTTATGAAATCTGCCCTTTTTGTTTTATGTATGAAAAATAAGAATGTAATTGGGAGGCATAATAATGCTTTTAGAGACTAAACAGTCAATTTCAGACCTTATAAGTGAGGGAAAGGTCACACTTTGTGGTAGTGGTGACATAATAAAAGCCAATGTTGACATTGAAAGAAGAATAATGCATATTGGATCTGCAGCACATTCAGATATGGAATCTGATATGATCTCAGAAGGTTCTAAAAGGGGTGACTTGGTCGGTTTTAACATATTTATAGAACCACTTTCACGAGGAGAAATTATCACTATGGATATGATTGAATTTTCGTCTATGATAAATTTTGACATAAATAAAATTCGTTTGAATGACTTAAGGTCAGGTTATCAAATAAGAGATGAAGAGATTAAAACTAAAGTGATGGAGGTATTAAACAGTTGGCTGGTCCAATAGCAAAATCATTAAATGATAAAAGTTTTTTGGTACGCCTATCAAACGTATCTTTGGACATAGTAAGAACTATCACATGTTCACACCCGAAGAGAATGGAGTCATTTAAAGCATGTGCTTTAGAACAACTAAATGGCTTTATAATAGAGTCAAAAAATGAATTTGAAAAGCGAGAATTCATTCGAATTAAAGAGGTATTTTTAGACATTCTTTTAGATCCAAGTGAAAGAAAATACTGTGGAACAGTAGAAGAATTCATTAGTTACTTAAACACTTTTATATTCATGGGAGAAAGGTAAAACTTTATATATTTTCTTGTTCATTACCTCTAATATAGTATTGTGTTTCAAATCAATTATTTATGACACACTTTTAAAAAATATATGGAGCCAGATTGTTTCAGAGAGGACACTTGAGCCGCACACAGAGTATTTGTTCCGGTTTGCGATCGAGGTTGGGATCAATGACACAGGAGATGCAATTTCCCAGTTTATTCTATGCCTTGGCGGGGATTGGGAGAACAGAGTCGTATATCCGCTTCAGCAAAGCAGATATAGCCCCATATTAAGCAAAAAGGGACCCAATGGCTTGTTGAGGATTTTTGAGGTTCCTTTCAATACGGGAGAGTCGGGGACTGTTTCATTTTTGTTTGCCGCACAGCATGCCATTACCAGAATCCTTACTGCGGGGGAACTGCAGGATTATGAGCAGTTGGAGGATTTGACTTATGAAACGTGGTGGCAGGAACGAAGGGAACAGATGAATGCCGGTAGCGACACAGCTATGGATAACGGAGGTAATATTGATCTTGCAGGTGCGCATATTTCGGAAAGGATGTTAAATAAAATTATTTTTTCCGGTATTAGAAATATAGATTTAGCCGGCGCTTTCATTGATCCGAACTGGGACCACTGGGACGATGAGACTGACGGGAAATCCATGGTCGGTCAGACTGGCCAAAAAGCGGACGTTAGGAAAAACGAACCGGATGATGCCATTGAAGCATGAAAGATCATATTTAATATTGCATAGGGATGCGGGCAGATATTTCTGCCCGCTTTTCTTGATTCCCATGAATTCATAGGAATTCATAGGAATTCATAGGAATCAATTGCGTCGCATCTTCGCAACAAGTCGCTCAGAAATGGAGCATGAATATGGAACTAAAACGGAATAAATATGAATTCAAACAAATATGAATTCTGTGTTGCACTTTTTTTGTGCACTTTGTATAATGAAAATAGCGGCATCTATTCCGAAATAGGAAAAAGGATTTTGGGAAAGGCACTTTCCACTCCGGGATTTCATAGAATATATTAAATTGATCTTGGGGGCTTCTTTTGAAAACATTTCAAAAACCGTTATCCTCGGAAGAAGAGGCCAGATATCTTGGCCAGATGCGGGGAAAAGACGAAGAAGCCATGGAAGCAAGACGGATACTGATTGAACGAAATCTGCGTCTTGTGGCCCATGTTGCCAAGAAATATCAGAATTCTGCCCAGGACATGGAGGATCTGATCGCAACCGGCTCGATTGGTCTGATTAAAGCGGTAGATACCTTTGATGAGTCCAAGGGAAGCAGACTTGCAACCTATGCCGTCCGGTGCATTGATAATGAATTGCTGATGATGTTTCGTGCAAGAAAAAAGGTCTCCAGAGAGGTATCCATCTTTGATCCCGTCGGAACCGACAAGGAAGGGAATGAGATCAATCTGCTTGATATTATCGAACATGAGCAGGAGGATGTCGTTGACCGTATGGAGACCAGGGAGCGGATCGGAAAGCTGCCCGCGTTGCTGCAGAAGTGTTTGACCAACAGAGAACGTCAGATTATCTATATGCGATATGGTCTTCTCGATGATCATGAGATGACTCAGCGCGAGATTGGCGAGCGACTAAACATTTCCAGAAGCTATGTTTCACGGATCGAGAAAAAAGCGTTATCGAAGCTGCGAGATAATTTCGAACAATAAGGAACGAACAGGAGGACTCGCCATGTTATTTGTAAAAACGTCAGATTTAAAGGAAGGAATGAGACTTGCCAGACCGATTTACAATAAAAACGGAGTCCTGCTGTACGAAAGAAATTCGAAATTAACACAACAGGGCATCAGTTCAGTAAAGACATTCGGATTGCTTGGCATTTTTATCTTAGAGCCTGCTGAACCGGTGCCGCCGATGACCAAGGATGATATTGAATTTGAACGTTTTCAGACCATGAATGTGTTTGCCATTCAAGAGGAGCTTACAAGGATTATTCAGAATGGACATGCACAGAAGACGCAGGTCATTGTCAGTAATATCATAAAGAATTACGGACATTTGGATAAAAAAATCAATCTGATACAGAATCTGAGGAGCAAGGAGGATTTTGTATATAAGCATTCTCTGAATGTTGCAATTTTATGTGCCATGATGACACATGTTCTGAATATGAAAGTGGATGAACAGCTTGAAACGGTAATGTCGGCAGTTGTTCATGATGTCGGAAAGCTGAGAGTGTCTAAGACGGTGATGGACAAGCCGCAATGGGACGATACGGACTGGGAGGTGATTCATGCAGCGGAAATTGACGGCTTTGATATGATTGAAAAGGCGTTTTCCACCAATCCCGGTGTAAAAAGAATCTGTATGCAGGCGCAGAAGCTTCAGACCGATTTTGAAGATGATAAGCAGTCGGATGTCAGACCGGTTATGGGGGCAAAGGTGCTCACGGTAGCCAATCTATTTGATAAAATGACGGCAGTGCAATTCGGCGGAGAACCGGCATCCGAGGTTCGTGCATTTAAGCTGCTGATTGATAACGCCGATGTGTTTGGAACGGAGATTGTGGATGCATTAACAAAGTCCATTCAGATTCTGGCGCCCGGAACCAGCGTAGAGCTTACTACCGGGGAAGAGGGACTTGTGATCAAACAGAATCCTGAGGATATTTTAAGGCCTATGCTGCTGACCTTCCATGACAATCATATTGTAGATCTTGGAAATACAAAGGTATACGGCGATATCGAAATCAAGGATATCATGAAAACGCTGGATAACCGTTATATAATGAATACGGCTGAGCTTAGAAAGAACGGATTTCAGATTGAGGAACCGGAGTATGTGGAGGCTCCTGCTCCCGAGGAAAACTAACGGATACCGGAAATTACGATTAAAATACGAGGGAACAAAAAATGGCAATGATATCAGTGGATGAAGTATTATTAAAAGCAAAGGAAGCGGGAGCGTCCGATGTTCATATTACCGTCGGCGTGCCGCCTAAAATGCGTGTAAACGGAAAGCTGATCACGATGGACTATCCTAAAATGCTGCCGGCAGATACCTTACAGGTTGTGCTGGATATCATGTCAGAGCAGCAGCGGGAGAAGTTTGAAGAAAAAGGCGAATATGATATGTCGTTTTCCATCCGGAATATCGGCCGCTACCGTGTCAATGCATATAAACAGAGAGGCTCCGTTGCGGTAGCGCTTCGTTTGGTGGATACGCAGATACCGTCTCCGGAATCCCTGGGCGTTCCGCCCTCGGTCATCGATTTGTCGCAAAGAAAAAGAGGCCTTGTATTGGTTACGGGTCCTACCGGAAGCGGAAAATCGACAACGCTTGCAGCGATTATAGACAAGATCAATAATACCAGGGAATCCCATATCATCACATTGGAGGACCCGATTGAGTATCTGCATTCCCATAATATGTCCATGGTCAACCAAAGGGAGATCGGTCTGGATAGCATGACCTATGCAAATGCGCTGCGTGCCGCGCTTCGTGAAGATCCGGACGTCATTCTGGTAGGAGAGATGCGTGACTTTGAGACGATCAGTGTCGCTATTACTGCTGCTGAGACGGGGCATCTGGTATTGTCCACACTGCATACCATCGGTGCGGCCAGTACAGTGGACCGTGTGATTGACGTATTCCCGCCGCATCAGCAGCAACAGATCAGAGTACAGTTATCCAACGTACTGGAGGCCGTTGTATCACAGCAGCTGATTCCGACAGCGGATGAGAGAGGCCGTGTGGCAGCCTTTGAGGTTATGCATGCAAACCATGCCGTGCGTAATCTGATCCGCGAGGGAAAGTCCCATCAGCTGGTATCCGTAATGCAGACCAACAGAAAGCTTGGCATGATTACCATGGATGAGGCGATTCAGCAGCTTTATGCGGAAGGCCGTATTACCAGGGAAATGGCTGTACAATTTGCAACGGACCCGGACGCAATGAATATGAAACTGATGTGATACTAAAGGCTGTTAGATATCATGTCTGACGACATGATATCGGCCGAATGGCCATGAAGTTATCATGCCGTCAGATATGATATCGGTCGAATGACCATGAAGTTATCATGATTGCGAAGCAATAAAACAGCTTTGGACTCGGTTCCGTTCAATTAATGAATGAACTTCGAAATATTCTATATCTCATAAATACATTTTCTAAGAATACGTTTCTGATTTCTATTTTCAAAATTTTCTCATCAAGTACAAGAACTTAATACCAACAATCAATCAAATACCAATCTAATTCAAAATCAAATATAAAAAGGAGGAAGCTATATGTTTGCTTCAATTGCAACAGGTGCCACCTGTGGTATGCATAGCTATATCATCCGGGCGGAAGTGGATACTGCGCAGGGGCTGCCGGGCTTTGATCTGGTGGGCTATCTGGGCAGCGAGGTCAGAGAAGCCAGAGAAAGAGTGCGGGTGGCGCTTAGAAATTCCGGTATTCGGATTCCTGCTATGCGGATAACGGTCAATCTGTCACCTGCGGATATCAGGAAGGAGGGCAGTGCGTTTGATCTGCCGATTGCGGTCGGCATCCTCGTATCGCTGGGGCTGATCCCCGAACAGACAGTGGAAAAGGTGCTGTTTCTCGGAGAACTCGGTTTAAACGGGGAAATCAAGCCGGTCAAAGGTGTGCTGCCCATTGTTTTAACGGCGGCGGAATACGGCATTCGTACATGTGTGGTGCCGAAAGAAAATGAACAGGAGGCGGCGATTGTGCAGCAGATGACGGTGCTTGGCCTATCCTCGGTAGCACAGCTGACAGAATATCTTACGTCACCGCCCGCAAAGCAGGCGCAGCTATTAACCCCCTGCAGAGTCAATCCGGCGGCATTGCTGGAACAGGGGAAAGAGGAATATGCGTTGGATTTTGCGGATATCAGCGGCCAATACGCGGTGAGAAGGGCAGCGGAGGTTGCTGCGGCGGGATTTCATCATTTGCTGCTCATAGGACCGCCCGGTTCGGGAAAGACCATGATTGCCAGGCGTCTGCCGTCCATTCTGCCGCCGCTGTCCCTGGAAGAAAGCATAGAGGTTTCTAAAATATACAGCGTGTCCGGACTTCTAAGCGAGACCCAGGCGCTGATTACAAGACGTCCGTTTTTGAGCCCGCATCATACCGTTTCCGAGCATGCGCTTGCAGGCGGAGGCAGAATTCCGAGACCGGGCGTGATCAGCCTTTCGCATCGGGGCGTGTTGTTTTTGGATGAATTGCCGGAGTTTCGGCGTGAGACGATTGAAGTTATGCGCCAGCCGCTTGAGGAACGTGTGGTTCATATCGCCAGAAGCTATGGAACCTACTCATATCCTGCCGATTTCATGCTGGTAGCGGCTATGAACCCATGTCCCTGCGGATATTATCCGGATAGAAATAAATGCAGATGCACACCCTATGAGATACGCAGATACCGAAGCAGGATTTCAGGACCGATTCTGGACCGCATTGATATTGCGGTTGAGACGCCGAAGCCGGAGATCGGAGAATTGTCTTCGGCTTCTTTGGGAGAGAGCAGTAAGAAAATACGAAACCGCGTTTTGGAGGCAAGGGAAAGGCAGAAAATGAGATACACGGGAACGCCGTTTCGGTTCAATACGGATTTAGGCCCGTCGGATCTGCGAAGCTTTTGCCCGCTGGGGATGAAGGAACAGCAGTATCTGGAGCGGATGTTTGAACATATGGATTTAAGCGCCAGAGTTTATCACAGGATAATTAAGCTGGCCAGAACCATCGCCGATCTGGACGGCAGCGATGCGGTAAAAGAAAAACATCTGGCGGAAGCCGTCTGCTACCGGATGGAAGATCTTCGCGTGTCATCGCAGTAAACCGCTCCGGCATGGAACGACAGACCGCTCAGAAATGGAGATTCATATGAACAGAGATACAAAAGAAGAAACGTGGATTCCATACAGCTATTGGCTGGACTGTATTCCCGGCCTCGGAAGCAGAACGATCGGAAAGCTGCTTGGGCAAAAGGGAGGTCCTGCGGAGGTTTATCAAATGACGCAGGAAGAACTGCAAAGGTGCAGGGAGCAGGGAATGATCACTCAGGCGCAGCTTCAAAGCTTCCAAAGGGCGAAACAATGTGTGGAGGTCGAGAAAAATTATCTGAAGCTGCGACAACACAACATACAATGCATACCATATAGGAGCAGGCAGTATCCGAAGCGTTTGGAAACGCTTGCACAGCCGCCCCTGAATTTATATGTTTTAGGCAGACTGCCTAATGAGAATATCCCGACGGTAGGAATCGTCGGAGCAAGATTGTGTTCCGATTACGGACGTTATATGGCAAGAAAATTCGGCGCAGGACTTGCGGAAGCGGGAATTCAGGTCATCAGCGGCATGGCGGCGGGAGTGGACGGAATCAGTCAGAAAGCCGCAATGGATGCGGGAGGAAGCTCCTTTGGCATTCTCGGCTGCGGCGTGGATATCTGCTATCCGCAGGAAAATATGCCCCTATATCGGGAACTGCAGGAAAAAGGCGGGATCATATCCGAATATATCCCCGGAACCCGGCCAAGGGCGGGACTGTTTCCTATGAGAAACAGAATTATCAGCGGACTGTCCGATTTACTGTTGGTGGTCGAGGCCAGACAGAAAAGCGGTACCTTGATTACCGTTGACCTGGCGTTGGAACAGGGAAAGGAGGTCTATGCACTTCCGGGGCGGGTAACCGATGCATTATCGGCAGGCTGCAACCGGCTGATCGGACAGGGAGCGGGGATTGCGCTGTCGCCGGACGATATAGCGGCTGCCGTATGGGAATTGTGGGAGAGGACGGGCGGCGTTCCGATCACAACAGGGCGGCCTGCGCCGTTAACGGACGGACGTCTTAAGCAGCTTTCCCGTGAAGAACAGCTGATTTTTAGTAAGCTTTCGGAATGCGGAATTACCGTTGACGAACTTTTTCAGAGTATGGGCTGCGGGCAGGAGAAATTGACCGTATCGGAGATCTATTCCTGTCTGATGCGGTTATGTGTAAGGCAGCTGGCATATATGGAGCACGGGAGATTTTATCGAAAAGAAGGAGACTGAATAACGTAATTTATACTGCCGTTTGATGCTGCTGCTTGATGCGTGTAAGCATGTTTCATTTTCGTGAATTTTTTTTGAAGTTTTGAAATTTTTTCTTGAAACCACAGAAAATATGGTGTATAGTCGTAGGCGTTTCTACTGGAATGAAAGTAGATTTGTGAAAAAGGGGATCAAAATGGCAAAATATTTAGTTATCTTGGAATCACCGGCGAAAGTGAAAACGATCAAGAAATTTCTGGGAACCAATTATGAGGTGGTAGCCAGCAACGGACATGTCAGAGATTTGCCAAAGAGTCAGATGGGGATTGACGTTGAACATGATTATGAGCCGAAATATATTACGATCAGGGGGAAGGGTGATATCCTTGCCGGTTTGCGCAGGGAAGTGAAAAAAGCGGATAAAATTTATCTTGCAACCGACCCTGACCGCGAGGGAGAGGCGATTTCATGGCATTTGTATTATGCTTTGAAACTGGAAAATAAAGAGGTATATCGTATTACCTTTAATGAGATTACCAAAAATGCGGTAAAGGAATCCTTAAAACATCCGCGCAAAATCAATATGGATATGGTGGATGCCCAGCAGGCCAGAAGATGTCTGGATCGTATGGTGGGATATCGGATTTCTCCGCTTTTATGGGCTAAGGTCAAGAGAGGACTGAGTGCAGGAAGGGTACAGTCCGTAGCGCTTCGGATTATCAGCGACCGCGAAAACGAAATCAATGCATTCATTCCGGAAGAATACTGGACATTGGATGCGGTTCTTACAATTAAGGGAGAGAAAAAGCCCCTGGCTGCTCATTTTTATGGGGATCGAAACGGTAAGATGGAGATTCATACCGCGCAGGAGTTAAACAAAATCACTTCCGAACTGGAGCAGGCGGATTATGTTGTGGATGAGGTCAAAAAAGGAGAGCGTGTGAAAAAATCGCCCCTGCCCTTTACCACGTCAACGCTTCAGCAGGAAGCCAGTAAGGTGCTGAATTTTTCCACTCAAAAAACCATGCGTCTGGCGCAGCAGCTGTATGAGGGCATTGACATCAAAGGGAATGGTACTGTCGGCGTGATTACCTATCTGCGTACGGATTCCACGCGCGTATCCGAAGAAGCCGAACAAATGGCGCGAAACTATGTGGAAAAAAGCTATGGCTCTGAATATGTGGCGGCAGCCGGCACAGACAGGAAAAATACTCAGAAAATACAGGATGCGCATGAAGCGATCCGCCCGACTGATGTGGCCAGAACGCCGATGGAAATGAAGGATTCCCTTTCCAGGGATCAATTCAGATTATATCAGCTGATTTGGAAACGGTTCCTTGCAAGCCGTATGGCGCCTGCAAAATATGAGACCACTTCCGTCAAGATCGCAGCAGGGGAGTATCGTTTCCGTGTATCGGCCTCCAGACTTTTCTTTGACGGTTTTATGAAGGTTTATGTGCAGGAGGATGAAGAACGGGAGGAGAACAATACGCTCATCAAGAGCATTGATCAGAATACGGAATTACAGTTTGTGCAGTTTGATTCCGTACAGCACTTTACGCAGCCGCCTGCGCATTATACGGAGGCGTCTTTGGTACGTGCGCTGGAAGAACTCGGAATCGGCCGGCCGAGCACCTATGCCCCTACCATTACAACGATTCTGGCACGCCGTTATGTGACCAAGGAGAACAAGAATCTATATGTGACGGAGCTTGGCGAGGTTGTTAATAACATGATGAAGGAAGCCTTTCCCTCCATTGTGGACGTAAATTTTACCGCCAATCTGGAGGCGCTGCTTGACGGCGTGGAGGAAGGAACCGTAAATTGGAAAACGGTGATTTCCAATTTCTATCCGGATCTGGATGAGGCTGTAAAGCAGGCGGAAAAGGAACTCTCGGAGGTAAAAATTGCGGATGAGGTATCCGAGGAGGTCTGTGAGCTGTGCGGGCGGCAGATGGTCATTAAATATGGTCCTCACGGAAAATTCCTTGCATGTCCCGGATTCCCCGAATGCCGCAATACCAAGCCTTATTTTGAGAAAATCGGGATTGCATGTCCCAAATGCGGGAAGGACATTGTGATCAAAAAGACGAAAAAGGGAAGAAGATACTATGGATGTCTTGGAAATCCGGAATGTGATTTTATGACATGGCAAAAACCGGCCGGCATTAACTGCAGTGAGTGCGGCAGCGCCATGGTGGAGCGCGGCAATAAGCTTGTCTGCTCCAATGAGCAATGCGGCCATACAATGTCCAGACCGAATGAATTGTCTAAAAATTAAAACAATTCTTTTTAAAAGTAAGACAAATGTGTGCATATTCGTTGAAAATTCAAAAATCCTGTGCTAAACTAACTTAGTACAGGATTTTTTTAGGAGGAAAGCCCATGAGTAGTGTGCAATTATTGGATAAGACCAGGAAAATCGGAAAATTATTACATAATAATAATTCCAGTAAAGTCGTTTTTAGCGATATCTGCACTGTGATGCAGGAAATATTAGAATCCAATGTTCTTGTGATCAGCAAAAAAGGCAAGGTACTGGGAATCGGACTTGACAAGGATGTAGCTAATATCACGGAGCTGATTGTGAGTGAGGTTGGGCGTTTCATTGATCCGATGCTGAACGAAAGAATGTTGTCCGTGCTGTCCACAAAGGAAAATGTGAATCTGGCAACGCTGGGATTTGAAAATATTGACACCTCCAGATATCAGGGCGTAATTACGCCGATTGATATTGCAGGGGAGCGTCTGGGAACCCTGTTTTTGTATAAATGTGACGGAAACTATGATATTGACGATATCATTTTATGCGAATATGGGGCAACTGTGGTCGGCCTTGAAATGATGCGTTCTGTAAACGAGGAAAATGCGGAGGAGAACAGAAAAATCGCAGTGGTTCGTTCTGCCATTAATACGCTTTCAAGCTCCGAGCAGGAGGCTGTTATCCATATTTTTGATGAGCTCGGCGGTATGGAAGGAATTTTGGTGGCGAGCAAAATTGCGGACCGTGTGGGAATTACCCGTTCCGTGATCGTCAATGCCCTTCGCAAATTTGAAAGCGCAGGGGTAATTGAGTCGCGCTCCTCCGGTATGAAGGGAACCTACATCAGAGTTCTCAATGACGTGGTATTTGATGAAATTGATTTGCTCAAGGAAAATAAGGAGAATGGACTTAGATGACATGTAAAGAATTGTTTACAATTGCATAGCCTTCATTGTGAAAATTGACCAAAATAGTAACAAAAATCACTTTTTTGTGTCAATTTTTTGTAATTCTAATTTTTTTGTGATATAATAAGCGCAAAAGAAAAACAAGCGGCGCGAAGCGGCATTTGTTTTTCATGCGCCATTAACGAGCAGGCAGTCTGCGAAGCAGACGATAAGCGCCAAAGGTGCGGGCTTGCGAGTAAACATGATATAACATTGTAAATATAACATTGTAAATATAATATGACAGGTATATTTAGGCATGGAATTATATAGAAAAAAAATAAGACTGGGTGATCTGCTGATAGAACAGCAGATTATTACAAAGGAACAACTGGAAAAAGGACTTGAGCTTCAGAAGGGGTCCGGACGTAAGCTGGGTGAAACCTTAGTCGAAGAAGGGATTGTGAATGACGAGGTTCTGGCAAGCGCTTTAGCAAGACAGCTCGGCATAGAGATGGTGGATCCGCAGAATATCAATATTCCGGATGAGATTCTGAATTTGGTTCCTTTCAATATCCTTAAGAAAAACAAACTGATTCCGTTTGATTATGGAACGAATAATATGAACGTGATCCGGGTTGCCATGGCAGATCCCATGGATTTGACTGCGCTGGATGATATTTCCATTATTACAAACCTGCAGATAGAGCCGGTGATTGCGACGCAGCGGAGCATCATGCTGACATTGGACAAATATTTCGGTCATGCGGAGGTTAATGTAGCTCTTGAGCAGTACACAAAGGAAAGAGAAGTAAAGGAAAACCCGGAAGAGGATCTTTTAAACGAGAATATCAATAATTCACCGATTGTCACTCTGGTAAACGAGATGATCGAGAAGGCCGTCCGCCAGAGGGCGTCGGATATCCATATCGAGCCGATGGAAAGACAGGTTCGAATCCGATACCGTATTGACGGCGCATTATATGAAAAGGCGAATTATTCTCCGGCAATTCTGCCCGCACTGGTAGCGCGTGTCAAGATTATAGGCGGCATGGATATTTCTGAGAAAAGAAAACCGCAGGACGGACGTATTACATATGTTGTAGACCGCATGGAGTATGATATCAGAGCGTCAATACTGCCCACCGTGTACGGCGAGAAGATTGTAATGCGACTTACCAGTAAAACGGCCCTGACCCGCGAAAAGAGCAGGCTCGGCTTTAAACCGTCGGAGTTAAAGCAGTTTGACCACATCCTGAAAAATCCGCATGGAATCATTCTGGTAACGGGACCGACCGGAAGCGGTAAATCAACTACCTTGTATACCGCGTTGAGTGAGTTAAATACGGAGGATGTGAATATTATTACTGTAGAGGACCCTGTCGAAGCGAATATCAACGGCATTAATCAGGTTCAGGTTAACAATAAAGCAGAGCTGACGTTTGCATCGGCGCTTCGTTCTATTTTGCGTCAGGATCCTGATATTATTATGATCGGTGAGATCAGAGATACGGAAACCGCCAGCATTGCAGTACAGGCGTCCATTACCGGACATCTGGTAGTAAGCACGCTGCATACCAATTCGGCGGCGGGGACCGTAACGAGGCTGTGCGATATGGGAATTGAACCATATCTGATTGCCGATTCCGTGGTCGGCATTATTGCACAGAGACTGGTCAGAAGACTCTGCCCGGACTGCAAAAAGGAATATGAAGCATCCGAAGAAGAAAAAAAGCAGTTAATGGTTCCGGGGGACAGGAGCGTTAAAATCTACAAGCCCTGCGGCTGCCCGAAATGCGATCAGACAGGATACCGCGGACGAATCGGCGTGTATGAGATTTTAGAAATGTCGCAAAAGCTCAAGGTGATCGTCAGCGAAAGAGGGACTGCGGAGGCGATTAAGGAACAGGCGCTTTCGGAGGGAATGCATACGCTTCATATGAGCGCTGCCGAGTATGTGCTGGACGGAACGACCTCTTTTCATGAAATGATGAGGGTTTCCTTTGATATATAATTATGCTTTTAACATTTGCAAAACACAGATCAAGTGGTTATCAATGAACCGGAGGAAGCAAGATGGCAACATTCGGATATACGGCGGTCAATAGAGCCGGTAAAGAAATTAAAGGAAGCATTGAAGCGGACGATGAAGCCAAAGCGCTCATGGAAATTAAGGCCAAAGGTCTTACCATGCTTACAATCAAAAAGCAGAATGCCCTTACCAAGGATATTGGCCTTGATATCGGCGGGTATCCCAAGGCAAGAGATTTGAGCGTTTTCTGCCGCCAGTTTGTCAGCATGACAAGGGCGGGGGTATCCATCATAGATGCGATGAAAATGCTATGCGAACAGACGGAAAACAAAAAACTGAAAAAAGCGTTGGTACAGGTTCGTGTGGATGTGGAAAAAGGAGAATCCCTGGCAAGCGCTTTTCGTGCGCATCCGAAGATATTTCCGAGTCTGCTTGTCAATATGACGGAGGCAGGAGAAGCCTCCGGTTCTATTGATATCGCGCTGGAGCGAATGGCGGAGCACTTTGAAAAATCCGCCAAAACCAAAGCATTGATCAAAAAAGCAATGATTTACCCGATCGTACTGTGCGTAGTTCTGATCGCCGTTATCATCGTGATGCTTCTGGTGGTTATTCCGTCCTATTCGGAAATGTTTGAAACTCTGGATACGGAGCTTCCGGCAATTACGACGGCAATGATAGTGGCAAGTGATTTTATCAAAAATAAATGGTTTATCATTGTTTTGATTGTGGCGGCGGTTGTAGCATTGATGAAATTCTTTGCAGGGACCAATACCGGAAAACACGTATTCGGGAAAATTGCGTTGACAATTCCGGCGATCAAGAATCTGAAACAAAAGGAAGCCTCCTCCATGATGGCAAGAACGCTGAGCACCATGATGGCCGCAGGCGTACCGCTGGTTGATGCGGTCGGCATTGTAGCAAATACCATGGAGAATATCTGGTATAAAGAGGCGCTGTATGACGCAAGAGATCAGATCACCATGGGCGTTCCTTTGTCCCAGCCGTTGGAAACCTGCGGGCTGTTCCCGCCGATGGTGTATCATATGACCAGAATCGGCGAGGAATCCGGTAATACGGAGGATATGTTAACAAAGCTTGCGGACTATTATGACGAAGAAGTGGAGATGGCTGTGCAGTCGCTGATGGCTGTCATGGAGCCGATGATTATAGTTGTCATGGCGCTGGTGGTCGGCGTTATGATATTCTCCGTATTGTCTCCGATGATGGATCTGTATAATGCAATTGACGCCGCATAAGCAGTACGCCCGGGGAAACAGGGCTTTGAGACGTTCGTATTTGGCAGACCGTAAAGTAGGGACGGTTTGTTTAAATAAAATGAAGGGGGAATTCACTCCTTCTCAAATTTATCAAGAAAAAAGGAGAAAGAATTATGAAGAAGAACAAAACAAATAACAAAGGTTTCTCTCTCGTAGAGTTGATCATCGTTATTGCCATTATGGCAATCCTGATCGGCGTACTGGCGCCTCAGTATCTGAAATTCGTTGAGAGATCCAGAAAATCCACAGACAAACAGAACGTGGATGAAATTGTAAGGGCTGTGGAAATTTATGCAGCTGATCCCGAAGCATCTCCGCAGATTGTAACAGATACCGCCGGAACAACGCTTACATTAACAACGAGTTCCGCTATGACAATTGATAGTGGTACAAATGCGGCTGCTATTACTCAGGCTTTACAGGACTCCGGCATTGTTCCTGCAGACTTTGCAGATAATACTGTGAAGTTGAAATCCAGCAAGTGGGACCCTACGACGATAACACTTACATTCAAAGTTGACTCCAACGGGAATGTTGAGGTTATACCAAATAATGATAACATTTTAGGTGACTGATAGTAGTAGCATATCTACACCGTAATAAGGAACTGACCCCATGACACCTACCATACCAATCTACATAATCGTTTTTTTCTATGGAATCGTAATCGGCAGCTTTTTAAATGTCTGCATTTACCGGATTCCGAAAAAAGAGAATATTGTGAAGATACGGTCACACTGTATGGCTTGCGGATATCAGCTGAAGTGGTATGATCTTATACCGCTTTTCAGCTATATCCGCCTTGGTGGGAAGTGTCGAAAATGCAAAGCAAAGCTTTCCGTCCAGTATCCTCTGATTGAGGCTGTGAACGGGATCTTGTATGTAGCTGTCTTTTATGTGAATGGAGTAAGCGTAGAATCCCTACTCTACTGCCTGCTTACATCTGCACTACTTGCCCTGAGCATAATTGATTTCAGGACTTATGAGATTCCCTTTGGAATCAATCTTTTTATACTGGCACTGGGGCTGATCCGTGTCTGCCTGAATTACGGAAACTGGCTGGAATACGGAATCGGCTTCCTTGCTGTCAGTGCGTTTTTATATTTGCTGTATGTGATTTCCAAGGGACGTGCAATCGGCGGAGGAGATATCAAACTGATGGCGGCGTGCGGATTGTTTCTCGGCTTTAAGCTGATTATCCTTGCATTTTTATTGGGATGCATTTTAGGCTCTGTGATTCATCTCATCCGCATGAAAGCAACGAAGGCGGATCATGTGTTGGCAATGGGTCCCTATCTTTCCATGGGCGTTTGGATTGCGCTTTTGTGGGGGGAGAAGTTCCTGAACTGGTATATGGGATATTTTGTATGATGTGGTTGCAAGCCCTATGGATGGGGCAAAGCAGGTACAAAATTTTTATTATTTGCTGTAAAAGTTTTTTCTGTCCTTTACATCATGATCATAGACAGGTAAGACAGGATGGATATACATATATTACAGAGTGAGAACCACGTGCGATATATGTATATCCACCCGTTCCTTTGAGAGGAACGATTCGCCCGCATTTGGAATGATATGAATTCAAACAGGGGGATGGATGTAAATACAGCAATACTTTAAGGGGGATTGCACGAATGTCAAAGGTGCTGAGTATTGAAATCGGATATTCACTGATTAAAATCATGGAAACGGATTATAAGGTGAAAAGTCCAAAGGTATATAAAAGCATTAATCTGGATACGCCGCAAGACGTGATTCAGGATGGCGAACTCAAGGTGACAGAGGCGCTGGTATCCTATATCAAACAGGCCTTAGTCGCGCATGCGATCAAGACCAAGCAGGTAGTATTTACAATTACTTCCACGAAGATTGCCAGCAGAGAGGTTGTGCTGCCCAATGTGAAGGAAAATAAGATTAGTACGGTCATCCGTGCGAATGCTTCGGATTATTTTCCAGTGGATATCAGCCAGTATGAAATTGAGTATATTCCGCTTGGACTGGTTGGAGAGGAAACGGACAATGTGCAGCGCAAGGTACTGGTGCTGGCTGCGCCGCACAGTATTTTGGACGGTTATGAACAGCTTGCAAAGGCATTAGGTCTTTCTCTGGCGGCTCTGGACTATAGCTGCAACAGTATCTATCAGGTGGTGAAAAATGAATGTAAGGAAGGCATCGAAATGGTCATTAAGGTGGACGAGCAGGTGTCGATCATTACAATTCTGGAAAATGGACAGATTCTGCTGCAGCGCAGTGTTTCCTATGGTGTGGATGAGGCAATTCATACGATGATGGAAACAGAGGCCTGGGGAATTTTGAATTATCAGCAGGCATTGGAACTGCTCAGGCGCAAAACCTGTGTGAACAGGGTATTGAACGCCCAGCTTGATATTGCGGAACAGGATGCGTTCAGCAGCGAAGTGGAGTCTGAGCAGATCAGGATTGCCAAGCAGAGGATTACGGAATCCCTGGAAGGACTTATGCGGGGAATTGCCCGTGTGATTGATTTCTACAATTCCAGAAACGCCGGAAAACAGATTACGAAAATATTCCTGACCGGTCTGGGAGGCGATTTCAGCGGACTCAGTAAGCTGCTGACCAATGAGCTTGGGTTCCATGTGGTTGTGTTAAATAAGGTTGAGGGCTTTAATATCGAGAAAAACTTCCGTGAGGCAAGCTTTGGCGAATACATTGCCTGCCTCGGAGCGGCCATAGCGCCTCTTGGCTTTATGCATGAAAAAGAAAAGGATAAAAAGGGCGCAAAATCGGGCTTTCATTTATCAACGCTCACAGCGGTATCGGTATTGATTTTGTGCCTGATTATCACCATTGTTATGCTGGTGCTGGCGTATCTTCCGTTACGGACTGCGCAGAATGATAATCGTACATACCGAATGCAGATTGAGGAACTGAGTAACAGTATTCCTTCTTATTTGGAATATACGGCTACGAAACAGGCATATGAATATTTAATTAACGCTTACGGAAACACGCAGCTGGTGACGGCGGATCTGGTGAACTTTATTGAGGAAATGGAGCAGAAGATGCCCCACGCGTTCTTCATAGATTCCTTTACGGCCGGTTCAACCGGTTTTTCCATGAATGTTACGGTCAATACCAAAAAGGAAGCTGCGGAATGTATCGAGCAGCTCAGGACGTTTGCAAGCATTTTGTCGCTGAATGTAAACGGAATTTACGACAGCCGCAATGTTTTGACGGATCTTTCGGACGACTCGGATGAGGAGCTTGCGGACGTTGTAAATGAAGCGATGGGAAATGATGTGATTGCAACGGACAGCTCCGTAGTTACCTTTAGTGTGTCGGGAACCTTCTCGGGACTGACATCTTCAGAAACCGACATGGAATCGCAGTCTGACAGCGGCGGAATACAGGCGGAAAACGGATTAACGAATCAAAGCGGCGAGGGCGCACAGACATCGGAGGATGATGAGCTGGAAGCGGATATTGAAAGCGTCTATGACAATTAAGAGATAGGAGAGAGCGAAATGAAAGTAACCAAAAAAGAGGTAAATCTTATCATCATTTTAATTGGCGTGATTATCATTGCCTGTTCCTATTTCTTTGGCGTAAAGAAGTTCAATGAACGGACGCAGGAGCTGGAGAACGAAAACAGCGCGCTGCGTACGGAAATTCAGACTCTGGAGCCTCTTTCTATCAAGCAGAAGGAATATGAAGAGAATACACAGACAATGAAATCCTTCGGAGAACTGGTGCAGGAGGTATTTCCGTCAGAGGTTCGGGTAGAAGATCAGATTCTGTACGCGGACGAACTGGAAACGGAAATAGGATGCTATTTTTCTTTTGTAGAGACGCCTTCGACTACTTATTTTGATATCCCGCTGGGGGAAAGAGAAAATGTGCTGGCGGCGCTTACGGACATTACGGGCGCAATTGCGGCTCATTCCGCGGTCAATCCGGAGCATATTCTGGATGCTTCGAATCTGGTATTGGGAGCTTCGGCCTCCGGCAATACATTTACCTGTACCTATGATCAGTTTAAAGAATTGGTCACCTATATTACAAAAGATCCCGATATCAAGAGCATTGACAGCGTCACGTTGTCTTTTGACAGCGCGACCGGTATTCTGTCCGGTTCCATGGTAATTAATTATTATTCTATGAGGGGTACGGGCAAGAGCTATACGGAGCCGGCCACTGGCGTTTCGGGACATGGAGTGGATTGTATTTTCGGAAGTCTGGCACAGGAACCGGAATTTGCAGCGGACGAGGAAAATTGACGGCTTTCGGGCGTGATAGGATGTTTGATCTATGAGAAGAGACAGCGAGGAAGGACAATTTCATAGTGACCGGCGTGGCTTTTCGCTTGTGGAAGTTATCATTGCCATGATTGTGCTTGCTATTATTGCGGCGCCGATCTGTCATTCGTTTCTGACGGCGGCAAGGACAAACGCTAAGGCCAGAAAGCAGGCCTGCGCCAATGCGGTAGCGGAGAATGTCATGGAGGGGATCAATGCCTATTCCTATGGGGATATTGCACTTCAATTTGCGGACGGCGTCTCTGCGGATGCGTTTCTGATCAGCACAAACTGTGACAGAAAAGGGATTGTTTCGGGCATGGCTGAGGTTGACGGAAGCCAGGTTCCCGGCAGTACCGTAGTATATCAAATCGGCGGTATAGATGAGGATGTTTATGAATTTGATGTTAAGGTAACTGTGGATGCGTCTGCGTATGAGGGCGATGCGGAGCATTCCGGAATCAACGATAACGAATTAGTGCAGATTACCAGCTATGACAGCAGTAAGGACTGCCTTTTTGTGCAGTCCGCGGAGAATGAGATTCTGGCTTATCAGACGCTGGCGGGCAGGACCGGCGGATATGCGGCTTCTGCACAGGATCTGAAGGGAAAAGTCAAAAGAACGATGACCATTGTCCTGTCAAAGATTCATGATGATGCGGCGGGGGATTACGTCAAGATCAGCAATAGTGTGGTGTATGAATATGTGGGTACCGAAGGCTGGCTGACAGGTGCGGATGCGGTATATGAGGCTCCTGTCTGGGTCAGGACATATAATGGAGAAGATCTCCTTCGCAGTGCTTATATTTGTTATCTGCCGAATTACGCCTCCACAATGTCTTCTGCTCAAATGGATCAGATTGTAATTGATAATCAGAATAATCTTGCTGTGGATTTTTATTTGTTAAAGCAGGAGGGCGCTATACAGGATTCCCTGTTGGAAAGCAGCGAGAACGGTTATGTGCCCACGATTGAAATTCGGGAGGGCGCAACAGGGGGCGCTTGTGCGGTCAGTCTGCATACGAATTATGCATATAATCTTGCTACCGGGAACGAGATTACTGCAGGGGGAGCGCAGTATCGTTACCGCTATCAGAATGCGGAAGGCGTGCTGATCGAGAAAAGCGCCGCAGAGGCTCAGGCGCTGATTCATCCGCAGGGGGCCATGGAAACCACATCGGCAAAGAAACTGTACCATGTAACGGTTGAGGTTTATGAAAGCGGTGCCTATGGCCACTTTGGCGAAGGAGATTCGGCAGTATTGAAGAAGATAACGGAGCTGACCAGTTATTAAGGGTGGATGTTTATGAAAGCGGATTTGCGGGAAGTTAAGAAAAGCCTGAAGGGCTTGTTCCGAAAAAAAGAAAAGGCGTATCGCCGCGGAAGAATGGATAACAGGGGAGCCGCTTTGGTTGTCGTCGTTGTGGCTATGGCGCTCCTTGGCATTCTGGCGTCCATTATTCTCTATTCTACCTATATCAACTATATGATTAAGGTTACGGAAGCAAAGGCAAATAACAATTTCTATACCGGCGAGATGGCGATGGAGGAAGTGAAGGCGGGACTCGAGCAGGAGGTCTCCGCTGCATTTTCAAGCGCATATCTGTCCATTATGCAGAATTATGATGCCTATGACGAGGTCGGGAGAGTGCAGCAGTTTCGTAATCTTTATCTTGGGAAATTAAAGGAGGCGCTGGCGGATACCGATGATCCTGCAGGGCCTCTTAAGGTGGACAGCGCTAAGCTGATCGGATATCTGTCCCGTCCGGAGAGGGCCGTACTGGAAATTACGGAGGAGGAATCCTTACAGGTTTATACCGACAGTATTCAGATCAAAGGACTGAAATTAACTTATACGGATGAAAGCGGATACGTTGCCGTTATTTCTACGGATATCATTTTGAAGGTTCCGAATGTGCATTTTGAAACGGTAAGTGCACTTCCGGATATGCTGACCTATTGCATCATTGCGGATGATTCCATGGAAGCGGTCGATGTCGGACGCAGTGATATTGTGGGGAATGTCTATGCCGGAGATCACGGAATTCGGGTTTCCAATCATGTTACGCTGAATTTCAGCGGCGCAGATACGCTGGTAACCAGCGGAGATGTTGTGGTCACAGGAGATAATAACGGAGGGACCTACAATCCGTCCGTCATTACGGTCGCTTCGGACTCTGCACTCTGGGCGCAGGGAATCATGGTGGATTCCGCGAATCTGATGCTTGAGGGAAATGCCTATGTCAGAGATGATCTGACAATACAGGGCTCTAATAGTGAAATTGTATTAAAGGGCGGTTATTACGGATACGGTTATCGCAGCGTCGGAACGACGCAGTACGGACCTCAGGAGAGCAGCTCCATACTGATCAACGGTTCTGCGACCAGTCTTGATATGGCAGGCCTTACCAAACTGGTGCTGGCAGGGCAGGCATACATAGGTACGCGGACTGCATCGGGAGTGCTGTCAGAAAGCGAGATGCCGGGAATTTCTCCGGGCGGCAGCACGCTGCCCGGCGAGGATGTCAGAATGGGACAGTCCGTTGCCGTGAAAAGCGATCAGCTGGCATATCTGGTTCCGGCGGAATGTATCGGTATCATTGGCGACGAGTGTATCGGCACGAATCCGGTCAATATCACGGACTATAATGATTTTAAGCAGCGGGAGGCGGAGATACAAAGGCAGAAGGATGCCGGCGTAAATCCGCAGACGCTCCCCAATGTGGCAGAGGTGGATCTGTATCGTCTGACGTCGAATCTGCCGATGAAATTAAGCGACTATGGCGCAAGTTACCAAAAGGTATTTTACCAGGGCTCCGGCTCTGCCAATGCGTGGGTATATTATTATCTTCGTTTTGATTCCGCCGAAAATGCAAACCGGTTTTTTGTGGATTATTATACAAACAATAAGGCGTCCATGGATGCTTATCTGAATAATTATCTCAAGCTTTATACGGCTCCGGAGTCCTTTGGCAGATTGAATCTGGCAGGAAATGTCGTATTCGGAGACGGAAGCGGAAGCTATGAATTGACCTCCTCATCGGCAGTCGGAGATGTCATAGAGGAGTATACGCTGCTTGCGGAGTATGACGGCTACTCCGGTATGTTTGATGCGCTTTCCACTAATTTAAGCAGAAATTATGCGGCGCTTACGGATGAGCAGAAGTCAAAGAGTGTATTTTATAATGTCATAGACGTGACCGAACTGTTGAACGTGATCGCCGCGTCAGGCAGTTCGGATCTTGCAGTATATCCGGCGGGAGCGACTGAAAACCGTGAGATTATGCTGGTAAATAACGGTCAGGTAAACGAAGAAGGAGAAATTACGGGAGAAACGTTTGTGGTACCGGGGGATTCTACGCTGAAGCTTGTAATTGCAACCGGCAATGTGCAGGTGGATCATAATTTTAACGGTCTGATCATTGCGGGGGGTAAAATCAGTATTTTAAACGGTGCCAATATCAATGCTGATCCGGAGGGAGTCAGCGTGGCGATGCTGCGATATGACGGTGTAGTCAACTGCTTTGTCGGAAGCGAGGAGCTTTCGGTGCCCACAGTAACGCCTCAGCCGGAAGATCCCAGTGCAACACCGGCGCCTTCCGCAGGCGGGGATGATATCATTACAACTGACAGTCTGGTTTCTTATATGAATTGGAGTAAGCAGTAATGGGAAACAGAAAAGATCAAAGAGGATATTCGCTGGTTGAATTGATAGTGGTGATTGCGATACTGGCTATTGTGGGGGTGGGCGGTTTCAGCCTGCTTGGCCTGCTGAACGGAAAATATGCAAAAGAATGCGCCACGAAGACACAGTCGGCGCTTTCCGACAGTAAGGTGGAGGCAATGAGCAAGTCGCTTGGCGCTGCCAATTATGATATTTATATTCGTCTGTATATCAAGGACGGAGGCATTTACATTGACAGTGTGAATACGATATCGGGCGCCGTCAAAACCGAGAAAGTCGGAAACAGCGGAAAAGTGACTGTGACTGCGCTGAAGGGGACGCTCGGAAGCAGCACAGGTGAAACCGTGAATCTGGCGGATGCCGGCACGGAAGGAATTATCATTGCCTTTAACCGTTCCGACGGTTCTTTTAATCCGGTTATGGGAGAGACGGATATTTATTGGAAACAACTGATTTTTACGCAGGGAAGCGTGCGCTATCAGATTGATATGGTGGCGAGAACGGGTAAATTTTCTTTATCCAAAAACTAGCGGAAAAAGCTGCGTTGATATGAGGTTGGAATGAGGATTCAGATATGAAGGATAACAGGGGCTTAAGTCTGATAGAAGTCATCATTACGCTGGCAATCATGTCGCTTGTCTTATTGAGTGCATTGCAATTAATCCTGAGCGGAACCGGAATGTATACAAAGACCAGCACCAGCGTTGACGTGCAGACGGAAGCGCAGCTTCTGGAAAGTCAACTGAATAATTTGATTGTGGATGCGGAGTGCGGAGTATACGCAAAATCCGGAGACGGAATTACGGATGAAGAAAGCGGCTTTGTATCCGATGGCTATATCAAGGTGTTTAATGATTCCGTTGTGTACTATATTGCATGGGATCAAGCAAGCCAAAAGGTCTTTTATCTGGAAAAGGCGGTTGTTGACGGCAGTGTGGAAGCGCTTACGGACGATGAAAAAAACATCATGAACTGGAGTCTGATGGGAGAGGGCGTCAGCGGCTTTGTACCGGATACGTCCCATGTTACGGAGAATCAGCGTCTGGTAGTGGTATCGCTTGAAGTCACCAAAGGGAACGGACATTATGAGACCGTCCAGAATATTTCGCTGAGAAACAACGTACTGCAGTCCAATAATCTTTCCGAGATTTATGAGGAAAATGAGATTGCCGGTAGAGTTACGATTACAGAAGTGATTGTATCGAGCGATTCGCAGTCGGTTGTGGCTGTGAACAGAGGACAGTCAAGGCAGTTTCAGGCTCTGGTAAAGGCAAATAACGGAACGCCTTCGCAGGATGTCGTATGGACGGTCAGCGGCGCCGGCTCCGGCGCAACGACGATCTCTCATGACGGTGTGTTGTTCATTGCCGCGGATGAAGATGCGGCGGTCATCAATGTCATAGCAACGGCAAAGGATTCCATCGTATTCGGAAAGGCAACGGTTATCGTTCCAACGGTCAGAAGCGTGTCCGTATCCGTCAATAATGATTCGCCGGCTCCGGGAAACAGCATTATTTGCACGGCGGTCGTATCGGGGGATAATCTGGACGATTCCGCGAAACAAGTAAGCTGGTCCGTGGAGGCGGGCGGCCTGGATGTGACGATTAATGAAAGAGGAATCCTGACTGTGGGAACGGGCGTACCGGCAGGCAGCGATATTATCATAAAGGCAACTGCAATTGTAACGGATGCGGCCGGACTTACGCAGGTTTCCGGTACTTATAGGGTAACGGTATCCAGTAAAGAAGTAAACGGATTTACGATTACCTCAGATACGACAACACTGAATCGAAACGGTTCCATTCAATTTACCGCCAATCTGGACGGCGTTGATTTGATCGGAAAAGATAAAAAGGTGGAATGGTCCATTGTGAATGATGCCGGCCTTGGGGATAAGGTGAGCATCAGCCAGAATGGTCTTTTGACTGCATCCAAGGACATCAATTACGGCAAAAGCTATACTGTTACGATCATGGCAAGAACAACCTCTGAGGCGCTTGCCAAAACCTATGAGGCAACCGTAGCGGTGGAAATCAAAACGGTCATGATTACCTTTGACAGCAGCGCAGCATCGGTGGTGAAGGGACAGACCGTGCGTTTCCCGTATACGATTACGGGACTTGAGAATGTGGGTGCGGATATTTCCGTGACCAGCAGCCCGTCCGTTTCTTATTTGACGGGAACCTTTATGTATTGCAGCAATTCCGAGCTGATTGTGACTGTCGGGAAGGGGCTGAACAGAGACAGCATAACCGTAACCGTCAGCCTGAAGGGCGGCTCCACGATCAAGCAGTCCGTTGTGGTAAACATCAGGGAGCAGGCCAATGTGGAGGGAACTTCTCTGTATATTCCGTCCCCGTCCGATGCGGAGGCTTTTCCGTCGGCGGATGCGTTTCGGGATGAAAACGGCAATTTGAGGGCGGTAGAGGTTTATCAGGCGGATAAGATACTGACCTATTTTATCAGTGTGGAAAACGGACAGAATATTTATCATTTGTATGTGGATAACAAAGAATACATTTATCAGGATGAAATGTGGAAAGCGGTTCGCTAGCTTTTCGGTCATAACAGTGAGAGCATGAAGAAACAAAGTGCATGCGAAAGGAAGTATCGGAATGAAAAAATATAGGAAAAGGATATGTGCCTGTATAGCACTTATACTGACGGTTGTGATTGTTCTGGCATCGGTACTGGGACATTCTGAGGAGGCGTATGCGCATGAAACCTTCACGAACGTCTCCGATTTAGTGAATGAAAAAATAAAGAATAACGAAGAATTTCTGATACTGGAAATCGTAGATGATCTGGATGAGGCGTCCATCGGATATCTGATCGGAGGACAGGAGCCTTATGCGGACCGGCTGGAAAGCATGTCGGGAGAAGAACATCGCGAGCTTTTGCAGGAGCTTCAGGAAAGAGGATTGCTGGTGATGGATGAGAACAGCGATCAGAGCGCATATCCGCTTTCCTATGAAGCAGACTATAGATATAGTAATGTTCATGATGATGAGCGGATGCTGCAAGAAGGCTTTTGGTACGATGGCGAACTGGATGAGAATGGAAATGCACAGGAGGTACTGGGATATTTCGTTGCACAGGATCAGGGAAAGACGGGATATTATTGTTTGTCAAGGCAGGATGCCAAAGATGGCACTCTGACCTATGAGGAAATTATGGAAAAGCTGATTGACTCCTATAACGGGAAGCTTTTTACGACGGATGATGAATCTATAGCATATCAGTTTGTTGAGGATGATACGGCGGTTGTACCTGGCAGAGTGGAGGAATATGAAATCACAGTCTATTATTATATTCCGCAGGTGGATGAAAACGGAGATCCTGTTTTGCAGGATGGAGAGCGCGTATATGGCTACGCCGGTGAAGATAGTAAGGAGGGTATCCTGCGCTTTCAGACTACGGGGGGACGCCTTAATTTGTCCGAGGTGGAACAGGCGCTTTCAGAAACGGATACGGCTGAGCAGGTGGAAAAGCAATATCTGTTCTCTTATTTTGCGCTGGAGGGTGCGGACGGGATAAAGGCCGAGCCCGATTCCGAGAATATGTACGAATTTACTAAGGATACCAGCCTGTATGCTGTTTATGAAGAGAAAACCGGAAGATTTGAGATCACGATTCATCCTGTGGAAGGCGTTTTTGATGATGAAGGAACATTGACAGGAAGTAATGAAATAAAAGGCGCGCCTAATGATACCAGTGTCTGGACTGCGTCTGCAGATAACCATACGATTACGCTGCCGGCGGAAGACGAGATCGAAGGATACGAATTTTTCGGATACTATCGGCAAGACGATCAGTCTTTTGAAGAAGTTACAAACGCGTCCGAATATATCGAAGCTACTACAATTTATGCGGTATACAAACCGGCGTATGTGGTCACCGTTCATTATGGAGCAGTGGCAAAGGATCAGGGCGGTTCGATTATCGGGTATGAATATCCGGATGAGGAGGAGTATATTGAGACTCTGACGACGAAAGCCGGGAAAATTACGCTGCCTGAGCCGCGGGAATGTGAGGGTTATGTTTTTAAATGCTATTCCCTAAGCCAGCGGGATACGTCACAGAAGGTGACAGATGCGACGGAATATACGGGAGATACCGATATTTATGCGGTTTATACAAGGAAAGACGAATATACCGTTACATTATATTACGGAGTCGCAGAAACGAATGACGACGGAGCTATTGATGGCTATCAATATGTTGACGGGCGGACTGTCGAAATTCAAACGCAGGACGGAAAAATTACCCTGCCGGATGCGAGTGCAGTTGATTCGGTTGACGGATACCGGTTCCTAGGTTTTTCTCTGACACAATATGATTCTGACAATCTGCTGGGTAATGATCATGTGTATACGCAGAACACCTCGATTTATGCCGTGTATGAGAAGAATACGGTCGCATATAGTGACGATCCGGATGGCGTAACGCCGTCTGCTATGCCTTCCGTGCCGTCTGCTGCGCCGGAAGTTACGCCCGGAACTACGCCGGAAATCACACAGACAGCATCGGACTCCGGTACATCGAACCAATTACCGGCAAGCACACAGACGCCGACACAGTCAGACGAAAATCAGGGGACTTCTGGCGGCGGTGCAGCGTCAGGATCGCAGTCAGACGCAGCGGATACAGAAGAGTCGGACACAAGCCGGAGCGGACAGCAGACGCAGGACGCATCGGGGCAGAACGAAAATGACAGTGCGTCAGCGGTTACGGCATTATCTGCGGGGGCGATTTCGAAAGCGGGAAATATGCAGGCGGTCAGGATTGACACGGAGCATGGTGCGCTGCTGGCGGATAACAGCAACGAATTACGTGAATCATTTATAAATATCGATACCGGGAATGACTGTGGGGATATTTTGCTTGCTTCGGCGGCTGACGTAACGGTTACGCCGGAGGCTTCCGATACGGATACGTGGGATAGGGATATCGATCGGATTCCGGCCAGTGTCAAGAAATATGTGAAGGCGACGATTACCAATCAGGAGCTGTTTAAATATTATGTTCTCGGACTGGGAGAGGACCGTGCAAAGGAGCTGAATATCAGAGTCATTACGTTCACGGTGGACGGCAATTATACCGGATGGACCAATGATACGGAGCATTATATGGATATGGCAGACGCCATTGAGGCGGCGGATCTGATCTATGTGAACGGAGACGGACTGGACAGTCAAAACGATCAGACAGAAACGGATATTTCGAACGGAAACCTGCAGAAAATTTTCAGCCGGGCGGCTGCGGAAAGGACGCCTGTGATTTTGGAATATGCACTTTATGCCGGGAATTACACGCCCCGGAATATGTATAGACTGGTATGCCTGCTGTTACAGTCCGATTTGGAAAATGCATATCTGGATCTGAATTCCAAAGATTTGTCCCAGGTGGACTGGAACGCGGTAAAAAACGGTGTAGAGATCTCAAACGGAGGCAACTTTGTAAGGGATAATATTTTCTGTGTTGATTACAAAGGGGATTCCTTTCAAAAATCCGCGTATGAGGGTGAAAATACGCTGCATGATTCAGGCAGAATTTTCGGGCTTGCCAATGCGGATTTTGCGAGCCAGTTTACGGATGCGGTTTCTGACGGCGGGTTTGCAAAGGTATATACTGCAATTCAGCAGGAAAACTATGAAAGGGGTAAAAATCAAAATTCTGAAACGGGTTCCGGTCAGGCGTCCATGGATGAATATGTAACGCCTGCGGTTTCGGTAGCCTATATTTTGAATTTCGAGGGATACGATCCGATTATTTACAAGGATACCATCAGAGTACTGGAATTGGAACCGTGCCGTGATTTTACATATTACTACGACGGAGAGGATGAAAGTATCCGGGAAAGCAAAACGCAGCAGTTTGCAAAGGACTGGATTTCCTATTCCGGTGAAGTAAGCCAGACCATTATCATAGACGGAATGACCACAGCCGAATTCTGCGGAAAAATATCGGATATTTATGAGCAGTACGACGTCATTTACTGGGGTTCGAATACGGGATTGATGTTTAATAAGTATGCCGATGACAGCAGCTATTTTACGGCAACCGGGGACAGTGAATTTCCGGAGGATATTGTATTAACCAATACCACTCTGGAGGACGGAACGAAAATTTCGGCTCTTGAAAAATACATTTACAGAAGTGAGGACGGAAACTGGTATTATACCAGCGGAACACAGACAAGTGAAGCAAGATATTCTTCCTACACAGCGTCTTCAAGCGGACCGCAGGAGGAAATCTATAATGCGGACAACACATGGAAATGGGATCCTTCACTTGAAAAGTGGGTGGAAGGCTCCATGGTAGAAAAGGCATGGGTTGCGTCGGATACCAACGCAGCATTTGACGGAGACAAAGATATTTCCTTGCAATCTTCTGTTTATCAGGGGCTGGATGATGCAGGAAAGGAACAATGGCTCTCTCTAAAAAATAACGAAATATGGAAATATCAAGTCAGTGACGGAAAATGGCATCATTATACAAATGGGGTGGAGGATTCAAAAGAATTTGAATACGATATGTATTACGCCACCTCTTGGGGCGGTTGGATTGTGACTTATACACAGTATAATCAGGATTTTTGGAGATGGAACGGTACTACGCAGTGCTGGGAAAAGGGCCGGTTTCAACAGAATGTGTTTGTGACCTCTTCCACATCGGGAAAGTATACGCAGGACTATACCTATGTGGACAGTAATAAAACCAAATGGATGTACAACGCATCCAAGGGGACATGGTATCGTGCCGAATTTCTCGGTTATAAGGTTGCCTGGAGTGCGGAGAGCCGGACCGGATTTACGCATAACTATTTTACCAGGGACAATACCGGAATCGAATGGAAATGGGATGGCTCTGCCCAGGTCTGGATGAGAAACGTGACCGCTGACGCCGCAGCCTTTACGACTTACTATGACTCTGATATGAACGGGATGGTATATACACATGTCGGAGATCTTTATTACGCCTATGGATATGACGGATTGATACGCGGTGCAAACGAGTGGGAAGTCAAATATCGGTATTCGGGAAACGATATTCTGGACGAACAGGTAACGGAGCTTTTGAATTTCCTGGAATCCGGAAATCCGATCATATTGGCGCGTGACTTTATGGCTTATAATGAGGACGGTACGATAAAAGGCGTGAATTCCACCACGGGAAACGTAGGGACGAGATCCGTTGTATCGGGAGGAACGACCTATCAGGTACATGGCATTTTGGATTCCTCCTCCTATGTGTACCAGTTTGTAAAAGAGGCTTATGACAGAGGGTATTCCAATCTGCTGATCCAGGGAATGGATAAGCCGGTTGATTTTGCGGCTGCGCTTAACAAGCCCAAGGTGGAACTGAACCTTTTGTCTGCGCCGACAGAATATACTTATACTACGCAGAATCTTGGCATTACAAACGAATGGGGAACACAGACCGGTACGGTCAGCGCCATTAAACAGACAACCTATCTGTCAAAGGAAAACGACGGATATTATTATCTGAATTATGAATTTACAATAGGAAATCTGAGTGCGGTGACGCCGCTGTCAACCAGATATCATGTTCAGCTGTTTTTGGATGAGAACAGTGACGGTATCTATAATACACGAAATGAAGAACTGACGGATATCGTGGTGATGAATGCGCAGACAGGCGAGGTTATGTCAAGAGTGTCTTCGCCGCTGAATGACGGCGATGCGCCGCAGCTTCATTATGAACTGTCCGCCAATACGCCGTATATTGTCCGCCGTGTACTTCCGGAAGGGTATGTGGGATGCGTCGGCTGGAAGCTGATGGTATCGCAGGTGGGAAATACCCACGTGCATGATTCCGCAACCGGACTTACCGCTGTTCCTTATGAGATTGACGAAGGAGCGGAAATTGACTCATCCACCGGGAAAGAGGTCATTCATGTACTGCAGATCATCAATAACGGCGGAGGTACGCTGAATCTGGAACAGGAGGCAGAAGAAAAGGTCGGTCAGGAGTGGGAACTGCTCCTGTCAAGTATCCCCGATTTTACGATTAAGTTTGACGCCATTGATCGTATTGAATTTGCAAACAGCTTCAAAAACGAGGGTGATTATTATGATGTCCGTAATGTTACCGATGAACGCGGGGGATATCTTACCTCATGGGCGGATGGCACCAAACGAAATGATTATTTGAATTTTTATGATTATGATATGGTGATTGTCGGTTTTGATGATAAGTATCAGAATATTCCTTCCGAGGCGGCAATTGATGCATTGTTAACCTATGCGGATATGGGTAAGAGCCTGATGTTTACGCATGATACGACTTACCATGCGGAGGGCGTGCACAGCGTTACGGACTTCAATGATTCCGGAAACTCCAGTACTTTGAGCATGAGTATTCGTGATCTGTGCGGCATGGATAGATTCGGCATTTCCCAGCACCGTTATGACGGCGTGGAGAATCCGATTGATGACGGCGTGGTATGGGATATTACGGGAAGTGATACTATCAGTCAGTATATTTTGAACAATCGCAAGGGCAGTGATATCGCCTATGCTCCAGGCAGCGGACAGCAGCAGATGGCAGCGCAGACACAGGGCTTTACTGCTTCGGGTATGGCGAATGCAATCACTACGCAGCAGTATCTGAATTATACAACCTTAAACAATAATCGGTTGAATATGACTTCATGGATGTTTGCGCAGAACACGGGACATAATGCGCGTGTTACGCAGGTAAACAAAGGCGTTATTACGCAGTATCCGTATCTGATTGATGAAGAAATCATTGTAAGTAATACCCATGCCCAGTATTATCAGCTGGATCTGGATACGGATTCGGACGGGGACGGATACGGGGACGTAAATGTATGGTATTGCATTTCCAGTATTGAAGGACCGAGACCTACCGCAGATAATAAGAATGAATGGGATGATGTATATGATTATTCTCCCAATGATGTGAGAAATAATTATTACATTTACAACAGAGGAAATATTACCTATACCGGCGTGGGACACGAAGGAAATTTCACGGAAGATGAGATGAAGCTTTTTATTAATACCTTTGTTGCCGCATATAATGCAGGCATCCGCAATCCGAGCGTACGCATTGTAGAGGATGCATCCGTAAATGCGGCTGATCTTGAGAGCGTGAGCATTCCTTTTGATGATACGATGGCGGATGATACCTACAAGGCATACTATCAGGTTAAGGACAATAATATTGCCTCCGGCACCAAGGGGCTGAGCGTCAGATACTATATCGGCGACGTCAGCGGTTCGGATACGATTACTTATAACGGAGCGGAAGTCAGAGTGCGGGAAATCAGTCTGGACACCTATAATGCGGTTTCGCAGCAGCCGGTTTCCGGAAATGAGGTTCTCAGCGGAAACTCCTATTGCGTGGATGTACCGCTGCAAAGCCTTGCAGGAGCGGCGGAAAGCTTTGACTTTTATGTCGAGATTGATTTGATATCGGAAAAAGACGGCATGATTGCGGCAAGAGCCTTTGACCGGCTGACAATTTCGGAGATCAAGCTGTTTGATCTGGACTAGTACTTTTGAACGATTTTTTGACTTTGCGAATGTTTTTGATGAAAAAGCTTGTGTTTTTGGCTGAATAATCTATAATAATGAATATCGTGGATGTATGATGCAATGGGGCGGTAATTCATGAGAAATTCTGTGGTGAAGGGTCTTGAAAGGAGGATTTCATGTTCAACAGCAACGTATTTGATTATATTAATGTACTCGATAAGGCGGCGGATGCTTCTGCTTTGAGGCAGGAGGTAATTGCCAACAATATGGCGAATAACGATACGCCGGGATATAAGAGGCAGGACGTGGATTTTGAAACCCAGCTTGATCGTGCGCTTGGAATGTCCAGATACAAAACCATGGATGAAAAGGTAGCTAATCTGCGTACAAGTGAGCTGAGTGCAAGGACATATACGGATTGCGCTGATTATTCCTACCGTATTGACGGAAATAATGTGGATATGGATGCCGAAAGTACCTATTTGGCGGAGAATCAGATCAAGTATAACGGATTGATGGAAAGTATGACTGCAGAGTTCAAGAATCTGCAGACAGTTATGAAATAGGGGGTGTAATCGATGGGAATGTTTGATTCTTTTGCAATCAGTGCATCAGGTCTGACTGCGCAGCGTTACAGGATGGATATTATTTCGGAGAACCTTGCGAATGTGGACACCACCAGAACCTCGGACGGAACACCCTATCGCAGAAAGGTGGTTACCTTTGAGGAGCGCGGAGAACATACGACGTTCAGCAGCGCATTAAGCCAGGCTTCCAGGCATTATGCGGGACAGGGAGTGAAGGTAACCGGTGTCTATGAGGATACCTGGACCGAAATGGTGAAGACTTATGATCCGTCCCATCCGGATGCGGATGAGAACGGCTATGTATGGTATCCCAATGTCAATACCATTACGGAAATGACGGATTTGATTGATGCCAGCCGCTCCTATGAAGCGAATGCAACGGCATTCAACGCAAGCAAAAGTATGGCGCTGAAAGCATTGGAGATGGGACAGTAAGCGGGGAATCACCGAAAGCATCTGACTTAGTGCGGGAAGGAACAAAAAATCATGGATATACATAGTTTACAGAGTCTCAGTGTTGAGTCTGCAAATTCCAAACAGAGCATAGCTGCAATCAAACAGCTGAGTACTGTGGAAGGAAACGATTCGCATGAGCTGTTCAGCAATATGCTGAGTTCGGCAATGGACAGCATTAATACGACAAACGGATATCTGTCCGATGCCGAAAACGAAGAAATTAAATTTGCGCTTGGAGAAACCGAGAATGCCCATGATCTGACGATTGCGCTATCCAAGGCTTCTACTGCATTACAATACACCGTTGCTGTCAGGGACAAGTTCCTGGATGCATATAAAGAGATCATGCAGATCAATATTTAAGCTTTGTTGAGAAGTAAGGGAGAAACGTAAGATGCAGGAGAAACTAAAGGAGATTCCAAAGAAGATCTTGGAATGGTGGAATAAATTTTCCGTCAAACAGAAGTTAATCATCTGCGGCGCTGCGGCAGGCGTTTTGACGATTGTAATTATACTGGTTACTTTTTTAACAAAACCCAAATATACGGATTTGCTGACTTGCGAAACCACAAAGCAGGCGGCCGAAGTTGTAGAATTGCTCGAGGGAGAGTCATTGACCTACAAAACTTCCGAAGACGGACTTCAAATCGAAATTTTGGCCAAACAAGAGTCCCAGGCACGTCTGCTGCTCGGACAGAACAATATTCCGACAAATGCCTATACTTTGGATGACGCGCTGAGCGGAGGCCTCAGCACAACGGAATCCGATAAGCAAAAGAAAACGGTCCTTGCACTTCAAAGTGAAATGGAAGAGGATCTTGAGAATTTAAAGTTTGTAAAGCGTGCGGTTGTTAATTTGTCCATTCCGACAGATGACGGAACGCTGATTTCAAATGCAGCAGAATCATATGCAGCTGTGAGCCTGGAATTATCCGGAGAGTTAACTACGGAAACCGCCCAGGCTATTGCACGTTTTGTCGCTACGGCGCTCGGAAATGATACGACGAATAATATTGTGATTATGGATTTCGATGGAAATCTGTATTTTTCGGGCACGGAAGACACCTCCGCCGCAGGTGTGGCCAGCAGTCAGCTCTCGATGAAACAGCAGGTGGAAAATGCGGCGATTGATCAGGTAAGATCCGTGTTAAGCGGTACCGGAGCGTTCAGCGTGATTTCGGTTGCACCGAATCTGGATCTGGATTTTTCCAGTACGGAGCTGACAGAGCATAAATTCAGTGCGCCGGACGGACGCGAGGAGGGAATGCTCAGCAGCGAGCGGAGATACGAATCAGAAGATACCAGCGGAGTCGGCGGTATTCCGGGAACGACCTCTAACGGTGACGAGACCGTAACCTATGATATTGATCCGGACGGTGAAAGCTCCAGTACCGTTACGGAGTACGAAAACAATTATCTTCCGGACGAATCGATCAGCTATCAGAACATTCCGCCCGGAGTGATCAAGTATACTACTTCTACCATTGCGGTATCGGCGACTCATTACACTCAAGTAAAGGAAGAGGATGTAAAAAGACAGGGACTTCTGGACGGGATCAGCTGGGAAGAATATAAGAGTGCGAATTCGGGGCGTACCAAGCTGGAAGTGGATGAGGACTGGATAAACCTTGTCGCAAACGCTACAGGAATCCCCGCGGAGAACGTTTCCTTTATTGTTTACGATGAGAACGTGTTCATTGATCAGGAAGGTTCGTCTGTCGGCGTGTCCGATGTACTTCAGGTTCTGCTTATTATCATTATCCTTGCACTGCTTGCCTTTGTCGTACTGCGCAGTATGCGTGGAGAGAGAAAACAGCAGGAAGACGAAGAACTTTCCGTTGAAAGCCTGCTTCAGTCAACCCAGGAGGAACTGGAGGATATTAACGTAGAGGATAAATCCGAGACCAGAAAGCTGATTGAGAAGTTTGTCGATGAGAATCCCGAAGCGGCGGCAAATCTACTTCGTAACTGGCTGAATGAAGATTGGGGGTAAAGAGCTGTGTCAGTATCAAAAGATAGTATGCAGGGAATTCAGAAGGCTGCTGTTTTGTTAGTTGTCCTTGGCCCTGAGAAATCCGCAAATATCTTTAAACATTTAAAAGAAGATGAAATTGAAGAACTGACACTCGAGATCGCCAATACAAGGAGCATTACACCTCAGCAGAAAGAGGATGTAATCAACGAGTTTTATGAGGTATGTCTGGCTCAGCAGTACATTGCAGAGGGCGGAATCGGGTACGCCAAGGAACTTTTGGAAAAGGCGCTCGGTTCGGAAAAGGCAATGGATGTGATCGGTAAACTGACCGCATCCTTACAGGTAAAACCGTTTGAATTTGTCAGAAAGACGGATGCGTCCCAGCTGCTGAATTTTATTCAGGATGAGCATCCGCAGACAATTGCGCTTATTTTGTCCTATTTGTCACCCCAGCAGGCTGCGCTCATTGTTTCGGCGCTGCCGCCCGACAGACAGGCGGATGTGGCAAAGCGTATTGCCATGATGGACAGAACCAGCCCGGATGTCATCAAGGAAGTGGAAAAGGTGCTGGAGTCGAAGCTGGCAAGCCTTGTCAATCAGGATTACACCATCATTGGCGGCGTGGATGCGGTTGTAGAAATTTTAAATACCGTAGATCGCGGTACGGAGAAACATATTATGGAATCCTTGGAAATTGAGGAGCCCGAGCTTGCGGATGAAATTCGTAAGAAGATGTTCGTATTCGAAGACGTTCTGCTGCTTGATGACCGTGCAATTCAGAGAGTTCTTCGAGAGGTTGAGAATAATGACCTTGCAATGGCGCTGAAAGGTGCAAATGAGGAAGTACAGAATGCGATCTTCAATAACCTTTCCAAGCGCCTGGCTGCCATGATCAAGGAAGATATGGAATTTATGGGCCCGGTACGTATGAAGGATGTTGAGGAGGCTCAGCAGAAGATCGTTAATATCATCAGAAAGCTGGAAGACTCGGCTGAAATTGTAATCTCCAGAGGCGGAGGTGACGAGATCATTGTATAGGACCCTGATTAAATCGAACAGGACAGTAATGAAGGAGCAGGAGACTGTCATCATTGATACCAATGCGTTGATCGCCAGAAAACTGGAGGCGCTTTCGGCAAGATGCGTTCAGGAGGAGATGCCGCAGCAGTTTTCGGATGAATTTTCACAGGATCTGGATGCGGAAAGAGTCTCTGCTTTACTGGATGACCGTGACACGGCGGAAGGCGCTTTCACAGAGGGAATCCAAGGAAACGGCAATATCGTGAAGGCCGCGTCCGTTGATCAGGGGATCACTCCCGAAGAACTGATTTCACAGGCGCAGGAGGAAATTGCCCGGATTAAAGAAGATGCGTTAAAGGAAATTGAACAGGCCAGGCAGGAAGCCGTAAAAGCAGGAAGACAGGAAGGCTATGATGCCGGATACCGTAAGGGTGTTCAGGAAACCGAGCATTTAAAGAAAGAGCTGGAAGCAAAGGCCATTGCCCTGGATGAGAAATATGAGGCTGCCATCAAGGAACTGGAGCCTCGTTTGATTGAAACACTGACCGGAGTTTATGAGCATGTCCTGAAGGTCAGCCTGGCAGACGAAACACAGCTGATCATGTTTCTGGCAGGCAACGCCATCAGAAATATTGAAGGCTGCAGGGAATTTTTGATTCATGTCTCAAAGGACGATTATCCGGTTGTCAGTATGCAGAAAAAACAGCTGGCAGCTGCTGCGGGGGGCGCAAGCTCCTCGGTTGAAGTGATTGCAGATTCTACGCTTTCCAAGAACGGATGCATGATAGAGACGGAAAACGGTATTTTTGACTGCGGCTTGGGAACTCAGCTGGAAGAACTGACCAAGCAGCTGAGAATACTGTCCTATTCCGGAGATCCGGAAGAGGTATCATCATGAACATTGCAATCAATTTTGAAAAATATCAAAACATGAAGTATAAGACCTACTATAAAAAACTTGGAAAAGTTGTCAATGTAGTAGGTCTTACCATAGAAGCCGCAGGTCCCGATGCAAAGCTTGGGGATCTGTGCTATATCTACCCGGAGGAGCCTTATAAACCGATTCGGGCCGAGGTCGTCGGGTTTAAAGACGGCAAGACGCTGCTCATGCCCTATGAAGTGACTGAGGGAATCGGTCTGGGATGCAGAGTCGAAAATCAGGGCTATCCCCTGAGCGTTCCTGTGGGCGATTATCTGCTCGGAAAAACGCTTGACGGTTTGGGACAGTCTGTGGATAAGAGCGGGACTGTGGGAAACGGGAAAACGTATCCCGTTGAAGCTCCGCCGCCGGACCCGTTAAGCAGAGAGATCATTGACGAAGTCCTTCCGCTTGGCGTTCGTGCTGTGGACGGATTGATTACTGTCGGAAAAGGACAACGTATCGGTATTTTTGCCGGCTCCGGCGTCGGAAAATCAACACTGATGGGTATGTTTGCCCGTAATACAAAAGCGGACATTAACGTAATCGCACTGATCGGAGAACGAGGCAGAGAGGTGCGGGAATTTATAGAGCATGACCTCGGAGAAGAAGGTATGAGACGCTCCGTGGTTGTGGTGGCGACATCGGATAAGCCGGCTTTGGAACGAAAAAAGGCGGCGCAGACGGCAACGGCGATTGCCGAATATTTCAGGGATCAGGGAAAAGATGTGCTGTTAATGATGGATTCCCTGACACGTTTTTCCATGGCCCAGAGGGAAATCGGATTGGCCAGCGGCGAGCCGCCCGTGACAAGGGGATATCCGCCCAGCGTGTATTCGGAAATGCCCAAGCTTCTGGAGCGCGCAGGAAGGGCAAAGAAAGGCTCTATTACCGGGTTGTATACGGTATTGGTGGACGGAGATGATTTTAACGAGCCGATTACGGATACGGCCCGCAGTATTCTGGACGGACATATTATGCTGGACAGAAAGCTGGCGCATAAAAATCATTATCCTGCAATTGATATTTTACAGAGCATTTCCCGATGCATGAGTTCTATTTCCGGCAAGGAACACAAACAGGCAGCCGGTAAATTGAAGAATGTTATGGCAACCTATCATGACGCAGAGGATCTGATCAATATCGGAGCCTATAAAAAGGGCAGCAATCCGGATATTGACTATGCGATCGAGAAAATAAAGCCCGTGAATGAATTTCTGATGCAGGCAACGGATGAAAAAATAACCTTTGAGGAAACCGTGCAGAGACTGGAAGCTTTGTTTGCACAATAACAGCGGCGGTTATGGGATGCCGGGAGGAAATAATCAGTCGTGGCGAGATTTAGATACCGAATGCAGAATATCCTGAATATCAAGGAGAGTATGGAACAGCAGGCCCGAATGCAGTATGCGGCCGCGCTTCAGAAACTTCGGGAAGAGGAAGAAAGGCTGGTATACTTAAGGCACAGGAAGGAAGGCTATGAGCGCCATGCCAAAGAGCTGCTTTCCGAGACGCTCGATATTCGGGAGATTACGGAAAATAATCGGGGAATTCTGATTACGGAGGAAGAAATCAAGGCGCAGCAGATCAGAATCCGTAATGCACAGGCTGCTGCGGACAAGGCAAGGCAGAAGATGACGGAGGTCATGCAGGAGCGCAAAACGCATGAGAAACTCAAGGAACGTGCGTTTGAGCAGTTTCTGTTAGATGAGAAGCATAAAGAGAGCAAGGAAATTGATGAGCTGACCAGCTATACCTACGGACAGCGGATCGCGGAGAGTGAAAACACGTAAAAAGGATCAGACTTGATACTATGGCAAAGGAAGAAATGGAAATTCCTGTTGTAGATGTGACGCAGGAAAAGCAGAAGTTAAAAGATGAAAAAAGAAAATTAAAGGAAGAAAGCAGACAGCAGAAAAAGGAAGCCAAGGCCCGTGCCAAGGAACTGGCAAAGCAGGAGGCGTCCTTAGACGATGCCGACGAGTCATCGGGAGGAACGGTATCGGCTGTCGTGGTGACGATCTTTATCGTGCTGATTTGGCTGGCGATTTTGTGCCTTTTGATTAAGCTGGATGTGGGGGGCTTTGGCTCGAATGTGCTTCGTCCTGTGTTAAAGGATGTTCCGGTTCTGAATCTGATCCTGCCAAAGGATGATACCGTGGAAACCGAGGATGAAGAAGCGTACGGGGGTTATACCAGTCTCCGCGATGCTGTGGAGCAGATCCGGGTACTGGAGCTTCAGCTTGAGCAGGCGCAGACGATTAACAGCGCCGATGAAGAAGAACTGGAACAGCTGCGTGCGGAGGTTGAACGACTGCAGACGTTTGAGGATAGTCAGCTGGATTTCGAGAAAATAAAGAATGAATTTTATGAAGAGGTCATATATGCCGAAAACGGTCCGGGCGTAGAGGAATACATCAAATATTTTGAATCCATGGATCCGACAACGGCGCAAACACTATATGAACAGGCGATTGCAGGACAGCTGGAGGATGAAGAAATTTCGAATTATGCAAAGGCATATTCCGAAATGAAGCCCAAGCAGGCTGCGGCTATCTTCGAAGCTATGACGGAGGATCTGGATTTGGTTGCCAGAATCCTGAATCAGATGAGCGCCGAGGACAGAGGAAATATTCTGGGAGCTATGGATACTGAAATTGCAGCCAGACTTACCAGACTGATGGATCCCTCCGATGAATAGTCATTTATGACCAAAAAAAAATACGGAAAAGTATTAAGATTTATTGACGAAAAACCGATAATATATTTGCAGGTACCTTGAAAATCAAAGAAAGGAGGAATACGAGTAATGACCAGTACAGCAGTAACTGAACGAATGGGTTCTGGTATGAATGTTGCAGTACAAAATACTACTGTACGGACGGATGGATTGGACTCAGGATTCACCAAGGTCATGGACAGTGTGTCAGGAAGCATCGGCGGACAGAATGAGAAGCAGGTTTCAGGAAAAGAGCAGGCTTCTTTTTCAAGAAACGAACAGGACAGGTCGGATGATAGCGTTTCTGCAGCGGACAGGAAAGATTCGTCTCAGAAACTGCAGACCGAAACGGAAGGTTCAAGAGAAACGACGCAGGATCAATCTGTGGAAGGAGAAAATCCTTCGGATCAGACCAAAGAAGCCCTGGAGAATGGCGAAGAAGCCGCCAGTACCCAGATCTATCAAAGCATGATAGAACAGGCGCGGGATCTGATCGAACAGGCAGCGGACAGTTTTTCCGTGGATGCACAGGATGTTCTGGAAGCTATGAAACAGCTTGATATGAACATGACGGATATACTGAATCCGGATCGAATGCAGGAACTTGCGCTTGCTCTGGCAGGAGAAGACAGAATGTCGCTTTTAACCGATGAGAATTTGTATCAGACGGTACAGGAGCTCACACGGATGACGGACGCAGCAGTACAGAATCTGCAGGAGACTTTTTCGCTAAGTGCACAGGATTGGAGCCGTTTGACGGAACAGACGGTGCAAATGGATCAGGGCTTACAGAAATCGGATCAGCTGAATTTACAGCAGGATCTTGAGGATCTTGTATCGGATCAGACGATGAACAGCGCTGACACGATAAGTCCGGAAATACCCGATATGCAGAGCATGAAGGATATGCAGCAGGACCAAAATCAGGAATCCGGGAACAATCAGACGGATCAGGGAGCATCCTCGCAGGCTGACAGCCGGTTATATATGACCGGAGAAAAGCAGGCGCAGCAGACTCAAGCCGGATCTCATGAGGAATCCGGAATCGAAAATGAGAATCATCAGATCTTTGCGGATACGATGACGGAACATGCAAACGAGCTTATGGAAACACTCATGGAGGGGGATTCCGTAAACAATGCAGGTGCAGACGTGGATCGGATTATGAAGCAGATTCTGGATTATATGAAGCTCCAGGGAGGAGCTCAGCTTTCCGAAATTGAGATGCAGCTGCATCCGCAGTCGCTTGGATCGCTTCACATATCGCTGGCATCCAAAAACGGTATCGTAACAGCGCAGTTTTCCGCACAGAATGAAACAGTAAAGGAAGTACTGGAAAGCCAGGTTATGGTTTTAAAGGAAAATCTGGAACAGCAGGGCGTCAAGGTGGAAGCGGTTGAGGTTACCGTAGCAAGCCATGAGTTCGAGAGAAATCTGGAGGAAGAAGCGCATCGGGAAGCAAACCAGTCTGAAGAGGCTGAAGGAAAGAAGAAGTCAGCCAGAAGATTCAATCTGGATGACATGAATGAAGAAGGCGAAGAGGATCTGGATGAGGCAGACCGCATTACAAGGGATATGATGATGCGGCATGGCAGCAAATTGGATTATCTGGCCTGAAAGGAGGAAATCAATGAGCTCAAGTGTGGTAGCATCGGTTGTGGATGGCAATCTGGTACAGAAAACGGATAAGACGGAAACAGAATCATCGACAACAAGTAACGAAACAGGCGGATCGCTTGACAAGGATGCTTTTTTACAGCTTTTGGTAGCCGAAATGAAGTATCAGGATCCGTTGGAAGCGTCCAATAACAGTACGGAATACATATCACAGCTGGCAACTTTCTCGGAACTTGAAAGTATGCAGAACTTACAGGATACTGCAGAAGATATGAAGATGTACCAGATGATCGGCAAGTCCGTTATGCTGAATGTGGATGATACACTGATTATGGGACAGGTTGACTATCTTCAGTATGAGGGTGGAAAAACAAAATTGTCAGTCAACGGTTCTTATTATGATCTGGATGACGTATATCAGGTGATTGACAGTGATTATTTAACCGCAACCTCAAAGGCGCAGTCGATTGTGAGTGTTATGCTGACACTTCCGGAGGTTGAGGAAGCGACAAAGGCGGATTTGGAGGCATTTAAGGAAGTGGCGGAAATCTACAGCGGCATGACCGATTACGAGAAATCATTCCTGACATCGGAAATGATCGAAGCAGTGGACGCCTATATGGAGAAATATGAGGCGTATACGGGAGCAGATGCAGAGGTTGATCCTATTGAAATCATGATTCAGAAGATGGATGACTATGGTTTAAGGCTTTCGGATCTGCTGCAGCAGATTCTGGATGCACAAAGCAGTATTGCAGCAGGCAGCGGGAATGAAGCGGCAGGCACTGCGGAAGGCACTGCGGAAGGCACTGCGGAAGGCACTGCGGAAGAGGATCAGATCCCACAGGATAATACATCAACGGCCGATTCCCAGGATACTTCAGTAGATGACGAACAAACAGCCGTATAACAGATCAGGAAGATCGGGAAATATCTCATGGAGGAGGGATTTAGATGCAGATTAATCAGAATCAATTCCTTTCGAGCCTGCAGGTACAGGACCAGTACCTGAACCAGAAAAAAGCACCTATACAGAGCCGGACGCAGCAGGGAGTATCTTTTCGGGATATTTTGAGACAGCAGTCAGAAACGGCCGTGGACGAAAACTCCGGGCTTAAGTTTTCCAAGCATGCTGCAAACAGACTGGCGGAAAGAAATATTGAATTAACGCAGAGCCAGCTGGAGCGTTTGAGCGACGGGGCGAAAAAAGCGGATCTGAAAGGAATTCAGGATTCACTTGTGCTTGTGGATGGTCTGGCGTTCATTGTAAATGTGCCAAGCAGCACAGTCATTACTGCAATGGATCAAACACAGACGCAGGAAAACATATTTACAAATATTGACGGAGCCGTAATTATATAACCGGACCTTACGGAGGTTATTGTTCCCGACTGACAGACGGAACAAATGCGGCTCTTTGAATCAGGAGGTCATTCATTATGATGAGATCATTATGGTCTGGCGTATCAGGATTGAAAACACACCAGACAAAAATGGACGTTATCGGTAACAATATTGCAAACGTCAATACGACGGCATATAAATCAATGTCTATTACATTCAGCGAACTGATGTATCAGACTACGGCAAGCGCTTCCGCGCCGAATGCGGTAACCGGTACGGCCGGTATTAACGCAAAACAGATCGGTCTTGGCGTTGTCAGCGGAGCAATCAGTACGGCGATTACTTCCGCGGGCTCTGCGCAGACAACCAGCGATCCGTTTGATTTACGTATCAGCGGCGACAATTTCTTTGTCGTAAGCGACGGCAGTACCAACTATTTTACCCGCGACGGTTCTTTCTACGTGGATGCGGCCGGAAATCTGGCTATGACGTCCAACGGATATAATGTTATGGGCTGGCAGGTGGATGAGACTACCGGTAAGATCAAGCAGGATACGGTAACGGCGCTTCGGATTATGAGCACGGAAAATCAGACTTATGATCCGGAATATACCACAAAGGCATATGTGAGCGGTATTGTGGATAAAAATGATACGAATATCAGTTCATCCTCGGGCAAAGTTATAAACCTGAGCTTTTATGATAATTTGGGTTACAGCTATACGGCAAAGCTCAGCCTGCATGCTACTTCGAATGACGGTGAGTTTTACATGGAGCTGGACGATGTTCTGGACAACAACGGCGATTCCATTACGGATTATTATGGCGTAGATCTGGATCAGATCGTAAACCTTGGCGCTGCTACTACCGCGGATGTGGATGAAAGCTATAATCCGGTTACGCTTTCCTTTGGTTATACGAATACAACGGTAACGCCGAGTACAACGGATACCTATACAATGTCCGCAACCTATGACCAGCAGTCGGGATACAGCTTTTGCTTTAAGGACAGCAGCGGCGCAATTGTTACGGATGATACATTGATTGGTGCACTGGCAGACAGCCAGGGGCTGGATTTGGATTCCTTCGGAGCTGCAACCAACGGCGTGTACTCGATTTCTGCAACGGATGTCGAAAATATGCTGGCAAGCAATGCTGACATTCGGGAGAATATCGGCGCTTTGAAGGCGTTATTCGGAGATTCCGTTACGACCTCCATGAATGAAGGTACTGTGGATCCCGATACAGGCACAATTACCATCACAAATAAATCCATTCAGGGCGGCTTGATCAGATATAATACCGATACGGGTAAATTTGTTTCTGCCAACGGTGATGCGAAGGGATTGACCCTGAACTTCCAGGATGGATTTACAAAGGACGGTACATATACAAGTCTTGGTAATTTTGCAGACATTGCGCTGGATTTGACAACCACCAAGCTGAGTGATAACGGGGGCTCCTGCTCACTAAGTGCGGATTGCGGCGGCGTAGGAGAGGAAAAAGGTTTAGGAACCGGTAGAAAGCTTGGTACTTTAAGCGGTATCAGCATTTCCGAAAACGGTGAAATCTATGCTACCTATACGAACGGTATGTCCAAGCTGCTGGGACAGATTGCATCCGCGAAATTCAGCAATCCTTCGGGTCTTGAGAAAGTCGGAGACAATCTGTATCAGACAACCCTCAACTCCGGAGATTTCGACGGAATCGGCGTGGATATTACAGCGGACGGCGGTTCGATGAAGGCAGGACAGCTGGAAATGAGTAATGTGGATCTGGCGCAGGAATTTACCGATATGATTACAACTCAGAGAGGCTTCCAGGCAAACTCCAGAATTATTTCAACTTCCGATACTCTGCTGGAAGAACTTGTTAATCTGAAACGCTAAGCATGACGGCGCTGCAGTCGTGCGACAGACAATAATATTTGATGGGGACTGTTTCATTGCAGCCCCCTTTGTTCTGTGTTATAATGGGATAAGGGGTATACATATGATTGAAGTTACGAAATTAAATGATATCAAAGTACTGATCAATTCGGATTTGATTGAGATGGTGGAGGAAACTCCGGATACTGTTATTTCTTTGACAACGGGACGCAAAATAATTGTAAAAGAAAGTAGACAAGATGTGAAAAATCTAGTAAAATCATACAGAAAGGAAATTTTTGCGGACTAAAGCAAAAACGAATGGTGGATATTGTGGATATAGCATCTTTGATTGGACTGGTTGTCTGTATTGTGCTTGTCCTGTGGGCAATTATATCCGGGGCCGGAGTTTCCGGTTTGGTAAACAACTTTGTTGATTTTCAGTCGGTTTTGATTACTTTGGGCGGCTCGTTTTGCTGTGTTTTGGCGGCAAATACCTTAAAGGATTACTTAAATGGATTCAAGAGCTTTGGTTTGATACTGAAAAACACTTCCGTTAATGTTTCTGAAATTATAACGAAAATTATAGATCTTTCCAACGTGGCACGTAAGGAAGGTCTTCTTTCGTTGGAAGAAACAGCGGGTGACCTTGACGATGAATTTATGAAAAAGGGAATTCTGCTGATTGTAGACGGTACGGATCCCGAACTGGTACGTGCCATTATGGAAACGGAAATCGTCAGCGTGGAAGGAAGACATAAAAAGAATATTAAGTTCTGGGAGGATGTCGGTTCGATGGGTCCTGCCTGGGGTATGATCGGTACGCTGGTCGGACTGATCAACATGCTTCAGAATATGGATGATCCTTCTGCGATCGGACCTGCCATGTCCGTTGCGCTATTAACAACTTTGTACGGCTCCCTGCTTGCTAACTGGATCTGTATACCGGTTGCGAGCAAATTGAAGGTGAACCATGAGGCCGAAATGACGGTAAAGGAGATTATGATTGAAGGTCTTCTTTCGATTCAGGCCGGTGAAAATCCGCGCGTTATTGAAGAAAAACTGAAGTCGTTCCTGGCTCCGAAGGATCGTGCTGACACGGCTGATGAAGGCGGTGAGGAGAATGGCTAAACGCAAGGAAGATGAACCGCCGAAAGGTGCGCCGGCGTGGCAAACGACCTTCGGGGATCTGATGAATTTGCTTCTTTGCTTTTTCGTGCTTTTGTTCTCCATGTCCGAGATTGACGCGAATAAGTGGGAAGAAATAGTTGCGGCTTTTAACAATACGATTAGTGTGTTCGACGGCGGCGCTTCGGCGATCGGAGACGGCATCCTGATCAGCAACGGAGTCAGTCAGCTTAATGAATTATCGGAATATATCAATAGTACCGGCCAGGCGGAAGAAGTGGAGGATCCGGATACGGAATCGCTATATACGCAGATGGAGAAAGAAGGACTTCAGGAGTCGGAGCAGATGGCCGAAGAAATTCAGGAAATGATAGAAGAAATGGACCTGAACAAGGAAATTGATATTGATTTTACGTCTCAATATGTATTATTGACTATGAAGGGCGCGATTCTCTTTGATTCGGGAAGCGCACAGCTGAAAGCGGAAATTTATCCCACATTGGATAAACTCGGTGAGATCCTTCAAACTTATTCCGACAGCTTGATTGAGATTGAAGGTCATACGGACAACGTACCGATACATAACAGCATGTTCGCAAACAATGACGAGCTATCGAGTGCGAGGGCTTTGTCGGTATTCCAGTATTTCATGGAAACGACAACTCTGGACCCGTCTACGATCAAGCATTCCGGACGCGGTGAGTATGTTCCTGTCGCTGATAATGCTACGGAAGAAGGCAGAGCAAGAAACCGAAGAGTTGAGATCAAGATATATAATACACTCGGCTCTGAACGATAGATTGGGAGGCATTACCTTGAAGAAAAATTTATTATCCATATTGATTCTGGCGTTACTGGTTGTGAACTTGATCATGACGAGCATCATGATGTTCTCTGTGTTAAACCAGTCCAACAAAACCGCAAAACTGGTCGGAAAGATTGCTGCAGCCGTGGACATGGAACTGAATACGGGTACAATGGGTGATGATACTGCGGAAGAAGTATCGATCAAGAATACGGATGTATATGTGATTTCCGAGGCAATGACGATTCCGCTTGCAACCGGTGAAGACGGAAAGGATCATTATTTTATCGTAACGGTTTCTTTATCCTTGAATATGAAGCATAAGGATTATAAGACTTACGGATCAGCGGAAGCAATGGAAGGCAAGGAAAGTCTGATTAAGAGTGAAATCAACTCCGTCATTAGTCAATATACGCTGGAATACTGTAAAGCAAATCAGGGAGCACTTTGTCAGGAAATTTTGGAGAGATTGCAGGATATGTATGATTCGGATTTTATCTTTAATGTAACCTTCAGCGATCCCTTATATTCATAAATCTGCGGATGTAAAGACATTTCAGATGTAAGGAGGTGAGCCGCTGTGGGCGAGGTCTTATCCCAAAATGAGATAGACAGTCTATTGCAGGCTTTAAGTTCCGGAGAACTCGATGTGGATGAGGTCAAGGAAGGACCTGAGAAGCAGGTGAAAAACTATGATTTCTCACGTCCTGCCAAATTTTCCAAAGAGCATCTGCGAACTCTTGAAATTATATTTGAACATTACGGAAGATTGCTGTCAACGAATCTCCCTGTGTATTTGAGAAAAAACATACAGATTACAGTGGCAAGCTCTGAAACGGTTACTTTTTCCGAGTTTACAAACGCATTGGCCAATCCGGTTATTTTGGGAATTGTAAATTTCCAGCCGTTAGGCGGAAATATTATCGTAGAGCTGGCAAGTACGCTGGGGTATGCGATGATTGACAGGATGCTCGGAGGACAGGGAGAGCCGTTATCAAAGAGCAGAGATTTTTCACAGATAGAAATGACCATTGTTGAAAAAATCATGGTGATTTGCGTACAGCTGCTTCGGGAACCATGGAAGAATGTGGTTGACATTAATCCGCTTCTGGAGAGGATTGAAACAAATCCGCAGTTTGCACAGGTGATATCGCCGACCGATATGATTGCGATTGTCACATTAAATATGAAGATTGGTGATGTAGAAGGATTCATGAATATATGTCTTCCGTATTTTACGATGGAAAGCATCATGGATCGTTTGAATACAAAGTTCTGGTACTCCAATATGCAGGAGAAAGCGGATGAGATGTTTGAGGAGCATATAGAAACATTGATCCGCAGGGTGGATGTTCCGATCAAAGCAGTTTTGGGACGCAGCATTGTAGCTGTGAATGACTTTTTGAATTTACAGATCGGCGATGTGATCAGGCTGGATTCGAAGGTGGACAGTGAGTTGGATGTATATGTAGGAAATATCAGAAAATTCACGGCTTTACCCGGATCGCAGGAAGATCATTTTGCGGTTCGTGTTACATCCGTATTGAGAGAGGAGGAGTAGGCAGATGGATGGAATGCTATCTCAGGATGAGATTAATGCACTGTTAAACGGAGTGGCAAATACTGACAGTGCAGATGCTGCGCAGACTGCAGATGCGGTTTCCGACAGCAGCTCGGGATCTCAGGAGATTGATGAAAGTCTGTTGACTGACATAGAGAAAGATGCCATTGGTGAAGTTGCCAATATCAGCATGGGTACCTCAGCAACGACACTGTATTCCTTGGTAAACAGAAAAGTAAATATTACCACACCTGTTGTAACATTAGCAAACTGGGATGACGTAGTAGGTGATTATCAGCGTCCGTGCGTATTTATTTATATTCGTTACACTGTGGGACTCGATGGAAGCAATATACTGGTATTAAAGGAACATGATGTTAAGGTTATCACCGATTTAATGATGGGCGGTGACGGTACCAATACGGACGGAGAACTCGGAGAATTGCATTTGAGCGCTATCTCTGAGGCCATGAACCAGATGATGGGATCTTCGGCAACGTCACTCTCCTCCATGCTTGGCAAGAAAATTGATATCAGTCCGCCGGAGGCGACGCTGATAGATTTAAATGAAATGAAAACAAAGGGAGAATTGTCAAACTTTTTGGAAGGCACCTTTGTAAAAATATCATTCAGAATGCAGATCGATGATTTGGTAGACAGCACGATTATGCAGCTGTATCCGATAGATTTCGCAAAATCACTTTACGAAACCTTTATTAGTTCACAGATCGGAGGCGACAGTAACACAGCGCCGGAGGAGACAAAGGCTGATACAAGTACTCCGAATTTACAGTCCCAGCCCGCAGCAAATACGGGATATGCCGGACAGGATATGAGCGGAATGAACCAGATGGCCATGAACCAAATGGGTATGAATCCTATGATGGGAATGAACCAAATGGCCATGAACCAGATGGGCATGAATCAAATGGGTATGAACGCTATGATGGGACATCCGGCTATGCAGATGCAGAATATAAATGTTCAGCCGGCTCAATTCCAGTCATTTTCGAATGATGTCGGGAATATGGTAAGTCAGGAGAACATCGGATTGATTAAGGATGTTCCTTTGGAAGTTACCGTGGAGCTTGGAAGAACCAGTAAATCCATTTCGGAAATTCTGGAATTTGCACCGGGAACCATTATTGAGCTTGATAAAATCGCCGGTGAACCTATTGATGTTCTGGTAAACGGAAAGTTCGTTGCAAAAGGCGAGGTCGTTGTAATTGAAGAAAGCTTTGGTATTCGAGTTACTGAGATTATCAAATAGTGTAGATAGGAGAAAGAAAAAATGGCAAAAAACATTTTAATCTGTGATGATGCAGCATTTATGAGGATGATGATCAAAGATATCCTGACAAAAAACGGATACAATGTGGTCGGTGAGGCAGAGAACGGTGCAAAGGGCGTTGAAAAGTATAACGAACTCAAGCCGGATCTTGTACTGATGGATATTACTATGCCGGAGATGGACGGTATTCAGGCACTTAAGAAGATTAAGGAGTGCGACAGCTCTGCAACCGTAATTATGTGTTCTGCAATGGGACAGCAGGCAATGGTAATTGAATCTATTCAGGCCGGTGCAAAAGACTTTATTGTAAAGCCTTTTCAGGCAGACCGCGTACTGGAAGCCGTAAAGAAAGTAGTAGGATAATATGCTCTTAAGCACACTGGATTCCTTTTTTGATCTGATGACAGTACTGTTTGTATTTGTTGCGGTTCTTGCGCTGACTTACCTTACAACCAGATTCGTTGCAGGTTATCAGAAAGGTAAGGGCCTTGGCCGCAATATCGAAGTAATTGAGACTTATAAGATTACAACCGGAAAATATATACAGGTTATCAAAATAGGTGAAAAGTATCTTGCTGTCGGCATTGGTAAGGATGAAATCCATATGCTCTCCGAGATTAATCCGGAGGATCTGAAGCTGCCGGAGGGGAAAACGGCGCAGATGCCGGCATTTAAGGATTTCTTGAATAAAGCAAAGCACCTGAGAGAAAATAAATAAGATGAAGAATAGTTTTTTTTCTGAAAAAAGGATTGTTCGCGTAATATGCCTACTGGTTACGGTGGGCATATTGTTTATGGCTGCCGGTTTTACTTCAAACGCTCTTGGCAGCGTGGACAGTTATTTAACCGGTGAAACGGATACGCAGACATACATAGATGAACCCGGAACTGCGCAGTCACCGGAAGATTTAAAAGAATTGAATATAGCGGACAATTTTACTGTTACTTATACATCGAATAACGGAACGATATCAGGAACACTCCGTATTCTGCTTATTTTGACGGCGATAGCGGTTGCACCGATGCTAATCATCTGTCTGACCTCTTTTACCAGAATCCTGATCGTTCTGCATTTTACAAGAGCCGCACTGAACACCCAAACAGCGCCGCCAAACCAGGTGCTGATTGGGTTAACTTTGTTTCTGACATTTTTCATTATGAGTCCCACGATCAATACGATCTATCAGGAGGCAATCGTGCCTTTTGACGCGGGCGAGATTACACAGGAAGAAGCAATTGAAACCGGGCTGGTACCGCTTCGGGAATTCATGTACGGGCAGACGCAGAAAAAGGATGTCAGCATGTTTATGCAGATCGCGGGATTGGAATGGGATGCATCGGCGGAGGATGCACGGGAGGAGGTACCCACTTATATTCTGATTCCGAGCTTTATTGTCAGTGAGCTCAGGACAGCCTTTATCATTGGATTTATGATATACATTCCGTTTATTGTCATAGATATGGTGGTGGCATCGACCCTGATGGGAATGGGAATGATGATGCTTCCGCCTACCACGATTTCAATGCCGTTTAAGATTCTGCTCTTTGTTTTGGCGGACGGCTGGAATCTGATTATCGGTAATTTGGTACGTTCATTTATGTAGGAGGCAGCGGATGACAGCAGAAGACGTAATCATGATCAGCAGAGATGCATTATTTACAATTATTAAGACAGCGGCGCCGATTTTGTTGGTATCCCTGGCGGTAGGATTGATTGTCAGCATTTTCCAGACGGTTACGTCCATCCAGGAACAGACACTTACCTATGTACCCAAGATCTTGAGTGTATTTCTGACGATGATGCTTCTGGGACATTGGATGTTAAAGAATATGTCGGGATTCATGGTGAGTCTGTGGTCTGACTTTACGATTTATATAAGATAAGAATATTATGGTAGACTTTTCGATATCAACTTCAGAATTAGAATATTTTCTTCTGATTTTTATACGTATGGTCAGCTTTATGCATTTGGCGCCGTTCTATGGAGAAGTAAATGTACCAAGCCGTTTTAAGGTGGCTCTCAGTATTTTTCTTTCTTACTTGGTATATACGATTACGGATCCTGTGGCGCTTCAGTATGATACGGTATTTCAGTATGCTTTGATTGTAATGAAAGAGGCTGTAGTCGGACTTTTGATCGGATTGTCGGCAGCGATCTGTATGCATATTGTGACCATGGCGGGACGTTTGGTGGATTTGGAAATCGGATTGTCGGCTGCAAGCCTGATGGATCCCACATTTCAGGATAGCGCTACAATTACCGGTGTATTTTTCAAATACATTTTTTCCTTTTTGCTGATTACGTCAGGAATGTACCAATACATTATCAAGGCAGTGATAGAGACCTATACGCTGATTCCTGTGGACGGCGTTCAATTTGCGGTCGGAAATATTCTGTCCTCTATGATTTCCTTTATGGGGGAGTATTTTATGATCGGGTTTCAGATTGCACTTCCTGTTTTTGCAGTCATTTTGGTGATGAATGCAGTATTGGCCATTTTGGCTAAGGTGGCGCCGCAGCTGAATCTGTTTGCGGTTGGTATGCAGATCAAAATTCTGGCGGGGCTGGTTGTTTTGTATTTATCCATGTGGCTGCTGCCGGCGCTTGCAAATCTGATCTTTAAGGAAATGAAGGTCATGATCGTATCCATGGTGGAGGCAATGATGTGATATTAGAATATAATCTGCAGTTTTTTGCAAAGGACGGACCGGGCGGAGAGAAAACCGAACAGCCGACGCAAAAAAAATTAACCGATAGCAGGAAAGAAGGTCAGGTAGCTAAGAGCAAGGAAATTGGTAATTGCGTGATGCTGATGGCGTTGTTTCTGGTCTTAAAGGTATGGGTCGGAGGGCTCGGAACTAATTTAATGGAACTGTTCCAGGCCGTGTATAATAAAATTCCGGAACTTGCCAAGTCGCGCGGCGGGGTTGATGAAATCGGTATGTGGAATCTGATCAAAGACGGAATGAGTCAGCTTTTGACTACCATGCTTCCGATCTATGTGATTGCGTTTCTGGTGGCGTTTATCGCTGATTTGGTGCAGGTAAAGTGGAAACCTACCGCAAAGCCGTTAAAGCCGAAGCTAAGCAAGTTGAATCCGATTAAGGGGATTAAACGACTTTTTTCTAAGCGGGCGCTTGTGGAATTATTAAAATCCGTATTGAAAATCTTGCTCATCGGCTACATTGTATTTACCACCTTAAAAGAAAGTGTGGGATTGATTTATCTGTTTTTTGACATGCCGCTGATACAGGCAGTCAGGGCCATCGGAGATACGGTCATCAATCTGGGAATCAAGCTGTCGGCCTTTTATATTATCATAGCGGCTGCGGATTATTTTTATCAGAAGTGGAAATTTAATGAAGATATGAAGATGACCAAGCAGGAGGTTAAGGATGAATATAAGAATTCCGAAGGTGATCCTAAGGTCAAGGCAAAGATCAGGCAGAAGATGAGAGAAGCTTCCCAAAGACGTATGATGCAGGCGGTTCCCAGAGCGGATGTGGTTATCACAAACCCGACGCACTTTGCGGTGGCACTTTGCTATGATCCGGATAAATATGATGCTCCTTATGTGGTTGCAAAGGGAGAGGATTATCTTGCACAGAAGATCAAGGAAATTGCAAGAGAAAATCATGTGGAAATTGTAGAAAATAAACCGCTTGCCAGAATGCTTTATTATAATGTGGAGCTGGAAGCACAGGTACCGCCGGAACTGTTTCAGGCTGTGGCAGAGGTCTTGGCTTTCGTATACAGCATTAAGGGTACAAACCCGCCTACGGCAAAGAAAAAGGGAAGCGCATAGATGACATGAACTTTGGGACAGGCATATATCGGAATGTCAAATAAAGTACGGGAGAAAGGAGGAAAACGGACCAATGAAGAAGAAAAAAGTCTCGGGTGATATTTTTATTGCAGCGTATATCTTGGCGGCGTTTGTTATGCTGATTATACCGGTGCCCACAGGTCTTTTGGATGTGCTTCTTGCCTTTGATATGGCGATATCATTTACGGTCATGTTTTCCTGTATGCTCTCGAAGGAAGTACTGGATATGGCGTATTTCCCGACGATTCTGTTATTTACCACTATTTTCCGTATTGCATTAAACGTATCAAGTACCCGTCAGATCCTGTCACAGGGATATGCCGGAAATGTGGTTCAGACCTTCGGCGAATTTGTAGGCGGCGGTGATCTGGTTATCGGTGCCATTGTATTCATCATCCTGATTTTGGTACAGTTTATGGTTATCAATAAAGGTTCCGAGCGTGTAGCTGAGGTTACTGCCAGATTTACACTGGATGCTATGCCCGGTAAGCAGATGGCGATCGATGCCGATTTGAATACCGGAGCCATTGATGATGCGGAGGCAAAGCGCAGAAGGGACAAGATTCAGGAAGAATCCAGCTTTTTTGGTAATATGGACGGTGCTGTAAAGTATGTAAAGGGAGATGCAACGGCAGGTCTGATGATTACGGCTGTTAATATTATCGGCGGTATTCTGATGGGTGTACTCAGACAGGATATGGAGATTGTGGATGCGCTGAACAAATATGCGATTCTGACCATCGGCGACGGTCTTGTCAGCCAGGTGCCGTCCTTGTTAATTTCGTTATCCACAGGTATTCTGGTAACCAAAGGGGCCAAGGAGGCTGAATTCGGAGATGAGCTGATCAGCGAGCTGTTTAGTATCCCCAAGGTTTTATATATCGTTGGCTTTGTTATGGTGCTTCTTGGCGTGGTTACGCCTCTTAATACCGTACTCTTTATTATTTTGGGAGGTATGTTCCTGATTGCGGGAACCATAATACAAAGGGAGATCAAGTCGGCGGAAGTGGAGGAGTCTGTGGATACGGAGGAAAAAGAGGCCGAGGAAATCAGGCAGCCGGAGAATGTCAATTCTCTGTTATCCGTGGACCCGATTGAACTGGAATTCGGCTATGGTATTATACCGCTTGCCGATGTGAATCAGGGCGGTGATTTGTTGGACCGTGTCGTAATGATACGAAGACAGATCGCATTGGAGCTTGGTACTGTGGTTCCGATTATTCGTTTGAGGGATAACATTCAGTTAAATCCCAATCAGTATATTATTAAGATCAAGGGAATTCAGGTGTCGGAAGGTGAGATTCTGTTTGACCATTATATGGCAATGAATCCGGGCTTTGTGCAGGAGGAAATCACGGGAATCCCAACCTTTGAGCCTTCCTTCCATCTGCCGGCGATCTGGATCACCGAGGGACAGAGAGAACGCGCCGAAAGCATGGGATATACCGTTGTAGATCCGCCTTCCATTATTGCGACCCATCTGACGGAAGTGATCAGACACCATATTGCGGAACTGCTGACAAGGCAGGATGTGCAGAACCTGATCAACAATCTGAAGGAAAGCAATCCTTCCGTAGTGGAGGAGCTGGTGCCCAAGCTCCTTGGACTCGGAGAGATTCAGAAGGTGCTGCAAAATCTGCTGCGTGAGGGAGTTTCGATCAGGGATCTGCTTACGATTTTTGAAACGCTGGCTGATTATGCAACTACAACCAGGGATACGGACATTCTGACTGAATATGTGAGACAGAGCCTGAAGCGTGCGATTTCAAGCAGATATTTTCCTGCAAATGAGACCAGCAGTGTGGTGACTCTGGACCCGAAGCTGGAGCAGGAGATTATGAATGGCGTCAAGCAGACAGAGCAGGGCGCATATTTGAATTTAAGTCCGGAGAAGACGAAATCAATCATGGATGCCCTCGGAAAAGAAGTGGAAAAATTGGAAAATCTGGGGAAGACCCCGATTATTATAACATCGCCAATTGTGCGTGTATATTTTAAGAAACTGACAGAGGACTACTTCAAGGATCTGATTGTTGTTTCTTATAATGAGGTGGAGTCCAACGTGGAATTACAGTCGGTAGGGATGGTGACAGCATAAATGATTATCAAAAAGTATCTGGCTAATACGGAAGCGGAGGCTGTGGATGCGGCCAAAAAGGAACTGGGACAGGGAATTGTCGTTATGAACGTCCGCAGTGTCAAGCATAAAGGGATTATGCGATTTTGGAAGAATCCTATGAAGGAAGTGACCGTGGCGCTTGAAGAGGAGAATGAGCGGGTTTCCTCAGCGGTAAAGGATATTGCAAAAGTTGTAATGCAAAGCGAGGCTGCTGCAAATAAAAGCGCAGCCGCCGGAACACAGGGAATGTCTGTCAATGCGGCTGTTCAGGATCAGACGCCCGTAACGGAAGATTTTTCTCATAATTTGGCGAGGTCTGAGCAGACTACATCAGTAGAAAAGAAGCAGACCATAGAGAAAAACGTCGACGAAGACGATATCAGCGATATGGAGGCCAAGCTCAATTCCATAAAGAATTTACTGCAGGATACGCTTGCAATCAGTGAGGCCGCAAAAGAGACCGAAAAAGAGGAAAAGCCAAGTGAATCTGAGGCTTTTGTCAGGCTTTTATATAACACCATGATTGAAAATGAGGTTCATGAGCGCTATGCAAATATGATTATCGATGACCTGGAAAAGGAGATCAAAAAGGACACTCCCATTGATTATCTTTTGGCAAATGTATACCAGAAGATGGTATTAAAATTCGGGCAGCCCTCTGTGATTACACCGGCATCCCGGTATGCAAAGGTAGTGTTTTTTATCGGACCGACCGGAGTCGGCAAGACTACGACAATTGCCAAGATTGCATCTAAAATCAGTGTGGAGAAGAAAAAACGGGTTGCTCTTTTGACTGCGGATACGTATCGTATTGCGGCGGTGGAGCAGCTTAGAACCTATGCCAATATTCTGGATGTTCCCTTTCGGGTAATCTATTCGATCGAGGAGATGCAGGCGGCGATCCGGGATTTTATGGAATATGACTTTATTTTGGTCGATACTGCGGGTCATTCTCATCAGAATGAAGAACAAAAGCAGGCGATGGGGGAGTATCTGAAGACTGTTGATGAGGGTATGGAAAAAGAAGTATTTCTGGTAGTCAGTGCGACAACGAAATATAAGGATCTGGTCAGCATTGCAGATTCTTATTCCGAAATAACGGAATACAAGCTTATTTTTACAAAACTGGATGAAACACTGACACTTGGAAATCTGCTTAATTTAAGACTCCATACCGGAGCACTGATGTCATATGTGACCTGCGGGCAGAATGTGCCTGACGATATTGATAAGTTTAATCCGCAGAAAACGGTCAGAAGGCTGCTTGGCGGGCGGAATAAGTAGCTGGCACAGGTGTTGATAATTGGTATTATGTTACGGGGGATAATGAATGGATCAGGCAGAACAGTTAAGAAATATCATCAAGGCTAATCAGGTGAATAAGCCGCTTGCCCGCGTCATTACTGTGACCAGTGGTAAGGGAGGCGTAGGAAAATCCAATACAGCGATTAATCTTGCGATCTGGTTCAGAAAAATGGGAAAGAGAGTCGTGATTCTGGATGCGGATTTCGGATTGGCAAATATAGAAATCATGTTTGGTGCGGTTCCGAAACATAACCTTTGTGATTTGATTTATCAGGGGAAAAATATCAAGGAAATTATTACATGTGGGCCGATGGGGGTAGGATTTATCTCGGGCGGCTCCGGAATTGCGGGACTTTCTAACCTAAACAGAGATTATTTATCATATATTATTCAGAACCTGTCGGAATTGGATGCGATTACGGACATTAGTATAGTAGATACGGGAGCCGGAATTTCAGATTCGGTCCTGGAGTTTTTGGTGGCAAGCGGAGAGATTTTACTGGTTATGACACCGGAGCCGACCTCTATTACGGACTCTTATGCTCTGCTCAAGTCATTGAACAGGCATCCCAGGTTTTCAGCGGCAGACTCTCAAATTAAAGTAATTGCGAATAAGGTGGATCATGTGGAAGAAGGAGAAATTCTTTTTTCCAAACTGAATGCAGTAGTAACAAAATATATTAAGCTCCCGATTACCTATCTCGGAGCCGTTCCGCAGGATCCTCAGCTGGCAAAGGCAGTGATGCAGCAGATGCCGGTTTCTTTGCAATGTCCTGCAGCAAAATCTGCGAGAGCGTATGAAGAAATTGCAATGACACTGATGAATAAAGAATGCGGCACGACAGCTGCCAAGAGCGGAATAGCGGCCTTTTTCTCACATATAGCAATGGGAAGAAAGAATCAGTAAGGAGGAAATCAAATGCTATCAATGTATGTGGAGCCGGGCCAGAGACTGGAATTACAGGCAGTATCGGGAGAAAAAGAATCAAATCTGGCAAGCAGGACATATTCCAGCAGGGTATTGGAGGTGCTGTCGGATGACCGGCTTGAAGTAACGATGCCGATGGAGCAGACAAAGCTGATTTTGCTGCCTGTGGATGGGGAGTATGATGTTTGCTTTTATACCGATCACGGATTGTATCAGTGCTTTTGCAGAATTATCGACAGATACAAAAGCAACAATGTATATATCCTTGTACTGGAGCTGATCAGCAATCTGAGAAAATACCAGAGAAGGGAATATTATCGTTTCAGCTGCGCACTGGATATGAGCGCAAGAAGTCTGGAGGAAGAAGAAATTGCGGCGCTTGAGGGAAAGAAGGACTATCTGGTCCCGGGACTGCCGTTAAGGCACAGCGTTATTGTGGATATCAGCGGCGGCGGAATCAGGTTCATAGCAAATCAGCGCTATGATGAAAATTCCATGATTTATTGCAAATATCATCTCATCATCGGCGGGACGCTGAAGGAATATAATCTTGTAGGTAAGGTACTTAAGGCGGCCGAACTGGAAAATCGGAAAGGCGTTTATGAGCACCGGGTGCAGTATGTCAATATCAATGATGCGCAGCGGGAAGAAATCATTAAATATATTTTTGAGGAAGAAAGAAAGAGCCGTCAGAGAAGTACGAATTAATACATAAATTTGCGACGCTTCTTTGCGGCAAGCCGCTCGGAATTGGGGATTAGTTTGATGGAAAAAAATGAGAAAAATGTAAAAAAAATTTTAGTAGTTGATGACTCTGCATTCATGAGAAGCGCATTGTGTGATATAATTAATTCTGATGAACGATTCAAAGTAGTAGATCGTGCAATTAACGGACTGGATGCGCTTGATTTAATCAGCAGAAAGCAGTATGACGGTATCGTTCTGGATGTCAATATGCCCAAAATGACCGGAGTTGAGCTTTTAAAGGAATTGCAGCGGCTCAAAATTTCCGCGAGGATCATGATAGCAAGTACGGACACCACAGAAGGCGCCAAGATTACGATGGATTGTCTGGAGCTCGGAGCGCTTGATTTTATCCATAAACCGGATAAAGTAGCGGATGCCAGAAGCGGAAAGTTCCAGAAGCGCTTTTTGGAAATTTTGGATGCCGTAACGCAGTCCAGGCTGCCTTCCTTTGAAAGAAGCTTTAATCTGGAGGATATTAAAGCAACCAAGAAGGTAGTTGAACTGGTATCCAGACACGGCGCAAGGATTATCGCATCACAGATCGTCGCGATTGCATGCTCTACAGGGGGACCGAAAGCATTGCAGCAGGTAATACCGCACCTTCCCGCAAATCTGAAGGCGCCTGTGCTGATTGTTCAGCATATGCCTGCAGGATTTACCAGATCCCTGGCCGAGCGTCTGGATTCCTTAAGCCCGCTTCACGTCAAGGAGGCGGAGGAAGGCGATATCATCAGCCCGGGTACTATTTATCTGGCAAGAGGCGGTTCCCATATGAACGTGGTCAGAAAGGGCAGTGAATGCGTGATTCATTATACGGACGAACCGCCCAGAGAGGGAGTCAGGCCCTGTGCCAATTATATGTACGAATCACTCAGGCAAGCGTCCTATGAGCAGATTGTCTGTGTTGTACTGACAGGTATGGGAGCGGACGGAACCAAAGGAATTACGGCACTGAAACAGGCAAAGAAGATTCATACGATTGTGCAGGAGGAAAGCACCTGTGCTGTGTACGGTATGCCAAAGAGCATCGTAAATGCAGGTCTGGCGGATCAAATTGTTCCGATTGACCAGATTGCCCAGGAAATCATTATGAATGTGGGGGTAAAATAACATGGATGTAAGTCAGTATCTTGAAATCTTTATTGATGAGACGAAGGAACATTTGCAAAGTTTGAACACACAGATTCTGGAGCTGGAACAGAACCCGGAAAATGAAAATACAATTAACGAAATTTTCCGCGCCGCTCATTCCTTAAAAGGGATGGCGGGAACGATGGGTTATAAAAGAATGCAGACGCTGACCCATGATATGGAAAATGTGTTTTCCGAGGTTAGGAACGGAAATATCAAGGTAAACGGCGAAATGATTGATATTCTGTTTCAGTGTCTGGATGCACTGGATGAATATCTGAACAATATCCAGAGCGAAGCGGATGAGGGAACCAACGATAACGAGAACTTAATCAAAGCGCTGAACGACCAGTTAAAAGGAAAATCAGGTCAGGGCGATGCAAAGACATCCAAGCCAGCAGAGCAGGCGGCGCCGAAGGAAGAGCAGTCTGACGTGGATAAGAATAAATGGCAGGAAATCAAGCTGGATGAGTCCCAGAAAAATGTTCTCGAGCAGGCCGCAGCGCAGGGAATGAATCTGTATGGGATTACGGTATATATGCAGGAATCCTGTCTGCTTAAGGCTGCACGTGCATTTCTGGTATTCAAGGCCATTGAGGAGCTGGGCGAAATTGTTATTTCAAATCCAAGCGCACAGGATATTGAGGATGAGAAATTCGAGCTGCATTTCAGCTTGATTGTACTGTCTAAGGAAAGCATTGATAAGATTTTTGCAGCTGTAAAAAGCGTGTCCGAGATTGCGGATGTGGTTGGCGACGTAGTTCCTGCGGATACATATCATGCGGATGCTTCTGCGCGGGAAGCAAAAGAGACTACGGAAGTTGCCGTAAAAGAAGATAATATGGAATCGGCGGCGAAAACGGAACAGCTAAAGGCAAAGGATAATAAAAAGCCGCAGGCTGCAGGCAAGCCGGTTGTTAACAGAACCGTCCGTGTTGATATTGAAAAACTGGACGTGCTGATGAATCTGGTCAGCGAGCTGATTATTGCAAAGAACTCCCTTGTGTCCGCCTCCGGTACGGAAAGCGCCAAGAGCAGTACGTTTAATGAACAGATAGAATATCTCGAGAGCGTTACAACCAATCTTCACGAATCCGTGATGAAGGTACGAATGGTGCCGATTGAGAGCGTTGTTAATAAATTCCCGAGAATGATCCGTGATCTGTCCAAGAAGCTGGACAAGAAAATGGAACTGTATATGACCGGTGAAGAAACGGAGCTGGATCGAACCGTTGTAGATGAAATCGGCGATCCCCTGATGCATCTGCTTAGAAATTCTGCGGATCATGGTCTGGAATCTGCCGAGGTTAGAAAGCAGCGCGGAAAATCAGAGGTTGGATCTATTTTCCTGAATGCTTATCAGGACGGTAATAACGTTGTGATCGAGGTCGGTGACGACGGTAACGGTATCGATGTGGAAGCTGTCAAGAATAAAGCGATTGAACGCGGCGTTATCACAGCGGAGCAGGCTGATAATATGACGGAGAAGGACATTGTAGATCTGTTATTTCATGCAGGCTTTTCAACAGCAAAGGTGGTTTCCGATATTTCCGGACGAGGCGTCGGTTTGGATGTGGTAAAATCCAAGATCGAGGCGTTAAGCGGTGAAGTAGAGGTCAAAACAAAGCTTGGAGAGGGAAGCACCTTTATCATCAGGCTGCCTTTGACACTGGCGATTATTCAGGCGCTCATGGTTGTAGTCGGCGGAGAAAAATATGCGATTTCGTTAGGCTCCATTCAGACGATCGAGGATATTCCGGTAGAGGATATTAAGCTGGTACAGGCTAAGGAGGTTATTAATCTGCGGGGCAGTGTCATTCCTTTGATCAGACTGGATAATGCACTCGACCTTCAATATGAAAAGGATGAAACACAGAATCTGATGGTGGTAATCGTCAAGAAGGGCGAAAAGCTTGCCGGTCTTGTCGTTGACGATCTGATCGGACAGCAGGAAATCGTTATTAAATCACTTGGCAAGTATATCAATAAATGCAAGATCATCAGTGGCGCTACCATTCTGGGCGATGGTGAAGTTGCGTTGATTCTTGATACCAACGCAATGCTGTAAGCATAGAAAAGAGGAACTGGATATGGAAGAAATTAAAGTAAAAGAAGAATTTCAGACCACGCAGTATATTGTGATTCAGCTGGAAGATGAAAAATACGGAATAGATATTCGGTATGTGGATAATATTGTCAGAATGCAGCGCATTACAAGAGTACCCAAGGTAGCGGAATACTTAAAGGGTGTAATTAATCTTCGCGGTGATATTGTACCTGTCATGAATCTGCGGCTGAAAATGGGACTTCCGGAAACCGAGGAAACCAAGGATACCAGAATTATTATCCTGAAAGTGGACGGCATGGAAAAAATCGGTATTATCGTGGATGAGGTACGCGAGGTTGTAACTCTTGAAAACAATAAAATCGAAAAAGTTGCATATGATTCAAGAGAAGAAAAAACAAACTTTGTAAATTCGGTCGGGAAATACGATAATGAGCTGGTTTCCCTGCTGGATTTACATACGGTTCTTGCAGAATAAGGTAAAACATGGAAACAGGAGATTTTTATGGCTGATAAGTTAAATTTGGAGGTCATGTCGGAAACCTATTATGATGTATTAAAGGAGCTTGGAAATATCGGTGCCGGTAATGCAACGACGGCGCTTGCGCAGATGCTTCAGTGCAAGGTCGATATGAAGGTTCCGCAGGTGCGGCTGCTGGAGTTTAATGAGGTTGGGTCTGCTATTGGCGGCGAGGAGCAGATTATGACCGGTGTATATTTGGCGGTAGAAGGTGATATTACCGGCAGTATCATGTTCCTACTTCCCGTGGAGGGAGCCAAACATTTGATTCAAAAGCTGATGGGCATGGACCCTCAGGGTGAAAGCTTTTCGGAAATGGAGATTTCCGCGCTGAAAGAAATCGGTAATATTATTACCGGCTCATACTTAAATTCGTTGTCTACCATGACGAATCTGAAGATAGTGCCGTCGATTCCTGCTTTGTCAATTGATATGGCGGGAGCAATTCTAAGCGTTCCCGCAATTGAGTTTGGAACGATGGGGGATAATATCCTGTTAATCGAAACGCAGTTTACGGACGAACAGGATATGAGCGGATTTTTTATTCTCGTTCCGGATCTGGAGTCCTATGCCAGAATTTTGAGCTCGTTGGGAATTGGTTGATGAGAACTTTTGACAGGTAAGAAAAAATAATCGAGTAGGAAAGTGTTATGAGCGATATAATAAAGGTCGGTATGGCTGACTTAAAGACATGTAAGAGCCCGGATGGGATTACGACGCTGGGTCTTGGCTCCTGTGTCGGAATTGCGATCAGAGATCCGGTTATGAAAATAGGAGGTCTGGCACATATTATGCTTCCGGATAGTACTGCAATTGCCAATAACAGTAATAAACCGAAATTTGCCGATACCGGAATCGAACTTCTGGTAGATCAAATTGTTGCATTAGGGGCGGGGAGGAGCAGACTGGTAGCCAAGATCGCAGGCGGCGCACAGATGTTTGCATTTCAGAATAAAGCGGACATGGCGCGGGTCGGTGAGCGAAATGTGGAAGCAACCAAGAAAAAATTGAAAGAGATGAACATACCCATTCTGGCGGAAGATACGGGGCTTAATTATGGACGCACCGTTATTTTTTATCCGGAAAGTGGAGATTTTGTAATCCGTGCGGTAGGGAAAAATGAAAGAAAAATCTGAGAAGAACACAGATCGTTCCAGTAACATAACAGTGGATGAACAAGCGGAGGAAACGGCTTTAGAGGATCAGGCTGAACCGGACGAAGAGCCCTATCAGCTGAAAACAAAGTCGCTTCCGGCTATTTTGATGTTGACAGGAGGCGCAGTTTCCAGCATTGTTACATATGTGAATCATTATTCGCTGAAGGATATGCTGATCATTGTTTTGCTGACATTGCTTGGCTTTTATATTCTGGGTCTGCTGCTGAAAAAAATGTTTGATTCTTTTCATATGGTAATCAAATCGGACAGTGAGCAGGAGACTGAAGGAGAGGTTATCGAAAAGGAGCATTTATCCGAAACGCAGAAAGCGGCAGGCAAGTAACGATGATCTGATAAAGCAAGTGGGGATAGAATGGAAGAATCGGGAAGAAAGAAGCTCTGGGAAGAATATACCAGAACGAAATCTGCTGAACTACGAGAAAAGATAATTATAGAATATGCGCCGCTGGTAAAAATAGTGGCAGGCAGGCTCAGCATGTATCTGGGATATAATGTGGAGTATGATGATTTGGTAAGCTATGGCATTTTCGGGCTGATTGATGCCATTGACAAGTTTGATCCTGCAAAAGAAGTAAAATTTGAAACTTATGCCAGCCTGAGAATCCGCGGAACAATCCTTGATCAGATTCGTAAGATGGATTGGATTCCGAGAACAATCAGACAGAAGCAGAAACAAATTGATGCAGCAATGAAGGAAATTGAAGCCGAAAAAGGAGCTTGCGCAACAGAGGGCGAGATTGCTGACAGGCTTGGCATATCGCAGGAAGAATATCTGGATTTGCAGGGCCAGATGAAGGTGACCAATCTGATCTCCCTAAACGAGTATCTGGATCAGGGCGGCAGCGAGGTTCCGAATGAAAAGGGCGGCTCCAGTCAGTTTCATACCCCCGAGGAAGTAGTCGAAAGAGAAGAACTCAAGAAGGTTCTGGAATCGGCGCTGGAACTTTTGACTGAAAAGGAAAGAAAAGTAATTACATTGTATTATTATGAGGATTTGACGCTGAAGGAAATCAGCCGTATTTTGGAAGTGTCAGAATCCCGTGTATCTCAGCTTCATACCAGAGGCTTACAAAAGATGAAGGATAAAATGGGCAGTTATATGGGGATTTTGCATGAACTGTAAGGAAACGGTGCGTGCTGTATGAAAATGATGTCTGTGTTAAGGCCGGAAGTGAGGATTCGTAATGAACGCATATTTTAAAATAATATTGAATGAACAGGGAACCTTTATCCGTTTGATTCCGGAAACGGAAGACGGAGAACCGTTGAAGGTAGAAGAAGTTATGGAATATCTGACATTTCATCAGATTCCCTTTGAAATAAAAACGCTTCATGCAGGAATACAGTCCCAAAAGGATACGATGATTCAGTTATCCAGGGACAGGGTATTTCCGATTAATGAAAGGGCTGTGATCCGGGTATCCGATGATAAGATGTCGGCTGTGATACGCTTTTACGCACCTTCCGATGGTGGAAGCGTTATGGAACGGACGGAGATTCTGCATGACCTGACCTATCAGAAGATTACAATTGGCGTGAATGAGCAGGCGATAGATGATTTCCTGCAGAAAAGAGAATACTGCCGTGATTATCCTGTGGCATCTGGACAGAAGGTCATTTTGGGAAAGGATGCCCATATAGAATATTTCTTTAATACTGACGTAAAGGTCCGGCCCACACTGCTGGAAGATGGCAGCGTGGATTTTTTTAACTTAAATATTCTGAATCACTGTAAAGAGGGAGATTTGCTTGCAAAGCTGCATCCCGAGATTGCCGGAACGCCGGGGATGAATGTTTACGGCGAGCAGATACAACCGCCCGTCGTCAAGAAACAGGCGCTTCGTTTTGGACGTAACATTCTGATATCGGAGGATAAGACAGAGCTTACTTCCGAGGTGAACGGACATGTCAGCCTGGTTGACGACAGAGTATTTGTATCCAATGTTTATGAAGTGGAAAATGTGGATAATTCCACAGGCAATATTGAATATGAGGGCAGCGTCAGGATTAACGGAAATGTATGCGCGAATTTCAAAGTGAAGGCGCAGGGGGACATTGAAGTGGCCGGAATCGTAGAGGGCGCTTATCTGGAGGCCGGAGGTAATATTGTTATTGCCAGAGGAATGAACGGTATGGAGCGCGGCGAGCTGAAAGCGGGCGGCAATATTATTGTCAAGTTTCTGGAAAATGCGACAGCATCCGCAAAAGGCTATGTAGAAGCGGAATCCATTCTGCACAGCCGCGTTATGGCAGGTACGGAGATTCATGTAAGCGGAAAAAAGGCGTTTATTACAGGAGGTGTAGTAAGTGCCGCCAAGGAGATCACAGCAAAGACCTTCGGTTCTCCTATGGCAGCGGCCACTACCGTAGAGGTGGGAGCCGATCCGAATGTAAAGCTGCGCTGTCAGGAATTGCAGAAAGAAATGCAGGATTTGCAGAAATCGATTCAGAAGGTAGATCCCGTCGTGAACGCAACGGCGCAGAAAATCAGGCAGGGAATAAAGCTAAGGCCGGAGCAGCTGAATTATGTAAGAACGCTTGCAGCAACCAGTGCGGAGCTGCATGAGAAGCTGGAGCAGGATATGAAGGAATCGGAAGCATTAAAGGAACTGCTGGATTCCAACAATGAGGCGTCCATAGTCGTTACCGGTGTGATTTATCCGGGAACGAAGGTAGTGATATCCGGAGCTTCGCTTATGATTAGGGAAACATATAAATATTGCCGCTTTAAGAAAATACGAGGCGATGTAAAGTCGGAAATAATCTGAGAAGCGCAATCAAAACAAATGTGTAAAAGGATGTGACAGTATGGCTATCAGTCCGGTTGAACAGCTGGGCTCCATCGGCAGAACTCAGGATTTTTCCATTCTTAAGCAGCAGGAAGATATGAAAGAGGCCGGAACCCAGACGATGATTCAAACTCAGGTAGAAAAAAATACCGAGAATAAGCTCAGTCAGGTCAGGGATGCAGATCATTCCGAGATGACGAATAAAAAATTTGATGCCAAGGACAAGGGAGACAATCAGTACTTTGGGGATGGCGGAAAAGACAGGAAACAGCAAAAGGGAAACGGCTCTGACGGCAGAGTTGTTTTGAAGGGAAACGGTTCCTTTGATATGAAGATTTGATAAAGGCCGAAAAATAAAGGCGGGCATAGGTACTTATTATGACAATTATGGAAATGATATTGCTGATCATCGGAATCGTTGCGTTTGCAGCAGGCTTTCGGATTCCGGTCAGCAGGGAAGAAAAAATGGAGGGACAGTTCCCCGAAGCGGAAGAAGAAATACAGAAGCTGGTTAAAATACAAGTGGATGAGGCTGCTTCAAGGATTACCGATTCCGTGGATGAAACCGTAAGCCTTGCTGCGGATCAGGCGCAGCGTTCCATGGAGAAGCTGACCAACGAGAAAATCATGGCAATCAATGAATATGCGGATAGCGTGCTTGGCGATATTCACAAGAATCATGAAGAAGTTGTCTTCATGTATGACATGTTAAATGACAAGCAGACAACGCTGAAAAATACGGTCAGGGAAGTGGAGCAGACGGCAAAGAGCGTTACGAAAGCTGCACAGGAGGCAAGACAGACGGCGCAGACAGCAGAGGAGACAGCGCAGACGGCAGTGGAAACCGTGCAGAAGGCATTGGAGACTGTGCAGGAATCCATGGCGGCAGCGCCTGACAAAAAAGAGGAAACGTTCAGGCCCCTAGTCATTCAGGAGATGCCTGTCGGTGCTGCGGATACTATGCAGGAGCTGATATCCTCTGATATTAATGAACAGAAAAAATCCGCTTCTAAATCAGTGAAAAAGAAAAAAGCAGAAGAACAGGCGGATGAAAAAGCGGCAAAAGGCATTCTTCCGGTTCCGGAACTGATTACAACGGATACGCCGGAAGGAGAAAATACCGAGCGAAACAGAAACGACGAAATATTGGCTTTGCATAAGGCGGGAAAATCCAATATGGCAATTGCCAGAGAGCTTGGACTGGGTGTCGGTGAAGTCAAGCTTGTCATTGATCTGTTTAAGGGAATATAAAGATGAAGTTAAGATATTATTTACGTGGTCTGGGAATCGGCATCATTGTAACTGCGATCCTGATGGGAGCCACAGGCGGCGGAAAACAGAATATGACTGATGAAGAGGTAAAAGCGCGTGCGGCAGAGCTTGGCATGATGGAAAGTACAACGCTGTCCTCGGTTGAACCGACCCCGGAGGATACGGCAAAGCCGCAAACTCCTGCGCAGGCAGCGCAGGAGCCGACGCAGAGTGCGGAACCGACAATAACCGCAGCACAATTACCGACAGATACGCCGCTTCCCACACAGGCGCCGACTGTAACGGATATTCCCGAGCCTACCGTTACTCCGGTTCCGACACAGGATCTGCAGGATCATCAGCCGGCGGAAAATGTTCAGACGGTAGTCATAGTGATTCATAGCGGAGACAGCTCAGTGACAGTCAGCCGCGCCGTTGCAGCGGCCGGACTTGCGGAAAGTTCGACGGATTTTGACGAATATCTGTGCGCCAACGGATATGACAAGCGGCTTGCGGTAGGAAGTCATGAGATTCCGATGGATGCCGATTATGAAGAAATTGCCGCTATTCTGATTTCCAGAGGAAAATAGATTGAAAAATAAGCAAAATAAGCAAATTGAGAAAAAGCAAAATAAGCAAATTGAGAAAATCCCCTTGCAACAGGGGATTTTTCATGTTATAATCACAACGTTGTGACAAAAATACACACGTATCCGGATGTGTCGCCGGTGCTTCCAATCGCTCGGAAGTGGCAGATGCAGATGATGGGTGCGGAAGTAATGTAACCAAACGGAGGTAAAGACATGAGCGTTATTTCAATGAAGCAGTTATTAGAAGCAGGTGTTCATTTCGGACA
>CAYTIH010000007.1:22920-71728 GCA_964437825.1 uncultured Clostridium sp. | reverse complement strand
TTACCTAATCCGGCTCTAAAATTCAAGCCTTTATAATGAAAAATCTTCGTAAATTGAAAAAAGATGGTAAATATGCTATTTTCTTTTATATACAAAACTCTTTTTTCCGGGCAAAATTTACACGAAAGGAGTACTTTTATGTCAGTTACTGCGGATTACCATTTACATTCCTCCCATTCGGGAGATTCCGATGCCTCCATGGAGGACATGATTCTTTGCGGCATAGACAGGGGACTTACCCATATGTGTTTTACTGAACACATGGACTATGATTATCCCGCAAATGAGGAAATCACCCCGGACACCTTTATCCTGAACTGTGATTCCTATCTGTTTGACCTAATCAAATATAAAGAAAAATACCAGGATCAAATTCAGGTCCGCTTCGGAGTTGAACTCGGACTTCAGCCCCATCTGTTCGGACAAAATTCAAGACTTGTCAGAGAACACGACTGGGATTTTATCATCGGCTCCAGCCACGTTGTAAACGGACGTGATCCCTACTATCCTTCTTTCTATGAAGGGCGAAGCGAAAAAGAGGCCTATACGGAATATTTTGAATCCATCCTTGTCAACATCAAAAAATTTAACAATTTCGATGTTTACGGTCATTTGGATTATGTCGTTCGGTACGGTCCAAACCGTGCGGAGAATTACAGCTATGGCGCATATGCCGACATCATCGACGAAATATTACTTACGCTGATTGAAAACGAAAAAGGAATCGAAATCAATACCGGCGGATTTCGAAAAGGGCTAAGCGAGCCGAATCCATGCACTGATATCATACGGCGTTATAAAGAGCTTGGCGGCGAGATCATTACCGTCGGTTCCGATGCCCATTTTGTAAAGGATGTTGCCGCGGACTTTGACAGGGCCTCAGACATCCTGACTGCCTGCGGATACCGATACTACTGCGTCTTTCAGTACCGGACCCCCGAATATAAAAAGCTATAATCCGGCATTTTTAGGTTCTGAAAACAGACCGCGGGTTCATATATTATTCATAATGCCATCAGGTGCTTTTATGAATAAGCTTTTGTTAAAAGGGACCCTGATTCTTACGATTACCGGTTTTATTACCAGGTTCATTGGTTTTTTCTATCGAATCTTTTTATCACGTACCTTCGGTGCAGAGGGCATGGGGATCTACCAGCTTGTGAATCCCATACTGGCTTTAACCTTTTCTCTCTGTGCTGCCGGTATCCAGACTTCCATTTCCAAATATGTCGCCGGTGAAAATACAACGCATGACTACACGCATTCCTTACAGGTACTCATTTCAGGAATTGTTTTGTCACTTACGCTGTCCACCATATGCATGCTGCTACTGTTAGCCAATGCCGAATGGATTGCATGCAGACTGATCTGTGAACCCAGAACGGAAGCATTAATCCGCATTGCGGCCCTCTCCATTCCTTTTGCTGCCATTCATTCCTGTATTAACGGCTACTACTATGGAATCCAGGGTACGAAAATTCCGGCCTTTTCACAGCTGTTTGAACAGCTGATCCGCGTTTTTGTTGTATATCTTTTATATTGTCAAAGTATTTCTCAGGGATATACTTTGAATATTTCCTGTGCAGTCCTGGGAATGCTTGCCGGAGAAATCGGTTCTGCCGTTTTATGCACCGGTATTATTACAACCCGCTTTCACAAGCGGCTTCGTTTAACCCAGTCATGGATACAAATGCATTTGTGTTCTTCCTGCGGCAGGTTAATCAAAATGGCTGCTCCGCTATCCTTCAGCCGGATCATTATCAATCTGTTAGCCGGCGTAGAAGCAGTCTACATACCTCTTTGCCTGGTCTCTTACGGACTTTCCCAGGCAGACGCCCTCAGCGTCTATGGTATTCTGACCGGAATGGCAATGCCCTTTATTTTCTTTCCTTCGACCCTGACGAACTCCTTTTCCGTTCTGCTCCTTCCCGTCATATCGGAAGCGCAGGAAAATGTCAATATTCCCAAAATCAAGCGTGCTGCCGGAAAAACCGCGTTTTGCTCTCTTATGTTCGGCGGCCTGTGCTGCATCCTCTTTCTGCTGACGGGGCGGATGGCAGGAACCCTTTTGTTTCACAATGAGCTTGCGGGCAAATTCATACTGATTCTGGGCTTTATGTGTCCTTTTCTCTATCTCTCCACTACCATGTCCAGTATTTTACATGGTCTTGGCAAAACGGGAACCAGCTTTTTTATCAATGTGAGCGCTCTGTTAATCCGGCTGCTGTTTGTATTCTTCCTGATTCCTGTCCTTGGAATTCAGGGATATCTATACGGAATTCTGGTCAGTCAGTTATTTTCCGCTCTGCTTAATTACCGGATGGTGCTTCATGAAATTCATAAAATGGGAATATAGGCAATTGCTTGCGAAACTCACCGGATTTTGCTGAAATTTCACAAATGACAGAAACAACACAGACACGTCTAAAAATGGGCATAAAAAAGCGAGGATGAAAGCAGTCATTGCTTTCATCCTCGCTTTTGTTCCCTTCCGATCATCCTCTCCGATACCGGAAGACATGATATCAAATCCTCGGTCTGGCACGAATTACTCCTCTATGGTGTTCCTCTTTGTTGCTATACATCTTATCATCCGCAGTCCTTAACAGTGCATCCAAATCCAGTTCATTATCAATCACTGCTATATCCGTTCCGCAGCTTGCTCCGATTTGATATGGCTTTCCCGACTGTTCGTTAATGATTGTCAGCTGTCTTATCAGCTTCTGCTTCCAATTTTGTTCTGCTGATTCTTCATATTCATTAAAAAACAGAGCTGCCGAAAATTCGTCTCCGCCGAATCTGGCGTAAATCCCATTCTCCCCACAACAGCACGCAATCGCCTTACCGACCGATTTAATGGCAAAGTCTCCTTCACTGTGTCCGTACTTATCATTAATCTGCTTTAATCCGTCCAGATCTACAGAAGCCATCATTATCCAGCCGTATTTGTATTTCTTAATTTTACGATGTATTTCCTGATAAAATCCCCTGCGGTTATATATTCCCGTTAAAGGATCTCTGATATAAAGTTCTTCCAGCTTGTCATTTACCAATCGGAGTTTTTCATTAATTTTCCGGTTTCTCAGCTTCTGTCTCACAGATTCCAGACAATGACTTAAATTCATTACCATATGGTTCAGCTGATAATACACATTATTCTCTGGAGAAAGATCAAGCGCCATATACCCGAAAACCGTCTCCTGCATATGCAGCGGAATAAATACGATATGTTTCATTCTCTGTATCGCAATTTCATAATTCGGCAGCTGCTCCTTCTGTGAAAAGCCGGTCAAAGGAACCTGAAATCCGGAATCTTCATGATACTCACACAGCACCACCATATCCATATCTTTCTTGTCCGCCACATTACGGTTTACATGCTCGATCTCCTGCATCAGCTTTTCATCCCCATCCAACATGGACTGCCTCACACAGACATAAATATGCCGATATCCCGTCAAATAAGTAAAATATCTCTCCAGATACTTCACCATACCGCCAATCGTCTTTTCACTGGTCATATCAATGACCATCTCATACATAAACTTATTAAACTGACGACAAGCAGTCAGATCGTTATACACTTTATTGATCTGCGTAGTGATCCTACGGTATTCCACAGGCTTACAGCCGCACGACTGGGAATATCGAATCGAAAACGGAATGACATATTTTCTTTGAACATCGGGAATTCCTTTTCGGATCTGATCAATGACCTCCACCGCGGCTTCTGCCGCTGAATCGATATTCTGCTGCGCAGTTGTTAACCTCGGCACAACATATCGCTCCATTTCGATTCCGTCAAAGCCTGTAACGATGGTATCCTCAGGCACGCGGTAGCCCGCCTTGGTAAGCTCGTCACAAATTGTAATCGCCATGGTATCATTCGCTGCAATAAAAGCATCGGGAAGAGGTCTGCCGCTTTCAAAAAATTCCTTCATGACCGCCCTGCAGGGTTCCTCCCAAAAATCCCCATAACCAATATCATCCGCAGTTAATCGAAGACCGTACTCTCCGATCACCCTGCGTACCACATCAATTCTCTCATCGGAAAACGAATTGTTTCTAAAGCCTCCCATGACATAAAAGTTTTTACAATGATGAACCTCCAGCAAATGTCTCACAATCTGCTCAAAGGAATTGACATAATCAAAAGTTATACAATAACATTCATCTATATGACGATCAATAGAAACGACAGGGATGCCATGCTCCTTTCCGCTGTCAATAATTCTCTGATTCAGATCATTATCCTTAATTTTTTCGGCAAAGAGTATGATACCGCATAAACGATCATAATTAATCAGCTCATACACGCTCTCCTCACCCTGATCATATCGGTCATGATCTATCAGTTCTTCGAAAGAATTATAGACCTGAATGGAAAATCCGTTTTCATCCGCCTTTTTACAAAGTGCTTTTAACGCATCCGTCTGAAAATTTTCATCTATTCTTGCAATACATACAGCTATCGTATTTTTCATAAATGACACCTATTGAAATGCTTCCCGCTAATTAATCCCGATAACTGATTTGATATCACTTAACCCGGAACTATATGCTATATGGCTGGTCACTTCGCGCCGCTTGTTTTTCTTTTGCGCTCATTATATCATGCCATACCGGAAAAATCAATTCATTGGAGTACATTAGTACCAAATCCATTAATAACAAATTGCATCAGGATTAAATAACTATTTATATCATTCCTGTTTTCTTCGTCCTACGCCATCCGTGTTTCCTTCGTCCGACGCATCCGCATCTTGCAGTTCCGGCTAATTTATACTATAATGACAATGTTTTGCAGAAAACAATATCTATGATAGGAGCAATTATGAGTTTTACATTTACAAAATTACTTCCAACCCCGGCTCAAATCCGTGAAGAATATCCTCTTTCACAGGAACTGATCCGGTTAAAAAAAGAACGCGATCAGGAAATCAGCAATTGCATCACAGGTAAATCGGACAAATTTCTTGTAATTATCGGCCCCTGTTCTGCCGATAACGAAGATTCTGTCTGTGACTATATCAGCCGTCTTGCAAAGGTGAACGAAAAAGTCAAAGACAAACTTGTGCTGATTCCCAGAATTTACACCAACAAACCCAGGACCACTGGAGACGGTTATAAAGGAATTGCCAGCCAACCCGATCCCGAGAAAAAAGAAGACTTTCTGCAGGGATTAATCGCCATGCGTAAAATGCATATCCGTGCCATTACGGAGTCCGGCCTTACGCCGGCTGATGAAATGCTCTATCCCGAGAATTGGGGATATGTGGAGGATATACTGTCCTATGTTGCCATAGGCGCCAGAAGTGTCGAAGACCAGCAGCACAGGTTGACCGTCAGCGGCTTTGACGTAGCCAGCGGGATGAAAAATCCTACCAGCGGTGATCTGAACGTCATGCTGAATTCCGTATACGCTGCCCAGCAGCCCCACTCCTTTATCTACAGAGGCTATGAAGTATCCACCTCCGGAAATCCTCTGGCGCATACCGTGCTGCGAGGCTCCGTCAGCAAAAACGGAAACAGCACACCAAACTACCATTATGAGGATTTAAGCAGGTTAATGACAATGTATCAGGAACGAGACCTGAAACATCCGGCCTGCATTATTGACTCCAATCACAATAATTCCGGGAAAAAATACGAACAGCAGATTCGTATTGTCAAAGAAGTTCTGCACAGCCGCAGACTGAATCCGGATATCCGCACCCTGGTGAAGGGCGTCATGATCGAAAGCTATCTGGAACCCGGCTGCCAGAAAATCGGAGACGGCGTCTACGGAAAATCCATCACCGATCCCTGCCTTGGCTGGCCGGAATCGGAGCAGTTAATTTATGATATTGCGGATTCCTTATAATATTTTCATACGCCAATTGCCCGGTTCATAAAAAAGAGACAGCACATACATGCTGTCTCTTTTTTATGATTTATCAGATCTTTTCGCACAATCCCGTACATTTCAAACATCTATCCTTCGCAGGCTAACCACGCGGGTGCGCTTTAGCATACACCTCACGCAAATGCTTATGATTCATATTGGCGTAAATCTGCGTTGTAGAAATATCCGAATGCCCCAACATTTCCTGCACGCTTCGCAAATCTGCACCATTCTCGACCAGATGTGCGGCGAAAGAATGCCTAAGCGTATAAGGCGTAATATCCGCCATAATGCCTGCTTTTTTCGTATAAAATTTGATTAATTTCCAAAATCCCTGCCTGCTCATAGGAAGCCCGGAACAATTTACAAAAAGCACATCCGCATTCGTATTTTCCAGCAATGCCTGCCTTGCGCTTTTCAAATAGCGGGAAAGCGCCTCCTTTGCGGCATTTCCATAGGGAATCACACGTTCCTTATTCCGGTCCCTGCACACAATGAAATTCATGGAAAAATTCACATCGGACACCTTGAGCGAGATTAACTCCGTTACTCTGATTCCGGTAGCATAAAGCAGCTCCAGCATGGCCTTGTCCCGAATTTCCTTCGGCGTATTCCCGCTTGGCTGCTCCAATAATCGTACGACTTCTTCCATCGTCATGATTTCCGGCATCTTTTTTTCTATCTTTGGAGCTTTCAGTTCAGCCGATACGTCCTCCTGAATCAGACCTTCCTTAAGCAAATAGTGAAAGAATGCCTTGATGGACGCGATATTCCTCGAAATACTGGCAGGTGCAAATCCCTGTTTCTCCAAATCAGCCACATAATCCTTCAGCATATCGGCGGTAATTTCCGACACCTCTGTCACTGAAAACGCAGAAAGATAACGTTCCACTTTGGCCAGATCTCTCCGGTACGAAAGCTCCGTATTATCGGAAGTTTTCTTCTCATTATGCAAATATGTCAGGAAGGAATCCATTTCTTTCCGCATTCTGTTTACAGCCGTCCCCCAATTAAAATTATGTCAATCAAAGTGACATCTAAAAATCATTATAATAAGAAAAATTTGGAAAAGCAATTGCTATTTTTGCCCATTTTTAAGGGATTTTCCGGCTTTTAGAAAAATATACAAGATATCGGAAACGGAGTTTTTTATGTCTACCATATATAGCATATATCCCGCTAAAACTTTTTTATTATTTTCATAATGATCATGGGATTCACATAACTCTCAAGCAGACACCCGGCCATGACGAGAAATGCCAGCAAAAGAAGCCTTGAACCGATATCCCGTACTGACATATCGATCTGGCGGTTCTGCGCACACTGGTACAAAATCCTGTTTATGTCACATAACATGAGATATGCGGGAACATACAAGAACATATGCGGGAACTGACTGAGCAGTACAAACCACAAGCCTTTTACGTGATATTCCAGACAGCAGGCCATGAGCATCGTTCCAAAAGAAAAACCATACCATGCCGTACACGCGATCCGAAACATTCTCCCGATCAGAGTAACCGACATAAAAATCATAACAATAACAACCCGCCAGCGTACCTCCAAAACGTAAAAAAACAGACGGTGCTTACTGATCGTCAGGTACCTAAGCTCGGACAACGATCCGATTTCCAGAATCCCCCGGCCCTCTAAAAACCATCCGCCCATCGTCAGTACGAAAATAATCCCGATCAGAAAGCCGACAAAAAAAGGAATCCATCTGACAAATGCCGGACCGGATTCCTTATCCTTACTCTGCAATCAAAATTCTCCCGACAACATATTTACTACAATATATGCCGGAATCTTTTTTTTCATACCACCCCGGAAACGGATTTCATCCTTCCGCTTTCTCAGAGCAATATTTGTTTTTATATGCCAAAATCGCCGCCACCGTCTTGGAGTCCATGATTTTACATTCATAGATCATGGTTTCCAACTCGGGAAGCGTCATTGCCTTTACATCAATAAACTCATCCTCATCCAAATGTTGATGGGACGGTTTTAAATTTCTGGCTACATAGATATCTATTTTTTCATTACAAAAAGCAACCGTGGTATTCACACTGATGAGTAGTTCCAGATCGTCGCTGCAATAACCGGTCTCCTCCTCCAGTTCTCTGGCAGCTGCGGTTCTGGTAGGTTCCTCACTGCCGTTCAAACCACCCGCCGGAATTTCCAAGGTATACCTATCCAGCGCATTACGGTACTGTCTTACCATCAGAAGCTTACCGTCCTTTGTAACAGGCACCACGGCTGCCGCACCCTTATGCCCGATAAAATCCCACTCCACAATATTACCGTTCGGTACCTCTATTGTATCCCTGTAATAATCAATAATAGAGCCCTTTTGTACCAAGCGGCGGCTTAATCTCTTAAATTCCTCTGCCATTTTTTCTCCGTTTCTCCATGCCGGATCTCTGATCCTGCATCGGCTTTTATCCCGCTTACTTAGTGTTTCCTTCTCCAAGCAGTTTTTTCACACTGACGAGCTTTACACACAAAACGAACAAATCCGTTGCTGCCTCCATTTCTTCCGGCGTCGGGAAGGAAGGCGCAATACGAATATTACTGTCCTTGGGATCCTTACCATATGGATAGGTTGCGCCTGCTCCTGTCAATACCACGCCGGCTTCCTTACATTTTGCAACGATTTTCTTCGCACAGCCTTCCATCGAGTCAAAGGAAATAAAGTAGCCGCCCCTGGGTCTGGTATAGCTGCCGATTTCAAGTCCGTCAAGCTCTCTGTCAAGGACCTGCAGCACAGCCTCAAATTTCGGTCTCATCAAAGCCGCATGCTTCATCATATGTGCATTGACATGAGCCAGATCTCCCAAAAATCTGACATGACGCAGCTGATTTATTTTATCATAGCCAATGGTCTGAACCGTCAGCGTTTTCTTCATCCAGTCCAGATTCTTTGCGGAGGCTGCCACTGCGGAAATACCGCCTCCCGCAAAGGTAACCTTGGAAGTGGAGGCAAATTCAAATACCATATCCTGATTTCCGTATTTCTCACATTCTGCAAAAATCTCAAGAATCCGGTCCTGCTTGTCTTCCTCTTCATATAAATGGTGAATTGCATAAGCATTATCCCAGAAAACCCTGAAATCCTCTGCAGCAGGCTTTAGCGCCGCAAAACGTCTGACTGTTTCATCGGAATAAGAATAGCCCTGCGGATTGGAATATTTCGGTACACACCAGATCCCCTTAACCGCCGGATCATGATTTACATATTGTTCTACCAGATCCATATCCGGTCCTTCCGGCGTCATCGGAATGGTAATCATTTCAATTCCGAAATTCTCCGTTATTTTAAAATGCCTGTCATACCCCGGCGCCGGACATAAGAACTTTACCTTTTCGAGCTTTATCCATGGCATGCTCCCGCAAATTCCGTGCGTCATTGCTCTTGATACGGTATCATACATAATTGTCAGACTGGCATTTCCGCATACGATAACCTGTTCCTCGGAAACGCCCATGATATCGCCCATGAGTTTCTTTGCTTCCGGAATTCCGTCAACCATACCATAATTCCTGCAATCGCTTCCCGACTCCGTTTCAATAACATCCTTTGATGTCAATACATCCATCATTCCCATACTGAGATCCAACTGGGCAGGCGTCGGTTTCCCCCTGGACATATCCAGCTTTAAACCTTTTGCTTTTGCATCTTCAAACTGTTGTTCCAATTCTGCCTTTAATGCTTCCAGTTCCGTTCTTGTCATTGATTTGTAAGCTTTCATCATGCACCATCCTAACAAAACATTCATAATTTCTTTTGTGATCTCTGATCGACATGAATGATTGGATTATTGTATACAATCATACACGCTTTACCTATAATACTACAGGAGTTGCGTTCCTGCAAGCAAAAAAATCACACAAAAAAGAATCCTGCAAAAAATCACGCAAAAAAAAAGAATCCTTTTCCGGATTCTTTTTTTGAAATTCTTATTCTACATCATCCTCATTACTGCCAACCACTCCTGAAATAACAGAAGTAACGGCAGCAATAATTACTGCAACAATTATGGCAACTGCTATAATACCAACGAGAATCCATGTTGTCTGACTATCCATACTGCACCTCCATTATCTGTCATTATTGTAACATCACACGACCCGAATAGCAATAACAGAATAATTATCCTGTTTCATTTTTTCGGCTTTTGCGATCCGCTTATCTATCTGCGAAACGATTTTCCTGCTGCTTGATTCCTGCGCACATTGCAGAATTTCCTGTTCGCTGATCGTGTTAAAAACTCCATCCGACATCAAAAGCACGATATCGCCTTCCTCCAGCAAAATAGGTATGGTATTACCGTCCACCTTCGTAATCTCACCCATCCCTACATAACTGGTCAGTGCGCTGCGCCGTATGTTTTCTCTGGCTTCTTCCTCCGATATCATACCTCTTTGTGCCAGCTCATCCAGCTCAACGCCAAAATTATGCTCCAAATTCAGTTTTCTAATCCATGACTGCCGCTTTGACGAATTCTTTTTCTTTCCCCGAATCCCACTGGTATGAACCAAATATACTCTGCTGTCTCCGACGGACAGATAATAAAGCTGTCTGTTTTTGATATATACAGTGACATCGGTGGATCCGCCGTTTTCATTGATTCCAAAAGCCAGATACTCATTTACGCTTTCATTGATCTTCCAAAGTGCATTTTGCAAAAACGCAACCGCCTCGCGCGGCTTATCCGGATAAAAAAAAGCCTCCCGCATCACATTGACAATCAACCTGCTGATTGCCCCTCCGTTTTGCAGACCTCCCATACCATCCGCGACAATGGCAATGCAGTCATCCTCTTTTTGGACAAAACAGCCCAATATGGGATTTGCTTCAGATTGCTCTGCCGATACAGCCGCCTCCCTGTCATGAGCATATCGATCTGTCATACCCTCACTCATCCCGGAAAACCAAATAGTATCCTGCTGCTCTGCTCTATTTCCGATTCCGCTGACAGCTGCTATCTGATACCCTCCGGATTCAGCGATTTCCCTTTTTCTGTTTTTATTCCATATCATCAACACAGTAATTATAACAATGAAAATCAGTATAATAACTCCGATAATCAAAAACAAAATATTATATTTCATATTCATCTCCGAGGTGATATGTAGTAATGATAATCCCCGATAACCTGCACTTTCCTATATGTTAGACGAAACCGGATGAAATTTCTTCCCACTCTTTCAAAAAAAAGATCCCATAAACCGTGTTTATAGGATCTTTACTTTGCAAGAATCACTTTGCATAATCGATAACTCTGGATTCACGAATTACATTGACCTTAATCTGTCCCGGATACTGCAACTCAGATTCAATCTGCTTTGAAATATCTCTGGCCAGAAGTACCATGTCAGCATCGTTAATCTGCTCAGGAACTACCATTACACGAACCTCTCTACCTGCCTGAATAGCAAAAGATTTATCTACACCTTTGAAATTGTTTGTAATATCTTCTAATTGTTTTAATCTGGTTGTATATGTTTCAAGCGTCTCACGTCTTGCGCCCGGTCTTGCTGCGGAAATCGTATCGGCAGCCTGTACCAGACATGCAATGAGTGAAGTCGGCTCTACATCACCATGATGTGACTCAACTGCATTGATTACAGTTGCAGATTCTTTATACTTTTTACAAAGCTCTACACCTAACTGTATATGAGATCCTTCCATTTCATGGTCAACAGCTTTTCCAATATCATGGAGTAAACCTGCACGTTTTGCCATTCTGACATCCAGCCCCAATTCGGAAGCCAAAAGTCCTGACAACTGTGCCACCTCAATAGAATGTTTCAGCGCATTCTGACCATAACTTGTTCTGAATTTCATCTTACCAAGCAGTCTTACAAGTTCCGGATGAATGCCATGCACACCGACCTCCAGTGTAGCGGCCTCACCTTCCTCCTTGATCATGACTTCAACTTCCTTCTGCGCCTTTTCAACCATCTCTTCAATTCTGGCCGGATGAATTCTTCCATCTACAATCAGTTTTTCAAGAGCGATTCTGGCCACTTCACGACGAATTGGATCAAAGCCAGATAAAATAACTGCTTCCGGTGTATCATCAATGATCAGGTCCACGCCAGTCATTGTTTCCAATGTTCTGATATTCCGACCCTCTCGACCGATGATCCTACCCTTCATCTCATCACTTGGAAGCTGAACCACAGAAATCGTAGATTCAGAAACATGGTCTGCAGCACATCGCTGTATTGCATTGACCACATACTCCTTCGCCTTCTTGTCCGCTTCCTCTTTTGCCTTGCTTTCCAATTCCTTGATCAGCACGGCGGATTCATGTTTTACTTCATCTTCAACAATTTTCAATAAGTAATCTTTTGCCTGTTCGGAGGTTAAACCCGAGATTCGTTCCAGTTCCTGCACGCGCTGCTCGTTAAGTTTCGCTATCTGCTCTTTCTGCTTGTTTAACTCTTCTTCTTTTGCAATCAGATTTGATTCCTTCTTCTCAATTGCATCAGCCTTCTTATCAATGTTCTCTTCCTTCTGCTGAACTCTTCTTTCATAACGCTGCGCTTCTGCTCTACGTTCTTTGATTTCCTTATCCAGCTCATTTTTCGTCCGGATAGATTCTTCCTTCACCTCAAGCAGACCCTCGCGTTTCTTCGCTTCAGCGGTTTTCAGAGCCTCATCGATAATCTCTCTTGCCTTTTCCTCTGCATTGCCGATCTTCTCTTCAACGGATTTCTGATGACACTTCGTTGCGATCACGGCCGATACAGGAATGGCAATTACAAGAGTCACAAGGACAGCTACCACTACTGGGATCATGTACAGGAGCACCTCCTTATTTAATTTTCATTGTACGAATATGCGTTATAGGATACTATTTCTTATTACCGTACCCTAACTCTCAATTTTACAACAGTTCAATTTTACCCTGTTATATTAGTTATGTCAAGTAAGTAATGCATAAGATATCGTCTCGTCATCCCGAAAATTAGTCATATATGTCAATATTTCCGGCGCAAGTTCTGATTTTTTCAGCAGAATACCCCTTTCTGAGCAGATACGCAAATATTTTCATGCGCTGCTGCTCCTCCATCTCCTGATCAAAATATCCCTTTTTGTGTAATAGCCTTTTGATTTGTAAAATTTCCGGGTCTTCCTCATCAGAGAAGCCCGAATATATCCGGTCAATTACCGCTTTCGGTACACCCTTTTGCATTAAATCCTGTTCGATCCTTTTACGGCTTTTCGTATCCCGATAGGTTTCAATATATTTCCGCGCATAATACTCATCCCCGATATAACCGTAAGACTCCACATAGGAAATTGCCTCCTCGATAACCGCTTCAGGATATCCGCCCAGCTTTAATTTCCCGGACAGCTCCTTCTTCGTATAATCCCTGCTTCTTAATAAATTCAGGCAGCGCTTCTTCGCCCGTTTGGGCAGTACCTCCTCCATCAGTTCGCTGTATACCTCAGGTTTTATTTCCTCTCCGGCCCTCAGGTGATAAATACGCAAATCGCCTTTGTATAATGCAAAGGCGATTTCCTGATCAAGGACGATCCGACACCGCGATTTAGAAATCTCTGTAATCTCAGTAATAATCATCGTTCTCTCATCCTGCTGTTTTTGTTCCATGATTGAGTTCTTCCATAATGGAGTCTTGGTTTTCATAATATCCAAAACCCGAATTTCTCCCTTTCAGGCGATTATTCTGCCTTTTCCCCGGACTTTGCATCCTTCTCATCCTGCGCCGGACTCTCAGACAGTAATCCATAGTGTTCTCTGACTTTTCTTTCGACCTGTGCGCATATTTCCGGGTTATCCTTCAGATACTGTTTTGCATTTTCACGCCCCTGACCGATTTTCTCACCCGCATATGAATACCACGCTCCGGTTTTATTTATAATATCCACATTCGCTGCCATATCAAGGATATCTCCGACTGTGGAAATTCCCTCTCCGAACATAATATCAAATTCCGCTTCTTTAAATGGAGGCGCAATCTTATTTTTTACCACCTTTACTCTGGTTCTGTTACCTACGACCTCGCCGCCCTGCTTGAGAGATTCAATTCTTCTGACATCAAGACGAACGGAGGAATAGAACTTCAAAGCGCGGCCTCCGGTAGTTGTCTCCGGATTTCCAAACAAAATACCGACTTTTTCACGCAGCTGATTGATAAAAATAACCGTACAATTCGATTTGCTGATTACAGCCGTCAATTTACGCAGAGCCTGTGACATCAGTCTCGCCTGCAAGCCCACATGGGCATCTCCCATATCCCCGTCAATTTCTGCCTTTGGCACCAAAGCAGCAACGGAATCCACCACCACAATATCGACAGCTCCGGAACGTACCATTGTTTCCGTAATTTCCAGTGCCTGTTCACCGCAGTCCGGCTGTGAAATATACAAGTTATCAATATCAACCCCGATATTTTTGGCATAAACCGGATCCAGCGCATGCTCCGCATCGATAAAGCCTGCGATACCGCCTCTTTTTTGTACTTCTGCAATCATATGTAAGGTTACCGTTGTCTTACCGCTGGATTCCGGTCCGTATATCTCAACGATCCTGCCTTTCGGAATTCCTCCGAGCCCGAGTGCCAAATCCAGACTTAAGGATCCCGTAGGAATCGTCTCCACATTCATGTTAGCGGCCGGATCTCCGAGTCTCATTACCGTTCCCCGCCCGTATTGCTTTTCCAGCTGCGAAATCGCAGCCTCCAATGCTTTCAGCTTATCATCTTTTTCCATCTTTGCTCTCCTTCAGATTCTTTTTGCGAATCAGAACAGGTGTTCTTATCTTAGAATAAAACATTTGTTCGATTCTGTCAACAGTATTTTCATGTACTTTCCTATTTTCCTAAAGATCATTTATATAGGAATTCTAGCACATTTTAAGTCCAATAAAGCGCCCTCATAGGCATCCCTCCCTTATTTTTTCATCTTTTTTCTGAAATTTCCGGCAGAAATGCCTGATTCATCCGTTATGGATGACAGATATGTTTTCAGATACCTGTACTTTATCATAATTGCCGTGCGCCTTCAAGCACTTTATTCATGGACAGAACCTTATCCGTCATGACAGATCCTAAGGATCTATCCTAAGGATCTATCCTAAGGATCTATCCTAAGGATCTATCCTTTGAATCTATCCATTGACCAGTCATGAATTCCCCAGTTTTCAAAATTCCACTTTCCATATAAGAGTTGCATTCGTAATCGATATAATACAGTTTTTCCTCGCGAACGATAAAATTCGTGGGAAAATAATCAATATTAAGGCCCCGGGCATATAGCTTTGCACTCATTTGGCGCACCTGCATGTCCGTGAATTTCCCGCAGCTTCCCGATATCCTCCTGTTTTGTCGCCCAGCTCGTCGCAAAGCGCACAACCGTATGAACATCGTCAAGCTTTTTCCAAAAGCCGAAAGCAACCTCTTTTTTCAATTGATCCAGTGTGCTTTGTTCCAATATGAGAAACTGCTGATTGGTGGGCGATTCCAGATAAAAAGAATACCCCCGCCTGTGAAATCCCTGCTTTAACAGCTCCGCCATTTCGATTGCATGACGGCTGATATGAAAATACAGTTCATTCGTAAACAAGGTATCAAACTGTATTCCGAGCAATCGTCCCGTATAATCACTTTCAAATGATAGCATTACAATCTCCTGGAAATAAATTTACTTTGCAGTTCAGAAATGTTTCCTCAAAACTGAATGATTTTCGGTTCTTCCGTAAAAGAGCAAATCTGTGCGGTTGCATTTATCAGATAATAGACCTCTGTATTGCCGTCCCCGGCCTGATACATTTTCTGCAGCGAAGGATAAGCATCCAGCATATGCCGCTGCGCCTCAGTACGTTCATCAAGCACAGCCTGCGCTGATATCCGAATCCATTTGCCTGCTGCCATACCGCTGATTTCCACCTTGGGATTGGCTTTCATTTGTCTGGCAACCTCTTTTCTTTTTCCGGTTTGGATATAAAGCCTTCCCTCAAATAAATCCACGGTGCCAAAGGGCGGACATGAGGGACATCCCCTTCGACCGTTGCCGGATAATAAGTTCCGCATTACTTAAAAAATTCATATACCTCTTTCATACCGTTCTCCTTTTCAGTTTCTTTTCCCTCAGTTTTCCTCCGAAAGTTTCCCCTTCCGGCCTTTCCTGCGGGCATTACGCCCGATATTATATTTTTTCCCCACCAAAAACGGCAGAAAATGATTTACAACATAAATAGTAACCAGCTCCAGTACAGTCATGCCAAGTGCAATACCGAAGTAAAAGCAATACCATTTTGCATAAGGTGACAGCGCCACAAAAAACTGTCCCACACGAATGGACAAAAGCATAAACTGACAGTCCAGATGCGTCACCATAATAATCAGAGAATTTGCGCCCAGATAGGCGAGCCACTTTTGGGCCGGAATATTTCTGCAGATCAAAATAAGTCCGAGTGTCCCTGCGTAAGCACAGATGATATAAACCGGCAGATTTTGAAATTTCATATAATGCAGATCCACACTGCCGTTATACAAACTTAAAACAGTCATAAGCACAAGGCACAAAACGCCAAGCAAAAGTCCCGCGATTCTATGACTCATGCTCCGCCGATCAGTCTTTTCTTTTCCATCCGCTCCTCTTATGCTAAAGGCCTCCATTGTTACATATCCAAGCATCAAAAAGCCCGCTCCCGTCATCCCGCGAAGCAAAGTAGATATGAAACCGGAAATCCCCTTCTGCCACAGTGTATGATCAGGAATCATTCCGGAAAGCCACGGCTTACCCAAACATGCAGCCAGAGCCAAAGCTGCAGTCACAATCACGGTTACCCCGGCGCTGCATTTTTTACGGATTCCCAAAAACAAGATTTCAGCCAAAAATAACGCACTTAAAAACCAGAGTACTGATATGCCGTCAAGACTTACTGCCTGCACGGCGATCTCCCGAATATATTGCGGCGTCAGATATCCCGCGACACGGCAAAAATAACCGCCGTAAACAGCGAGGTAAATCAGGCTGAAAATCACGTACGGAAGCATTATGCTTTTCAGCTTCCGAAGCAGAATTTGCTTCATGGGACGCTTTTCTTCGCCCGTATGATAAATCAGCATACCCGATATGATAAAAAATAACGGCATGTGAAAGGCAGAAATAACCGTAAGCGCATCATAGGCAAGATACTCGCTGTGCCCGATGACTACCAGAATAATTCCGATTCCTTTTACCATATCCAGATAATCTAACCGTTTTTTTTCCATAAGTTAATGTTCTCTTCCAAAGGTTTTCTGGCTGTAATACTCCAATATACACTTACGCATCAAAATCAAAGCCTGCGCTACCGTTGTTTCCCGAATTTTGCTCCGGTTTCCGCTCAGTTTCAGTTCCTTTACGATAGTCCTTCCGCAAATCCGGCAGGCAATGTATACAAGCCCGACCGGCTTTTCCTGCGTTCCGCCGTCAGGCCCTGCAATACCGGTCACAGCAATCGTCACATCCGCTCTGGAGACAACTGCAGCTCCCCTGGCCATTTCCTTTGCGGTATTTTCACTGACCGCACCGTATTTGATCAGCGTTGATTTTTTTACGCCGAGGATCTGGCGTTTCGCTTTATTGGAATATGTAATGTATCCGGACTTAAAGCATTCGGAAACTCCCGGTACATTGATCAGTCTGGACGCCAGCATCCCGCCCGTGCAGGATTCCGCGGTACTGACTGTCAGTTCATTTGCCAGAAGCAGATCCACAACCGCTTTTTCCAAATTCGTTTCCTGATCCGTGGAATAGATATCCATACCGAAACGAGCCTTTAGCTTCTGTACTACAGGTTTGATCAGTTTCTTTGCCGCTTTCTCATTCTCCGCCTTTGCCGTCACACGCAGATGTACCTCTCCCGTTTTCGCATAGGGTGCAATCGTCGGATTCGACTGCGCTTCTATCAAATCCGCAATCTGTGTTTCCACGGTGCTTTCGGGCACGCCGCAGATTTTTACGATGCGGGAACAGATGATTCCCGGCTCCAGTTGATCCAGATAAGGTCTGACAGAATTCTCAAACATGGGCTTTAATTCATTCGGCGGTCCCGGCATTAAAATCACATGCGTATTTTCCTCATGCAAAATGATGCCCGGCGCCGTTCCGTTATCATTGTCAATCACCATACTTCCTTCCGGTACATATGCCTGTTTCCAGTTATTATCTGTAATTTGGATTCCTTTTTTGTCAAAATAATCCCGAATGCGCTGTTTACTGTGTTCATCCGGAAGCATTTCCTTGGAAAACACCTGTGCAACAACTTCCTTGGTCAGATCATCCTGCGTGGGACCAAGTCCGCCGGACACCAGCACGATATCCGATCTGCCCACGGCGGTTTTCACCGTATCAAAGAGTCTTTCCCTGTTATCCCCCACAACACTCTGATAATAGCAGGACAGTCCCAGAGCCGCACACTGCTCCGCCAGATATGCTGCATTGGTATTTACGATGTTTCCCAATAAAATCTCCGTACCGACACAGATAATTTCCGCTGTCATAAACAATCAACCTCCATGTCAGAGTCTCAAATTACCGATGATACGCAATGCGATCATGGCATATTTGAGGGTCTGACTCAAATTGCCGATTGAAAGATAAGCGATCCAGCTTATTTTTCAATCTATACTCCTCTCTTATTTTGCAAATAGAACCCTATTAAAATCCGTTCCGCTTCCGGCTTTATTTCTGATCTCCCATCACGGCCCTGTTCTTCCAAAGATAATCCACCAATGAAATCACAGTCAACGCCAGAGCGATCCACATAATCGCCAGTGTGAAAATTTGAATCCGGCTGATATCCGCAATCATCAGGCATACCATAACCATCTGGAAGGTGGTTTTAAACTTTCCCCAGCAGCTTGCTGCAATCACTACGCCGTTGTCCGAAGCAATCAATCGAAAGCCGCTGATGACAAATTCTCTGGCGATAATGATAATGACAATCCAGGCAGGAATTCTGGAAAGCTCCACCAGACAGATCAAAGCGGAGCACACCAGCAGCTTATCCGCCAGCGGGTCCATAAATTTTCCGAAATTTGTTACCAGATTGTATTTTCTCGCAATCTTTCCGTCAAGCAGATCAGTCAGGCTGGCAACGATAAAAATGCCGAGCGCAATCCATTTGGAAACTTCTCCTGCAAAATCCGTCAGCATAAAAACAACAAAAAACGGAATTAAAATTACACGAAACATCGTCAGTTTATTAGGTAAATTCATATTAATCCTCCATTCCGAAGCTTTCCGTCTCTTTCCATCTAATACTCCGTTTCATCCGAAAGCTCACCGATCAGGTCATATTCATAGGAACCGGTGACGACTGCTCTCACAAAATCACCGGTCATCAGTTCTCTGGATGTATTCACGAAAAGATACCCGTCCACATTCGGTGCATCCTTGTAGGTTCTGGCAATATAGCAGTTTTCATCCGCTGCCTTTCCCTCCACCATGGCAAGCACGGCTTTGCCCTTCATATCGGCGGCCTTATCAAAGGCGATCTCCTGCTGCAGCTCCATCACGGCGTCTCTTCTGTCTTCTTTTACCTGCTCCGGAATCTGATCCGGCATCCCGGCCGCCACGGTATCTTCTTCGGCAGAATAAGTAAACACACCGAGCCTGTCAAATTCCATCTCATCCACAAATTCCATCATGATCTCATGATCCTGCTGCGTTTCTCCCGGGAATCCGGTAATCAGCGTCGTGCGCAGGCAGATATCCGGTATCTGCGTTCTGAGTTTTTGAATGATCGCTATTAAATCCGTACGATTGGTTCGCCTGCCCATTTTCTTTAAAATCACATCCGATGCATGCTGAATCGGCATGTCCAGATAATGGCAGATCTTCGGCTCGGTCTTTATCACTTCGATCAGCTCATCCGTAATTTCCTCAGGATAACAGTACAAAATACGAATCCAGTAAAGCTCCGGAATCTCACAAAGTCTTCGCAACAGCTCCGGCAGCTTCTTTTCCCCATATAAATCCCTGCCATATACCGTTGTTTCCTGTGCTACCAGTATAAGCTCCCTGACGCCGCCGCGTGCCAGCTGCCTTGCTTCCTCGATCAGGCTTTCCATCGGAACGCTGCGATAGCTTCCCCTGACCTTGGGAATAATGCAATAGGTGCACCTTTTATCACAGCCTTCGGCGATCTTCAGATAGGCATAATGACCGCCGGTTGTTACGATGCGCTTTTTGCCATAGACAGGAGTCCGGTTAATATCCTCAAGATATTCGGCGTAAGTCCCTCCCAGAGTATCCTCCAGCGCCCGCACGATTTCATCGATCGCAAGGGTTCCTATGATGGCATCCACCTCGGGGATTTCTTCCCGTATTTCCTTTGCATAACGCTGCGCCAGACATCCTGCGGCAATGAGTACCTTTACATTCCCGCTTTTCTTCAGTGCGCCCATTTCAATCAGCGTATTAATGCTTTCCTCTTTTGCATCACCGATAAAACAGCAGGTATTTACAATCACAATATCCGCCTGCGTTTCATCGTCCGTAAAGCCGTAACCCTTCTCCTGCAGCATACCGAGCATCATCTCCGTATCCACCAGATTTTTGTCACAGCCAAGCGATATCATCAATATTTTCAGCATAAGTCACTCTCGTAGATTCAAAAAAGGAAAGTACCAGATGCGGTATTTCCCTTTTTACTTTTCTCTGTTATTCTTCTACATCATCGCCCAGAATCTGAATTTTGCTCTGGTTTAATTCCTCCACTGCAACGGATAAGGGTTTCTTGCCCTTCGCATCGTCAACAAGCGGATCATCACCTGCGATAATCTGTCTTGCTCTTTTAGAGGTTGCCATGACAATGGAATAACGGCTGCTGATCACCGGTTCCTCGCCTTCCCCTGCCCCGCTGTTTACGACTTTCATTAAATCTGCATAAGATGGATGTATCATTGTATTTATTCTCCTTTCATAAATCCCTTTAAATCCTCTCTGAGCGCATGAATGAACTCTGCATTGCGCCCCGGAGTGTAATGTGCTGCCTGTAAAATTCCGTGCAGCCGCTTTTCACATTCTTCCAGATCATCGTTCACAACAATATAATCATACTGCTCAAGCCCCTTGCTTTCCTGTGCTGCACGACTGAGCCTCTGCCTGATCTTTTCTTCCGTCTCGGTTCCTCTGCCGCGCAGACGTTCTTCAAGCTCAGCAGCGCTGGGCGGAAGTACATAGACCAGTACCGCCTGCGGAAACCGCTCCTTAATCTTCATGGCACCCTGAATCTCGATTTCCAGAATGATATCTTTTCCGGCCGCCATCTGTTCTTCCACATAGGTCCGCGGCGTTCCGTAATAATTTCCGCAATACTGGGCATATTCAATCAAGCCTTCCTGTGCTATCTTATCCTCAAATTCGTTTTTTGTCACGAAAAAATATTCTCTGCCGTTTTCCTCTCCCAGTCTGGGCGCTCTGGTCGTCATGGAAACGGAAAGCGCATAATTATCATAATTCTGCAGCAGCCGTTTCATTAAAGTTCCTTTTCCGACACCGGCAAACCCGGAAACCACGATCAATATTCCCTGCTTTTTCATATATTATCCGTATCTCCATTATCAGGTATTTCTTTGGCCCTGCCCGAAATCGTTTCCGGCAGCAGCGCCGACAACACCAGCTGGGAATTTTCCATTACCAATACGGCTTTGGTTTTCCTCCCCTGCGTTGCGTCAATTACCATACCGTCCTCCTTCGCCTTTTGCACCAGACGCTTAACCGGCGCGGAATCTGGGCTGACAATTGCAATAATTTTATCCGTATTTACAATATTTCCGAATCCTATATGGATCAGTTTGTTCATGCTCTTCTCCGATTTACTCAATGTTCTGGATCTGCTCTCTGATCTTCTCTATCGTAGTCTTTAATTCAATTCCGCAGTCCGAAACAGTCAGGTCATTGGCCTTTGAAAGAATCGTATTGGCTTCCCTGTTCATCTCCTGTGCCAGAAAATCCAGTTTACGTCCGATGCTTCCGCCCTCAAGCAGCGCTTTTCGAACGGCCTCGATATGGCTTTTGAGGCGGACCATTTCTTCATCCACACAGATCTTATCGGCAAAAATAGTAACCTCAGTTGCAATCCTGCCCTCATCGATCGTCGTATCCGAAAGCAGCTCATGCACCTTGTCCTCCAGCTTCTTTTTGTATTCCGCAAGAATCCGGGGCGAACGCTCGGCAATGAAGTCCACGTTCCCGGACATCTCCTCAAGTTTCAATAGCAGGTCCCCCTTCAGGTTCTCTCCTTCGCGGATTCTGGACTGCGTCATTTCTTCTGCAGCAGCGTCCACTGCTCTTTGCAGAACCTTCCAGATTTCCTCCTCATCCTCGTTTTGTTCTTCCATCGAAAAGACCTCGGGATATCTGGATAACGTGGAAACCCGGACATCATTTTCCAGCGAAAATTCCTCCGCCATCTGATTTAAATATTTCACATATTCCGCAGCAATGTCCCGGTTATATCTGATCTGAACATGATTCTCGGAAGTATCTTCATAAGTAATAAAGATATCCACCTTGCCCCGGTTAATATAATTCTTTAATTCATTTCGTATCGCGGCCTCAAATACATTCAGCTTTTTCGGCATCTTGATCGTTACATCAAGATAACGATGATTGACAGCCTTCATCTCCACCATGAATTTTCTGGTACCTTCCGAGACCTCGCTCCTGCCAAATCCCGTCATACTTTTGATCATAATCTGTAAGCCCCCATTTCAACCGGACAGGTCTTCCTCCCAATGCTGTCCCCTGCTATAGTACATCTGTCTTATTATATTACACGGACGAAATCACGTCAAGAATCCACCTGCTCTATACCGCTAATATCCGTCCCGATCAGCATGGAATAATTGGTGTAATATACCACAAAGCCAGGTTTGGCTCCTGCGGGCTTTTTGACATTCTTCTTTTGCGTATAATCCACTTCGATTTTCTCCTGCTGCGCTCCTTTGCTGAAATGCGCCGCAAGTTTTGCCGCTTCCTCAAAAGTACGGTCCGGCAGTTCTTCTCCGTTCGTCTTTACTATGACATGGGAGCCGGGGATTCCCTTGGCATGGAACCACCAATCATTGCCCGATGCAAACTGAAAGGTAAGCTCATCGTTTTGCAGATTGTTTTTCCCGACATAAATAGAAAAACCGTCTCTGCTGACAAAATGGAAGGGCTTGCTGGTAATTTTGACCTTTTTGGTCTGTCCTTTCCTGCGGATATGTCCGCTTTCTATCAGTTCCTCCTTAATCTGAATCAGGTCTTCCTCTTTCCCTGCAATATCAAGTGCTGTAGCAACGGATTCCAAATGGTCAATTTCTTCTTTTGTTTCCCTGGTAAGCGTCTGCAGTGCTTCATAGGTCCGTTTCAGCTTACCGTATTTATCAAAGTATTTTTTGGCATTTTCTCCTGCGCTTAACATAGGATCTAACGGAATCACAATCATCTCATCCGTATAATAATTCAGCGCTTCCAAAGAGTGCGCCCCCGGCTCTGCGCCATATCCGTATGTATTGAGCAGTTCTCCGTAAAGTCTGTATTGTTCCCTTTTCTCCGTATCCTTTAGCTGTTTTAACTGCAGATCATATTTCCTGACATTGCGCTCAAGCGCCGTTTGTACGATTTTCCGCAGATCGACGGATTTTTGTCTGATTCTGGCAGCGGCGCTCTTTTGTGCATAATAATCCTCTAAAAGGGCGGAAATACTGTCATATTCTTTTTTTTCATCCGCCTGATATAAGGTCAGGGAAACACAAGCATATTCTCTCGGTATCTTCTGTTCATACACGATTTGAGGGTGAAACCTCCCGCCTTGGACCTCCCGCATCATCTGCACAAATACCTCTGAGAGCGCATCCGCCTGCGCCTGCGAAAGGCTTGTTGCCGGAAGATCCCCATCCACACCGGCCCTGTAGCAGATTTCCTGTGAAATAATGGGAGAAATTCCGGTAAAAGAAGTATAGACAGCCTGATAGCATGGCACGGGTTTTACAGTAATATCCATGATAAATTCCTGTTTTCCGATTGTAAGGGGGTTCTTTTTATCCTGCGTTTTCGGTATAAAATAGGCCCTCCCGGGAAGCACTTCCCTGACAGAGCTTACCATACCCGAAACATGCTTGATGCTGTCAATAATCATGCCCTGCTCATTCGTAAAAATGAGATTGGAATGCTTGCCCATGATCTCCGTCATGAGTTTTTTCCGGCACAAATCTCCAAGCTCATTGAAATGCTCAAATTCAATTTCTATTACACGTTCCATCTCAGGCTGACTGATTCCCGTAATTCTGGCATTCTGCAAATGCTTACGCAGCAGCATACAGAAATTCGGTGCGCTGAGGGGGCTCTGCTTGTTGGCGGCAGTCAGATAGATCAGCGGAAGCGAAGCATCCGCACTCAAAAGCAGCCGATACTGGGTATTTTGATTTTTGATTGTCAGGATCAGCTCATCCTCCTCCGGCTGGGCAATTTTATAAACTCTGCCGCCCAGAATGGTGTCCCTCAGTTCTGATACAATATTTGCAATCGTAATTCCGTCAAAAGCCATTTTTTACTCCGTTCCGTCTCGTCTCTGATATTTTTGATCGCGCAGAATGCTTTTCCGCATGCAAAACCGGCAGGAGCACAGCCCTGCCGGTTTCTTTTTATGATCCTTGTTATGATCGGACTCGCTATCCGATCAGCCAGTCATACATCTCCTGATATTTGGAAGCGGATACCTTCCATGAAAAATCCACAGCCATGGCGCGGTCAACGATTTTATTCCATTCACGCTTTTTATCATAATAGATCTGCTCCGCATACCGAATCGCTCCAAGCATCTCATGCGCATTATAATTGGTAAAGCTAAAACCGGTTCCCTTGTTCTCATACTCATTATAAGGCTCCACCGTATCCTTTAATCCTCCGGTCTCACGTACAATGGGCACCGTTCCGTAGCGCAGAGCCATCAGCTGGCTTAAGCCGCACGGCTCAAACAGGGTCGGCATAAGGAAAGCGTCACAGGATGCATAAATTTTGTGCGACATTGCCTCTGAATAATAAATATTGGCGGATACCTTCTGATTATATTTCCAATCAAAATGACGGAACATATTCTCATAACGTTCTTCTCCGGTACCAAGCACGACAATCTGAACGTCATCCTGACAAAGCTCATCCATAATATAAGCAATCAGATCAAAGCCCTTCTGATCCGTCAGTCTGGAGACAATACCGATCATCATCTTTCTGTCGTCTTCTACAAGGCCCAGCTCCTTTTGCAAAGCACGCTTATTTTTAACTTTCTCTTTCCGGAAGTTTACCGCATTGTAATTATGCTCGATATAGGTGTCCGTCTCCGGATTGTACTCATCATAATCGATCCCGTTGACAATACCGCGCAGGTCATTGGTTCTGGCCCGCATCAGTCCGTCCAGTCCCTCGCCGTAGAACGCCGTTTTGATCTCCTCTGCATAGGTATCGGATACGGTGGTAATGGCATCCGCAAAGACCAGCCCGCCTTTTAACAAATTGGCATCCTTATATGCTTCCAGCTTATCCGCAGAAAAATAATAGTCCGGAAGGCCGGTTACGCTTTTAACGGTCTTGATATCCCATTTACCCTGGAATTTCAGATTATGTATTGTCATAACCGATTTGATTCCCCGGAAAAACTCATTTCCCTGGAAACGTTCCTTTAGATAAACAGGCACCAGTCCTGTCTGCCAGTCATGACAATGAATCAGATCCGGTCTAAAGCCAAGCAGCGGCAAGGCAGAAAGCGCTGCCTTTGAGAAGAAGGAAAACTTCACGATATCTTCATAAACATTTGCGCTATACGGTTTAAACCCGCTAAAATAGGATTCATTATCAATAAAATAATAAGTCACCCCATCCACAACCGCTTCCAAAACGCCTACATACTCATTTTTCCAATTAAAATCCATATGGAAATGGAATTTATACGTCATCTTATCCTTCATATTCTGTGACATACAGGTATATTTCGGCAGCATGACTCTGATATCGAAGTATTCTTTGTCCACATATTTGGGAAGAGATCCCACAACGTCGGCCAGTCCGCCGGTTTTAATAAATGGAACTCCTTCTGAAGCTACAAACAAAATATTTTTCATATGATACCCTCCCAAGGCACATTAATTATTTATAGTATACTTCAAAAATGCGTGAAGGGAAAGTATTTTTCCATCATTTTCGGTATTGTAACCGAATTTTATCCGCGATCAGAGCAATAAATTCGGAATTGGTCGGTTTGCCTTTTCCTGCGCTGATCGTATAGCCGAATAACGCTTCCAGCGTTTCCGATCTTCCTCTTGACCATGCCACCTCAATGCCGTGGCGTATCGCTCTTTCCACGCGGCTCGGCGTAGTCTGAAATTTTCTGGCGATCGTGGGATACAGTACCTTGGTGATGGAATTGAGCATCTCCACATCCTCTACGGACATCATAATCGCTTCCCGTAAATACTGATATCCCTTAATATGCGCGGGGACGCCGATTTCATGAATCATCTCCGTAACGTCCTTTTCCAGATCATGCTCCTGTATCCGGGATTTTGATACATCCCCCTGATACTCCGTCTCTTTTTTCATATTCCCATGACTGGACGGCACCGTGATCATGATTTGAAATTCTTTATCTTCATGAAGGAGCTCACTTAGCAGCTTAAATACTTTCTCGTTGTCCTCTTTCGTCAGCACGTTGACCTGTTCCATATTTTTCCTCCATTTTACACTTGCTTCCCTTTACCGCGTTTTTTCACGCTTGGTCCACATTACCTTTTCAGTATAAAAAGTCGGAATCGAGCATACAAGTCTAATGCATCGCGCTTATTTTAGGGAAACGCTGATGAAAGCGTTTCCCGCAAGCCAACTTGTTGGCTTTGGGATTATACGCCACGGAGCGGCAATTTTCACTGTAAATCCGTGCGCATCTGTCATAGATTTCCTCAAAGGCTTTTCCGACCCTGAGCCTTGGATTTAACGATGTATAAGGATCCTGAAAAACCATCTGCGGCGGTCTTGTCTATGAAAACGAAGCTTAACCGGCCTTTGTTCCGGCAAATGTCTGCTGCTCTTGCGCTTTACCCCTGAAGCATGGATTCTATAAAAATACCGTATCCTTTTTCGGGATCGTTGACCAGTACATGCGTCACGGCTCCGATCAGGTGTCCGTTCTGAATAATGGGGCTTCCGCTCATTCCCTGAACAATTCCTCCCGTAACGGACAAAAGCTCGGGATCCGTAACCTGTAATGTAATACCTTTATTAATATTATCGGAATCATAATCAAGCCCGGTAATCACAACATCATAATACTTTGCTTCTCCGTCCACATTACAATAAATCTGCGCATCTCCTAAAACCACATCCTGCTTCAGTCCGACAGGCAGCGGCTCGGATTCTATGCTTTCCATAACTTCCTGCTCCACATTTCCATGAATCCCTACCGGAGAATTGTCCGTAACAGCTCCGAGCTTATTGCTGTCCGTATAACGGATAATACCGGTAAGTTCTCCCGGAACTCCTTTTTGACCTCTGGTGATCCCTATTATATCTGTAGTATACAAAGCCCCGTCACTTAGGTTCAGCAGCACTCCGATATCACTGTCACTGACGCCATGCCCAAGCGCACCGAAGTTACCATCCGCATCCACATAGGTCAGTGTTCCGATTCCCTGCGCACTATCCTTAACCCAGATTCCCAGCTTGTACTCCCCCGCATCGTTTAACTCCGGACGTATCCCGATATCAAACTGCTCGCCGGCCCGTTCAATCGTCATCACCATGGTTTTTCCTTCACTGGCTGCAACTCTGTCTACGAAATCACTTTTACCGCTCACCGGGCTTCCGTCCACGGATAAAATATAGTCTCCTGTCTGCAGCAAATGCTCGGAGGGCATCACTGTATTTCCGTTATAATCCGTAAAATCCCCCGTTCCTACCACAAGTACTCCCGTCGTTTTCACATAAATTCCGATGGGCATCCCCACAGGATACAGCGCCTCATCATCAATCACCTCAATCCGGACGGTTTTAAAAGGTATCAGGCCAAACAATTTCAGTTTCATGGAATAGCTGCTTTGCGTGCCTGCATACAAAGTCACCGTACTTGCCAGATCCACATGAATCGAGTCGGAAATTACATCCGTGACGGACTGCTCCGAGCCTGCAGCTCTGCCGCCGGCTTGCATAGTCTCAAAGCTGTCCTCACTGCTTTGTTTAAACAAATCTCCGGACAGCGGTACATTCATGGAGATATCGGATTCCTCTCCGGCCTTTAAATAGATCGTATCCGGAACGGAATGATAAATATCCGCCGCCATAATTATGCAGATTGCCGCAACCGAACAAATCATTACCAGAAAAAGGGAAATTCTGTACCATTTCCATCTTTTATTATTTTTTATGTTCTGACTTACTGTCTCCATATCATTTCCCCCTTCGTAAACATTCCTATACACCAAAAAAGAGAGACCGTTTTCGATCTCTCTTAGTATATTTCATTCTGAATTTTTTAATTGTAATACTGTTTCCAGATTTTCCGGTTTTTAACAATTTTGCTTGGAAATTATTGCCATTTGACGCATTTCAAGCGCATTTTGCATGACTGTATCCGTAATCGTATCCCCGCCCAGCATTCTGGAGAGTTCTCTGATCAAAGCCTCGTCCGTTATGGTTCTGATCGAAGTCGTTGTACGCCCGTCGTCGGCTGTTTTTTCTATTACAAAATGCGTGTCCGCCATTGCCGCGATCTGAGGAAGATGCGTAATACAGATCACCTGGTATTTCCTGCTCAGCACGCCCAGCTTCTCCGACACCTTCCACGCCGTTCGTCCGCTGATTCCCGCATCGATTTCATCAAAAATCATGGCGCCTATTTGGTCCTGATCTGCCAAAATCGTCCTGCATGCCAACATGATTCTGGACAGTTCGCCTCCGCTTGCTACATTTGTAAGCGGTCTGAGCGGCTCTCCCGGATTCATGGAAATCATAAATACGACCTGATCCTGCCCGGCTGCACTGAAATGCTCCTGCGGATGTACCTCAATTCGTATTCCGACATCCAGAAAATTCAAATCGAGCAATGTCTGCTCCAATTCCTTTCCAAGCTTCTGCGCCGCCTCTTTTCTGAGCATAGAGGCTTCATCGCATAATTTCCAGAATTCCTGCTCCGCCTTTTGATAGGCAAGCTCTGCCTGCTTCTTATAAGCATCAAAATCACTCATTTTCATCAGATAATCCTGCTGTTTTTGCAGATATGCCCGGATCTCTTCATAAGTATTTCCGTATTTGGATTTTAATCTGTTTAATTCATTCAGACGTTCCTCCGTCTGTCTGTATTCGCTTTCGTCGAATTCCAGATCGGACATATAATCGGACAAATCCCTGTTAAAATCGTTTAAGAGTGCATCAATATTCATAATCTGATCACAGAGATTCCCTGCATTCTCATCCAGTGCTGCCACATTCCTCAGCTCATGAAGCGCCTCGCCGATGAGACTTCCTGCCGCCTGAATCTCCTGATATCCGGTCATATCATATGCTTTTCTGGCACTTTCCATGATTCTGCGGCTGCTCAGCATCAAATGATAACGCTTCTCCAGCTTTTCATCCTCGCCGGGTTTCATGTCCGCTTTTTCTATCTCATCCACTTCATACTGCGCAAAGGACAGCTCCCTTCTGCCGGCTGATTCTTCCTTCTGCAGCTCCTCCAGCGCTTTCCCGGCCTGACGATATCTTTCATATCCCTCTGTCAGCTGCTCAAGCAGCAGCTTCATAGGTTCTCCCGCATAAGAATCCAGAAATGCCATCTGGTTTTCAGGCTTTAACAGGTACTGATTATCCCTCTGGCCGTGAATATGAATGAGCATTTCGGATAATTCTTTTAACTGCTTTGCGCTGACTGTCTCTCCGCCCACCTTACACACTGCTCTCTGGGGCGAGATTCTTCTTTGCAAAATAACCAGATTGTCTTCCTCAACCGGAAGCTCTAACTCTCTCATTTTCCGTATCTGCGCTTCATTTTCCAGCTGAAATACCAGTTCAATCAGCGCCTGATCCGCACCGCTTCTGATAACATCCTTATCCGCCTTTGCACCCAGCGCCAGATTGATCGAACCTATGAGAATGGATTTTCCTGCGCCGGTTTCTCCCGTCAGGATGTTGAGCCCCGGTCCGAATTCTACCGACACTTCATCTATTAACGCCAAATTTTTTACATGTAAACTCACTAACATTGTCTCTCTCCTTATGCTTCTCTCCAGGCATAAGTTCTGATCCGCAGCCTGCAGCGATCAAGCCAGCCTGCTACTCATAGCAAAAGCCCCTGATCTTGTCCATCACCGCATAAGTATCCTCGACGCTTCTAACGGCAACCATGATCGTATCATCCCCTGCAATGCTCCCCACAATCTCGCTAAACTTCATAGCATCCAAAGCCGCCGCTACCGCCATTGCCATCCCCGATACCGTTTTGACCACCAGAATATTCTGGGCATTATCCATGGAAATGAAGCCTTCCCGCAAAACCCTGATATACTTATCGCTCAGATGACTCTCATGATCCTTCAGTACCACATATTTCTGCGTCCCCCTGCCGGTTGAAATTTTGGACAGCTTTAGCTCTCTGATATCCCTGGAAACCGTTGCCTGAGTCACGGGAAACCCCGCTTTCCTTAACGCTTCCGCCAGCTCCTCCTGCGTTTCGATCTCCTCTTTTTCCACCAGTTCAATGATTGTTTCCTGTCGTTTCTGCTTTGTCATAGTCTACCTGCGCTTACTCTCCCATCTTTCTATGCAGTACCTCCAAAAAGTTGACATCACTCAATCTGATAATGGAGGTCGTTCTCTGTGACTTGCTTATCCGAATGCGGCTTCCCTCCTTTAGAGGAATGCTGTGGGAGCCGTCAAAATTCGCCTCCACCTCCTGATGCTGCCCGTTTTTGCTCTGCTCAATTTCTATTTCAATCCGGTCCTCGGGAGACAAAACGATACTCCGCGTATTCAGCGTATGAGGACAAATCGGTGTGATAACCATCAGATTCGCTTCCGGCTCCACAATGGGACCTCCCGCAGACAAATTGTATCCGGTGGAGCCTGTCGGTGTGGAAACAATGATTCCGTCCGCGCTGTATCCCCGCAAAAAGTGCCCGTTCACAAATATGTGAAAATGGATCACCTGCAGAGGGCCGTTTCTGGAAATAACCACATCATTGAGTGCATATTTGACGCTGTCCGTTCCGGTATCCGACATCACATGCCCTTCCAGCATCATCCGTTTGTCAACCTGATAATCCCCGTCATATAAACGGTCAAGCGCCTCAGGCAGATTGCTTTTTTCCACCTCCGCCAGATATCCGAGCGTTCCCAGATTGACGCCGATCAGCGGAATTCCAAGCTGAGAGGTATCCCTGGCCGCCTCCAGAAGCGTTCCGTCCCCGCCAAGCACCAGAATACAGTCCGTATCCTTTGGAACCGCTCTGCTGTCAGTATAGCAAAATCCGTGGCAGTCCTCCTGCACATGCACCTCACAGCTGCCACCATGCTCCTTCAAATAGGAACGTATCCACTCCGTTGTCTCAAATCCCGGATCTTTCATTTGATTGGTAATGATATAAAAATGTTTCATCCCAGTGTCTCGTGTGCTTTCTTAACAATTGATTTGATCTGAGCCGTCATTTGTTCCGGCTCCAGAACTGCCGGCTTCTCCTGCTTCCTTAGAAAGGCAAGATATTCGATATTGCCCTCCGGACCCTTAATCGGTGAAAAATCAAGTCCCTCTATAGTAAATCCGATATTCTGCGCATACGGCAGAATCTTTTCCAACACTTCTTCATGAACCTCCGGTTCCCTGACGACGCCCTTTTTGCCTACCTTCTCCCTGCCCGCCTCAAACTGAGGTTTGATCAGACATACCATGCAGGCATCTCTTTTTAAAAGCGAAATGGCAGGCTCAAGGATTTTGGTTAACGATATAAAAGAAACGTCACAGGATGCAAAATCCGGTTCCTCCGGAATCTGCTGTTTCGTTACATACCGAAAATTGGTCTTTTCCATACAAATCACACGCTCATCACTGCGAAGCTTCCAGGCTAACTGCCCATGCCCGACATCCACAGAATATACTCTGGCAGCTCCGTTTTGCAGCATACAATCGGTAAATCCCCCTGTGGAAGCTCCGATATCCAAGCAAACCCTATCCTTTAAGTCAATCGGAAAGCAGCTCATTGCCTTTTCCAGCTTAAGCCCGCCCCGGCTGACATACTTTAGCGCAGCCCCGCGCACTTCTATTTGAGATTTCTCCGGATCAAATGCGGTTCCCGGCTTATCCTCTCTTTGTCCGTTGACAAAGACGTCCCCCGCCATAATTGTCACTTTTGCCTTTTCTCTGGACTCGGCAAGTCCCCGTGATACCAGTAATACATCCAGTCTTTCTTTCATTCTGTTTTCTCTTTCAGAACTTCGGTTCCTATCCTTCTATACATGCCATAATTTTCTTCATAATACCGTCCGCATCAAGACCGATTTCCCGTTTTAAGACCTCCACATTGCCGTGCTCCACATATTCATCGGGAATGGTCACAGTCAGCACCTTCGTTTTACCCGATGCGACCTCTGCTTCGCCGGAAAGGGCATCGCGTACCCTCTCTCCGAACCCTCCGCTTGCCACATTCTCTTCCATTGCTACTATGACCGAATGTGTTTGGGCCAGACGCCTGATCATTTCTTCATCCAGCGGTTTTACAAAACGCGCATTTATCAGAGAGCAGTCTTTCCCTGCCTCCTTGAGCCGTCCCCGCACTTCCTCGGCGGTTTTGACCATGCTGCCTACGGCAACCAGAGCAATCCCCTGCTCCTCATACAAGGGCTCGGATTTCCCCAGTACAATCGGCGCGCGAAACTCGCTCAGGCCGTCATAAGCCTCACCGCGCGGATAGCGGATTGCAACCGGACCGTCGAACTGCACCGCAAATTTCAGCATATCGGACAGTTCCCATTTATTCTTCGGCGCCATAATATGCATATTCGGTATGGAGGACAGATAGGACAGGTCAAAAATTCCCTGATGCGTCTCTCCGTCACTGCCTACCAGTCCCGCTCGGTCTATTGCAAAGACCACCGGCAGGTTCTGGATACAGACATCATGCAGGATCTGGTCATACGCCCTCTGTAAAAAGGAAGAGTACACTGCAAAAACAGGCTTCAAGCCCGCCGCTGCCAGACCTGCCGCAAAGGTGACTGCATGCTCCTCCGCAATTCCCACATCAAAGAAACGTTCCGGAAACATATTGTGAAACAGTTTTAAGCCTGTTCCGTCCGGCATCGCAGCTGTAATTGCCACCACCCGGGGATTCCTTTCACCAAGCTTGCACATCACGGTCGAAAAAATATCCGTATAATTTGCCTTGCTTCTGGGGTTTCTGGGAAGCCCCGTTTCGACGAAAAACGGCTCCGCGCCGTGAAATCTCGCAGGGTGACGCTCCGCCGGAAGATACCCCTTGCCTTTTTCGGTCACCACATGTATCATAACGGCTTTTTTAAACCGCTTGGCTTCCTTTATGGCATTCACCATTCCCTGAATGTCGTGTCCGTCCACGGGCCCCAAATAAGTAAGCCCCATATCCTCAAAAAACATTCCGGGTACAACCAGATGCTTTATACTGCTCTTTGCCTTTCTGATCGCCGCAACCGTTGCCTCTCCATGCTTACCGCCGGCAAGCAGCTTTTTGTATACATCTTCCTTCAGATTCAAGTAGGAAGGTGCCGTACGGATCGAATTCAGATATTTGGAAACGCCTCCCACATTTTCTGAAATGGACATATTATTATCATTCAGAATAATAATAAAATTCGTTTCCAGCTTTGCCGCATTATTCAGGGCTTCATAAGCCATACCGCCGGTCAGGGAGCCGTCCCCGATCACTGATATAATCGTGCGTTTCTCATTTTTTAAATCCCTCGCCTTTACAAGACCAAGTCCCGCAGAAATGGAGGTCGAACTGTGTCCGGTATCAAAGCAGTCGCATTCGCTTTCCTTTCTCTTTGGAAAACCGCTCATACCGCCATATTTTCTGAGCGTTTCAAAGCCTTCACGCCGTCCGGTCAAAAGCTTATGCGTATAAGACTGGTGCCCCACATCCCAGATAATTTTATCATCCGGGAGATTCAAGGATAAATGGAGTGCCATGGTCAGCTCCACCACGCCCAGATTGGAGCCGAGGTGCCCCCCTGTCACGCTGATTTTTTTTATTAAAAAATCTCTGATTTCTTCTGCCAGCTCGTCCAAATTTTCCTTATCAATTTTTTTGATATCATTTGCCTGCCTGATTTGCTCTAAATACATACGCACAATACCTTTCCTAGTATGTACGGAATACCAGTTCCTTTATCATCTGAACCAGAAACCGATTGCATACCGATAAGTTTTCAGCCTGCTGCACTGCCTCTTTGGAAAAACGCTCCACATCCGCCTTCGCCTGCTCCATACCCACTAAGGATACGTAAGTAGCCTTCTTATTTTTTTCATCGGAGCCGATGGGCTTACCCAGCTGTTCTTCATTTCCTTCCACATCCAGAATATCATCGCGAATCTGGAATGCAAGTCCTACCAGATAACCGATGTTTTCAAGCTTCTGAATCTGATCTTCCTCTGCTCCGGCCAGAATTGCCCCGATCATCAGGGACGACTGTATCATTGCCGCCGTTTTCTTATCATGAATATATAAAAGCCTGTCCCTATCCACAGACAGACCCTGATTTTCCGCTTCCACATCCACGCACTGTCCGCCCAGCATGCCATTTACGCCGGCTTTCTGCGCCAGTACACCGATTGATCTTCCTACCCGCGTCGTCATATCCGCGCTGCACATGGAAAAAGCCCTTGCGGCGGTTTCAAACGCATGGGTTAAAAGTCCGTCCCCTGCCAGAATCGCCATGGCTTCACCGTAAACCACATGGGTTGTTTCCCGGCCCCTGCGATAGTTGTCATTGTCCATCGCAGGCAGATCATCATGAATCAGGGAATAGGTATGAATCATCTCGATCGCAGCCGCAAAAGGCTCAATCTCCTTTCCCGTTCCGCCAAACATCCTGTAGGTCTCCTGCATGAGAATCGGGCGCAGGCGCTTGCCGCCTGCCAGCATACTGTAATTCATTGCCTCCAGAACCGTCTTTTGATATCCCTTTTCTTCCGGGAGGTAGGTTCTTAGGATTTGCTCCGTCTTCTGCACTTTTTGCTGCATTTCATCCTTAAAACTCATCCAGTCCTCCCTCTGCATTCAGCACCTGTACTTTTTTTTCTACTCTGTCGATCTGATCGTTGCAGATCTTCAAAAGTTTCATCCCGGCTTCATATGCACGAAAGGATTCCTCCAGGGAGGCGGAAGGCTCCTCCAGCCTGGCAATCAATTCATTCAATTTTACAAAGTTTTCCTCTAAACTTACATTTCCCGTTTCCTGCCCGATCTGATCCGTCTTTTCACTTTTTGATTGCTTCTGATCTTCTTTCATATTCAGCCCCATATATCATCTTTTTTCATAATCTGTGTTACTTCTGCAGTCAGCTCTCCGTTTTTTACATGAATCCGGATCGGATCGCCGATCTCTATCATGGAAACATCGGTAATCGCATTCTGTTTCTGATCCGTCACATAGGAAAAGCCGTGATTTAATTTTTCGATGGGGGATAGCCCCTTGAATTTCTCTATATACAGTTCCAAGCGATGGCGGGACTGCTCCAGTTTTCGCGCCATGCCCGCGCTCAGCCGGTCTTCACAGGACATCAGTCCGGTTCGCTGCTGTGTAATACGGTATGCGGGACCGGACTTGCGGATGCGAAGCTCATACTGTTCATACTGCATTTTCTTGCGCTCCAGAATCGTCGTCATTCTGCGTTCAAGCATATCCCGGGCATCCCTCAGCCTTTCCCAATAAGCATCTATTTCAAACACAGCAAGTTCTGCCGCTGCGGACGGTGTGGGGGCCCGCAAATCCGCCACATAATCAATCATGGTGGTATCTGTCTCATGCCCGACGGCAGAAATGACCGGTACGGAGCAGTTAAAGACGGCCTGCGCAACCTCACGCTCGTTAAAGGCCCATAAATCCTCCAGAGAACCGCCGCCGCGGCCCACGATCATAACATCCACTGAGAGCTTCTCCAGGGCATGAATACCGTTCACAATACTGGCTGCTGCCTGATCCCCCTGCACAATGGCAGGATATAGAATGATCTGAACATACGGATTTCGTCTCGTTGTAATATTGATAATATCACGCACTGCCGCTCCTGTGGGCGCCGTTACGACCCCGAGCGTGCGAATGTATTTCGGGATCTTCTGCTTATACTGCGCAGAAAACATTCCCATTTCTTCCAGCTCACGCTTCAGCTGCTCAAAGCGGACATAGAGTTCTCCCTCTCCATCCAGCTTGATTTCCTTTGCATATAACTGATACTTTCCGTCCCTCTCATAAACATCCACATTGCCGAATACGATCACCTGCTGTCCTTCCTCTAAACGGAATTTCAGATTCGACCGGTTTCCTGCAAACATAACACATGCTATTGTTCCTTTGTCATCTTTTAAAGTGAAATAAATATGACCTGAGGAATGATATTTGCAGTTACTGATCTCGCCTTTCACATAAATCGCATTCAGCATGAAATCCTGTGTGAACATATTTCTGATATAGGAGTTCACCTGTGCCACGGTATATACATTCTTCATGCCAACCCTCCATGCCGTGTTTTCAAAGGATTACGCAAATTTGGCAAGAACGCCGTTTACAAACCCGGCAGATTCCTCCTGCCCGAATTTCTTTGCAAGCTCCACAGCCTCATTGATGGCTACTCCCGTAGGAATTTCCTCGTCAAATAAAATTTCATAAACGGCAAGACGGATCACTGTCAGATCCACCTTCCCCATTCTGGTGGTATCCCAGCCCTTTGCCTTCTCATTGATCTGCTGATCGATCGTATCAAGATGCGCGATAATATTTCCGTACTTACCGGAAATATATATTTCATCCTGCTGCTTCACTTCTTTCTCGGAGGTTTCAAAAAAATACCTGACCTGCTGCGGCATTTCCTCCATACTGTTAAATTCAACCCGAAACAGTAATAAGAAAATCTGTTCTCTTAACTCACGTCTGCTCATATTATGTTATTCCTCGTCTAACTCATAAGAGACACGCAACAGTGCGTGCCTCTTCTTTTATGAGTTCTGCTCATCTGCTCTTTTATTTACCCTTCTGCATATTCACGCCGGCAATTCGGATATTAACATCTGTAACCTCAAGTCCTGTCATGTTTTCAATTGCAGCCTTTACCTTTTCCTGTACCTTCTGACAGGTTGTGGGAATATTATAGCCGTATTCCAGAGTTACGGCGATATCACAACGTACTTCTTTCTCAAATACGTCCACCCTCACACCCTTGGTCAGATTCTTTACGCCAACCTTGCTCATTAATTCATTGGTTACATTTCCGACCATGGAAGAAACGCCGTCCACCTCGGCCGCTGCAAGGCTCGCAATCATTGCAACCACATCATCTGCAATTTTTACCGTTCCCATCTTATTGTCGTCTTGTAATACATAGGTCCCTTTTTCCATATCTTTTTCCATATGATAAACCTCCCTTTAGGCGTATCTCTTTCTTTTTTTCGGTGCTGCTATGGATGATTATACCAAAATTCACAAAATCTGTATAGTGTTAATTCTTTTTCATACGACTGTCTTTTTTGTATTTTTATTCCGGTTACGGAATCCAAAAGCTTAACGTATCGGTATCCTCGTTTACGGAATAGGAGATTCCTGCGTCCGAATTCAGATAACGGAAAATATTCTGATCCGTAACCAGATACTCATAATATTGTTCAAAAACCTCATCGGATGCACATTTGAAGGAAACATAATCCTCCTGCTCTAAGTCGCAGCTTTCCATAAACTCCGTAAGCGCTTCTTCATCCAAAACGGTGAAATAAGCGTTTTCCCTGACATAATAATTGTCCTCCATGGAATTGCAGACAGGCATGGGTACGACGGTATTGATTTCATGGGTTATACAAAGCTGGTCCGTCGTGATGCACAGATAATCGTAATTGACGCTTGGAATCTGCTGCGTAGTCAGACCGCTTCCGGAGGCGTATGAGGCATCCCCCCAGGTAACGTCCACATAATAGTATGCCCCGTCGGATTGAACCAAATTCCAGGCATGTCCAAATCCGGATTCCCTGATTGCACCGGTCACAAGCGTTGCCTCCAATCCGCAATATCTGCACAGATATTCAAAGGCCTTGGCATATCCCTGACATACCGACTGCCCATATAAAAGCACGGACAGAATATTCTGGTTTTCAGGCGCATCCAGTACATAATCCGTACGCTCTATGATATATTCATATAAATATTTGATCCTGTCATAATCATCCCCGGAAGGAAGCCCCTCCATGCACTGCTGTGCATAATCGCTGATTCGAAGCCGCATCGCTTCCACCTCGGAACTTCCCATGGTATAAGTCCCCGAAAAGCCGATTCTCTGTACCGCGTCATTAAGAATATGCTTTGTATAAGTATACCCCGTTACATAGAAAATTTCCGGATGATCCGCCAGAACAGCCTGAAATACCGTATCAATCCGATCCTCATCCGTATCCGATATGATAATATCTGCGCAGACTCCGTTCAGAATCATTAATATTTCGGCATATAACAGCTGCTGCCGCTCATCCAGCGCCTCATAATAATACAGGCCGCTCTGTGATTTTTGCAGGGCCTCCACAGACTGATCGTTCATTCCCAATTGCTCCCAGGCTTCCAATTCCTGCTGTGTCAGTCCCTGAATTTCCCGGCAAAGCCTTGTAACGGTTTCCTCATACTGCACCGCAGCCCCTGCAGAATCCTCCACAGCCTGTTTTTCTACCACATCATAGGATTGTCCTTGCGAATAGCTGCCTGCATCTCCGATATCAGCGCTGCCTGCGCCTGCTTCGTTCTCAGACTCCGGCTCCGGCACAAACAGCTTTGACAATTCCTCCGGTGCGCCGCATCCCATAACAGAAACATAAAAACAAAGCATCAGCAAGCTTAACAGGGCTCGTCCCTTTTTCATAGTAATTTCCCCTTAATTACGTCCGAATTCCGATAATATAAGCCCCTGATTGCGCTCCATGGTCATGCCGATACTCCATTCATTGACAAACAATAAAAGGGGCCTGTCCTTTAGATCCTTAATTTTCTTCATGTCTGAGGTACCTGTCAGATTCTTTAAATCTATATCCGTATTTTCAATCCAGCGGATATGCTCATAGGGCAGATTCTCCAGACGGATTTCCACATTGTATTCATTTTCCAAACGATATTTTAATACATCAAACTGCAATACACCTACTACACCGACAATAATTTCCTCCATCCCCGTATTAAACTCCTGGAAGATCTGAATCGCACCTTCCTGGGCAATCTGTGTAATTCCTTTTACAAACTGCTTGCGCTTCATCGTATCAAGCTGCCTTACTCTTGCAAAATGCTCCGGTGCAAAAGTGGGAATTCCTTCATAACAGAACTGCTCCTTTGGCATACAGATGGTATCCCCGATCGAAAAAATCCCCGGATCAAACACACCGATAATATCCCCTGCATAGGCCTCCGATAATATCTTTCTTTCATCCGCCATAATCTGCTGGGGCTGAGACAGTCTCATAACCTTTCCGCCCTGCACATGCTTTACTTCCATGCTCGCATCAAATTTACCGGAGCAGATTCTCATAAAAGCGATACGATCCCGATGCGCCTTATTCATATTGGCCTGAATTTTGAATACAAACGCCGAAAAATCATGCTCTGCAGGATCAATTGGACCGATGTCCGCTTTTCTTGGCAGAGGCGAGGTCGCCATTTCCAGAAAGTGCTGCAAAAAGATTTCCACGCCAAAGTTGGTCAGCGCAGACCCGAAAAATATCGGAGTCAGATTTCCCTTTCTCACTTCCTCCAGATCAAATTCGGCGCTGGCTCCGTCAAGCAGCTCTATTTCACTTTCCAGCTGCTCCTTAAACTCTCCGCCGATATGATCAAGAAGCGCTTTTTCATCCGATAAGGCAATTCTGGTTGCCTCGCCTTCTTTCGTACCTTTCTGGGTATCGGAATAGGTAATCACACATTTTTCTTCTCTGTCATAAACACCCTTAAAATTCTTGCCCGAACCGATGGGCCAGTTGACAGGACAAACAGCTATGCCCAGCTCCTTTTCTATTTCATCCAGAAGGTCGAACGTATCATTTGCATCCCGGTCCATTTTATTGATAAAAGTGAAAATCGGAATTTTCCTCATGACGCATACCTTGAACAGCTTCCTGGTCTGCGCCTCAACACCCTTGCCGGCATCAATGACCATGACCGCGGAATCGGCTGCCATCAAAGTTCTATAGGTATCCTCCGAGAAATCTTGATGCCCCGGCGTATCCAGAATATTAATACAATATCCGTTATACTGAAACTGAAGCACCGAGGAGGTTACAGAAATCCCTCTTTCTTTTTCAATCTCCATCCAGTCAGAAACCGCGTGCCTCGCCGTCGCCTTGCCCTTGACGCTGCCTGCCAGATTGATTGCTCCTCCATATAACAGAAACTTCTCTGTCAGCGTTGTCTTTCCCGCATCCGGATGGGAAATAATTGCAAATGTCCTTCTTCTGTTAATTTCCTTCGTATAGTCTGCCATAGTATCCTCCCAAAATCCGTTCTGTCCGACTTCTCATTTTTTGTAAAATGTTTTTATAAGCAAAATGGATGCATTCCTTTGTGCATGCTCATGACATATCATCTGCTGTTTTGAAGCATGGATATTCCATGCGCTCCCGGTTCCAGATCAAAATAATCCAATACAGTGGCTGCAATATCCGCGAAGGATTCCCTGGTTCCGAGATTCTCCGGCTTTACATTCTTTCCATACATTAAAAACGGAGTATGCTCCCTGGAATGATCCGTGGAGACCGTATATCCGGGATCGCATCCATGATCCGCCGTAATCATCAGGATATCATCAGTCCGCATTTTAGCCAGAATATCAGGCAGCTTTTCATCGAAATAGGTGAGCGCCTTTGCATAACCGTCTATATCATTTCTGTGACCGTACAGCATGTCATAATCTACCAGATTTACAAACAGAAGTCCATCAAAATCTTTGTCCATATACTCCAGTGTTTTTTCGATTCCGTCAGGATTTCCCGTTGTATACGTATACTGCGTAATGCCCCTGCCCGCAAAGATATCCTTGATCTTGCCTATGCCGATGACATCCTTTCCGGCCTTCTCCAGGCGGTCCAGCATGGTCTCCTCCGGAGGCTCCAAAGAAAAATCATGCCTTCTCGGAGTCCTCGTATAATTACCATTCCCGCCGACAAACGGTCTTGCAATCACTCTTCCGACTCCATGCTTTCCGGTCAGAATCTTCCTCGCAATCCTGCAATATTCATATAATTGTTCCACCGGCACAACCGATTCATGCGCCGCTATTTGAAATACACTGTCGGCGGAGGTATAAACAATCAGTTTCCCTGTTCTTACATGCTCATCCCCATAATCTTTGATCACTTCCGTGCCTGAATACGGTTGATTGCACAGAACTCCCCTGCCCGTCTGCCTTGAAAATTCGTCAAGCACCTCCTTAGGGAATCCATTCGGATAAGTAGGAAGCGGTTCCATGGACCAGACTCCGGCAATCTCCCAGTGTCCGATTGTCGTATCCTTTCCCTTAGACATTTCTTTCATTCTGGCGATTCTTCCTTCAGGCTGTTTGACGCCCTCCAGAAAATCAACTCCATCCAAATTACACAGTCCCATTTTTGTCAAATTGGGGACATGAAAATAAGAGCTGGAGGCCACGGACTTTAAAGTATTGGTTCCTGCATCACCAAAGCTCGCCGCATCCTCCATCTCTCCGATTCCAAAGCTGTCAAGTACGATTAAAATAGCTCTCTTCATTTTCTTCATGCCTTCTCTCTCGTCATTATCAGTTATATGGTAGTATAACATATTTTGCGTGTTATGGCTATTGCACAGGTGCAACCGGTGTAATGATAATGCTTGCAGCGTCAATACCGGTTTTCCGCTTTACAATATCCTCAATCTGTGCGCACTGAACATCAGTCAGACTCGTTGCATAAACCAGAACATCCACTTCCGTTCCCGTGATGCTTACAACTGCATCCGTATAGCCCTTGGCCTCCAGCAAAATCTCCGCCGCTGATTCCTTTTCCGCAATCTCTGTTGCGGCGATCATACAGTCAATCGCTTCCTGCTTCTGCTCATCCGAAATATTCACATTGTCAATAATTTCAAGCAGTGTTTCCTTATTTTTGGCACGGGTCTGCTCCTTTTGCAGCTTTGCTGCAGAAAGTGAGGTTACCACCGATGTTGAAGTATATACCGCCTCACCCGGAACCTCAGTAACCGTACTTCCTTCATTTGCCGCAAGCTCATCGGAAACAACGGAATCCTCCGAAATCGTTTCCGCCGTTTCTTCATCCATGAAATCAGCGGCGACTTCATTCAATTCATCCACATATCCGCTGTCCGCCTGCACATAGTCAGAATCCAGACTCTCGATATCCGTGCTCAGCATCTCGAATTCCAGATCCTCCTGCGAAATATCGGAAAGATCCGCTGCAGTTAATTCTTCACCGGTATCCACATCATAATCCACAAATCCGTCCACACTAACGGAGGAAGTTTCCACCGCATTCGTATCATTCGTGATCAGATCATCTTTATTCACCTGGCTTCCCGTAAAGTGAAGATATCCTGCTATCACGATCATCAGCGCCAGCGCTGTAATCATGACCTGGTTGCGTTTCAGTATTTTTTTCAAGTGTTTACCTCTTTTCTGTTAAGATTTCATTCTGGTTACAATTATTCTATTCGCTTCTATTCTGAATAATGACTGGATTACATCTGTTATATTCTTTTGAATTACCGAACTTGCACCTCCCTGTGCACTGACTGCCACGCCGATGATTTCCGGCTCCCTTGTGCCAATGACATATGGCACCTGATTTCCATGCTCATCCACAGTATAAACCGTTTCCTGACTTAAGCTTTCCTCCTGTATGGTTCTGCTGCCCCCGTTACTGTCTGTTTCGGACGTAGCGTGAGTGCTGCTGCTGACCTCCTGCAGCGGTACCATTTCATAGGAAGAAGCATATGTAATCATCACCTCCACCTTTCCGACGCCCTCCATGGATTCCAATATCACAGTCAGTCTTTCTTCCATGGATTGTGCATATGCTGAAAGATTCTGTGCCTCCGGTCCCTGTGACAAATTCATTGTATCACTTGATGAGACCATTAATCCGGACTGAGTTGATCCCTCCTTAGAACTTTCCTTTTTTTCTACCGGCCATGCAATGACCAACAGAAGCAGACCTCCCAGTATCATAATCAGAAAGCTGTCCTTTCCGAATTTCTGACTCTTCCATAGCCTTATGATTTTTTCTTTAAGCTCCTTCATGGATGATCACCTCGATCTTTGTATCACTGATGCTTAAAAGCTCCGCAAATACCCGTTTTAATGTTCCTGCATCCTCTGTCTCAAAAGCATTTCCTGCCTGCAGCTGCTTTTGCGTTTGCTCCTCTCCTTCGTCTATTTCTATTCGGATCTCATCAATATCCTCGATCCGGCCTTCTGCCTCCGCCCCGCTGCCGAGTTCGGACTCATTCGGATTTCCGCCATAGGGTTGTACGTCAAACAATATTCTTTCTTCATGAAACGATACTGTCATTATTTTGTACCCATATTCCAAGGCACAATTATTACATATTGATTTAATATATGATTCTGTCTCTGAGGTAACCATACCTGACATTTCATCATCATATTGCAGCATGACCTCCTGCGAGGCTTTCTCATCCTCCATATAAAGCACCTCATCCTGCGAAAGAAGCCTTTCAAATTCGGACTCTAATGCAGTCAAATGCCCAAAAAAGGAATCACTGCTTCCGCTTTTGAAAAATTCCAGAATCGGAACAATCAGAATCGCCAGTGTCATAATTCTGATCAATAATCTGACGTATCTTGCATAGCGATTTTCCTGCACAAATTGATAAAGTGTTTCTGCGATTATTAAAAAAACGCCTGTTCTTTTAATTATTTCAAGCATATCAAAATCCCCTGTTCGTCGTTACCGCCACCACTGCGATTGTTATAATAAAAAGCGCCATAGCCGTTACCGCGGTCCGAAGCAGCATACCGCTTCCCTCAGCCACCTGCTCAATACACCGGTTCATTCTGTGATCTGCAGCAATTCCTGTAATCGCTCCTGCCAGCTTTAGCGAGACGGTAATGACTGCAAGCTTCACGATAGGCGCTGCACAAAGGATTACAAGCAATATGATGCCTCCGATTCCCACGGCATTTTTCACCAACACAGCCGAGCCATACACAACCTCGGTCGCCGTATTGATATAACCTCCGATTCCCGGAATCGCTGCAACCAGCTTCTGTAAGGAATTGGATTTTACGCTGTCGATAACAGGTGTTATCATTGCCTGAATAATGCCAAAGCAGGATATCAGCGTCAAAATCAGTTTCAGCATCATTCCGACTCCTTTTCCAAGCAGCCGGATCATCCCATCCATCCTTCCGTCCGGTCCGATTCCGTTCATTGCTGCAAGGAACGCATAAGCATAAACAAAAGGAATCACCAGAATCAGCAGCAATTTTTCTATTACAAAAATAATCAGAAGTGACACCTCATAAAAGGTAATTGCCGTTGTTTCCCCCGAAGCCAGTCCCACCGAAAGACAATACGTCGGAATGAGTATTTTCGAGAAATCCGATATGGATTCCAGCGTCTGCGTTGCAACGAAAATTCCCTGCTCCATAACCTGCAGCAAAAGAATGACCATCATCAGATAAATCATATAATAGCTCAAATCTGCGATCTGCCGGTTTTCAAACAGCTTGCCGAATTCCGTAAACACAGCCGACAAAAGCCCCAAAATCAGAATTGATGAAAAAATCGTTTTAAAATCGCCCATTTCGGAAAATAAAGAAGCTTTCACATATAAAATCACCTGGTTTACGGTGTCCGCATTATTTCCTTGTAATGCATTTATTACAATATCATGTAATGAAGGTGTCTGATATTCAAATAATCCATTCATCTGTTCCGTTACCTGATCCAAATGCAGTTCATCCAAACTGCTCGATGCAAAATCATATCCCATATTCTGCCACTCCTTTATAAGGAAAATTCCTGAATGGTTTGTATCACTGCCAGAATGATCGGCATTCCTGATAAAAGCACGGAAAGCTTTCCAAATACTTCAATTTGTCCTGCAACCGCCTGATATCCTGCATCCTTACATATTCCGGAAGCAAATTCACACAAATATGTAATTCCGATTACCTTAAGTAAGATCCCCAGATAATTATAATTTCCCGAAAACAGCGCCTGCATGGATTCAAAGTATTCCAGTACGACCCCCATTTTCTGAAGCCCTGCAGAAAGAATCAATATACACAGCATGAAGCCTATATAGACGGAAAATTCCTGTTTTGAGCCTTTAAATTGAATACCGATCAATACGCCGGTCACAGCCAGCATCGCAAGCTTTGCAAGTTCCATATCATCTTTTACCCCTTTTTTCGAAAATTTTGCCATTTTCTGCCGGAATTCCTGCAAATTGCATAATTTGATTGTCATATGGAAAAAAGATTCTGTATTGTCTGGAACAACTCATAAATATACGGAATAATCCAGCTCAGTACCAGAATCAGTCCTGCCAAACTGACCAGAAATGCATGTTCATCCCTGCCGCTATGCTTTAATACCTGACTCAAGATGGTTACCAATATTCCCACAGCCGCAATTTTAAAAATAATATTGATATTCATAAACACCTCAAATCAGGATAATACTGACAACCATACCGGACAGTACTCCTACACATAGATATATTTTTCCTTTTTCGGCCAGCTGCGCCTTCAATTGCTGTTCGGTATGCTCCAGTTTTTCGCGTATCATCCGAATTTGGGTTAGCTGCATTTGGATATCCTGATATCCTTCGCATGCCAATTCGTCAATCAAATCCAGATCTTCTTTTTTTAAATCCGAATGCATACGGAGCTTTGTTGTTTCCTCATGCCAAATATCCCTAAAACATGCTCCTCTCTGCTTTAGACGTTCTGCCGTTCGCATGAGTATGGATTTCACCGGCTCATCCATTCGCTGCGCGGCCCGCTCGAAAACCGCTGAAAACTCACTTTTTCGGTAATTTATTTCGCTTTCCATGAAATAAAACAGCCATATCATCTGCTCTATGTATCTGATCCGTTCCTTTAACCTCAGAAACATCCAAAAGCCCATTCCCGTGCTTCCTCCGACCATTAAAATTACACCAGTTATTTTAATCATATTCTGTCCACGTTCCACTCATTTCCATTCCGGTCAAAACCGTTCCTGCTGTTTTTCAGATCTGCATATTTGAAGCTTCATCCTTCGGTAGTCCCTATCCAGGATCTGCGTAATGCTTCCCGGCTTTTGACGATTTGTCAGGATAATATAGCAGTCAAAAACCTGATCCCGCACCAGCCTTCCTATGACCTGACGTTCACCGACCTGGCTCACGCTGTCACCATGAATCGTTGCTATAATATGACATCCGCTCCTTACCGCCTGACCGATTGCATCCGCATCCTCCTTTGTGCCGATCTCATCCACCGCTATAATTTGCGGATTCATAGAACGCAGCAGCATGGTCATTCCCAGTTCCTTGGAACATCCGTCGAGCAAATCCGTTCTCGGACCAAGCTCATTTTGGATTTCACCGCAAAAGCTTCCTCCGATTTCACTACGCTCGTCCACAACTCCTACAGTATAGCCCGGGCGGCAGTGCTCGTTTCCTTCTGACAGCTGTCTGATTAAATCCCGCAGAAGTGTTGTTTTGCCGCATCCGGGCGGTGAGATGATCAATGTATTTTTCACCTCCCCGCAGTCTGTCACATAGGGAATTACCGCATCCGCCACTCCCTTTATCTGATGTGAAATACGAATGTTCATGGCATTCAGATTTTTCATACTGACGATCTGATCCTTCTGAATTACCGTTTCGCCGGCTAATCCGATTCGATGCCCTCCGGGTACCGTTAGAAAGCCCTTTCGTATCTCCTCTTCAAAGGCATATGCAGAATATCCGCAGATATGGTTTAATACCTTGTCCATATAGCTTCGATCCGGACAAAATGCATTCCCGCCTTCATAGAGAATATCTCCGTTCTCCGCCAGATAATATTCCCTTCCTTTTCCATATATCAGAACCGGCTTACCCACCCTAAGCCTGATCTCCTGAATATGATTCATTCCGGCAGCAACCCGCTTATAGGTATCTCTGATTTCCATAGGAAATAAGGTTAAAAGCTCCTGTTCCCTTCCCATATCTGCCTCACCCCTTATCCCAATATATGACGCTTTGTCCAAATTATGCTTTCTGTTTGTCCGTTCTTTTTGACAGTATGCAAAACCGGGAGAATAACCGCTGTCTCAATTGCATTACGCGGACAAAATTGTTTTCAAAAAGAAACAATCTTTTTTCTCATTTTCTATGGACTTTCATCAAAAATATGATATTATAATAATAACAATAATGATTACTATTTTATTAATAAGGAGGAGTCTATATGGAAACAAATCAGACACAGGTAGATAATCTTGTAAATTTATTGGATGGTTATGCAGTCAAGGGCGGACATCACTTAAACGTCAACGTTCTGAATCGTGATACCCTGGTAGATGCACAAAAACATCCTGAAAACTATCCTCAGCTGACCATTCGTGTATCCGGTTATGCCGTTAACTTTATCAAGTTAACTCCTGAACAGCAGGCGGATGTGATCAGCAGAACCTTCCATGAGTCTGTATAACCGCTCTCAAAAACAAAAAAAACATTCACGGCTTTTGGGAAACAACGTTCCGAACAAAGCCTGTGAATGTTTTTTTATACTCAAATTCTGAAAAGGCAGGAGCTATAAAGCTCCTGCCTCACGCAAACTGATCTTAGCAAGCTTATCTTCATTACTGCTGTGCAACATCCTTCATGGAGAAGCTGATCCTGCCCATTTTGTCTTTTCCGAGACATACAACGGTTACAACGTCACCAAGTGTTAATACATCCTCTACACGGTTGATTCTTTCCTTTGCAATCTTGGAGATGTGAACCATACCCTCTTTACCGGGAGCAAATTCAATGAATGCGCCAAACTCCTTGATGCTGACAACCCTGCCCTTGAAGACCTGTCCTTCTTCAAATTCTGTAGTAATCATCTTGATCATCTCGACAGCCTGATCCATCATGGCCTGATCCGTACCGCATACGCTGACTGCGCCGTCATCCGTAATATCAATCTTTACGCCGGTTCTTGCAATGATTTCATTGATGGTCTTTCCTCTCTGTCCGACCACATCACCGATCTTCTCAGGATCAATCCTGATCTGAATGATTTTCGGCGCATATTTTCCGACAGTCGGGCGCGGAGCTGCAATTGCAGGCTTCATACAGGTCTCCATGATAAATTCACGCGCCTGGCGGCATCTCTCAATGGCGCCTTCCACAATCGGTCTGGTCAGGCCGTGAATCTTGATATCCATCTGGATCGCCGTAATACCTTCATGGGTACCGGTTACCTTAAAGTCCATATCTCCGAAGAAATCTTCCAGTCCCTGAATATCCGTCAGCAGGATAAAATCATCATCGCTCTCCCCTGTTACGAGACCGCAGGAAATACCGGCTACCATCTTCTTAATCGGAACGCCTGCAGCCATTAAGGACATACAGGACGCACAGGTAGAAGCCATGGAAGTGGAACCGTTGGATTCAAACGTCTCGGATACGGTACGGATTGCATAAGGGAA
>CAYTIH010000007.1:0-22910 GCA_964437825.1 uncultured Clostridium sp. | reverse complement strand
TGCTCTTTCTGCAAGTGCGCCATGACCGATTTCACGACGTCCCGGTCCGCGGCTTACCTTCGTTTCACCAACGGAATAGGAAGGAAAATTATAATGATGCATATAACGCTTACTGGTTGTATTTTCATCCAATCCGTCCACCTTCTGTACCTCGGAAAGCGGTGCAAGCGTACATACATTACAAATCTGTGTCTGTCCACGGGTAAACATGGCGGAACCATGCACACGGGGAATGATATCCACTTCTGCAGCCAGCGGTCTGATCTGGGTAATCTCACGGCCATCCGGGCGCTTCTGATCCTTTAAGATCATCTTACGGACGGTCTTCTTTTCATACTGATAAATAGCCTCTCCGAGGATTGCAAGCCATTCCTCATGCTCTGCAAACGCCTCCTCCAGCTTTGCAGTGATCTGGCGGATGTTCTCCTCACGAACCTGCTTCTCATCGGTAAATACAGCTGTTTCCATCTCCTGAGGTGTTACGATCTTTTTCATTTCCTCGAACATTTCTTCCGGAATCGCACAGCTTGTATACTCATGCTTCTGTTTGCCCACTTCGGCAACAATCTGATTAATAAATTCAATGATTTTCTTATTGACAGCATCAGCCGTATAAATGGCCTCAATCATCTTTGCTTCCGGAATCTCGTTGGCGCCTGCTTCAATCATGATTACCTTTTGCGCTGTAGAAGCAACCGTCAGGCGCAAATCGCCGTTCTTCCATACTTCCTGAGAAGGATTGACGATAAATTCTCCGTCCACCATACCAATCTGTGTCATTGCGCAGGGACCGTCAAAAGGAATATCGGAAATACAGGTAGAAATTGCAGCGCCAAGCATTGCTACAAGCTCAGGACGGCATTCCGGGTCCACGGACATAACCATACAATCAAGCGTTACGTCATTTCTGTAATCCTTCGGAAACAGAGGACGCATCGGACGATCGATTACACGGCTTGTCAATACTGCATTTTCAGAGGCCTTACCCTCTCTCTTATTAAATCCTCCCGGAATTTTTCCGACTGCATACAGCTTTTCTTCATATTCTACGCTAAGCGGGAAGAAATCAATTCCGTCACGCGGCTTCTCGGAAGCCGTCGCGGTACATAATACGGTAGTATCACCATAGTGCATAAACGCACATCCGTTTGCCTGCTTACCTACTCTGTTAATATCAACACTTAAGGTACGGCCGGCAAGATCCATTGAATAAGTCTTGTACATATTTTCTCCTTCCTTTTCTCCCTTTGCTCCTGATTCTCCGTTTCAGAAGCTGCGGGAATTGCTGTTTTGGCAGAAGAAGCCGAAACTACTGATATATCCATGACGACAAACCTATGAAAGCGTTCTTCTCCGAAACCGTCATACACATATCAGTGGTCTCGAAATCCTCTTCTACCTTTAGTGATCGGTGCAGCCAAAAGCACACCCGCATGAGCAGATTTCTGCCCACACAAAAATGAAGGACGGGTAACCCCGTCCTCGCTTTTTTACTTTCTGAGTTCAAGTCTCTCAATCAAAGTACGGTATCTTTCAATATCGGTTTTCTTTAAGTAAGCAAGTAAGCCTCTTCTCTGACCTACCATTTTCAGAAGGCCTCTCCTTGAATGATGATCCTTGGGATGTGTCTGCAAATGCTCAGTAAGCTCTTTAATTCTGGCTGTCAGTACGGCAACCTGAACTTCCGGTGAACCGGTATCGCCTTCTGAAATTGCATACTCCTTCATAATCGCCTGTTTCTTTTCCTTTGAGATCATGGTATTTCCTCCATTATTTTATTGACGTTTCCGTCTTGTTACTGCCCATACTAAGAACCAGGTCGGAGTGTCCTGCATCTGAGTACGGCAAAATCATATGTTGTAACTATATCATAAATCCCGCCTTATGTAAAGCGGGATTTATAAAAACATTGATATACAGATTTATAAAAACATTGATATGCAGATTTATAAAACTACAGAAGTCTCCTTGCGCATACCGGTGAACGGTAATACAGATTGGATATAATAATCCCCGATTTGGGATTACTTGCATGGCATACCTGTCCGCCGCCGATATAAATAGCAACATGGTTAATACCGCTTCCGTTTCCATAGAATACCAGATCCCCCGGACGAAGTTCGGAAATGCTGACCGCGCTTCCAAGCTGGGACTGAGCTCTTGCAGAATGCGACATACTGATTCCGTACTTCTTCATAAGCAGCATCGTAAACCCGGAGCAGTCGGTTCCGTTTGTCAGGCTGTTACCTCCGTAAACATATGGATTTCCCACATACTGAATCGCTCTGTACGCCAGATCCACGCCTGCATCCGTAACGCCTTTTCCATACCGCACTTCGGTCATGGTAAGCGCCGTTTCAAGCATATAGGCAATCTCCACATAATCACCGCTTACATAAGCGGCATCCTTGCCGTCGCCATACACAACGGAAACCCAGCCGTTATCCAAAACCTCTACAACCTCCAGCTCCTTACCGTTTCCGATCAGTCCCCATGTCCCGTGCTCGGTATCGGCCGCCTTTCTAACCTTTAGGGTCTGCGCCAGCACCGTTGCCGTCAGTTTCTGACACTCCTGCGCTCTTGCCTTTGCTTCTTCGCCGGTCAGCAAATACTCCATGCTGACATAACCTTCCACGTCTCCTGATTTAATATGTGCCCATCCGCCGCTGATTTCCAAAACCTCACATGCAGCATTGGCCGGAAGCGCGCCAACCATATCCGCATCTGTTGACGGTTCTTTTCGTATATTCAGATTTTCCGATACATTGGCAATCCCCAGATTATCGTATCCCCAGTTATAGATTTCTTCCTGTTCATCCACGATGGTCAAATTCTCCATCATGTCAAGGAAATCCTGTCGGGTCATACTGTCAATACTTCCGATAATAAGTTCCGCACCTGCACCGGTTACCCATTCTTCGTAGGGATCTGCTTCCAAATCCACGTTTTCATAGCTTCCCAGTGTATTTTCCGCCGCCGCAGCCACTGTTTCCCCGGTTTCGGCTGCCTGCCAGATTCCGTTACCTGCCGCGTTACCGTTCATTTCCGGAATCAGCATGGCAAACTCTGATAATACAAGCATTTCTGCGATCAAAAGCGCTGCCGGTTTCTTAGCGTTGCGTCCGGATCTTCCCATCTGTTTCGTGTTACGTACATTACAGTATTTGTTACTCATAATTACTCCATTTGTTACAAAATTGTTTCATTTGTTACGTACTTATTGTAACAGATGGATTTGATTTGTCAAGGAGCGGATAATATTTCCTGTTCCGCATTCGTAACAGAAAAAGCAATGTTGGTGGCATGATCCGCCACTCTCTCAAGCCCCGATATAATATCGGAAAAAATCATACCGGCCTCCGGCGTACACTCATTTTTGGTCAGCCGTTCCACATGAAATTTCTGAAGTTCACGCTCCTTCTCGTCCACAGCATCCTCCAGCCTCAGGATATCCTCCATATGCTCCTCGTCACCGGTTACGAACATCTCCACAGAAAAACGGACAAGAGTATTGACCATATCCAGCATCTCGCCCAATTCCTTTTGCGCAATCTTACTGAAAGTCACGCCGGTTTCTACTCGCTGCTTTGCCGCGTCCGCTATGTTCTCCGCATGATCTCCGATTCTTTCCACATCATTGACAACATGGAACAAAGCGCCGATAATCTTCTGATCCTCGATCGGAAGCGTGGTCTGGTTGATCTTAACCAGATAATTGGTAATGGCTCTATTCAGAAAATTTATATTTTTTTCAACCGCATATACTTCATTTATATCCTCCTGATCCAGCGTAATCAGTGCATTCATTGCACGATTCAGGTTTTCACTGGCAAGGGATGCCATACGCTCGATTTCCTTGGTAGCGCCCACAACTGCAGTTGCAGGATTGAATACTACTTTTTCTCCGATATATTTTAACTGGAAATTCTCTCTGTAATCCACTTTGTAATCCTCTCCGGGGATCACCAGATATGTAAGCTTTACAATTAAATTGGAGAACGGTAACAATACAATAACCTGTACCACCTTAAAGATTGTATGGGCGTTTGCTACGAATCTCCCCGCATTATGATCGGAGACGGACATAATGATATCCTCTACCGGCTGCAATGCCGCCTGAAGTACAATGAACATCAAAACCGTACCGATTACGTTGAACAGAAAATGTATCATTGCCGCACGCTTCGCATCCTTATTACCGGCCATGGAAGCAAGCAGCGCCGAGGTACATGCACCGATATTACATCCCAAAATGATATACATACAAATCGGAAGCTCCAAAAGTCCCTGATTCGCCATCAACAAAACAATGCTGACCGTCACGGAGGAGCTCTGGATAATTGCCGTCAGAACTGTCCCCATCAAAACTGCCAACAGCGGATTCGTTAAAGAAGCCAGCATGGATACAATGGCCGGATCTTCCTTAAGTCCTCCCATTGCAGCGGACATATTGCTAAGTCCTAAAAATAACACGCCGAATCCCACAATGATGGACGCAAACTTGCCGACATTCTGATTTTTACAAAACATCAGTAAAATCACACCCAGCAATAAAATCACGGGCGCAATTTCGGACAGATTAAAGGATACCAGCTGCGATGTAATGGTGGTACCGATATTGGCGCCAAAGATCACTCCGGCTGCCTGATACAGACTCATCAGTCCGGAGTTTACAAAGCTGACAACCATCACAGTACAAGCCGAGGATGACTGAATAATGCCCGTAAATACAATACCGACCAGCATTCCTGTAAAACGGTTTGTGGTAAAGAATTCCAAAATTGATCTTAATTTTGCGCCCGCCGCCTTTTCAATTCCATCACTCATCAGGCGCATACCCAGCAGAAACAGTCCGAGACCCCCTGCCAATGCCAATAAAATGGATGCATTCATAGAAAATTATCCCTCGCATCTTCTTGCGTATAATTTACCGATTATTTACCCAGACTTTACTTTTTATATTAAGTGAATCTTTCAAAAGTTACAAGTCCCAGTCTTCACCTTTTCCAAAATCGTGTTATGAATCGGCTTTGTCCCGGTGATGCTGCCTCCCAAAATATTCTCTTCCGGCCTCCCGGTCCGACAAAAGCTGCTTTTTTAAGGCTTCGATGCTTTCAAATTGTTTTTCGGGCCGCCTGTAAGACAGCAGCATGACTTCAATTTCCCTGCCGTATAAATTTCCGTCACAATCATACAAATAGGTTTCCACTCCTACGGCGGACTCGTCACTGACTGTCGGTTTTCTCCCGATATTCGTAATTCCGTTGTAAATGCTGTCCTCAATACGGACTCTGGAATAATACACCCCAAACGGCGGAAACAGCTTTTCGCTCTCCGGAATCAGATTAATCGTAGGCATTCCCATGGTTCGTCCCAGTTCTTTGCCATGCGTTACAATTCCGGTGAAGCTGTATGGTTTTCCCAGCAATATGGCTGCATTTTCCATATTTCCCGCACGCACTTCATTCCTGACATAGGTAGAGCTGACCGCTTTTCCAAGTAAACAAACCTTATCAATCACGGCAACCTCATACCCATATTCCTTTGCATAACGCTTCAGCAGTTCGTTGTCCCCTGCTCCTTTATCCCCGAAAGAAAGATCATCCCCTGCAACGATCAGTCCCGCTTTTAACTGCCGCACCAGAATATTGCGTATAAAATCCACAGGATCCATAGCAGCCGTCCATGCATTCATCGGAAATTCCCACAGCACATCCGCTCCGGCCTTTTCAAAAGCGCTCCTTTTTTCGGAAACCGTCATTAGTTCCGGCTGTTTTTCTCCGCTGAAAAACTCATAGGGGCTGGGCGTAAACGTAAAAATCACTGCTGCAAGCCCTTCTTTTTTGGCATCCAGCACCTGCTTCATCAGCGCAGCATGCCCGACATGAATTCCGTCAAATTTTCCGATTGCCACACAGCTTTTCCGATCCATCTCAAAAGCTGTCGTTCCTGTTATGATCTTCATTTCCCGCTCCCATATGTTTTGCGGCCGGCACATAAAAAATCCGCTCCGGCTTTAGTCTGCGTTCCTTCATATTATAATAAAAAATGCCGCAAAATATCTGCTGTATATTATAAATTCTGAATTTCTGTCCGTCCTTCAGCGCCTGATATCCTTTCTGCGGCATATCCGTCTGCTCCGGCAAAAGAGGATTTCCGTTATCTAAGAGCCTTGACGCCTCCGGCTTTACCGTCAGCGCTTCATATTCCTTAAAAACCGTGTCCACAGGCAGCAGCAGCTCCTCAAGCCTGTTTTCATCCCGGAACCTTTCAATCTCCGAAAGCTTCTTTGCATCTTCAAGCAAAAAACCGGACGCCTTTGTTCTGAGCAGGCTCTGCATACAGCCGCCGCAGCCGAGCTTTTCACCGATATCCTGACAAAGAGTACGGATATACGTTCCCTTGGAACACTGCACCCGCATCTTTACCACAGGAAGCTGCATGTCCATAATCTCAATTCCGTAAATCTGTACTCTTCTGGCAGTACGTTCTACTTCTTTTCCCTGTCTTGCCAAATCACAAAGCTTCTGCCCGTTTACCTTAAGTGCGGAATACATCGGCGGAATCTGGTCATACGCGCCTGCAAACGATAAAACAGTCCTTCTTACCTGTTCTTCATTTACGTTTATCTGCGCCTCTCTCAGTACATTCCCCGTCATATCCTGTGTATCCGTCACGATCCCGAGCCTGAGCTCCGCCACATATTCTTTGGACCTGTCGGTCAGCATGTCGCACAATCCGGTTGCGCTTCCTATACATACGGGAAGCACCCCTTCCGCATCAGGGTCCAGGGTGCCCGTATGTCCGATTTTCTTTATTTTCAGAATTCCACGCAATTTTGCAACTACATCAAACGAAGTAAAACCCTTTTCTTTATATACATTGATGATTCCGTTCATAACAATCCTCCATGTCAGAGCAGTTTACTGCTGTGACACGCTGTATGCGTCTCAAAACGATCCCGATATGTTAGTGATTATAGCATATTCGGATTCATGCCTGCAATACAAAGCACCAAGGCTGCAGACAGCCCTCAGAATGCATCCTCAAAAAGGAGCATGAACTGCACTTCCGTAAACGCCGAAACTGCATTTACGCAAAATATCGAAACTGCATTTGGGCAAAATACCGCTGAATAAAATACACGCAAAATATATGCAAAAAATGCGGAAAACACAGTACGGATACCGTTTTCCCGCATTTCACATGCACTGCTGGCCGACAAAGGAAACGCCGGCAGACCCGTTTTGAGATAAAAGTTTTCATTTTTTTCGCAATCCTGCTTCTCAATCTGCAGCGCAATCCTGCTTCTCAATCTGCAGCGCAATCCTCTCTGACAAATTATTGATCACGTCATAAAAGGTTCCGGTCATGGTACATCCCGCTGCCCTGACATGCCCTCCCCCGCCGAAAAAGGAAGCTATCTGCGAAACATCTATGTATCGGTTGGAACGCAGGCTTACCTTGAATTCCAGTGTTCCGGTCTCATACATAAAAATTGCGCATTCCACGCCCTTGGTAATCCGAAGCTGGTTTACGATCCCATCCAGATCCTTGGGACCTGCTCCGTAAAATTGCATGGTTTTCCGGTCAATTCCGCTGACAATGCATTTTCCGTCCATGAATATAATACTTTCCAAAAGTGCCCTGCCCATAATCTGATTCTGAATATAGGTTTTCTCATAGAAGGTTTCGTCTATGATCCTCGGAAAATCGAATCCGTATTCAATCAGATCCGCTGCGATCCGAAGCGTCCTTGGCGAAGTATTGGAATATCGGAACACACCGCAATCGTGAATGATTCCGATATAGACTGCCTGCGCAATCTCGGCGTCCAGAAACTCCGGCTCCATCATCTCATAAACCAGCTGCGCCGTGGAGCTTGCAGCAGGGTCCACATAATTGATCATGCCGCAGCCTGATTCATTGCTGATATGATGGTCGATATTGATGGTCTTCTTGGCCGCATCGAAATATTTTTCAGCGCCGCCCAGGCGATCCTTGACGGTATCAAGCGCAATAAACACATCAAAGGGAGGTCTTTCCGGAAATTCCGAGTTAATTTCCGCCGCCCCGCAAATGCATTTAAAAATTTCCGGAGGCTGTTCCAGAAATACACATACCTCTGCATCTTGATATGCTTTTTTCAAATATAACCACAGTGCCATACAGGAGCCGACGCAATCCCCGTCCGGCCGGATATGTCCGCTGATTCCGATGACGGATGCGCCCCTGCATTCTTCCAACAAATTAATTTTATTCACACTAATCCTCCATGTCAGGCAGTTCACTGCGATCCGGAATGTCTTTATTGACTTCGTCGATTAATTTTGACATAGTAACACCATATGCAATGGACTGGTCCATGATGAACCTGATCTCCGGCGTATTTCTTAAATTGATCTTCCTTGCCAGCTGGTTTTTGATATAACCTTCAGCGCTTTGAAGTCCCGCCAGAGTATCCTTGATCGCATCCTCGTCTCCGAGCACGCTGATCCATGCCTTACAGGTCTTTAAATCAGGCGCAACCTCCACTTCCACAACCGAAGTAAAGGGATGGATTCTGGGATCCTTGATCTCAGACCGGATGATTTCCGCCAACACCCGCTTTATCTCTCCATTGATTCTGGTGCTTTTGATACTGTTTTTTCTCATATTACTCACTTTCCGGCCCTGATACAGCCCTCCTATCTGGGCACCTCAACCATGATATAGGCTTCCACCATATCAAGCTCCTGCATCTGATCAAAGCCTTCAAAGACAAGACCGCATTCAAAGCCTTCCTTTACTTCCTTAACATCATCCTTGAATCTCTTTAAGGACGCCAGCTCACCCTCATAGATCTGATTTCCTTCACGGCTGATTCGAATCTTGCAGCCTCTCTGAAATACCCCATCCATGACATAAGAACCGGCGATATTACCGATGGCAGACGCCTTGAAGATCTGGCGTACCTCTGCGTGTCCGATCACCTTCTCCTCATAAACAGGATCAAGCATACCCTTCATGGCTGCTTCCACATCCTCGATAGCCTGATAGATCACCTTATACAGTCTCACATCAACGCCTTCGCGCTCTGCGGTAGCCTTGGCCTGTGCATCGGGACGGACATTAAATCCGATAATAATTGCAGAAGAAGCGCTTGCCAAAATAACATCGGACTCATTAATCGCACCGACGCCGCCGTGAATTACTTTTACAACGACTTCATCGTTAGACAGCTTCAAAAGGCTCTGCTTTACGGCTTCCACGCTGCCCTGAACATCCGCCTTGATGATCAGGTTCAGTTCCTTTAGGTTACCTGCCTGAATCTGACTGAACAAATCATCCAATGACATTTTCGCCTTTGTCTCCTCAAGCAGCTTTTCTTTGTTCTGCGCCACAAAGGTATCCGCAAAACTCTTTGCTTCTTTATCATTTTCATGGGCAATAAAGATTTCGCCCGCATTTGGTACATCGCTCAGTCCCAAAATCTCTACCGGCGTTGACGGGGTCGCTTCCTTTACTCTTCTGCCCTTATCGTCAATCATGGCCCTGACCTTACCGTGGGATGCGCCTGCGGAAATAAAATCTCCCACATGCAGGGTTCCCTTCTGAACCAGTACCGTTGCCACAGGACCGCGTCCCTTATCAAGCTCTGCCTCGATTACAAGACCTCTTGCGCGCCTTTTTTCATTTGCTTTTAACTCCAGAATATCCGCCGTCAGGATAATGGTCTCCAACAAATCGGAAATTCCTTCACCGGACTTTGCAGATACCGGTACGAATTCCGTAGAGCCGCCCCAGTCAACCGGAATCAGCTCATATTCGGTAAGCTCCTGCTTTACACGGTCAATATTGGCATTCGGCTTATCAATCTTATTGACTGCAACAATAATTTCAATGCCCGCTGCCTTTGCATGGTTAATGGCTTCTACGGTCTGAGGCATCACTCCGTCATCCGCAGCAACCACCAAAACCGCAATATCCGTCGCATTGGCGCCGCGCATACGCATAGCCGTAAACGCCTCATGTCCGGGCGTATCCAGGAATGTGATCTTCTGATCGTTGATATTTACGGTGTATGCGCCGATTGCCTGTGTGATCCCGCCAGCCTCTTTATCAGTCACATTGGTTTTTCTGATCGCATCGAGCAGGGAAGTTTTTCCGTGATCGACATGGCCCATGACACAAATAACAGGCGGTCTCTTTGTCATGGTGGAAGTATCCTCTTCCTCTTCCTTCAAGAGTTCCTCAATGACATCCACCTTAATTTCTTTTTCACAAATAATCTCATAATCAATGGCGATTTCTTCTGCCTGTTCAAAAGAAATTTCCTGATTGACAGTTACAATTTTGCCCTGCATAAACAGCTTCTTTACGATTGCTGCGGGCTGAAGCTTCATTTTTTCCGCCAACTCCTTAATCGTCAGAGATTCGGGCAGTGTGATTACCTTGATCTGTTCTTCCTGTTCTTCATGCTTCTTTTCGGGCTTAATAAACCTTCCGGCTTTATTCTTGCCCTTCATCATCATTTCGCCGTCTTCTTCGTAAATCAGATCCTTTTTATTCTTTTTATCTTTTTCGATACGGCGCTTTTCTTCGTCTCTATGCTTTTCCTGATCCTTGATCGAAGTCTCCGGTACGAAGGACGAAGATCCTCCCTGAGATTTTCTTCCAAAGCGGGAATCCTTTGATCCATCGCCTTTATCAAAGCGGTCGTTACCGCCATAAGGTCTCTGGCCGCCCGAACCACCGAAACCGCCCGGACGCCCCTGCGCACCTTTGTTATAACCGCCGCGAGCGCTTCCTTCGGCGCTACGCGCACCATCCTGTCTATAAGCCGGTCTTTGTCCTCCATTCGCATATCCCTGGCCTCCCTGTCTTGCCTGACCGCGAAAACCGCCGTCCTGACCTTTGTTTATGCCGTTATCACGGCCATAGCCCTGATTACGGTTATTCTGTCCATTCTGAGGACGATTATTCTGGACACCCTGCGGTCTGTTATTCTGATAATTACGATCTGCTGCTGATGCTGTCTTTCTTTCTCTGTTCTCTTCGCTCATAATTTTAGCTGTCGTTACAGGATCTGTCTGAATCGTCTGTTTCTTTTGCTCCTCTGTCCTTAAATCAGGACGATTTACCGCTTTTGGTCTGTTTTCCTGTCCCCTATTCGGATTTGCAACAATATTCACGGAAGGGGTCGGCGACGGAGGCGTAAGCGGTCTGATCGGTTTCGCACTCATGCCCGGCCTGAATCCGTTTCCGGAACCGTTATTTCTCTGGCCTGCGGAATTGTTCTGTCTTCTGTCTGCGCCGAAATTCCTGTTATTTTGTCCGCCGGCGCCGCTCATCTTGGAATTGTGCGGATTGCTGACAAAAATAATATTCTTTTTCTTCTTATGCTCCGTCCCCTCTGCAGACCCGGTATTCGGGGATGCAGGTGCTTTTCCATGCGCCTGCTTTTTTTCCTCCGGGGCGGTTTTGGTTTCCTCCGGAACAGGTTTCTTCTCCTCCGGCACGGCCTTTCCTTTTTTCAAGGCTCCCGCCAGCCTTTCTGCCTGTTCCTCCTCCAGGGTACTCATGTGATTTTTGACTTCTATATTATACTGTTCACAAAGCGTTAACAGGTCCTTGCTCGAAACGCCAAGTTCCTTCGCCAGTTCGTAAACCTTTTGTTTTGCCATCTAATAACCATTCCTTTCTCTCAACCTTTGTTTCCGATCTGCGTTCATACACCCGTCTCCAGATTCCGGATCATGCTATTTGCGATTCCTTGATCTGTCACCGCAAGTGATGCCCGCATTTCTTTTCCGATTGCATGCGCCAGTTCATCCTTGGTTCCGTATTCAAAAAAAGGAACCTGATAAAACGTACACATATCACGAAACTTTTTCTTTGTATTTTCGGAAGCATCCGCCGCTACAATGACCAGATATGCCTTCGTTTCCTTGACCGCCTTTTCCGTCATGAACTCGCCGCTCGCTACATTCCTGCCCCTCTCGGCAATTCCCAGCATGGATAATATTTTACTCTGCATTCTGATCCTCATACTCCTTTTCCAGACTGTCATAAACCTCATCCGGAATCGCTATTTTGAAAGAACGTTCCAGTCCTTTATTCTTTCTGGCCTTTATGAGGCATTGCCCATTCTTACAAAGATATGCGCCTCTTCCGTTCTTCTTTCCTGTAACATCAAGCACAACGGACCCCTCCTGTGTTTTTAAGATACGCATCATTTCCTTTTTACTCTTCATTTCACCGCAGCCCACACACTGTCTCATAGGAATTTTCTTATTCATTGTCACCTGCTTCAGACTCCTCTACATATTCGCCTTCTTCGTAGTCTTCCTCGTAGCTTTCGTCGTAGTCCTCATCCTCATAATCATCCATATAATCTTCGTAGCGGAAGCCCGGAGCATCCTTTGCCTGAGTCTCACTCTTAATGTCAATCTTATAGCCGGTCAGTCTTGCGGCCAGTCTTGCATTCTGTCCTTCTTTACCGATCGCCAATGACAATTGATAATCGGGTACGACAACCTTTGCGGTTTTTTCATCCGGATCGGCAAACACGGCAACGATCTTGGCAGGGGATAATGCATTCTGAATCAGGTTACCCGGATTCTCATCCCAGTTAATAATATCAATCTTCTCTCCGCGCAGCTCATCCACAATGGAATTGACACGGGAACCGTTCACACCGACGCAGGCACCGACCGCATCCACGTTCGGATTGTTGCTCCATACCGCCATCTTGGTACGGCTTCCGGCTTCTCTGGCAATGCTCTTAATCTCAACGGTACCGTCCTGAATCTCTGCAACCTCCGATTCAAACAATCTCTTAACCAGCTCCGGGTGGGTACGGCTGACCAAAATTCTGGGGCCCTTGGAGGTATTCTTTACTTCCAGAATATAGACCTTGATTCTTTCCGTGGGCTTGAAATTCTCACCCTTCACCTGCTCGCTCTCATTTAAAATTGCATCCGCTTTTCCGAGATTGATACTGATATTTCTGCCAAGGTAACGCTGTACGATACCGGTTACCACATCCTTTTCCTTTTCGAAATACTGATTATAAATCACGCTTCTTTCTTCTTCACGAATCTTCTGTAAAATGACATTCTTTGCATTCTGCGTTGCAATACGTCCGAATTCCTTGGACTTGATTTCCACATGGATCTGATCGCCGACCGCCGCTTTCTTTGAGATCTTCTGCGCTTCCTCTAAACTGATCTGTAAAACAGAATCGGTCACATCCTCCTGCGCAGGTACAACCTCTTTCTCTGCATATACAAGGAAATCACAGGTTTCTCTGTTGATCTCAACTTTTACGTTATCCGCTTTTCCGAAGTGATTCTTGCATGCGGTAATCAGAGAATTTTCGATTGCATCAAACAGGGTTTCCTTGCTGATGTCCTTCTCCTTTTCCAAAATATCCAGCGCTTCCAATAATTCTTTGTTCATTTTTCCTTTCTCCTCCTAAAAGTCTAATGCCAGTCTGATCAAAGCCACATCCGCCCGATCAAAAACAAGTTCCTCATTTTCTGTCTGTATTGTAACAGTATCCGAATCAAAAGCCTTTAAAATTCCTTCAAATTCCTTCTGCTTGTTTATGGTTTTATAGGTTCTGAGTTCCACCGCTTCCCCAATGCTCTTTTGCAGATGTTTGTCTTTTTTTAATGTCCTGCCAAGCCCCGGAGAACTGACCTCCAGAATATACGCATTATCAATATAATCCTCTTCATCCAGTTTTGCCGACAATGCCCTGCTCACATTCTCGCAGTCCACGATTCCCACACCTTCGGGCTTATCCAGATAGCAGCGCAGATACCAGTCGCTTCCCTCTTTTACATATTCCACGTCATAAACGCTGCAGCCATTTGCCTCTGCAATGGGCGTCAGCAGTTCCTCCGTCCGCGCTTCGTAATCTCTGGCCTTTGCCATTTACTTCTCCCCTTTCCTGCTTCAGGTCCATGAAAGCATATCTCCAACGCCGGCACGGCACCTGACTTACATACATGAAAAGAGTGGACTCGCAAGCCCACTCTCTAAATCATACGTTATCAACTCTAATCACTATAGCACCATTCCCGCAGGAATGCAAGGAAAATTTTTACTTTTTCAAGTCAGCATGCGATTTTAGGTAATTGCAGCTTCATATGCTCATTTTATCAGAACATTTGTTCGATGTAAAGATACTTCCAATATGTTCCACGGACTTTGTCATCGCCCGAATCCTTTATGCAAAAAAAATCTACCTTCTGCCTTCGCAGTAGATAGACTTCTTAAGGGTTGGGCTATTCATTTCAGAATAACAGCTCGTAGGGGAATCGAACCCCTGATTCTGCCGTGAGAGGGCAGCGTCTTAACCGCTTGACCAACGAGCCACATTTTGCCTCATGCAAGGCACTCGATTATCATAATATACTTTTTTCAAAAAGGCAATACCTAAATTTAATTTTTTTGAAGCTGCAAAATAACATACGGCTCTATTGCAATTTCGGTTAAATCCACATGCCCATGGAAAATTCCATATCCATATCATTCAAATCATAGGGCGTACTCTGGTATACATAATAATTCAGCCAGTTGCTGTAAAGCGTATTACAATGCGCCCGCCATTGAAGATTCGGTCTCTGCGCCGGATCGTCCTGCGGATAATAGTTTTTAGGAATTGTAATCGGCAGTCCCTTATCAAGGTCTCTGTGATACTCCCTATCCAGCGTAATGCGGTCGTATTCCGGATGCCCCATAACAAAAATCTGGCGGCCTTCCTTTGCCATTAACAGGTATACGCCTGCCTCTTTCGACTTTGCAAGCACGGTCAATTCCTTACAATTTTCCACATCCTGTATGGACACCTCCGTATGTCTGGAATGCGGCGCCATGAAAATATCGTCAAAGCCTCTGACTAACGGAACCTTGCGGTTCAGCACGCAATGCGGATAAATGCCGAACAGCTTTTGATCCAGCAGACGTTTGGGGATTCCGTAATGATAATACAGTCCGGCCTGCGCTCCCCAGCAGATATGGAGCGTACTGGTCACATTGGTTTTGGTCCACTCCATAATACTGCAAAGTTCTTTCCAATAGTCCACTTCTTCATATTCCATCTGCTCAACGGGCGCTCCGGTAATGATAAATCCGTCAAATTTCTGGTTCTGTACCTTATCAAAGGAAGCATAAAATTTGTTCAAATGGCTCTGCGGCGTATTCTGCGCGATATGGCTTTTGGTATTTACAAAGGTCACATCCACCTGAAGCGGCGTATTGGAAAAAGCGCGAAGCAGCTGAAGCTCCGTGTCCTCCTTAAGCGGCATCAGATTCAAAATTCCCACCTGTAAAGGACGGATATCCTGATGGGATGCCCTGTTTTCATCCATCACAAATATATTCTCATTTTCCAGAATTTCTTTTGCCGGTAATTTACTCTGTGTTTTAATTGGCATAACGATAAAACCTGTCTTTCCTGTTTGTATTACAATATCAAAAGCTATGATGCAGCTTTGAAGCTGACACGGAGATGTATTGATAGAAACTATATTGATTGAAACTGTATTGATTGAAACTGTATTGATTGAAACTGTATTATCATAGCATACTCAAGAAGATTTATCAAATTTCGCATTCTGCATTCAGTCCTGCAGCTTCTCCGTAAGTCCTATCATCCGATACAAATCCGCCTCACTTAAGACCGGAATGCCAAGTTCGGCTGCCTTTGTCAGCTTGCTGCCGGCCGCTTCTCCCGCCAGCAGATAGCTTGTCTTTTTGGAAACGGAGCCGGTAACCTTTCCTCCGTTCTTTTCTATGAATTCCTGCGCCTGTTTTCTGTCCAGTCCCGGTAAAGTTCCCGTGATGACAAAGGTAAGTCCGGCAAGCTTCTCGCTTTCTCCCTCCTCCTTTACCGATTCCATATTGACCCCGGCATCTGCAAGGCGCTTTAAAATAGTGCGGTTTTCCTGCATTTCAAAAAATGAGACAATGCTTTGCGCCGTTGTCGGTCCCACGTCGGGGATTCCGACCAGACTGTCATAATCAGCCTCCGCAAGCGCCCATAAGCTATCAAAATGACGCATAATTGTTTTCGCCGTTGTCTTTCCGACATTACTGATACCCAGACCTGTCAAAAGCTTATCTGCGCTGTTTTTCTTGGATTCTTCAATCGCCAGCAAAATCCGGTCGGTATTTTTCTCCTTCCCGACAAGTCCCTTTTCAATCAGTTCCACGCGGCTGTTCTTTAAATCATAAATATCCGCATAATCCTTCAGGTAGCCTTCGTTCACCAGAGTCTCCACATAAGCTGCGCCAAGCACCTTAATATCCATGGCATCCCGCCCCGCAAAATACTCAATCGTACGGATTCTCTGAGCCGGACACAGCGGGTTTATGCATTTAATATCCGCAGTATCCTCCTCCCTGACTACAGTCTGCCCGCACATGGGACATTTATCCGGTATCCGGAAGATTTCTTCTCCCTGCTTTGTCACCGCCCGGATCTTGGGAATAATTTCTCCCGATTTATAAACCAGCACCGACGCTCCGAGGCCGACTCCCAGATTGGTAATATAATCCTGATTGTGGAGGGTTGCTCTCGAAACCCAGGTTCCACACAGGCGCACCGGCTCTTGAAATACTGCGGTGGGCGCAATCTTTCCGGTTCTGCCCACGGCAAGCTCGATTTCACCGATCACCGCTTCTTTTTCTTCCGGCGGATACTTGTAGGCTATGTGGCCCGAAGAATATTTACTGCCTGCCGGAAAATCATCCCGGTATGCAATCTGTTCTATCTTTACAACTGTCCCGTCAATATCATACGCATATTCGCCCCTGGATTCTCCGATCGCATCAATGGCTGACAGAATTTCCTCATTGGTGCGGCACAGTATATGAGGCACTACGCGGATTCCCTTTTCCGAAAGCAAATCCAATCCCTTCGTATGCTCGCCGGTATACTCGCTGCTGCCGTCCTGCACATTGAAAATAAACATCCGAAGCCCACGCTGCCTTGTCACCTCCGGATCCAGTTGACGCAGGGTCCCCGCTGCCAGATTTCTCGGATTGGCGGCAAGGGGCTTTCCCAAAAGCTCCTGATTCTCATTATAGCGTTCAAAATCTTCATGCGTCATATAAACCTCTCCGCGAAGCTCCAGATATCCCTGTACGGCAATCTCCTGCTTTACATCAGGAATTACTCCGGCATTCAGGGTCACATCCTCACCCACCATGCCGTTTCCTCTGGTTTCCGCCAAGATCAGTTTTCCGTCCTGATAACGCAGGGTCATGGAAAGTCCGTCAATCTTATGTTCCACAGAAAAAAGCGCGTCCGGATGCATGGCGCGAACCTCGTCCGCCCATTTTGTCACATCCTCTTTCGTAAATACATCCTGAATACTGAGCATGGGAACGCGGTGCTCCACAGTCACACCGGCTTCCCGCTTCACCCTTCCGCCTACTTTTTCCGTCGGCGTATCGGATACTGCCCAATCAGGATGCTCCGCCTCTATGCTGCGAAGCTCCAAATTCAGCATATCAAATTCATAATCCGAGATTTCCGAGGCATTATCCTCATGATACTGTTTGTTATATTTATTTACCAGCTCTACCAGTTCTTTATAACGCTTCTTTGTTGCCATATCATGCGCCGTCCCTTCATACAGCATTGTTTTTCCCTTTATGAAGCTGCCTTTGATTTCTACGCACGCTTTTCGCCGTTCAGTCCGACCTGCGCATACAGCCTTGCAAGCTCCTCCCCGGTAATTTCCCGGTACCGGTTGTATTTCAGATTCCCGAGCTCAATATTCATAATCCGTACCCGTTTCAATGTAACAACCTCCTGGGCAAAGACCCTGCACATTCTGCGAATCTGCCTGTTCAATCCCTGAGTGAGGATGATTCCAAATGTATATTTTCCGATCTTCCAAACCTCGCAGGTTCTGGTTTTTTTCTTAAGCTCCGGCAGATAAACGCCCTCCGACATTGCCCTGCAGAACTCCTCCGTGACCTCTTTTCGCACCTTTACCACATATTCTTTTTCATGCCGGTTTGCACCCTGCATCATGGCATGGATCAGATCTCCATCATTGGTCATAATCATCAGACCTTCGGAATCCCTGTCCAGTCTCCCGGCATACGTAACCCGCTCCGGATATTGCAGGCTCTGCAGTATCGTCTTATCCGCAAAAGGGTCCTTTTCCGTACAGGTCACACCCTCCGGCTTATAATATGCCAGCACCACCTTATCCTTTTTGCCCTGTATGGTCTTTCCGTTTACGGCAATCACAGCCCCGCCTGTGACAACGCTGCCAAGCTCCGCCGTTTTTCCGTTCATCGTGACCCGTCCTTCAGCAATCAGCTTATCCGCTTCCCTGCGTGAACAAACTCCGCTTTCGGCAAGATATTTATTGAGTCTGGTTCTTTCTTTTTGCGCCACTTAAATTCCTCCGCCCGCCGCTTACCCCTGAATTCTAAGTCCCTTGGGATAATGATTCTTTGCCATATTTCCCGAAGCCTTTGCCCATCCGACCGAATACCCAAGATAGGTCATCAAAACCCATCCCTGCCTATTTTCACACAAAATGGCTTCTCCTCTTATAAAACGCTCCGCTTCCTCAAGTGTCATTTCATAGGACTGCCGCACCTCCTGCGGCTTTAATGCCAGCGCCAGTGCATGAGCAGGTTCAAACCGGTTCTTTTTACATTCTCCAAGCTCCAGCCCCGCACGTTCCACCTTAAGTCCCGAAAGCGCCCTCATCCGCTCGGGGAGCAGATATAGATGATCCCCAAACGACACTGCTGTCCCGGAGGGCTTTCCCTTAAGCGCTGCGTCCGCAAAAGAGTTCCACGCTTTCTCCATCTCAGAATCGGACATGTGTTTTTCCCTATCCCTGCAAGCGTTTTTTCCTTTTGCACTTCTTATTTTTTCGCTTTTTGCCGCCCCGGACTTCTGACTATGGATCACTTCACAGCCATATCCGGAGGGCCGTTCCAAAGGCTCTCCCGCCTTGCGAAGACTTGCCGCAAAATGCCCTTCTCCGGACAATTTATGCGGCCAAAGTCTCAGACAGTATTCCAGATGCATTGACTTATTTTCCGACAAATCAAAATCCGGCACGCCGCCGAACCTTTGAACCCACTGCGGACGTCCATGATCCATTCCCTCCGTGCAGGGAATCTCGCACAGAGTATACTCCGGATGCCTGCGCAGAAAGCGCACAAGGACTCCTTCATTTTCCTCCGGCGCAAAGGTACATGTGGAATAGACCAGTCTTCCTCCCGGGGCAAGCATCCGGTGCGCATTTTCCAAAATTTCAAGCTGCCTGTCCGCACACAGAGTTACCTGCCGCGCACTCCATTCTCCGCACGCCTGATCGTTTTTCCGAAACATGCCCTCTCCGGAACAGGGCGCATCCACCAATATTCCTTGAAAAAATAACGGAAACTCCTGCGCCATCCGGTCCGTATCTTCATTTAATACCACACAATTTCTGATGCCCATCCGTTCTATATTCTGCGACAGAATTCTGGCTCTGCCCGGAATGATTTCATTCGACACCAAAAGGCCTTCACCGGAAAGCTTTCCGGCCAACTGCGTGGACTTTCCTCCCGGCGCTGCGCACAGATCGCAGATACATTCTCCGGGCTGCGCTTTTAAAAGCTCCGCTACTGCCATCGCACTCGGTTCCTGAATATAGTATGCTCCGGCTTCATGAAGAACATACTTGCCGGGCTGACTCTCCATGGCGCAAAAATATCCCTCCGATGCCCAGGGTACCTTCGTCATAGGAAAAGGCATCCGCGCTTCAAAAGCCTCCGCTTCTGATTTCAAGGGATTTCTCCTAAGACCATAGGAACGCTGCCTCTGATAGCTTTCCAGAAAATCCTCATATTCTGTGCCTAGCATCGCTTTCATCCGCTCCAGAAATGCTTCCGGAAGTCCTAACGTTCCCATATCCTTGTTTCCTCATATCCCATTTTTAATAACAGCAGCACCTGTTCATCCATGACCTCATCCGGCTTGTAGCTCCGAAGCATGGTCAAAAGCTGCTTTTCTTCTTCATTCGCCGCCTGATATGTGCCTGCCTCCAAAAGCAGCCCGGAAAGCGCATCTCCCAAAGCACTCCGCTTCTGATCTGCACCGTCCTGCGTCTTTGCTTCCTCCTGAAGCATTGGCCTCTGAAGCACCGGCTCCGGCAGCGCTGCTCCTGCAATCTGCGAAAGCAAGCCCATCGCATAGGCACACTCATAGTTACTGATGATAATTCCCTTATGTGCAAGACATTTGATCACTACAGCCTGTTTTGCCAAAATCGGCACCATACTAATCTCCATTTCCAAGCGCTCTTTCTTCTCTCACATCATGCCCTTCAGACTTTCAAACAGCGCTATGTCCTCTTCCTTTAATTTCAGATTCGTTGTTATTCTCTGACCTTCCGGCGATATCACCGTAATTTCATAAATACAGCCTTCTTTCACACCGTTTTGTCCCACCGCCTTTAAAAAAGGCTGGAATCTGGGATGATTGGCATTAAACTTGTCCCACGCTGATTTGAACTGCATTAATTTCCCAGGATTTATCATAAAACGCTCCCTTCCGCCGCCGGCTGCGGCAGCAAACCTACTTTGCTCCTTCTATAATCGCAATGGTCGCACTGGTTCCAAGCCTGCTTGCGCCCGCCTCAAGCATTGCCTGCGCGGTCTTGGTATCCCTGATCCCGCCGGACGCCTTTACGCCAAACTGCAAACCGACCGTCTTTCTCATCAGCGCAACATCCTCAGGCGTTGCTCCTGCGGTCGAAAAGCCCGTAGAGGTTTTGACATAATCCGCTCCAGCTTCCTTTGCCAATAAACAGGCACGCTCTTTTTCCTCATCCGTCAGCAGACAGGTTTCAATAATAACCTTAAGCGTCACGCCATCTGCGCAGGTACGGCGGACCTGTCCGATATCCTGACGCACGACCTCATCTTCCCGGTCCTTTAACGCTCCCACATTAATGACCATATCTATTTCCTGCGCACCATCCGCAATTGCATTTGCAGCCTCGGCGCATTTGCTTTTGGTACTCATCTGTCCAAGCGGAAATCCGATTACGGTACAGGTTTTTACCCCGGTTCCCTTTAACTTTTCTGCCACAAACGAAGTATAATATCCGTTTACACAAACAGAGGCAAACCCATATCGGACAGCCTCGTCGCATACCTTTTCAATCTGCGCCTTTGTAGCATCTGCCTTTAACAGTGTATGATCAAATAATTTTGCATCCAACATGCGCTTTTTCCTCCCTGTTGCTTCAAACATCATTTAAGGAATATTATACCTTTTCAAGTTCAGAGAAACAATATACAAATTCCGAAAAGGAGGTCAGTATACTTTGGCGCTTTCGCACTGCATGGTGTTTCCTATGTTCTTTTGCAAATGAATGGTTTCCCACTATAAAAAGTCCCGGAAATTCAGCATTTCCGGGACTTTCCCTTGTAATCTTTTCTCAATTGTCCCAAAAGGACAGCTTGCGTTCCGCTATTATACAATTCCTTGTGCTTTCATAGCCTCGGCTACCTTAAGGAAGCCCGCTATATTGGCGCCTGCAACATAATTGCCTTCCATGCCGTACTTCTTTGCGGCATCATCAAGGTTGTGGAAGATGTTAACCATGATATTCTGAAGCTTTCCGTCAACCTCTTCAAATGTCCAGGAAAGTCTCTCGCTGTTCTGGCTCATCTCAAGTGCGGAGGTTGCTACGCCGCCTGCATTGGAAGCTTTGCCGGGGCAGAACAGCACACCGTTTTGCTGTAAATATTCGGTTGCATCCAGAGTGGTAGGCATGTTAGCGCCCTCTGCAACTGCGATACAGCCGTTTGCAACGAGTTGCTTTGCATCCTCAAGCAGTAATTCGTTCTGTGTTGCGCAGGGAAGCGCTACATCACACTTAATGCTCCATACGCCTCTGCCCTCATGATACTCTGCGGAAGGTCTCTGTGCAGCATACTCGGTCAGACGTGCACGTTTTACTTCTTTTACTTCTTTTAGCAGAGCAACATCGATTCCTTCCGGATCATAAATCCATCCGGTAGAATCGGAGCAGGTAACAGGCTTACCGCCAAGCTGCTGTGCTTTCTGAATTGCATAGATTGCAACATTTCCTGCACCGGATACACAGATGGTCTTTCCTTTGATATCATGACCATTGCATTTTAACATCTCGGCAGTCAGATACAGAAGACCGTAGCCGGTTGCTTCCGTTCTTGCAAGGGAACCGCCATAAGTAAGGCCCTTTCCTGTCAATACGCCTTCATACAGGTTACGGATTCTCTTATACTGTCCAAACATAAATCCGATCTCACGTCCGCCGACACCGATATCACCGGCAGGAACGTCTGTATCGGCACCGATATGCTTGCAAAGCTCTGTCATAAAGCTCTGGCAGAATGCCATTACTTCACGGTCCGATTTACCCTTGGGGTCAAAATCAGAACCGCCCTTACCGCCGCCAATAGGAAGACCGGTTAAGGAGTTTTTGAAAATCTGCTCAAATCCTAAGAACTTGATAATACCAATATTTACGGAAGGATGTAAACGAATTCCTCCTTTGTACGGTCCAATTGCGCTGTTAAACTGAACGCGGTATCCGGTATTAACCTGAACCTGACCCTTATCGTCTACCCAGGGAACACGGAATTTTAACTGTCTTTCCGGCTCACAGATTCTCTCTAAAAGCGCTTCCTTACGATATTTTTCCTCATTTGCCTCAATGGCCGGCTTTAAAGAGGTTAAAACCTCCTCAACTGCCTGTAAAAATTCAGGCTCATTAGCATTTTTCTCGCGTACCTTTGCGAGAACCTCTTCAACGTAACCCATTTTTCTTTCTCTCCTTTAAAAAAAATATATTTTTAGCTGAACACTTCTTTATCGCCAGACCGGACGAAAGCATTCAGTT
>CAYTIH010000006.1:57834-72167 GCA_964437825.1 uncultured Clostridium sp. | reverse complement strand
TGAGCTGGTGGGAGAGATTAGAAAGAAGACGGTAATGTGTTCCTAAAACTTTCCTTTTTGCTGAGGATGTTTTATCTCAAAATTCAACATCCTTCCGTTCATTATACAGCTTCAGGATTTTCTGAATCTTCTCCGTCGGTGTCAGTACATTTGTCATGGAGATATCATGATTCATAAAATCAATGATAGAAGCCACGAATTTACTCATATCGGCTTCAATGTAATAGGGGCGCTTTAACAGCTCGGGCAGGCGGTAATTTAAGTTTGTAGTGATTACCTTGTCAAAATACATTTTTTCATAGGCTTGATCGAAGGCTTCCAGGCCGTTTGCAAATAAGCCGTAGGTACAGCAGATGTAAACGCGCTTTGCATTGCGCTCTTTCAGCTGCTTTGCGGTGTCTATCATACTTTCCCCGGAACTGATCATATCGTCAATGATGATAACGTCCTTACCGTCAATATTATCTCCGAGGAATTCATGAGCAACGATTGGATTTTTACCGTTCACAATCGTGGAGTAGTCACGGCGCTTATAGAACATACCGGTATCCACGCCCAGAACGGAAGCAAGGTATATGGCGCGGTTTAACGCACCTTCATCCGGACTGATAACAACGGTGTGATCCTTATCGATAATCATATCTTTTTCACTGCGAAGCAGTGCTCTTGCAAACTGATAATTCGGAGTAAAATTATCAAAGCCGTTCAAAGGTGTTGCATTCATAACACGGGGATCATGGGCATCAAAGGTAACGAAGTTGGAGATCCCCATATCTGCCAATTCTTCCAAAGCGTAGGCACAGTCCAGCGATTCACGTCCGCTTCTTTTATGCTGACGGCCTTCATACATAAACGGCATGATCACATTAATTCGGTGAGCCTTGCCGTTTGCGGCGGCGATGATTCTTTTTAAATCCTGATAGTGGTCATCAGGGGACATATGGTTGGTATAACCGTTGATGGAATAGGTAATGGAATAATTGGTAACGTCACAAAGAATAAAGAGATCCTTTCCGCGGACGGATTCGCCGATAACGGCTTTTCCCTCGCCGCTGCCAAAACGGGGACAGGAAACATCCATGAGATAGGAGTTTTCCGTATAACCGCGCAGTGCAGGATCTTTTTTATGTATGTTATTAATTGTTTTACGATAGTCTACAAGATATTCATTTACTCTGTTTCCGAGTGTCTGTGCGCCCTTCATGGCGATAAGCTTTAAGGGCGCAACAGGCAGTGCATTTTCCAATTCCAGTAAATTTGGCATGATTTCCTCCTGACGGTAAATCTATAAACCTGATATTTGCAAACACTTAATTTATAACATTCTGCTAGTGACACGTCAAGGAAATTCTAGTAAAATAAACGTGACGAGGTGTTTTATGACAGAGCATATCATTAAAAAGGTTGAAAAGAACGGGATTGCCGAAGAAATGGGCATGGAGCCCGGAGATGCGCTTCTTGAAATTAATCAAACCCCTATTGAAGATATTTTTGATTACCAGTATTTGATTCAGGATGAATATATAGAAGTACTGATTCGAAAGCCTGACGGCGAAGAATGGCTTTTGGAAATTGATAAAGAATATCATGAGGATCTGGGGATTGAATTTGAAAACGGATTGATGGACAATTACAGATCGTGTCATAATAAATGCATTTTCTGCTTTATTGACCAGATGCCGAAAGGAATGAGAGAGACCCTGTATTTTAAGGATGATGATTCCAGGCTCTCTTTTTTACAGGGAAATTATGTAACGCTTACCAATATGTCGGAGCACGATATCGACAGGATTATCAGATATCATTTGTCGCCGATTAATATTTCTTTCCAGACAATGAATCCGCAGCTCAGGTGCAAGATGCTCAATAACCGTTTTGCCGGAGAAGCACTGAAAAAAGTGGACAGGCTCTATGAGGGCGGGATCGGTATGAACGGTCAGATTGTTCTCTGCAAAGGAGTTAATGACGGGAAAGAGCTGGATTACAGTATCAGTCAGCTGACCAAGTATATTCCGCAGCTTGAAAGCGTATCCGTAGTGCCGGTGGGGCTGTCGAAATACAGGGAGGGACTTTATCCGTTGGAGCCGTTTACAAAGGAGGATGCCGGGGAAGTGCTTGCCATCATTCACGGATGGCAAAGCAGGATTTATAAGGAACACGGAATTCATTTCATTCATGCTTCCGATGAGTGGTATATTCTGGCTGAGGAGGAGCTTCCCGAGGAAGATCGGTATGACGGTTATTTACAGCTTGAAAACGGTGTGGGTATGGTGCGGCTGATGCTGACGGAATTTGAGGATGCTTATTGCAGGCTTTCCCGGGCCGTGGCGGACGGCGAGGTTACGCTTACCGGGCAGCTTACACTTTCCATGGCCACGGGACATTTGGCGTTCCGGTATATCAGGTATATGGCGGATCGGATGGAGGAACTGTTTCCGGGCCTCCGGATTCATGTGTATGATATACGAAATGATTTTTTCGGAGAGATGATCACTGTGTCCGGACTGCTGACAGGCCGGGATTTGATTGCACAGCTGCGCGGCAGGGAGCTTGGAAGCGTCTTATTTCTGCCGCAAAATGTACTGCGCAGCGGTGAGCATGTATTTCTGGATGATGTTACCCTTGAGGAATTGGAAAGCGCTTTACAAGTTCCAGTGGATATTGTAAAATCAAGCGGGCAGGATTTTACCGATGCAATCGTAGGATATCTGGAATAACATAACAATTTTTTAGAATATATGGAGAATGAAATGAGCAAAAAAAGAAAGCCGATTGTAGCCGTAGTTGGCAGGCCAAATGTCGGTAAATCGACATTATTTAATATGCTTGCGGGTGAGCAGATATCGATTGTAAAGGATACCCCCGGCATTACAAGGGACCGTATTTATGCGGATATTACATGGCTGAATCACCAGTTTACGCTGATTGATACGGGAGGTATCGAGCCTGACAGCGGTGATGTGATTCTATCCCAGATGCGTGAGCAGGCGCAGATTGCCATAGATACTGCGGATGTTATTCTATTTCTGGTGGATGTCAGGCAGGGGCTTGTAGATGCCGATTCCAAGGTTGCCGATATGCTCAGGCGTTCCCAAAAGCCGGTGATACTGGTTGTCAATAAGGTGGACAATATACAGAAAATGATGCCGGATGTCTATGAGTTTTATAATCTGGGAATCGGAGATCCGATCCCGATTTCTTCGGCAAACAGAACAGGTATCGGAGACCTGTTGGACATTGTTGTGGATTACTTTAAGGAAATGAATACGGAGGAAGACGGGGATGACAGGCCCAAGGTCGCCATTGTCGGAAAGCCCAATGTCGGAAAATCCTCTTTGATTAATAAGCTGATCGGGGAAAACCGGGTCATCGTATCGGAAATTGCCGGAACTACCAGGGACGCTATTGATACCGAAGTAACCCATAACGGAAAGGAATATGTATTTATTGATACGGCCGGACTTCGCAGAAAGAACAAGATCAGGGAAGAACTGGAAAAATTCATGATTGTTCGCACCGTGAGCGCTGTGGAGCGGGCGGATGTGGTATGTCTGCTCATTGATGCGTCGGAAGGCGTTACCGAGCAGGATGCCAAGATTGCCGGAATTGCTCATGAACGGGGCAAGGGAATGATTATCGTAGTGAATAAATGGGATCTGGTGGAAAAGGATGATAAAACGATCTATCGCTTTTCCGAGAAAGTACGTCAGACCCTGTCGTTTATGCCTTATGCGGAGCTGCTGTTTGTATCGGCCAAAACAGGTCAGAGATTGACTAAGCTGTATGAGACCATAGACGCCGTAATCGAAAATCATGCGCTGCGGGTGCAGACGGGTGTGTTAAATGAGATTATGTCCGAGGCCGTTGCCATGCAGCAGCCGCCCTCGGATAAGGGAAAACGGTTAAGACTGTATTATATTACGCAGGTTTCGGTAAAACCACCGACATTCGTAATATTTGTCAATGATAAAGAATTGATGCATTTTTCTTACACAAGGTATATTGAGAATAAGATCAGGGACGCCTTTGGTTTTAAAGGAACTCCGCTTAAATTTATCATTAGAGAACGAAAGGATAAGGACGCATAAAATGGTTCGTGTATATTGTTTACTGATTGGTTATGTTTTCGGCTTGTTTCAGACCGCATATATTTACGGAAGGGCACACGGCATTGACATCAGGCAGCATGGCAGCGGCAATGCCGGAACCACAAATGCGCTTCGGGTCCTGGGTACGAAGGCCGGACTGATTGTATTTGCAGGGGATGTAATCAAATGTATTCTTGCGGTTGCAGTTACCGGGCTTATCTTTGATCAATCTCATTCGGATATGATTTATCTGCTCAAAATTTATGCGGCAGCGGGAGCTATTCTGGGACATAACTTCCCGTTTTATCTGAAATTTAAGGGCGGGAAGGGAATTGCAGCTACCGCCGGAATGGTACTGGCCTTTCATGGCTATATGATTCCGCTGGAGATTGTTTTATTTTTCAGCGTATTTTTTATTACGCATTATGTATCCTTAGGATCTTTGCTTGTCTATGCGGGGTTCATGGCGCAGCTTGTGGTGATGGGACAGATGGGCGTATTTGGTATGAGTCAGGCATATTTGTTTGAAATGTACGCAGTCGGTGCTTTTTTGACCGTGATGGCATTTATTAAGCATAGATCCAATATTGTGCGGCTGATTCACGGAGAGGAACGAAAAACGTATTTGACCAAAAAGAATAAGGAATAAAAAAGAATAAGGAATAGAAACAAGGAAATAAGAAAGTAATCAGTTTGGAGGGCGTATGGCAAAGATTGGAATTATTGGTGCAGGAAGCTGGGGAATCGCACTTTCTGTTCTGTTACAGGGAAACGGTCATGAGGTAACGGTCTGGTCTGCAATTGGCGATGAGATCGATATGTTAAACAGAGAGCATGAGCATAAGGATAAGCTTCCGGGTGTGAAGCTGTCTGAGGAAATGATATTTACAAAAGAATTGACCAAAGCAGTTGACGGGAAAGATCTGCTTGTTTTGGCAGTTCCGTCCCCTTATACCAGAGAAACCTCCCGGCAGTTAAAGGAGATCGTTGCCGACGGACAGATGATTGTAAATGTGGCAAAAGGAATTGAAGAAAAAACACTGATGACGCTTTCGCAGATCATTGAAGAGGAAGTACCTCAGGCGGAGGTTGCGGTACTTTCCGGTCCGTCCCATGCGGAAGAAGTTGGCAGGGGAATTCCTACAACCATTGTTGTGGGTGCCAGAAAAAAAGCAACGGCGGAATTTATTCAGAATATTTTCATGAGTGATGTTTTCCGGGTTTATATCAGTTCGGATGTGCTTGGAATTGAGCTTGGGGCAGCGCTTAAGAATGTGGTAGCGCTGGCTGCCGGAATTGCTGACGGACTTGGATATGGGGATAATACAAAGGCAGCGCTGATTACCAGAGGAATTATGGAGATTGCCAGACTTGGGACTGCTATGGGAGGACGCTTTGAAACCTTCTGCGGATTGTCGGGAATCGGGGATCTGATTGTTACCTGTGCGTCCATGCATTCCAGAAACCGCAGGGCGGGAATTCTGATCGGTAGGGGCTATACGATGGAACAGGCCATGGATGAGGTTAAGATGGTCGTAGAGGGTGTCTATTCCGCGAAGGCAGCAATGGGACTTGCGGCAAAGTACGGGGTACAGCTGCCGATTATTGAGCAGGTTAATGAGGTACTATTTGAACACAAACCGGCGGATGCGGCTGTACGGGAGCTGATGCTTCGGGACAAGAAGATGGAGAATCCGCTGTTACCCTTTGAAGAATAAGGAACAATATGGCTTTAACAGAAAAGAGGAGAAAGGTATGAAAAAGAAAACGGCGGCTTTACTTTTGTCCGCATTCATACTTGCTATGATTACCGCCTGCGGTAAAACAGAGGATCAGAGTACGGAAACCGAGAATATCATTATGGAGGATACCGGAGATAATGCAGGATCTGGAGATTCGTCAGCCCAAGAAGGGGTTATTGCTCAGGAGAATGATGCCGCGGATGTGCAGGATTCCGAACAGGCAGAGGAAAATGATCAGATAGAGCAGACAGCCCTTGCGGGAGAATATACGCTTCATTTTTATGAATATGGGGAGTTTCTCGGAGATGTTCCTCTGGAGATTACGGAAACTGAATTTACTATGACGGATCCTGCGGATGAAAACAATGTACTGACACATACTTATCTGGTATTAGCAGATTACCTTCTGGCGCTGCAGGAAGATAACGGTGCCTATACCATCGGGTATTATAAAACGGAAGGCAATGAATTTACGTTTAATGTGCTTGGCATTACATCGGAAAGCATGGTAGGAAGCTATTCTGTTTTTTATACGGATCAGCAGTCAACGGCCGATATTGTATTTCAGCCGGATGCAAGGGCCGTTGAGGATAATCAGATAGATGTCTATGGACATGATTTGAGTAATCCGTATGAATTTTTGTATTGCTGGTATGCACCTGATGCGGACAATCTGTTTTTGCTGGTTTTTATTGAAAACGGATATTTTGCTTATTCTGTGGAATTTTTGGAGGATGGAGAGACTCTGAGCCTGACCGAAATCGGCGGATATACTTATGATTTGGATTGAAGGGGCAGTTGATGTCCGATTTTTGCTGGAATCAAAAGAGACTGTAAAAAAACAGCTTGGCGTTTTTTGCAGTCTCTTATTTGCAGTATGGGATTATTTTCAGTCTATCTGGTTTATTTACAGTATGGTCTTATAGACCGCGCCTCAAGCCTCCGTTTTATGGGTGACGGCGACTTGACCTGAAAATTTTAAATATTGCTGACGATCTCGGAAGTCATCTTCGGGCGGTTCATGGTGTAAATATGAATGCCGTCCGCGTCATGCTCTTTTAAGGCCCGTATCTGACCTATGGCATAATCGATACCGGCTTTACGCATATCGTCGGGATTTTCACCATAATTTGCGATGAGGTCAGTCAGCTTTTTAGGGATGGAGGAGCCGGACAGCGTGACGGATGTATTGATCTGGTTTGCGCTGGTAAGAGGCATGATCCCCGGAAGGATGGGAACGGTGATTCCGCTGTTTCTGGCAAGCTCCGAAAAACGGTAGAAAAATTCATTATCGAAAAACAGCTGGGAAATAAAGAAAGATACCCCCTGTTCCTGCTTTAATTTCATGTAACTTATGTCAGTAGCCATATCCACAGCCTCATAATGCTTTTCCGCATAACAAGCGCCGGCAATGGTCAGTTCTGCATCCGCATGAACGATATGCAGATAATGAGCCAGGTCCGATGCGTGTTCAAATTCACGTGAATTGAACTGCTCATCGGTCATATACTGAGGACGGTCGCCGCGAAGTGCCAATACATTTGATAATCCCCGATGCTTCATTTCCTGCAATACATTGTCAATAGAGGCTTTTGTAGCGCCCACACAGGTCATATGGGCGAGTGCATCGGTATGCAGCGTATTCTGGATATAATCGGCAATCTCGATGGTTTTCATGGAACGGCTGCCGCCTGCGCCATAGGTAACACTGATAAAATCCGGCTGCAGGGTATTTAACTTATCCATGATTGTGAAAGCCGCTTCAAATTCATCCTCCTTTTTGGGAGGGAATACTTCAAAGGAGATGGTTTTTTTGCGCTTATTTAATAAATCAGATATCATAGGGTTCCTTTCTTTACGGACATGTAATCCGGTCATCCTCCGATTGAGTGATTCGGAAATCAGCGAAATACGGTGTCTGCATGATTTTGCTCTGTCCGCGTTGTCTTTGATTTTGTTTGTATGTTCATATTTCGCTTGAATTTACCACCTGAATATCGTACCATGAAAATATGTGAATTTCAAATGTGAAATTCGGATAACGGCTTATAGGTAATTCTTATAGATGAATCCGGATGGAAAAACGCTTCGTATGGAGGATGGAAATGACAGATTCAGCAAATAATTTTACAGGTACAAGTGAATATGTTGCAAGCAGGCAGCTTATGGACAGCGTTAATGTTGCTATCGCGCTGCAAAAACCATTGTTAATCAAGGGTGAGCCCGGAACCGGAAAGACCATGCTGGCTCAGGCGGTTGCAAGAGCTCTGGATAAAAATCTGATTATATGGAATATCAAATCCACAACGAAGGCGCAGGAAGGATTGTATGTATACGATACCATTCAGAGACTGTATGACGGACAATTCGGTGAGGAAGGCGTGAATGATATTGCAAGATATATCAAGCTCGGAAAGCTTGGAGAGGCTTTCGACAGCGAGGAGCAGGTAATCCTGCTGATTGATGAAATCGATAAAGCGGATCTTGAATTCCCGAACGACCTTTTATGGGAGCTGGACCAGATGGAATTTTATATTAACGAAACCAAACGCACAATCAAGGCCAAGCATCGCCCCATTGTGATTATTACCTCCAATGCGGAAAAGGAACTGCCGGATGCATTTCTGCGCAGATGTATTTTCCATTACATCGATTTCCCCGACCAGGAGCTGATGGAGCAGATTGTAAAGACGCATTACCCCGATGTGGAGCAGAAGCTATTGGAAAATGCGATGGAGGTATTTTACAAAATCAGGAATCTGCGGGATATCCGTAAAAAACCGAGTACCTCAGAGCTGATTGACTGGATCAATGCCTTGCAGATTGGCGGGATTCCTGCCGATACGCTGAAAAGAGAGCTGCCTTTTGTCGGAGTTGTGGTCAAAAAGGATGAAGATTTGGAAACGGTGCGTCAAAATCAGAATACGTTCTGATATCAAAAGGATTGCTTCGGAATGGGGGTAACATGTTTACGGGATTTTTCTATAAACTTCGTGAAAACGGCTTGAATGTCTCGCTTGGAGAGTGGCTGACACTTCAGGATGCGCTATGTCAGGGACTTCATGAGAGCAGTCTGACTGGATTTTATTATCTGGCCAGAATGATTCTGGTAAAAAGTGAAACCGATTTTGATAAATTCGATATGACCTTTGAGGAGTGTTTTCGGGCCGGAAAGAATGACCGTACGGTTACGGATCAGATGCTGAAATGGCTGGATAAACCCGATATGAATGATCTGCTGCATGAAATGAACCGGGATTACATGAATCAGATGGAGGACTCCGTTCAGATTGACAAGGAAGACGTGGAGACAAAGTTCAAGGATCGTCTGCGCGATCAGGATTCCGAGCATAACGGTGGAAGCTTCTGGATCGGAACGATGGGAAAGACCATGTTCGGCAATACCGGCGGGAATATGGGCGGTATCCGGGTAGGAGGTCAGACCGGTTATCAGTCTGCTTTTGAAGTGGTCGGCGCCAGAAAATATAAGGACTTTCGTGATGACAGAGTATTGACGAACAGACAGTTTCAGCTGGCATTTCGAAGGCTCCACCAGTTCTCCACAAAGCTTGATATTCCAGAGACGGAGCTGGATATTGACGGTACGGTTGATAAGACCTGTAATCATGGGGGATGTCTTCAGATTGTCATGCAAAAACCCAGGAAAAATGCCGTAAAGCTGTTACTGTTAATGGATTCCGGCGGAACCATGATACCTTACAGTTCCCTTTTGAATGAATTGTTTCAGGCTGTGAATAAATCCAGACATTATAAGGATGTAAAATGTTATTATTTTCACAATTGTATTTATAGTAAGGTTTATAAGACGCCGGAGTGCGAGAATGGGGACTGGATTGATACGGAGTGGATGTTCCGGAATTTGGACAGTGACTATAAGGTTGTCATTGTGGGAGATGCCGCAATGGCACCGGAGGAACTGTATTCCGCAAACGGGAACTACAGAGGCCCCAATGACGGATTATCCGGTTGGGAATGGCTGCAGCTGATCAAGCGCCATTATAAAAAGATTGTATGGCTCAATCCCAAGATGGCACCCGGAAATGCGCCGTGGAGAGAAGCGGAAACTGCGATCAAGAGTCTGCTTCCTATGTATAAGCTGACGGTCAAAGGACTGAATGATGCAATGATTAAGCTGATGCAAAATAAGTAGCAGCAAATATGCCGTAAGCGTGTATGGAAAACAGATGTCTTTTACAGCAGATAATAGGTAATGAATAACCGGCTGATCCATGCAAGCTTTGGCAGATAAAGCGTAATATCTATAAACATTGGTGTGAAAATCATGCATCCAATCAGATAGAGCGGTAAAATGACTAACAGGATCATTCGAAAGCGCAGGAACGGATACAGCAGGATGCAGACAAGCAGTACCAGTAGTCCATAGCAGAGATATCGAAGGATACTGCCTGTATCCGTAAAGGAACCGATTTGCACAAGGCACAGTCCCCCGGCCAGCAAGAACAGCAGAAGAGGACACGCGATCTGTGTGAGAGCGAGCAGCCGTTTGGAAGAAGCGGGAATGCTTGCATAGATTTTCTGCTTGTTATCATCGGCGTATTGGAATAATCCGGAAAAGCTGCCAAGTAAAATCAGAATACCGATCATCCCGGTTACCGTATGTTCGGTCATGCCGTTTCGGATTGCGTGATAATCCTGATAGGCACCGGTAAAATCAAAAGCAAAGGTGGAACCGTTGCTTAAATATTTTCTATAAAGGGATTCAATTTCGGAATCGGTTATCCCTTCAAGCGTACCTGATTCGGTCAGGTAGTCTTCCAAAATGCACAGAGAATATTCTTCGAAAAGCTCGGAATATACAATTTCATTTGTGATTTTGCTCATGGTAGTTGAGGTTGATACAACCACATCTACCAGATTTTTCTTCCTGCCGGCATCTAAATTGTCAAGCAGCTCATCCGGAAATACATATCCGCATTCCGCATATCCTGATGCGACATCCTGATACAACAGTTCTTTGGAATCGGCCTGATAAAAATGATAAATACCGTTTCTGTCTGCGAGCTTTGAGACAAGCTTCTGGGAAAAGCCATCCCCGGCATCGGCATAGACTGCAACATATAATCCCGTTTCCTGAGATCCGAAGTTCAGGAACAGAAAGGTAATCAGCGGAAACAGACAAAGCAATAGGATGGAAAACGGTTTTTTTAACGTACGCTTCACCGATAATATCAGATAACGGTACCAGAAGGAAAATTTCATAGATTTCGCCTCCTTATACCATGAATCAGTACACCTGCCGCATAAAAAAGCAGTGTGAACATCAGCAGACGCAGACAGGTATGATCAAAAAGAGCTCCGTACTGATAAGAGGTTTTGTTCAGATAACTGAGAATATGAAACCATTGCTGCATCATATCGCCTGCGGGGAGATAACGTGACCAGGAAATCAGAGCAGACGGCATAAGTCCGGTCGGGATAAAGCATCCGCAAACAAGCATCATGAGTATCGTGACGCTGAAAATGAATATGACGGCAAAAGCGGCCGTTGATGAAGCCTCCAGCAGAAAAAAGAGATAGGAACAGGAAGCCAGTAGGAAGATCAATAATAAGAATACAAGTCCGCCAAAGGTCTTTAGATTCATTGATTTGAGAAAAAGCTGTCTGATAAACGGGATGCAGACCAGCAAAGCCGGGATCAGCTGATAAAACAGGATACCGAGAAAGTGAGAAAAACATTCGCTCAGGGTACCGATTCCGATGCTTTTGAGCTTCAGGACTCTTGATTTGGAACCCTTATCATAGAAGATGACACAGCCTGTCCCGAACATCAGAAAAAAGAAAATAAGACCCGAGGCCAGATAATAGGAGGTGACTGGTACCTTCCCGGTGGGATCCGCACTTGCGCAGCGAAACAGATCATCCCGCACTAGTGCATATTGCAGATTTCTGAGATCAAGCGCCGTATATGCAGCAGAGAGACTGTCCGAAAGACCTGCATTGATATATAGCTCCGTCATGGTATAGGTGCCTGCCTGGGCGCTGGAGAGTATTTTTGCTCCGGCTGCTGCCAGCTCCTGTAATAAAATGGCCGAAAGCGGATCATGGTCCGACAGAATGACCTGAATATGCCTGTTGGAGCCATCCATAATACCGGAAATAACCTGCTGCGGCAGAATCATGACGGCGGAAATATCTCCGTGATCAAGCGATGTTTGGGCATCATTTAAGCTCATTTCCTGAAAAATAAAACTGTTTTCCGTGCTCTTCATACTGCCGATAAAGTCAACAAGCAGGGATAGGCTGTCTGATTGGTCATCCACGACAAAGGCAACACGCACTTTGGGAGCAGCATCCGTATCCGTAAATATCTGAACAGCACAAAAAGCAATTGCACCGGCCATCATGACCAGTACAATTGCTCCGATTAGCATTTGTGGGATATATTTCAATATCCTTTTCCATTCATAATAGTAGTAGCGTGCACGCAGTTTCATAGTTTGTCAATGAACTGAAATCCATCATGATCCACATTTGGGTTTATGATATATCATAATGATCAAAAGTCAAAATCATAAAAATCATCATAATCATAATAATCATCATAATCGTCATAATAATCATCATAATAATAGTCGTCATAATCGTCAAAGGAATATTCATCATAGATCTCTCCAACGATACTTGCAAAAGGACTATTTAAGAGATTGTCAGTCATTTCCGCCGCAAGCGCTTCAAAGTCGCTTTCTGTCATCTGGAACAGATCGTATGAAGTGCCTGAAGGCTGTTCAACGCTGCCGGATAAAGGTGCGACAGATAAGGAACCGTCCATTCCGATTTCAAATTCATCCCCAATATTGATATAGAGCTCATTAATATCACAGGTATAGCCTTTTCCCGCAACAACATCATGATAGGTTGTATCCAGACACAAATCGATCAGAGTTTCGTACATGACCTCCGATTCCAGAGATAAATAATAGTTGCCGGACTGCGTATCAAAGGAAGAAGAATAAGTAACGCTGCCGATATTCATATCCGCCATTGACATGTCGATATTCGCATTGGTTACGGAAGTAGTGTCCGTATTGTTGGTCAGACTGTTGATGGTTATGCTTAAGGTACTTCCCGCCATGGTTACGTCAATAACACCGCTGATCTGATCAGTCGGGCGGTCCTTGCCGATAAAGGAAAGGTCTCCTTGTATTGTCATGGTGTAATAATCAACCTTCATAGAGGTATTAAAGGAAAGCTGAACCATGCGGTCCTGATTATCCACATATACCGTAAAAACAAGTTCCTCTGACGGAAGATATTCTTTGATTTCACTCAGACTTACTGAGGACTGATCGGCAATATAGGATGCAATCGCTTCCATAGCCTCCGGAGTGACAACGACGTCATATCCCTGACAGTTCTGGGACTTTCCGTTGATTTCGATCGTCAGGGCATCCGCTTTTCTGTATTCGATGTTTTCCATGAATTCATTGATTTCATCGGGAAGCTCGGTATTTACATTCGTATTGGAAGAGATTTCTTTCATATATTCGAAGAAATCAAAAGTAACTACGGTATCAATGGTCTCACCCAGCATAGAGGAGAGCGGTGAGTTGTTGAAGTCCCTGCTGAAATCACTTGTCTTGAACTCGATATAGCCGTCAAATAAAGAAGGACAGGAAACAGCCATATAATCGTCGTAAGCATAGATCTTGAAGTCAAGATAAGAAATTCCGCCATAGGTAAGCGCAACGCATCCTGAAAACTGCTCATTATTGAGATCCGAAGATACGACTGCTGACAAACCCATTCCTTCAAGCAGATATGCCTCATTTGGCATGGAGTATCCGTCAAGACTGGTAATGTTTAATGTAAAGGATTCCTCATAAGCGCCGGACTCTACCAGCTTATTTAATTCATCGCTGCCGATATAGGAAGAAACGGAGGTAGGCACTTTTTGGGAAAAGGTGTTGTTCATAGCTGAGGTAACAACATCTTTTGGAGACTCATTCTTACGAAATACAAAGAAGAGCACTACACCTATGATAATTAAAACAATCAGAAGAATAACGATGGGAATGATAATTCTCCGCTTTGATTTTTTCTTGGGAGATCCTCCGTTAAAATCGTTTGGATTCATGCCGGCAGCATTAACATAGTAAGGATTCTGATAGCCCTGCTGTGTATTGTACCCCTGATTCGTACCCTGCTGATAGGTCTGCTGAAAGCCCTGATACATTCCCGCAGCGGTCTGATTCATATTCTGACCATAAGGATTGGTGTTCTGGCTCTGGCTCTGACCATAAGGATTCTGGTAGGTCTGATTCTGGTTCTGGCCGTAAGGATTCTGGTAGGTCTGATTCTGGTTCTGGTCATAAGGATTCTGGTAGGTCTGATTCTGGTTCTGGTCATAAGGATTCGGGTAGGTCTGATTCTGATTCTGGCCGTAAGGGTTCTGATAAGCTTGATTCTGAGCTTGATTTTGAGCCTGATTCTGGCCGTAAGGGTTCTGATAAGCTTGATTCTG
>CAYTIH010000006.1:43874-57734 GCA_964437825.1 uncultured Clostridium sp. | reverse complement strand
GAGCTTGATTTTGAGCCTGATTCTGGCCGTAAGGGTTCTGATAAGCTTGATTCTGGGCTTGATTTTGAGCCTGATTCTGGCCGTAAGGGTTCTGATAAGCTTGATTCTGGGCTTGATTTTGAGCCTGATTCTGGCCGTAAGGGTTCTGATAAGCTTGATTCTGAGCTTGATTTTGAGCCTGATTCTGGTCGTAAGGACTCTGATAAGCCTGATTCATATTCTGACCATCAGGATTCTGATAGGTCTGGCTCTGCGTTTGGTTTTGTTCGCGACCATTGTCCTGACTGTCGGTACTTTGCGGCTCTTGAACTGCATTTTGTGCAGGAGAAGCGCCGGTGCCATCGGCAGGCTGCAGTGGAATGGTTTTGGATTCTTCGTCTTCTGGATACATAATGTCCCCTCCGTAAAATTTTATGCTTTTATTAGGTCGATCAGGTCGTCTCCGCGCAGCGAAGGATGAATCTGATGTAAAAGCCCGTGCTTGAGCAGATAGAGCTTATTGCATAAAGAAAGCTCCGATTCCTCATGGGTGGTGATTAAGACAGTTCCCCCGTTTGACAGATAAAGTGACAAATAGCGGCGGATATCTGCTTTACAGACCAGATCAAGAGCTGCACTGGGTTCATCCAAAATCAGAAATGCGGGATGATTTTGAAGCGCAAGCCCGAGACTGACTCGTTTTTTCATGCCTCCGGAAAGCTTGGATACGGGCATGGAAAGAACTTCAGATAAATTCATAAGCTGTAAAAAGCCGGTCTGAAGTTCCTTATGAAAGGCGCTGCGATCGCCGCGGAACCATAAAAACAGATTATCACGCACGGACAAATCCGGAACCAGAGGATTATCCTGAGGAACATATCCAATCCTGTCGATACGCTTTTGAGAATTGGAAGAAAACGCTTCCTGCTCAAAAGCAATGCTGCCCCCGGCGGCTTTTTGAGCGCCGGCGATCACGGAGAGCAGTGTTGATTTACCGCACCCGTTTGCACCGACGATGCCGATACAGTCTCCCTGCTCTATCTGCAAATCGATATGATTTATAATATTCTTCCGATGATAGGAAAATGTTAGATCCCTGATTGTCAGCATAGCATAGTCCCTTCAGATTCAAGTATATCAAACATGAGCCGTCTTTTCAAGAATTTCGACAACTGATCTTGAACTCCTGATCTTGAACTGATTCTTGAGCTGATCTTGAACAAGGTTTGCGTTAAAATCGGGAAAGCGCATATGTGTGTATCGCGGCAATCGGTTATTTCGGCAAAAAATAGGTATATTTTTCCGGAGAAATAGGTTAGAATGTTAAAATAAAGGTAAAAAATGGAAAGAGGGTTTTGGATGGAAAATATGAACAGTGTTCCTTATGAATATCATAATCTGCCGATTCCCGGGGGCGGCTACGTTACCGGTTTTCTGTTTCATAAAAAGAAAGAGCATGTGCTGTATTGCAGGACCGATATCGGCGGCGTTTATCGTTTTGATTATGAAAAGCAGACATGGAAAAGTCTGATTGATCATGTGACAAACGATCAGCTGGATGAAACATTTCCGATTGCCGCAGCGCTGGATGATCGGTATCCGGAGCGTTTATATATTGCATCGGGCGTATGGGAGAAAGGAAAAGGTACGCTTGCCGTATCCGAGGATTACGGGGAGCATTTTGTTTATCGTACTATTCCGGTTCCGGTACACGGCAATCTGAACGGAAGAGGCACGGGGATGCGTCTGGTGGTATCGCAGAAGGATCCTGATACGCTTTATTTTGCAAGCCAGCAAAACGGTTTTTTGATATCTCATGACAGGGGAGAGACATGGACGGTTAAGGATGTCTGCGGGGAGCAGTATCTGACGTTTGTATTTGTAAGCCCCGAGGATCACTGTCTGGTGGTGGGCAGCGCCGGCGTTACTACAAAAACAAGTGACGGTCAAAGGGGGCATTCTCTTTATGTTTCCTATGATCAGGGAACAAGCTTTGAACAGCTGTCCGAACCGGAGCATTATTTTTTTGAAGAATCCAGAATGTCGGGACTTGTGGCACAGCGTTATGACTATGACGGAAAATATTTATATGTCACTTTTGCCAATACCGGAAAGAACTCCTATGTAGTTGAAAACGGATACAGCTGTGATTCCGGAGATACGCTGGGCGGACGGGTGGTCAGGTATGATTTCCTTTCCGGAGGAAGAATTTCATCATGGGAAGAGATTACGCCGAATGCCTCCAATACCGTTTTAATTGCGCAAAGGGACCCCAGACTTGAGGATGAATTGCTATTTCCGTTAGTGGAGGGCCAAAAAGACCATCATCATGCCGCTTATAATTTCGGCTTTTCGGGGATTTCTTCCTGTGCGTCCAAGCCGGGACTGTTGGTACTGAGTACGATTTGCCGAAGTAACGGGGACAAGATTTATTTGTCGGCGGACTATGGTGAAAACTGGCAGGTTATTTTGCATGATCTGGAAATCGGCAATATGCATTTCCATGCTCCGTATATGAAAAAAGAGTACAATGGGGGCCGTTCGCTGATTCATTGGCTCAGTGATATTAAAATCAACCCGTTTTGTCCGGATGAGGTATGGTTTAATTCCGGCACCGGCGTGTTCAGAAGTGAAAATCTGCTGCAGGCTGACCGGAGCTTTTCCGATTGCTGCAACGGAATTGAGGAAACCGTGCATCTGAATGTATACAGTCCTACGGGGGGACGGGTTCAATGTATTGATATTGTAGGGGATCTGGGCGGCTTTGCTTTTGAGGATGTGGACAGACCCTGTGAGAATTCCTTCGCCGATGCGGAGGGTAACCGCTACATTACCTGTATCAATGCGGATTTCTCGGATGATGAGCCGGAGACTGTGATAGTAACACCCAGAGGAAACTGGACAAGACATACCAAGGGAGGACTGATCCTGTCAAAGGATCAGTGCAGGAGCTTTGAGCACCTTCCGATGCCGTTTGGGATTTCCGATTATCTGGACAGGCAGCTTCACGGAATCGAGAATCCCAATACCAATTCCGGCTGGGCGGCATTAAGCCCGGATACGCAGACTATTGTCTGGTCCGTCGCCGATATGATCATGCTGCCGATTGAGGGAGTTATTGTGAGCAAGGATCAGGGACTTACCTTTCAAAAAGTACGGGTATTTGATCTAAACGGAGCAGAAGTTACAGAGGGCAGAATGAAGGTGTTTTCCGACCGGACGGATTCCGAACTTTTTTACGGATTTGGAGATGCCTCCAAAATGTATATCAGCAGGGACGGCGGCATAAGCTTTTACCAGAGGAGCATTACGGCATCCTTTCCGGAGGTTGAATTTGGTCTCATAGATACCAGGAATAAAACGGAAATCCGCGGAGAAGCGGGAAAAAGCGGCGTATTCTATATGGCGGTTTCCGAGGGAGGCCTGTGGAAATATACTTATGACAAGGAACAAGATGAGATTTTGCTGAAAAAGCTTTCTCATGAGAAGGATGCGGTATACCGTGTGGGACTTGGCCTTTTGTCTCCGGGGAGTAATTATAAAAAGGATCAAAAGGCGATTTATTTCTGCGGCAAGGTGAATGGCGTCTATGGATTTTACCGCAGCTTTGATGAGCTTGCGAGTGCGGAGCGTATCAATACGGACAGACAAATGTTTGGAGAAATCAACAGCATTGACGGAGACTGCCGTACCTTTGGCAGATTCTTTATAGCAACGGGCTCAAGAGGTGTACTTTACGGTATACCGGAGTAGACACACGGATCTTTTTGAAAATTTGAATCTATGTTCTTCTAACGGAGAAACCTTCTGCATATACATGGAGTAGTATTTGCAGGAGGTTTTTTTATGGACAATGGAGCGGGATCCGGATACCGGATGAATACATATGACATTTACAGGGACATGAATGTCCGCACGAAAGGAGAGCTTTATATCGGTGTAGTAGGTCCTGTCAGGACCGGAAAGTCAACCTTTATCAAACGCTTTATGGATGAACTGGTGCTGCCGCTGATAACGGATGAGCATGAGAAAGCCAGAACGCTGGATGAACTTCCGCAAAGCTCCGGAGGCAAGACCATTACGACAACGGAGCCGAAATTTATTCCGAAAGAAGCCGCAAAGCTGAAACTTCTGGATGATGTGCAGATCAGGGTAAGACTGATTGACTGTGTCGGTTATATGGTAGAGGGCGCAGCCGGTCATATGGAGGAGGAAAAGGAGCGTATGGTGCATACGCCCTGGTTTGAGCAGGAGATTCCGTTTACCCAGGCGGCTGAAATCGGTACGGAAAAGGTAATTAAGGATCATGCCACCATAGGCATGGTCATTACAACGGACGGAAGTTTTTCCGAGATACCGAGGGAGAATTATAAGGAAGCGGAGGAAAGAACCATACTGGAACTGCAGAAAATCGGAAAGCCTTTTCTGGTGCTTGTAAATTCTTCAAAGCCCTACAGCGAGGATGCGAAGAAGGTTGCTGCGGAGCTGGAGGAGAAATTTCTGGTGCATGCGATTCCGATCAATGTGGAGCAGCTGAAAAAAGAAGATATTCATATGCTGATGGAACAGATTTTGATGGAGTTTCCCGTAAAATGCATGAATTTTTACATGCCGAAATGGGTCGGCATTTTAAGCGAGGATGACGAGCTCAAAAAGGGAATTATAGAATATGTCAGATCCTTTGCGATGCCGGTAAGCAATATGAGAACGCTGAAGGAGGCGATGGCAGGCAGAGAGGACGACAATCCGTACATTCGAAAAATGAAGCAGGAGGGAATCAATTTTTCCGACGGCAGCGCGGGCTTTGACTTGTCCGTGGAGAATTCCTATTATTATCGGATGCTGAGTGAAATCCTTGGAGAAAACGTATCCGGAGAATATGAATTCCTGAACAAAATGAAGGAAATCTCCAGACAGAAAAACGAATATGAGAAATATGCGGAAGCCGTTTTGAGTGTAAAGCAGAGAGGATATGGCGTCGTTCTGCCTGAAAAGGATGAGATCACGCTGGATTCTCCGGAAGTGATTCGTCACGGAAATAAATTCGGCGTCAAGATGAAAGCACTCAGCCCCTCCGTGCATCTGATTCGCGCCAATATCGAAACGGAGATTGCTCCTATTGTAGGAACCGAAGAACAGGCAAAGGATCTGATTGGATTTATACACAGTCAGGCGGATACGGAAAACGGCATCTGGAATACCAATATTTTCGGAAAAACAGTGGAACAGCTGGTGGAGGACGGAATTCAGGACAAAATTGAAAAACTGGGAGAAGAATGCCAGACCAAGCTTCAGGATACGATGCAGCAGATCGTAAATGACAGCAACGGAAAAATGGTATGTATTATTATTTAGCGGCAGAAAAAAGCGGCAGGCATTCGGGGAATTGCATAATTGCTGAAAATGTGTTACTCTTTTGAGTGTTAATAGTAACCATATAAGGAACTATATGAATGAAAAAGGAGAGACACACATGGAGAAATTTTTCAAGGTAACTGAAAGAGGATCTACAGTCAAAACAGAACTTTTGGCCGGACTTACCACATTCATGGCAATGGCTTACATTCTGATGGTAAATGCAGGAATGTTTGCCGAACTTGGAACCGTTTCCTATAATGCGGTTTATATTGCAACAGCAATTTCCGCGGTAATTGGTACGGTACTGATCGGTCTGCTGGCGAATCTGCCGCTGGCGCAGGCTTCCGGCATGGGATTAAATGCGTTCTTTGTTTATACCGTATGCTTTGGTTTTGGATTGACCTATGCAAATGCGTTGGTACTGGTACTCTTAGACGGTATTGTCTTTATTATTCTGACTGTAACAGGACTTCGCAGGAAAATATTCGAGGCGATTCCGGCGAGTGTCAGAGTTGCGATCCCGGCAGGTATCGGCCTGTTCATTGCGTATGTCGGTCTTCAGGGAGCAGGACTCATCGTTCCCAGTTCCACCTGTTCCTCATTCGCATCCTTTAACCTGCTCAACGGAACTGCTACATGGGGCAGCGTAATGCCGATGCTGGTTACGATTTTCGCACTGATTGCAATTGCCGTTATGTCTGCGAAAAAAGTAAAGGGTTCCGTACTCTGGGGGATTCTCGGAGGGACGGTTGTATATTATATTCTCGGTTTTACCGTATCAGGTTTTTATGACGGCTTTATAAAAAACTTAAGCTTTAATCCGTTTAGTGCCTTTGGCGATTTTTTCGAGCAGTCGTTTTTTAAGGTATTTACAGAGGGCTTTGATTTTTCCGCATACCTGGATGCCGGTCATTCCATGCCGGATCTGATTATTTTGATTGTTACAACTGCACTTGCTTTCTGTATGGTTGATATGTTTGATACACTCGGAACCCTGTACGGTGCGTGCGCAAGAGGAAATCTCCTGACTAAGGAAGGCGAAGTTCCCAATATGGAGAAGGCAATGCTTGCAGATGCGATTGCAACTACCTGTGGTGCGGTTTGCGGTACTTCTACGGTTACCACATTCGTAGAGGCTTCTGCCGGTGTCGCAGAGGGCGGCAGAACCGGTCTTGCTGCTATTTCTACTGGAGTATTATTCTTTATTGCAATGTTCTTAAGTCCGATTGCACGGCTGATTCCGGGATGTGCAACTGCGGCAGCACTTATTTTCGTCGGCATTCTGATGATGAACTGTGTGAGAGAAATTGACTGGAAGGATACGGAGGTTGCAGTACCGGCATTTTTAACCGTAGCAATTATGCCCTTTGCATACAATGTCAGCTATGGTATCGCACTCGGACTGATTTCCTACGTATTAATCAAGCTATTCACCGGAAAAGTTAAGGAAATCAAAGCAGGTACCTGGGTTGTTTCCATTCTGTTTGCAATTATGTTCTTTGTGACACATTAATTCAAACAATTATAATCATGCATATTTTATAAAAAGGACACCATTTGGTGTCCTTTTTGGGGTTAGGTGTGCTATAATGTCGTCAGACACCTCAAAATAAAACACAAGGAAGATTTCAAATGGAACAGCTAAAAGAATACAAATTAAATGAAATAGATCAAAGCTGCCTGAAAATATGGGGGCGTACCAACGGAAATCTGGAACCGCTGACGGTTTTCTGGACTGGCGGCGGCATAGAACTGAATGTCAGAGCTTCGGAGCTATGGCTGGAGATCGAGACGGATTATGATACCTATGAACTGTGGGGAAGTGTTCTTGTAAACGGAGCGCATGTCAGTCGGCAAATGCTGTCAAAAGGCAGATATTGGATGTGTCTGTTCCGGAATATGGATGCGGGCTGTGTCAAGAATATCCGATTTATGCGGGATCTGCAGGCAATGTCGGATGATCCGGGCGCAAAGCTTCAAATTCATGCGGTCAGGACGGATGGAGCGTTTGAACCTGTAGAGGACAGACCTTATAAAATAGAATTTATCGGAGACAGCATCACATCAGGGGAAGGCACAATCGGAGCAAAAGAAGAAAATGACTGGATTTCCATGTTTTTTTCCAGTGTTCACGATTATGCATCGCTGGTCAGCGATGCTTGTAATGCGGAATGTCATATTATATCCCAAAGCGGATGGGGAGTGGTATCCGGCTGGGATAACAATCCCAACTGCTCTTTGCCGAAGTACTATGAACAGCTATGCGGCGTGCTGAAGGGAAAACGTAATCATGTGCTGGGGGCGGATCAGCCCTATGATTTTACACTTTGGCAGCCTGACGTCGTTGTTATTAATCTAGGCACAAATGATGGAGGTGCATTGGAACAGCCCGAGTGGGAGGATCCTGTAACGGGTGAGACCTTTAAACAGCATAAAGAGGAAGACGGCTCGGTCAGAGAGGCGGATGCGGAAAGGTTCAGACAGGGAGTCATTGATTTTCTGAAACTTCTGCGTACCAAAAATCCCAGTGCACATCTGATCTGGGCGTACGGTATGCTTGGAGCGCCGATGATGGGGCTGATCAAAGAGGCTGTGTATCGTTATCAGTGTGAAGCGCAGGATGAAAAGGTGTCCTTTTTATTACTTCCGGATACTACGCAGGAAACTGTGGGAGCCAGATGCCATCCGGGGAAAAAGAGTCATGAGAGAGCGGCAGCTGTGCTGACCGATTATATCAGGGCAATTCTTTGATCATATCGCTTAGGAGGGGACAATCATGAATCAAGAATATGAAAAATTGCAAAAATGCCTGGCCTGTGTACGCGGCGTTACGGATTTCGTACCGAAGGTTGCGCTGGTGCTGGGATCGGGACTAGGAGATTTTGCGGAGGATATCAAGGTTTCCGCCGTTGTTCCTTATCAGGATATAGAGGGCTTTCCGGTATCCACGGTTCCGGGACATAAGGGACGGTTTGTGTTTGGCTATATCTGTGATGTTCCGGTTGTATGTATGCAGGGACGGGTACACTATTATGAGGGATATCCTATTTCCGACGTGGTATTACCGGTCAGACTGATGAAGCTGATGGGGGCCGAAATTTTATTTTTGACCAATGCAGCGGGGGGAATACAGGATGATATGGTACCGGGGGATTTCATGCTGATCAGGGATCATATTTCCTGCTTTGCGCCGAATCCTCTGATCGGTGAGAATGTGGAGGAGCTTGGCACCAGATTTCCGGATATGACGGGGGTCTATGATTATGAGCTTCAGAGAATTATCAGAAAAAATGCATCCCGGAAGGGAATCCTGATCAAGGAAGGCGTTTATGCGCAGCTGACGGGTCCGTCCTTTGAATCGCCTGCCGAAATTCAGATGCTGAAACGGCTCGGCGTGGATGCAGTCGGAATGAGTACCGTTGTAGAGGCGATTGCGGCAAAGCATATGGGAATGCGTATTTGTGGAATTTCCTGCATCTGTAATCTGGCGGCCGGAATCAGTAATAAGCCGCTGTCACATGAGGAAGTACAGGAAGCCGGAGCGAAGGCCGCACCGTATTTTAAGTCCCTGGTAGCTTCCTGCGTGGAGGATATGAAGGAATGCTAGTTACATTATCATCGGAAGAAAAACAATTGTTAATACGCAGTGCAATTCGCGCAAGAGAAAAATCCTACAGTCCTTATTCGAATTACCGTGTCGGGGCGGCATTGATGACGAAAGAGGGCAACATTTTTACCGGCTGCAATATAGAAAATGCAGCGTATACGCCGACCGTATGCGCGGAGCGGACGGCGGTATTTAAAGCGGTTTCGGAAGGCTATCGTAGTTTCCGGGGAATCGCCATAGCAGGAGGGCCAAAAGACTGCGGACTTCAATATGCATTTCCGTGCGGTGTATGCAGGCAGGTGCTTCGGGAGTTTACAGAGCCTTCCGAATTTGTGGTTCTGGTGGTACGCAATGAACATGAGTATATAGAAAAGACGCTTGAGCAGTTATTGCCGGATAGCTTTGGCCCCGCTAATCTGGAACAGATCGGATGACGCAGGATAATTCACAATTTGTATGATGGCGGATCAGGAGGATGTTGATTGAATATCAGATTGTTTCATGCAAATATCATGCCCATGGAGGATGGGTGCAGGATATTAGAAAATCATGAGCTCTGGGTTAGAAACGGAAAGATTGTTTATATAGGGCATCCCTCCGGCTATCAGGAGATGGAGACCGATATGCGGCTGTGTAAAATTCTGCCTCATGGATTTGACAAATCGATTGATATAGGCGGAGATGTTCTGATGCCCGGATTGAAGGATGCCCATGCCCATTCCGGCATGAGTCTGTTTCGTACCAGCGCGGAAAATCTGCCGCTTGACCGATGGCTGAAAGAACAGATATTTCCAATGGAGGAAAGGTTGAAGCCGGAGGATATTGCGGTATTATCCAAACTGGCTATTCTGGAATATGTTTCCGGGGGGATTACCGCAGTTTTCGATATGTATCTGGCACCTGACAGGATTGCGGATGCTTTTATTGAATGCGGAATGCGCTGCGTGCAATGCGGGACGGTCAATAATTTTACGCATTCTCCCGAGGAATTAGAACAGTTTTTCCTGCGCTTGAACGACAGGCATCCGTTGATGAGCTATCAACTCGGTTTTCATGCCGAATATACAACGGATGAAAAAATCCTTCGTGAAATTGCAGGGCTTTCCCTGAAATACAGTGCTCCCGTTTATATGCATCTTGCCGAGACGGAGAAGGAGGTTTCGGATTGCCGCAGGCGACACGGAATGTCGCCTGTGGAATATCTGGACAGTCTTGAATTATTGTATCATGGAGGCGCGGGCTTTCATGGTGTGTATTTGACGGAAAATGATATGGATTTGCTCAGAGAGCGGAAAGTCGGTATCGTGACAAATCCGGGCTCCAATGTAAAGCTGGCCAGCGGGACAGCTCCTGTGAAAGCGCTGCTTGAGCACGGAGTGAAGGTTGCAATCGGAACGGACGGCGCTGCCAGCAATAATGCGCTTGATATGTTCCGGGAGATGTATCTGACGGCAGGACTTGCCAAGCTTCGGGAAAAGGATGCCGGCGCTGTGGATGCGCAGCAGGTATTGCAGATGGCAACCGTTCACGGAGCGCAGCTGATGGGGCTGACGGAAACGACCTGCCTTGCGGTTGGTATGGATGCGGATTTGATACGAATTGATACCGGGAAACCAAACATGCATCCGTTTCATGATTTCGCCAGAAATCTGGTTTATAGCGGAAATCCTTCCAACGTAAAAATGACGATGGTAGCGGGAAAAATTCTGTATGAGGATGGCGTATATCATATAGGAGTAAAGCCCTCGGAGCTTTATGCCCAGGTGGAGCGGATTGCGGATCGGATCATCAGATCGGTTTAGAAGAAGGAAGATTCGGAGAATAAGACAGCATGGAAGTAATTATTTTTTTGGGTGTGCTGGTTCTGTTTTTAATCGCCTTTTATGTCAAAGGCCATATCGATGAAAAGCAGAGGCAGAAAATGTTTGTTCTGAGGTTAAAGCAGAATTACGGAAAACCAAAGGAGAAGCAGGAATTTCCTGATCGGTATTATAATCTTGGAAAATACTATGAGAAACATAAAAAAGAATATTATGTGGATGATATTACTTGGAATGATCTGTCCATGGATCAGGTGTATCAGAAAGTCAATTATATGCACAGCGCCTGCGGCGAAGAATATCTGTATTACCGCTTACGATGTCCGGAGCTGACAAAGGGACAGGAAGCTCTGACGGAAAAAGAGGAGGAGTATATTCGTTTTTTTCAGGAACACGAAAAGGAGCGTGTTGCGCTGCAGGTAATGTTTGCAAAAATCGGACACACCGGGAAGTATTCCCTGTATCAGTATCTGGATTTTCTGGATAATCTGGGGGAACGAAGCAATGTGCGGCATTATGCGGCTCTTGCGGCATATCTTGCTGCGGTCGGAATTTGTATCTTTGCGCCTTCCGTAGGAATTACCGCGTTTATTGCGATTATGATCTATCAGATTTTTTCTTATTTGAGGGAGCGGAGCGAGGATGAACCGTATCTGGTGAGCTTTTCCTTCATTCTCCGGTTTTTAAACGGGGCGGACGAACTGCTTTCCGAAGGACCGGAGCAGATAAAGGAATATCTGGATGCCATGAGGGAAAACATAAAGGATATGCGGTCCGTTACAAGGCATACCTTTTTCATGATGGGGGAAAATGCGGGCAGCGGCGATCCGTTTTCGATCGCAGCGGATTACCTGAAAATGATTACGCATGTTAATTTGATCGAATTTAACCAGATGCTTTCGGCGGTCAGAAAAAAGCAGGACAAGCTGGATTTGTTGTATACCCAAATGGGATATCTGGAATATCTGATCTGTGTGGGAGAATACCGAAGGAGTGTACCGGTATGCTGCGTTCCCGTGTTTGAGGAGCGGTCGGGAATTGCCTGTGAGGAGCTGTATCATCCGCTCATAGAACATGCGGTTGCCTGTAGCTTTCAGGAACGGGAAGGAGTTTTGGTTACGGGGTCCAATGCTTCCGGTAAATCCACGTTTTTAAAGTCGGTGGCAATTAATGTTATTTTATCGCAGGGAATGCATACGGCGCTTGCAAAACGGATGCAGCTTGAGCATTTCAGAATCTATTCTTCCATGGCGCTTCGGGATGATCTGGACTCAGGAGAAAGCTATTATATGGCGGAGATCCGGGCGTTGAAGCGGATCCTTGACGCGGCCAAGGCAAGATCCGGTCAGCGGACTTTATGCTTTGTGGATGAAGTGCTTCGGGGAACCAATACGGTGGAACGGATTGCGGCGTCCGCACAGATTATGAAATACTTCCATACAGTTCATGTATTTTGCTTTGCGGCGACACATGATATTGAGCTGACGCACCTTCTGGAACAGGAGTATCGTAACTATCATTTTGAGGAGGATGTGAAGGAGGGAGATATCCGCTTTAATTATGAATTAAAAAAGGGATGTGCGACAACAAGAAATGCAATCAAGCTTTTGGAAATCATGGGCTATGAAAGGAGTATCATTGAGGACGCGCAGAATATGGCTGCGGATTTTGTGAAAACGGGAAAGTGGAGGGCGTCCTATCATGAAAGTATTGACGATTGCCGGGCAGAATGATATGATTTTAGGAAAGAAGGGATTGATGATATGAGTAATCTGATAGAGTTTTTCAGAATGTTTTTCAGTTATGTACTGGTATTTATTGTATACGCAGCTGTTGCAGGCGCCGGTATCTTTATCGGTATTAAATGGCGTAAGAGCAAAAATACAAAGGAGGATCAGAAAGCAGTTCCGGTTTCTGATCAGGAGTGATTTTAGTGATGTGCGAGTAAAAGCATCCCGGCCGGGATGCTTTTTATATGTAGCTTACATGTGGGTTACATGTAGCTTACATGTAGAGGGGGGATCCTATGGCAAAATCGGCAAAGCAAAAGCTGAAGATATTGTATCTGTTGCAATATTTGGAGAAAAAAACAGATGAGGCGCACCCGGCATCCACAAAGGAACTGATCGAGTATCTGGCCGCGCAGGGGATCAGCGTGGAACGAAAAACCGTTTATGCCGATATCGATTCCCTGGTACAGTTCGGATATGATATTGAATATGTGAAATCCAGGCAGGATGGCGGATATTATCTTGCCTCCAGAACATTCGAGCTGCCGGAGCTTAAGCTTTTAGTGGATCTGGTGCAGTCCTCAAAATTCATTACGACCAAGAAGTCCAGGGAATTTATCAAAAAGTTGGAATCCCTTGCCGGAGAACCCGAGGCAGTGCAGCTGCAGCGGCAGGTTTTCGTAGCGAATCGTGTGAAAACGGATAATGAAAGTATTTATTATCTGGTTGATGAGATCCATAGAGCCATCGGCATGCGGAAAATGATTTCTTTTCAGTATGTGGTCATAACCGTGGATAAACAGGAAAAGTTTAAGCGGGACGGAAGGCGTTACAGAATCAGTCCATGGGCGCTGACCTGGAATGATGATTGTTATTATCTGATCGGATACGATCATGAGGCTGGCGGAATCAGACATTACCGTGTGGACAGGATGCATGCCATCAAAACGGAAAAGGAAGACCGTCAGGGCGCAGAGGAATTCAAAGCGTTTGATCTGGCCGCCTATTGCCAAAAGACCTTTCATATGTTTGCGGGACCGGAAGAAACGGTGCTTTTAGAATTTGCAGATGACTACAGCGGTGTTGTTTTTGACCGGTTTGGCAGGAACATTCAGTTACATAAAAAGGAAAACGGAACCTTTACCATCCATGTGAATGTGATGATCAGCAATCAGTTTTTTGGCTGGCTTGCCGGACTGGGAACAGGCGTTAGGATCGTAAGTCCTGTTTCGGTAAGAAATCAGTATCGGGAGTATCTGAATCAAATTCTAAGCTTCTATAAAGATTAGAGCATGAAAAAGAACGATTCATAAAAGAACGATTCATAAAAGAACGATTCATAAAAGAACGATTCATAAAAGAACGA
>CAYTIH010000006.1:34023-43774 GCA_964437825.1 uncultured Clostridium sp. | reverse complement strand
GATTCGTAAAAGAAAGATTCGTAAAAGAAAGATTCGTAAAAGAAAGATTCGTAAAAGAAAGATTCGTAAAAAGAGAGATTCCAAAAAAGAAACATCGTGAAATCGTATGATATAGGTATGAGGAAAGGCAGGAACGAAGACATGGAATTTTCATATGCAAAGCGCATGGAACAATTTGAAGAAGGAATATTTCAGGTTTTAAACGAAAAACGTCTGGAGTTGATTCGGCAAGGGCGCAGCGTATATAATCTGTCAGTCGGAACGCCGGATTTTGAGGTGCCGTTACATATCAGGGAGGCAGTATCACAAGCGGCAAAGGATCCTGAAAATTATAAGTATGCACTCAGAGATCTGCCGGAGCTGATCACTGCCCTGCAGAATAGATTTCGTAAGCGGTATGGAGTGAGCTTGAAGCAGGAAGAAATCATGTCAGTCTATGGTTCTCAGGAGGGAATTGCGCATATTGCGCTGTCTCTTTGCGATCCGGGGGACGTGGTTTTGGCTCCGAATCCGGGATATCCGATTTTTTCTATAGGCCCCGCCCTTTCAGGGGCCGAAATAGTGACCTATGATCTGATTGAGGATCAGGGATATCTGCCCGAACTTGATAAAATTCCGGAGGAAATACTGGAAAAGACCAAGTTTATGATTGTGTCATATCCGTTAAATCCGGTTTGCAAATGTGCTCCTGCAAGCTTTTATGAAGAAGTGATTGTATGGGCAAAGAAGCATCATATTATTATCATTCATGATAACGCCTATTCCGATATTGTATATGATGCCGCAGTAGGACGATCTATTTTGTCCTATGAAGGAGCAAAGGAGACGGCCGTAGAGTTTTATTCCCTTTCAAAATCCTATAATTATACCGGAGCAAGAGTCAGCTTCCTTGTAGGAAATCAGGAAATTGTGCAAAATTTCAAAAAATTACGCAGCCAGATTGATTACGGTACCTTTCTTCCGGTACAATACGGCGCAATTGCCGCATTGAACGGACCGGATGATACGATTATCCGTCAGTGCGGCGAGTACAAAAAACGAAGGGATGCCCTTTGCGGAGGCCTTCGCAGGATCGGCTGGAATATTCCGGACAGTGAGGGAACGATGTTTGCGTGGGGACGGATTCCGGAAAAATTCGGGGACGACGATACCGGCTTTGTCATGGAACTGATGGAAAGAGCCGGCGTATTATGCACGCCGGGAAGCAGCTTTGGCAGCCTTGGAAAAGGCCATGTACGTTTTGCGCTGGTGCTGCCGGTAGAAAAAATACAGGAGTTAATCGGGGTAATCGATCGAAGCGGTATCCTGAAATAAACCATATAAGACAATTTTCGTTTGTCAAGTACCTTTCTGAGGCAGGAGCTGTAAAAAATCCTGCCTCTTTTTTTGTTAGTTTTTTACATGGCATAGTGGTTGACATGAATATGGGGTTTCTTTATACTAGATGATAACGACACAAGATATGGTGATTTTATGTTAACTGGGCACGAAATAAAGTACTAGTCCCTGTAAGGATTCAGGAACTTTTCCGGGATACAGATAGGATCAATCCATGATTGTTATGTCCGAGAGGAGCAAAGAATTTATGGGCAATTTAAGTGATGTGATAGAAAATCATGTTGAAGAGGAACTTGACTACGAGGCATTGTTTCAGACGAAGAAGCCGGTACGTGTGATTAAGAAGGACGGCAGTACCGAGGAATTTCATGTGCAAAAAGTTATTAATGCTGTAGGCAAATCCGCTTATCGTGCATTAACCAAGTTTTCCGTTGAGGAAAAGAAACAGATTTGTCGTTATGTGGTTGATAAGGTGGATGAGTTGGATACGCCTGAGATTCCGATTCCGATCATGCATAATATTGTGGAGAGCGCACTGGAAGAAGTAAAGCCCATTGTGGCCAAAAGCTACCGTGATTACCGAAATTATAAACAGGATTTTGTACGAATGATGGATGATGTCTATAAAAAGAGTCAGTCCATTATGTATGTGGGAGATAAGGAAAATGCCAATACGGATTCCGCATTGGTATCCACCAAGCGAAGCCTGATTTTTAATCAGTTTAATAAAGAACTGTATCAGAAATTTTTTATGACCACCGAGGAAATACAGGCGTGCAGGGACGGTTATATTTATGTTCATGATATGAGTGCAAGAAGGGATACCATGAATTGCTGTCTGTTTGATGTCGAGCATGTATTAAAAGGCGGCTTTGAAATGGGGAATATCTGGTATAATGAGCCGAAGACGCTGGATGTTGCGTTTGATGTGATCGGAGATATCGTACTGAGCGCTGCCAGTCAGCAGTATGGCGGCTTTACCGTGCCGGAAGTGGACAAGATTTTAGAACCGTATGCACAGAAGTCCTATAACAAATATATTGATAAATATCAGAATTTGGGCATCGGGGAGGAGCGCGCAAAGCAGGAAGCATTAAAGGATGTGCAGCGTGATTTCGAGCAGGGATTTCAGGGATGGGAGTATAAATTCAATACGGTTGCAAGCAGCAGGGGGGATTATCCGTTCATTACCATGACTGCGGGGATCGGCACAAAGCCGTTTGAGAAAATGGCGACCATTACCATGCTGAATGTCAGAAAAGGCGGACAGGGAAGGAAAGAATGCAAGAAGCCGGTCCTGTTCCCGAAGCTTGTCTTTTTATATGACGAAAACCTGCATGGCCCGGGCAAGCCCCTTGAAGATGTGTTTGACGCGGGTGTAAAGTGTTCGGCTAAGACCATGTATCCGGATTGGCTGAGTCTGACCGGAAAGGGATACATTGCCAGTATGTATAAGCAGTACGGGAAAGTAATTTCACCCATGGGCTGTCGTGCTTTTCTGTCCCCGTGGTACGAAAGAGGGGGTATGCATCCTGCGGACGATCAGGATACACCTGTATTTGTAGGAAGATTTAATATAGGCGCAGTTTCGCTGCATCTTCCGATGATTCTGGCAAAAGCCAGACAGGAAAGCAGGGATTTCTATGAGGTATTGGATTATTATTTGAATTTGATCAGGCAGCTTCACATCAGAACCTATGCGTATCTGGGAGAAATGCGGGCATCGACGAATCCGCTTGCTTACTGTGAAGGCGGCTTTCTTGGCGGACATTTGGGCCTGCATGATAAGATCAAACCGATTTTAAAGACCGCAACCGCAAGCTTTGGCATAACGGCTTTTAATGAACTGCAGGAGCTTTATAACGGAAAGTCTCTGGTAGAGGATGGTCAGTTTGCGCTTGAGGTATTGGAGCATATTAACCGCAGGATTAATGAATTCAAGGAAGAAGACGGCAATCTGTATGCGATTTACGGTACGCCTGCCGAGAATCTCTGCGGACTTCAGGTTAAGCAGTTCCGTTCCAAATACGGTATTGTCGAGGGCGTTTCCGACAGGGATTATGTGAGCAACAGCTTCCATTGTCATGTTACGGAGGATATTACACCGATTGAAAAACAGGATCTGGAGTATCGTTTCTGGGAGCTTAGTAACGGCGGCAAGATCCAGTATGTGAAATATCCGATTGATTATAATATTGAGGCAATCAAGACACTGATCCGCAGGGCTATGGATATGGGCTTTTATGAAGGAGTTAATTTATCCCTTGCTTATTGTGATGACTGTGGGCATGAGGAATTGGAAATGGACGTATGCCCGGTATGCGGCAGCAGGAATCTGACCAAAATTGACCGTATGAACGGCTATCTGGCGTATTCCAGAGTGCATGGGGACAGCAGGCTAAGTGATCATAAAATGTCGGAAATTCATGAGAGAAAATCCATGTAGGAAGGATTTTGGCTGCGTATAAAGCGGCCATGCGGGAAAGCGGGTCTATGAGATATCATAACATAACAAAAGACGATATGCTAAACGGCGACGGACTCAGGGTTGTATTATGGGTGTCCGGCTGCGAGCATTGCTGTAGTGGATGCCATAATCCGATTACATGGGATCCAAACGGGGGGCTTGCATTTGACAAGGAGGCGAAAAAAGAGATCTTTGAGCAGTTGGATAAGCCCTATATATCGGGAATTACGCTGTCCGGCGGCGATCCCATGCATTCTGCTAATCGAGCGGATATCAAGGATTTGATACAGGAAATCAGAGAGAAGTATCCTGAAAAAACGATCTGGCTGTATACGGGGGCTGATTGGGAGACGCTTTACAATGATCCTGTCATGCAGTATGTGGATGTCCTTGTGGACGGTGAATTTCAAGCGGATCTCAAGGATGCGAAGCTTTTATGGAAGGGAAGCAGCAATCAGAGAGTGATTGATGTGCAAAAGACACTGCATTCCGGTACGCCGCAGATACCGATACTTCATTGTCAGGATTATGCTTAGAGATAAATTTTACAATTACCGAAAAGATTATGAGAGGAAAGGAATCAGTATGGAAACCATTCGAATCAAATATTTTACCGACAAAATAGAAAAGCTTAGTTATATCGACGGTAAATCCGACTGGATTGATCTGCGCGCTGCAGAGGATGTGGTTTTAAAGCAGGGAGAATTTAAGCTGATTCCTCTTGGCGTTGCCATGAAGCTTCCGGAAGGGTATGAAGCGCATATTGTACCGAGAAGCTCCACATTCAAGAACTTCGGAATCATTCAGACCAATCATCAGGGCGTTATCGACGGAAGCTATTGCGGGGATCATGATGAATGGAAAATGCCGGTGTATGCTCTGCGCGATACGGAAATTCATGTGAACGACAGAATTTGTCAGTTCCGTATTATGAAAAATCAGCCTAAGATTGTTTTCGAGGAGACGGAAACGCTCGGGGGAACGGACAGGGGCGGCTTTGGCAGCACCGGAAAGAATTAAAGAGATAAAGGACTGAATAAAAGCTTCCTTTCTGGCAATTCTTTATAAAGAATGCAGAAAGGAAGTTTTTTTATGAAACAGACGGTGATTAGTAAGGATGTAAATGAAAATATCAGGACGCTGAAGAAGGAACTGGGAGTGGATGTCAGCTTTGATGTGATCTATCGTACCATTCAGGTCGGAGGAAGGGATGCGGCAATTTTTTTTATTGACGGCTTTTGCAAGGATGAGCTGATGCAGAAGCTGCTTCAATATTTTATGGATATGAAAGCGGAGGAGATGCCGCCGGAGCCGTGGGGAATGCTCAAAAGCAAGGTGCCCTATGTCGAAGTGGATCTGGAACAGAAGTTGGAAAATATTGAGACAATGGTACTTAGCGGCATTCTGGCCATGGTGATTGACGGTTATGACAGCGCTATCATGCTGGACTCGAGAACTTATCCGGCAAGGGACGTTTCCGAGCCCGAAAAGGATAAGGCGCTGAGGGGCTCTAAGGACGGCTTTGTGGAAACAATCGTATTTAATACGGCGCTGATCCGAAGAAGAATCCGAAGCACCGATTTGTGCATGGAAATGTGTAATGCGGGAGAAACCTCCAAAACAGATATTGTGCTTTGCTATATGAATTCGAGAGTGGACAGGGATTTCCTCAGAAAAATCAAAACAAGAATCAATGAAATCAAGGTGGATGCCCTGACCATGAATCAGGAAAGCCTGGCAGAATGCCTGTTTCATCATCATTGGTATAATCCGTTTCCGAAGTTTCGGTTTACGGAACGGCCGGATGTGGCATCCGCCCAGATTCTGGAAGGAAATATTATCATTCTGGTTGATAATTCTCCTTCGGCCATTATCTTTCCGTCCAGTATTTTCGATATTCTGGAAGATGCGGACGATTATTATTTTCCGCCCATTACCGGTACGTATCTGAGATTTTCCAGATGGATCATTGCCATGGTGACATTTTTCCTGACGCCGACCTTTCTGCTGCTTGCAAATCATCCGCAGTGGATTCCCGAGGCGTTTGCATTTATTGAGGTCACGGACACCGTCAATATTCCGTTAATCTGGCAGTTTTTGATATTGGAATTGTCCATAGACGGCCTTCGGCTTGCGGCTGTGCACACGCCTTCCATGCTAAGTACGCCGCTCAGCGTGATGGCAGGTCTTGTACTTGGTGAATTTTCGGTCAATTCAGGCTGGTTTAATGCGGAGGTTATTTTGTATATGGCATTTGTTGCCGTTGCCAATTACACACATTCCAATTATGAACTGGATTATGCACTGAAGTTCCTTCGGATTATTATGCTGATTTTGACTGCTGCTTTCGGACTGCCGGGCTATCTTGCAGGCGTGGCTTTAGCGTTGATTGCGCTGGTAACCAATAAGACATTTTCGGGCAAACCGTATTTGTATCCGCTGATTCCTTTTAATTTTAAAGAATTAAAGAAAAGAATGTATAGAAGGCAATTAAAAAGTATGAAATAATATTGTTGTAATACAAGCCAGACTTCAAAGAGAATGACCATGGGGACGAATTCTTCCATGGTCATTCCAGGAAAAGTTCAAGAAAATCTGATAGTTAACATAATATTTGAATTATGCCAAAAAAACATGCAAATCAATTGAAATTGCGCGTGGTATTTGATATGATGGGTCTATCAGGATTAAAGGAGAAATGAGTAATGGCAGATTACAAAATTATTACGAATACAACAGCGGATTTACCAATGAGTTTCATTGAAGAAAACCGTCTGGGCTTGTTGTTTTTTAACTATACACTGGATGGAGAAAGCTATACAGCCGAGAATGATCTGGATTATAAAAAGTTTTATGAAAAAGTCAGAAACGGCAGTATGCCGTCCACTTCCCAGGTGACGCCGGAGCAGTACAGAAAGAAATTTGCCGAATATTTGAAAGAATCTCCGAAGCTTTTGTATCTTTCTTTTTCTTCCGGACTCAGCGGAAGCTGCAACAATGCCAATCTGGTGGCACAGGAGATGATGGAAGAAAATCCGGAAATCAGGATTGAAGTCATTGATTCCTTATGTGCGTCCATGGGTGAGGGATTATTTGTGTATCGTGCCGTGCAGCTTCAGAAAGAAGGAAAAAGCTTCGAGGAGGCAGCAAAATGGCTCAGGGACAATGTACTGCATTTTGTTCATGTATTTACCGTGGACGACCTGAATCATTTGTACCGCGGCGGCAGAGTGAGTAAGACAACCGCAGTGCTGGGAACCATGATTAATATTAAGCCGGTTCTGCATGTGGATGACGAGGGACATCTGATTGCGATTGATAAGGTGAGAGGCAGAAAGAAATCCCTGCATAAGCTGGTGGATTATATGGAAGAGAGAATGGGCAGCTGCAAGGCTATGAATGACGTCATATTTATCAGCCACGGAGATTGTCTTGAAGATGCGCAGGCGGTAAAAGCCGAGATAGAGGAACGGTTTGGAATACATAATTTTATGATTAACCATATCGGACCTACGATTGGTGCGCATTCCGGTCCCGGAACTGTGGCGTTGTTTTTTATGGGTGATAGCAGATAGCGGTCTATGGAAGTATAAAGAACGGCATCGGAAAGTCATAAATTTCGGGGATGCGTCATAAAATATTCCTTTCTTTTTGAACAAAACGGGATTTGGGCACATATTCTATATTAACAAGAGGAAAGGAAACATACTATGAAGGATTATTGTCCGTTTGAGCAGCCGGAGTCTATCGAACGTTTTGCGATAGCAATGGCTTATGTACCGTGGCAGAGAACCGCGAGAATATATGACAATCTGGAACAAGGCTTTCAGAATGGAACGGTTTTTCCACAGCTGAATAAGCCTTTTACGGGAAGGAGATGCGTATCATGAGCTGTGGATGTGACAAGATGAGCAGGGAACAGTGTGAACTGCTTCGGGATATCAGTATTCTGAGCTTTTTTATTGTGGATATGTCGCTGTTTGCAGATACGCATCCGGAGGATCAGGATGCACAGGATTATCTGACACACTATACGAAGCTTTTAAATGAGGCGAAAAAGGAATATGCCCAGAAATATTGCGCACTGTCTACGGCGGATGTGGATATGTACGGGGTAAAATGGGACTGGGAATGCATGCCGCTTCCTTGGGAAGGGGGATGTGACTGATGTGGAATTATGAAAAGAGACTGCAATATCCGATTAATATCAAGAAGCCGGATGCAAGAGCAGCTAAGGTTATCATCAGTCAGTACGGCGGTCCGGACGGCGAACTTAGTGCATCGCTTAGATATTTGTCACAGCGTTATTCCATGGGTAACAGGAGAGTGGCGGGTGTGCTGACGGATATCGGTACGGAGGAGCTGGGACATTTCGAAATGATCGGAACAATCGTTCATCAGCTGACCAGGGATTTATCCATGGAAGAAATCGAAGAATCCGGTTTTGCGCCTTATTATGTGGATCATACCATTGCACTCTGGCCGCAGGCGGCGGGCGGAATTGAGCATAATGCTTGTGAATTTCAGTCTAAAGGCGATCCGATTACGGATCTGACGGAGGATATGGCAGCAGAGCAGAAGGCCAGAAGTACTTACGAAAATATCCTGAGATTGATCGATGATCCCGATATTATAGATCCTATCCGCTTCCTTCGGCAGCGCGAAATCAATCATTTTCAGCGTTTCGGTGAAGCGCTGCGGCTGCAGCTGGAGGATTTGGATTCCAAAAACTTTTATCAGTACAATCCCGATTTTGACAGATGCAAGGATTAATTTGATAGGTATTGTGAAAAAGGATGAATGTGCTTTTGTGCATTCATCCTTTTTTTCACGGATTTTTCACAAAGTAAAGATATGAAAGACACATTTGTCCAATATACTAAAATATGGTATAGTCGGTAAAGAAATAACGTAAGGAGGGAAATCAAGCGTGATAGAGGTTGTGGACCTTGTGAAAAAGTATGGAAATCATACGGCAGTGGATCATGTGAGCTTTACCATAGAGAAAGGAAAGATATATGGCTTTTTGGGACCTAACGGAGCGGGAAAATCTACGACTATGAATATCCTGACAGGGTATTTACAGGCTACGGAGGGAACGGTACATATTGACGGAATCGATATGAAGAAAAAACCGGAGGCAGCAAAGAAAAAAATCGGGTATCTTCCGGAAGTGCCGCCTCTTTATCCGGACATGACGGTACAGGAATATCTGGAATTTGCAGCCGGTCTTAAGGGAATTGAGAAAAAAAAGAGAAGGACCGGTATAATAGAGGTTATGGAGCTTACCGGGATCAGGGATTATCGAAAGGTCCTGATTAGAAGGCTTTCCAAGGGATATAAACAGAGGCTGGGCATAGCACAGGCAATTCTGGGATACCCGGATATCATTATCCTCGATGAGCCCACAGCCAGTCTTGATCCGAAACAGATCATAGAGATCCGCAGGCTGATCCGTTTGCTATCCAAGGATCATACGGTGATTTTAAGCACTCACATTCTGTCGGAGGTACAGGAGCTGTGTGATGAGATCCTGATTATTTCGGAAGGGAAACTGATTGCACAGGATACACAGGCACATCTGGAGGAAATACTGAAGGCCGCACAGTGTCTTTTGATTGTGGTAAAAGGGAAGAAAGCCCAAATTGAAAAACTGCTTTCCAGGGCCGAAGAAATTACGGACTATGAATGTAAAGAACAAAGGGAAAACGGAGAACTCTGCTATGAATTGACTGCGAAGGCAGACTGTGATATCAGAGAACGGATCTACTATTTGTTTGCTGATCAGAGAATCCCTATTTTGGAGCTTTCGGAGCATAAGCTGTCACTTGAGGATGTGTTCCTGAATCTGACATCGGAAAAAAGTAAAACGGAGGATCAAGTACGGGAAAAAGATGAATTTCAGGAAGAAACCGTGATTCGGGATGAAAGTGAAGATCGGGTAGA
>CAYTIH010000006.1:112-33923 GCA_964437825.1 uncultured Clostridium sp. | reverse complement strand
AGCTGAGATTCAGGAGAAAGCTGAGATTCAGGAGAAAGCTGAGATTCAGGAGAAAGCTGAGATTCAGGAGAAAACTGAGATTCAGGAGAAAACTGAATTTCAGGAAGAAACCGAGATTCAGGAAGAAACCGGAGTTCTGAAAGAGACTGAGATTCACGAAAAATCCTATCAGGAGGATGCGGAATATGCTGACAATATTTAAAAAGGAATGGAAGGGATATTTTCATTCCTGTCTTGGATGGCTTTTTATGGCGGTCCTTTTGTTTTTTCTCGGAGTTTATTTTACCTTTTACAATATGAGCGGCGGCTCCCCGTATCTGGCTTATTCCATCAGCGGGGTTTTGTTTTTTGTCCTGCTGTTGGTTCCGATCCTGACGATGCGGATCTGGTCGGAGGAGCGCAGACAGAAGACGGATCAGCTTCTGTTTACGTCACCGATACGGACAGGGAAAGTACTGTTTGGAAAATTTCTCGCCATAGAGGCGATACTTGCAATGGTGGTTCTGATCTTCGGCTGCTATATGTTTCTGCCGGCAATTTACGGAACGGTTCCGTATGGTGAAAATGTGCTGGCGCTGGCAGCTTTCTTTTTGTTCGGGACGGCGTGCATTTCCATCGGCTTCTTTTTGTCGGTTTTGACGGAGAGTCAGGTAATTGCGGCGGTATTAACCTATGCGGTGCTCATGATTTGCGCTTTTATGCCCAGTATTACAGGTTTGTTTACCGCTGTGGGAAATCGCCTGACAGGAGTTCTCAACGACGTCTTTGATATTACGATTCATCTGAATACCCTGATGAATGGGATTATTGATCTTAGCGCAATCATATATTATCTGTCCATCATTGTGCTGATGCTGTTTTTGACATGGTTTGTGATACAAAACAGGCGTAAGAATCTGTTTCGGGGCTTGGCAGGAAAGTGTAAAAGCATTGGCGCAATTGCGGCTGTTCTTCTTGTGATCGTGGGAATCCATGTCCTGCTGGATCAGATGCCGCGTACGATGACGGAATATGATATTACCTCGGAGCAGATGTATTCCCTGACCGAAACGACGAAGGAAGTTTTGGAGCAGCTCGACGAGGATATTACGATTTATGTATTGGCGGATGAGGCCGATGCGGATCAGGCAATCGATATGCTGCTTGGACGATATCAGGCACTCAACGAACACATTCATGTAAGCTATAAGGCGCCTGCCTCATATCCGCAGTTTGCTTCTTTCTATACAACGCAGGAGCTTGCGGAAAATTCGCTGATCATTGTAGGGCAGGAACGTTTTAAAGTGATTCCCTATAGCGACTGTTATGAATCCGCATATCAGCTGGATTATACGACCTATGAATATTATGAAATCCTGACCGGATTTGACGGGGAGGGACAGATTACAGCGGGTATTACCTATGTAGTCAGTGATGAGATTCCGGTAGTATATGAGCTTAGCGGACATGAAGAATATGAACTGCCGGATGCTTTTACGAACCGGGTATCCAAAATGAATATTGAAATTCGCAAAATGAATCTGATGCAGTATGACAGTGTGCCGGAGGATGCTGCGGCTATTCTGGTTTGCGGGCCGATTCTGGATTACTCCGAGCAGGATATCGACAAGATCAGAGCATATTTGAATCAGGGCGGCAGAGGGGTGTTTTGTGTCGCATTCAGTACGGAGGATATGGAACAGTATGAATCACTGTTTTCCGATTATGGTCTTAGGGTTTCTGACGGTGTGGTTTTTGAACAGGATGAGTACTATTATAAGGATTATCCATATTATTTGATACCCATAATACTGAATACGGATCTGACAAAGGAGTTTTATGAAAACAACAGGCTGCTGTTACTGGCGCAGTGCCGCGGCCTGAGCATAGCGGAGGATTATGATTCCGATCATATTACCTTGACACCGCTGCTCATGACGTCCGATGACGCTTACAGTAAGGTGAATGTAACCACAATGGAAACGCTGGAGCCTGAGGAGGGTGATGTGGACGGACCTTTTTACCTTTCGGTTTCAGTGGAAAAAGAAAATGATGACACGTCTGTCACAAAAATGGTTGTGATAGGAACGGAATTTGTGGCGGATCAGGAAATAAATGATTTTACGGCGGATGCTAATTTTGAGTATATTCTCTCCTGTCTTTCCGAAATCGTAGAAACGGAAAGTACAGTCAGTGTTCCGGTGAAAAAATATGAATTGTCCGGTATTTTGATGAACAGCGGCGTAGTGAATGTGGCTGCATGCATTATGGTCATTGTGATACCGGGGATTCTTCTGGTCCTTGGAGTGATGATTATGGTTCTTCGCAGAAGAAAGCATCAGGTGCAGTCAAAAGAATCATGATCCTTTCGGGAGCTTTCACTGTTTATTCAGCTACTTGATTTCTAACGTCTTTTGTGTCAAAATATTGGTGCTGTATAGAATGATGAAGATGTTTTGCAAACTTTCAGGAAGGAATGAATATGAGAGGAATCGACACCGAGGTTAGGAAAGTAAGGAGACGTGTTTTTAAAGAAGTAGCAAATCTGGCGTACCATTCCGCGAATTTGATTGATGATATGGAGGCGCTTCCTTATAAGCTTGTAAACAGTGATGAATCCCCTTATTGGGAGAGTATCTATAGAGAACGTGCGGTGGTCAGGGAACGTATGAGGCTGGCAATGGGAATGTCCCTGAGGCCGGAGAATCAGCCGGTGCATGTATCGCAGGGCGTGGAGGAAAGTAATATTGACGAAAAATATTACGAACCGCCGCTGCTTCAGGTGATTCCCTCCGCATGCAATGCGTGTCCTGAAAATCAATATTTTGTCAGTGACCGTTGTATGGGGTGTCTGGCGCATCCATGCAGGGAGGTTTGTCCCAGAGGGGCGATTTCCATGGTGAACGGGAAGTCCTATATTGACCAGGAGAAATGTATCCACTGCGGAAAGTGTAAAGCGGTCTGTCCTTATGATGCGATTTCTCATCAGGTGCGGCCCTGCGCGGCGGCCTGCGGTGTCGGTGCGATTCACAGCGACGATAAGCACAGAGCCTGCATAGACAGTGAAAAATGTGTATCCTGCGGTCAGTGTATGGTCAGCTGTCCGTTTGGCGCGATTGCGGATAAATCGCAGATCTTTCAGCTTATTCGTGCGCTGCAGTCCGGCAGAACGATCATAGCGCAGGTAGCGCCTGCGTTTGTCGGACAGTTTGGACCGGAGGTAACGCCCGATAAATTCAAGACTGCATTGAAACAGCTTGGTTTTGCGGATGTCTATGAGACGGCAATCGGCGCCGATATGGGTGCCATGGCAGAAGCCAGGCATTACGTGGAAAAAGTAGCGACGGGAGAATTACCGTTTTTATTGACCTCCTGCTGTCCGTCATGGTCCATGCTTGCCAAGAAATTTTTCCCTGAAACAATCGGGAATATTTCCAATGAGCTTACGCCGATGGTGGCAACGGCGAGAAAAATCAAGGAAGATCATCCCGATGCAGGTGTCGTTTTTATCGGGCCCTGCGCTTCCAAAAAGCTTGAGGCATCCAGAAGAACGGTTCGTTCCGATGTGGATTTCGTCATTACCTTTGAGGAGCTTGTCGGGATGTTTGAGGCAAAAGGAATCCTGCTGGACGAAATTGAAGCAATGGATCATATGAGTGATGCCACGGGCGCAGGAAGGGGATACGGTGTTGCCGGCGGTGTCGCGAGTGCGATTGAAAACTGTATCAAGAAATATTATCCTGAGACAGAGGTTCATATCGAACATGCGGAAAGCCTTGCGGAATGCAAAAAGATGCTGATGCTTGCCAAGGCCGGAAAGAAAAACGGATGCTTGATCGAAGGAATGGCCTGTCCCGGCGGATGTGTGGCGGGAGCAGGAACTAATATTGCGGTTGCGAATGCCATGAAGGAAGTGCAGAATTTCAAACAGCAGGCTGAAAAAGCAATTCCGGATATGACCGAAGAAGAATGAAAGAAATGGAGATTATCATGCAGAAAATCAGAACCAGATATGCGCCCAGTCCTACAGGAAAAATGCATGTCGGTAATTTAAGAAGCGCTTTATATGAGTTTTTAATTGCAAAACATGACGGAGGTACCTTTATGCTCCGAATTGAAGATACCGATCAGGAGCGTTATGTGGAGGGTGCCGTTGACATTATTTACAGAACGCTGGAAAAAACGGGACTGATCCATGACGAGGGACCTGATAAGGACGGCGGTTATGGTCCTTATGTTCAGAGTGAACGTAATAAGAGCGGAATTTATTTGAAATATGCAAAGCAGTTAGTGGAGAAGGGCGAGGCCTATTACTGCTTTTGCGACAAAGAACGTCTGGAAACTCTTCGTGAGACAATTACCGATCCTGAGACCGGAGAGAGCAAAGAGATCATGATTTATGATAAGCATTGCCTCGGCCTGTCAAAAGAGGAGGTGGAAGCCAATCTGGCTGCCGGAAAGCCTTATGTTATCAGGCAGAACAATCCCAGAGAGGGTATTACAACCTTCCATGATGAATTATACGGAGATATTTCCGTCAATAATGCAGAGTTGGATGATATGGTACTGATCAAGTCTGATGGCTTTCCGACTTATAACTTTGCAAATGTTGTGGATGATCACACCATGGGAATTACCCATGTGGTACGCGGAAATGAATACCTTTCTTCGGCACCCAAATATAACAGACTGTATGATGCGTTTGGATGGCAGATACCGGTTTATATTCATCTGCCCCTGATTACGGACGAAAATCATAAGAAGCTGTCAAAAAGAAGCGGGCATGCCTCCTTTGAGGATTTGCTGGAACAGGGCTTTTTATCGGAGGCAATTGTGAATTATATTGCGCTGCTTGGCTGGAGTCCGGAGGATAACAGGGAAATCTTTTCCTTAGAGGAGCTGATTAGAGAGTTTGATTATCATCGGATCAGTAAATCTCCGGCGGTTTTTGATATTCAGAAACTGAAGTGGATGAACGGAGAATACTTGAAAGCGATGGATTTTGACCGCTTTTATGATATGGCGCTTCCGTATTTGAAAAAAGCTGTGAAGCGGGATGCGGATCTGTGCAAAATTGCCCGGATGGTCAAGACCAGAATTGAAATTTTCCCGGACATCGGAGAATTGGTTGATTTCTTTGATGAGCTTCCGGAATATGACACTGCCATGTATACTCACAAGAAGATGAAAACTACGGAAAGTACTTCTTTGGAGGTCCTGAAAGAATTGTATCCTCTGCTGGAAGCCCAGGAGGATTACAGTAATGATGCGCTTTATCAGATGCTGACAGCCTATGTAGAGAAAAAGGGCTGTAAGAACGGTTATGTACTATGGCCGATCAGAACCGCAGTCAGCGGAAAGCAGATGACGCCTGCAGGCGCTACCGAGATTATGGAGGTACTTGGGAAAGAAGAAAGCCTGAAGCGCATTAAAATCGGCATGGATAAGCTTACGCAGGCTTGTCAGGGCGAACGTTAGGATGACAAGTGTCTGTCTGTACCTGGAGAGAACGGACAGGAGCATGTATGAATCAAACGATCTCTATGAATTCAATGAATGCAGACCAGTCGGATGCGGTACATCATCTGACTGGTCCTTGTATTGTCATTGCGCCTCCCGGTTCCGGGAAAACCTTCGTATTAGTAAACAGAATCAGATATTTAACGGAAGATGCAGGGATAGCGCCGCAGTCCGTTTTGGTAATAACCTTTACCAAGGCGGCTGCACTTCAGATGAAAGAGCGGTATCTTTCCTTAGCCGGTATAGAAGAAACGCCGATAACCTTCGGAACCTTTCATGCCGTTTATTTCAAAATCCTGAAAACCTCTTTTTCCGATTTTGATTCGGGGGATGCTGTGTTGACAGAAGCTCAGAAACGTAAGCTGCTTGGCAAAATTCTGGACGAGCTTGCGCTTGAAGAGGAAGAACGCCCCGAAATCGATCAGCTGCTTTCCGAGATTTCCCGAATGAAAAACTGCGGACGGGAAGCCGGAGAATATCAGGCCGTTTCGGTTGATCCGGAGATGTTTCGCACGGTCGCCTTACGATATTTGAAGACCTGCAGGCTGCGGCATAAGCTGGATTTTGATGACATGGTTCTGCTATGCAGAAAGGCTCTTTTGGAAAACGAGAGTCTCCTGAGGGAGTGGCAGAAAAAATACCGCTACATTCTGATTGATGAATTTCAGGATGTAAACAGAGCCCAATATGACGTGATCCGTATGCTGGCGGAGCCTGAGCGGAATTTGTTTCTGGTAGGGGATGACGATCAATCCATTTATGGATTTCGAGGCTCCGATCCTGCGATTATGCTTTCTGTAAAAAAGGATTATCCGGGTATCAGGAAGATTATATTAAAAGTCAATTACAGAAGCGGACAGAAGATTATAGATGCCGCCGCCGGACTGATCCGTCACAATCAGCTTCGCTATGATAAGAAGGTAGTATCCCATTGCAACGATCCGGGGACCGTTCAATTTCAGAAGCTGCAGACCGTGGAGGAGCAGAACGATTGTCTGATTCACTGGATCAGAAAATGGAATGATTATGACCATACGGCAATTATTGCAAGAACCAATACGGGGCTTGCACAGTATGCGGCATTACTGACTCTGCACGGGATTCCGTTTCGAATCAAGGAGCGGATACAAAATCCGTTTGAGCATCCCGTCATAGAAGATATCCGTGCTTATTTAAAGCTGTCGCAGGGGTGCGCTGACAGATCGGATTTTTTCCGTATCATGAATCAGCCGCTTCGTTATCTTTCCAGAAATGCAGTTTCGGCTGAGGATTTCGTAAAAGGCCAGGCAGCCGGAAAAGGCGAATGGCCCGAATACCTGAAAGCTGCCGCTGACTATTACCGGGATAAAGCCTATATGCAGGAGATTCTTTCGAAATTTGCCTTGGACTTAAGCAGAATCCATGATTTTTCAGTGTTTGCAGCTGTAAATTATATTCGTAAAGGAATTGGCTATGAGCAGGAATTGCAGAAAAAATACGGTAAGGATCAGGAAAAATATGAGGAGGCGCTTCAGATGCTGAACCGTCTTCAGGACAGTACCAGAAATTTTGAGAATTACAGGGAATGGGAGAACTGGCTTTCAGAGCAAAAGGCACGGTTTGAACGGATATTGAGAAAAGAAGGAAAAACGGCAAAGGAGGAAACCGGAATATCGGCAGAAAATACGCAGCAAGCTCAAAGGGGTGTGATCCTGATTACCATGCATGGTGCAAAGGGCTTAGAATATAGAAATGTCATCCTGCCGGATCTCAATGAAAGAAATGTCCCGCATAAGAAAGCATTTCTGCCTAAGGAGATTGAAGAAGAACGGCGGGTACTTTATGTGGCGATGACAAGAGCAAAAGAACATTTGCTGCTTACCGGTGTGAAAAAACCGGGGGATCAAAAAAGAGAGCTGTCGCGTTTTTTAAAAGAGATAAAAGCACAAACAACTCCGGATGCAGATGCATAAGCGTTTTGCCGATGATGACTTCGGATGCGGCCTTCGTTAAGGCTTCTTATTGTTCCTGATCCTCATCGGGTAAAAGCTCGTCAAATTCCACATTGTCCAAATACTCGTCAAATTTGTCGGAAACAATTTCATATTCTTCTTCGCTGTCGATATATTCGATTCCAGGTTCGGCATTGGGATCGGATTCGTTTTCGAAGTAGCGGTAGATCCAAACCTCCCCGTCATGATTTTCTCCGTTTTCATCAAGAGGAAGCAGTACAATATAGTCCTGATTTTCTACAGAGAGAATCGTAACAATGGAACAGGTAACCACCGTACCGTCATCCAAGGTCATATCCACAGTCATCGTCTCATCGTCAAAGCCCTGATCTTCCTGATTATTCTTGTGATCTGTCATAGCTGCCTCATTTCTGCGTATTTTTCGCTGTATAGGTTATCGGTCAAATTCCGGTCATTTTTTCGAATAGAGAAACCGGATTTTGAATTTTTGTACCGTAAGTGTAAATAATTCTACTGAAAAAAGAAAGAAAAAGCAAGGTACTAATAGGAATCAAATCAAAAATGTGCTAAACTATGATTACAAATGATATACAATATGCTTAAATTTGATACTGGAGATTTGGAATGATAAAACATGAACTTACCCTGAAAAAAGGCGCACCGTATCCTCTGGGCGCCACGGTGATGAAGGGCGGAATTAATTTTGCAGCCGTGATTTATGACAGAAAGGATTGCGGACTCATTCTTTATGACAGGAAAAATCCTGAGAATTTCATAAAAATTCCTTTTGAAGAAACGTATTTTGCAGGAAATATCTGCTGTGTTTTTATAGAGCATATGAAGCCGTCGCAGTGTTATTATAACTTTTATCGCGGGGATCAGTGCTTTCTGGATGCCTATGCAAAAGAGGTGGTCGGGACGAAAAGCTTCGGAAGACCTATGGAGACAAAGGTATGCGTGCCGAGAGCGGGGCTTCCCTGCGGCAGCTTTGACTGGGAGGGGGATGAACCCCTGAGAATTCCCTATGAAGAAAGTCTTTTTTATTGTGCGCATGTAAGAGGATTTACCAAGAATAAAAAGAGCGGTGTAAAGCATAAAGGAACCTTCCTTGGATTGATGGAAAAGCTGCCGTATTTAACTGAGCTTGGAATCAGAAATCTGGAATTGCAGCCAATCTATGAATTTGCCGAGTGGGAGGAGGAAATTCCGCTCAATACGATGGAATATGCGCTTGCACATTATAAGGACAAGCCGGATGACAGCGCAGCATTTGAGAATGGCGCAGATCAGAAAAGTGCAGCGCTTCAAAAACAGCAAAGGTCCAAGGGACATGTCAATTACTGGGGGTATAAGACGGCATGCTACTTTGCGCCGAAAACTGCCTATGCAGCGGGTGCTCATCCTGTGGAGGAATGTAAAACACTAATACGGGAATGCCATAAAAACGGAATCGAGGTCATACTGCAATTTTATTTTCCGGATGAATGCAAGCAGGGATATATTCTGGAAATTTTAAAATATTGGGTACTTGAGTATCATATTGACGGTTTTCATTTGATGGGAAACAGGATACCGCTGACGTTGCTTGCGACAGAGCCGCTGTTTGGCAATACGAAGCTGATTTATTATCATTTTCCGTATGATGAGATCTATTATGGCTCGGAGGTGCCCGGATACCGGAATATGGCAAATGCCAATGACAGCTTTATGGCGGATGCAAGAAAGTATCTGAAGGGCGATGAGAATATGCTGAATTGTATGATGCAGCATATGTGTTCGGATTCCAAAAAGCACGGGAGTCTGCATTACATTACAAATTATTACGGATTTACGCTTGCGGATCTGGTTTCCTATGACAGAAAGCATAACGAGGCAAACGGAGAAGATAACCGGGACGGAAATGATTATAATTTCAGCTGGAATTGCGGGATAGAGGGCCCTACCAGAAAAAATCTGGTTATAAATCTTCGCAAGAAACAGATGAAAAATGCCATGGCGATTGTGATGCTCTCACAGGGGACCCCGTTTTTGACGGCGGGGGATGAAGACTGTAATACACAGCTTGGAAATAATAATCCCTACTGCCAGGACAATGACATTGGCTGGAAGGATTGGTCTAAAAGCAAGTGGGCAAAGGAACAGTTTGCTTTTTTAAAGCAGCTGATCCGTTTCAGAATGGAGCATGCGTCCTTCCATAAGAACGATACGGATATGGGATCGATGATACCCGGTACTTATCCGGAGATTTCCTTCCATTCAGAGGAAGCCTTCAGTATCAATTGTGCAAACTATAACAGGCACATGGGTATTTTATATGCGGGTGCGTACGGGGACAGAAAGGGACGGAAAGATCAGGATATCTATATCGTATTTAACATGCATTGGATTTCTCATCGATTTGCACTTCCGAAATTGAAAAAAGGATATCAGTGGCAGTTAGTCATGGATACCGCAGCTGAGGACAGCTTTTCCGTTTCCGAATGCAGGGAGGACTATACCGTTGCAGAGGGCAGAAGCATACAGATTCTGGTCAGTGAGCCGGTACCTGCAAAGAGCAGAAAAAGAACGGGTGAAGGATGACATGAATACGGCTTGGCAGCATTTTAAGACAATCACATATCACAAATATCTGGTTATGCAGGGGTGCTTTAAGGTGGGATTATACAGGCAGGGACTGCTTCATGATCTGTCAAAATATTCCCCGGAGGAATTTATGGTGGGCGTTCGTTACTTCCAGGGTAACAGAAGTCCCAATAATGCGGAAAGAGAAGCGATTGGTTATTCCAGTGCATGGCTCCACCATAAGGGACGCAATAAGCATCATTATGAATATTGGTCGGATTACAGCATAACGAAAAAAGGGATGGTGCCGGTAGCGATGCCCCTGCCCTATGTGATCGAAATGTTTATGGACAGAATTGCGGCGTCCAAGGTATACAGAAAGGATCGGTATACGGACCGTGATCCTTTGGATTATTATTTGCAGGCAAGTGACCATAACCTGATCCATGAGAAAACGAAAAAACAGCTTGAATTTTTGCTGCGGATGCTGGCCAGGGACGGGGAGGAAAAAACCTTCCGTCATATACGCACAAGAATTCTGAAGAAGCATACACTATGGTAAAGAATAAAATATATCGGAGTTGTATATGAGTTCCATTTGGCTGATTATCTTACTGCTGTTTTTCTGTAACGGAGATTTCTGTACGGAAAATGGCAGAAGGAGCTGTGACCGTGGCCGTGACAGAAACAGCACAGGCGGCGCAAAATCAAATAACAGAACAGGCTGCGGATGCGGAAATGCGGAAAATGACAACGATGACTGTGGCTGCGGCAACCCGTTTTCTATGCTGAACCGCAGGGACAGCGAGCCGGATTATCCACCGTTTAGAGGAACGAACGGCCCCTGTGGCTGCGAAGAAAATAATTCCTGATGATTAACAAAAGGTGAAGGAAGTGGTACAATATGGGCGGAGCTTATTTTTGTACCTGAAAATTACCGGATTGGAGGACCCTGTCATGAGTACAGAGAAGTATGTTGCATATGTATCCACCTATACGATGAAGGATAACCACGGAATCAAGATTTATGATGTGGATTTGAAAAAGGGCAGATTTACGGAAAAGGACCAGGTGGAGATCACCAATTCCTCCTATTTGACCCTTTCCCATAACCGGAAGTTTTTATATTCTATTACGGATTTTGGCGTGGAATCCTATCGGATTGAACCGGACGGTTCCTTACTGAAAATGAATATGGCTTCCATTAACGGAATGAGGGGCTGTTATTTGTCCACAGATTTTGAGGACCGTCTGCTATTTGTGGCAGGCTATCATGACGGCAAGATTACCGTACTCAGACTGAATGAGGATGGCAGTATAGGGACTGTTACGGATGAAATTTTCCTCAAAGGGCTTGGGAGCATTGCCGAACGTAATTTCAGGCCGCATGTAAACTGTGTGAAGATGACAAGGGATAACCATTATCTTCTGGCAGCAGATCTGGGCATGGATCATGTTAACGTATACCGCGTGGATATGACCGGCGGAAAGCTAAAGCTGGTGGATGTAATTCGAAGCGAGCTGGAGTCCGCGCCAAGACATATGTGCTTTTCTAAGGACGGCAGATTTCTCTACATTGTTCATGAATTAAAGAATTATATTGACGTATATCATTATGAAGAAGTAGGCGGCAATCCGGAATTTGAGAAGATTCAGAATATTTCGACCTTAAATCAATATCATGCCAGCGGTTCTGCCGCCAGTGCGATTAAGTTTTCTATAGACTACAAATATCTGGTCAGCTCCAATGCGGGCGACAACAGTGTGGTAATCTATAATGTGGATCATAAAACGGGTCTGCTTGAAAAACTGTTATGTCTTCCCGTCAGCGGGGACTATCCAAAGGATGCGGCTTTATTTCCGGATGATAAACATCTGGTATCTCTGAATCATGAGTCCAATACACTTACATTTTTTCATGTGGATACCCAAAAAGGGCTGATTATTATGAATGGAAAAGAAATGAAAGTGGATAAACCGAACTGTATTATTTTCCATAATATTTCAGCGCAGCAGGAATCATAACGGAAATGGGATGTAAATGGAATACAGGAAGCTGGTCTGTCAATGACCGGCCTCCTGTTTGTGCGGACAAACTGCCGCGATAACCGGCGAGACCCGCAAAGCGTGTTTCGCCGGTTTCGGGCTTTATATTACGGACTTTATATGGATACCGGTCAGCGGGGGAAAATCTATCATCCGGTTGATAAGGACATGCATTTAAAATATCCCGATACGGAGCCGGAGAACTATTTCATACAGCGGATGGAAGCGTATCTGCGAAGCTGTCAGGTGGTTTATGCAGGAAGCTATCAAAAGTCGGACGAGCCGTATACGATTGAAACGGAGTATATTTCAAGCGTATATAACAGGGCGGACGGGACGGTCCGGAATGTGCAAATATCATATTGATTCTAAGCTTCCGTGTTATGATTCCGGTCATAAATATCATGCAGATAATCCATTCTGGAGGACATGTTGGCAATCATCAGATCCAGCACCGTTAAAGCGGTCATGGCCTCTACGACTACAACAGCTCTTGGTACAATTACCGGATCGTGTCTTCCTTTGATGGATGCCTGAATGGGTTCTCCCAGCTGATTTACGGTCTGCTGCGTTTTAAAAATGGAGGGCGTCGGCTTGATATGTACTTTTACGATGACGTCCGAGCCGTCGCTGATGCCGCCGAGAATACCGCCGGCATGGTTGGTTGCTTTGGAAATTCCGCCTTCCCTGCAGGCGGCTGCCTGATCGGAATTGCCCGAAGCGGGAATAAACATATCGTTATTCTCGGAACCTTTTGCGGCGGAAACGGCGGCTCCATCGCCGATTTCCACGCATTTAACGGCGCCGATAGACATGAGTGCGCCGGCAAGGCAGGCGTCCAGCTTTTCAAATACAGGCTCACCGATTCCGGCGGGAAGACCCTTTACCACGCATTTTACCGATCCGCCGCAGGAGTCAAGTTCCCTGATGCATTCGGACAGATAGGCCTCTGCGCGTTTCGAAGCTTCCGGATCGGGCATGGCTGTGGGAGTGGTTAAAATGGCTTCTTTTTGGAAATTTGCTTCATCAATACTGACAGGACCGATGGAATTGGTATAGGCCGTGACCTCGATCCTGAGTTCCTTCAGGATTTTCAGTGCGATGGCGCCTGCAGCCACGCGTCCGATGGTTTCGCGGCCGGAAGAACGTCCGCCGCCTCTGTAATCGCGGAAGCCATACTTGGAGTCAAAAGAGAAATCTGCATGTCCGGGTCTGTAATAGGTTGCAATCTCGCTATAGTCTGAGGAATGCTGTGCGGTGTTTGCGACCAGAAGTGAAATCGGAGCACCCGTGGTGCGTCCTTCAAAAACACCCGATAAAATCTGTACCTCATCGGCTTCCTTTCTTTGTGTAGAAAATTTCGACTGTCCCGGCTTCCTGCGGTCCAGATAATACTGGATATCCGTTTCCGACAGGGAAAGTCCGGCAGGACATCCGTCCACGACAACGCCGATGGCCTTTCCGTGAGATTCGCCCCAGGTAGTAATCCGGAAATGATTTCCAAAGGTAGAACCGTTCATGTTATTTCCTCCTGATTCTTGATAAAAAGAGCTGTTTTTTTCTCATGAATATGATATCATAAAAATAATTGATAGGAAATAGGAACAATCATGAAGGAAAAAATACTAAAGAAACTCACACGTTTGTCAAGAAAATATAAAATTCTGAGACTGCCCATGCTGGTGGTCATCTTTTTGTTTCTTGGATTTTGCCATATTTTTCGCAGTCTGTTCAATCAAAAGCTGCGTTTATGCGGTACTTTCTGCGCGGCTTTGGTTTTTTTATTAAGCTCCAGCTTTGCGCTTCCGGTACTTCTTGATATGGATTTCGAAGGGGAAACGCAGGTAGTATATGAATCGAACTTAAATGAGATGATGCTGAGCGGGGAACTGGATGATTTGACAGCGGAGAATATGTCGGATGAGGGCTTTTTTGATTATGAGTCCTATGATGTAAATGAAGTGGATATATATTCTGCGGAGGAAATTCTGAAGGCAAATGAGGATTATCTGAATGCTTATACGGAAGTGCAGAATCCTGATGATACCGAAGAACAAAACGGCTTTTCTGCTGACGACTGGCGGCTGGTTCTGATTAATAAGCAGCATCCGATCCCGGATGATTATACTTTTAATCTGACCACGATTACGGGCTCCATGCAGTGTGATGAACGAATTCTGGGAGATCTGCTTAGTATGCTTCGGGCGGCAAAGGACGATAATGTGAGTCTGGAAATCTGTTCTCCATACAGGACTTCCGGCAAGCAGGTGGAATTGTTTGAACGGAAGATCAAGCTGTATATGAGCAGGGGGCTTACCTATATGGATGCTTATAAAATGGCGTCCCAGGAGGTAACGGTTCCGGGGACCAGTGAACATCAGATCGGTCTTTCGCTGGATATTTATACGGCTACCTATATCGTGCTGGATGAAGGCTTTGGAGAAACGCAGGCAGGAAAATGGCTTGCGGAGCATAGCTGGGAATATGGTTTTATTCTGCGCTATCCCGCCGAAAAAGAATATATTACGGGAATTACATATGAGCCGTGGCATTTTCGGTATGTGGGAAAAGAGGCTGCCGCAATCATGAAAAGCGAGCAGCTTACATTGGAAGAATTCTGGAATTTGTATGTGGAAGAATGATACTTGTGGCGCGGCGTTCGGGTAAATACGACTGACGGATTTGAAAACGCTGCGGCATGGAGGAACGGAATGTATAGAATATTAAAAACCGAGGGAAATGCAAAACGTGCGGAGCTTGAAACGGTTCACGGAACGGTGCAGACTCCCGTATTTATGAACGTAGGAACAGCTGCGGCTATTAAGGGCGCGGTATCAACGGCGGATTTGGAGGAAATCGGAACTCAGATCGAATTATCCAATACTTATCATCTTCATGTAAGACCGGGAGATGAAATCGTAAAAAAACTTGGCGGTTTACATAAGTTTATGTCATGGAACAAGCCGATTCTTACGGATTCCGGCGGATTTCAGGTCTTTTCGCTTGCGCAGCTCCGGAAAATTAAGGAGGAGGGCGTCTATTTTAATTCTCATATTGACGGCAGGAAGATCTTTATGGGACCGGAGGAGAGTATGCGTATCCAGTCCAATCTGGCCTCCACCATTGCGATGGCGTTTGATGAATGTCCCTCCAGCAGGGCGGACCGGGAATATGTTCAGAATTCCGTGGACCGGACGACAAGATGGCTGAAGCGCTGTCAGGCGGAAATGAAACATCTGAACAGTCTGGAGGATACGATTAATCGGAATCAGTTATTGTTTGGCATTAATCAGGGCGCTGTTTTTGACGATATCAGGATAGAGCATGCCAAACAGATCAGCGAGCTTGAGCTGGATGGGTATGCCATTGGCGGACTTGCCGTGGGAGAAACACATGATGAAATGTACCGGATTATTGAACAGGTAACTCCGCATTTACCAAAGGACAAGCCGACTTATCTGATGGGCGTCGGAACTCCGGCAAATATTTTGGAGGCGGTGGAGCGGGGCGTGGATTTTTTTGATTGTGTATATCCGTCCAGAAACGGAAGACACGGGCATTTGTATACCGGTCATGGAAAAATCAATCTGTTTAACGCCAAATATGAGCTGGATGACAGACCGATTGAGGAAGGCTGCAGCTGCCCGGCATGCCGCAGATATTCCAGAGCCTATATCAGACATTTATTAAAAGCAAAAGAAATGCTGGGGATGAGATTGTGTGTGACGCATAATCTGTATTTTTATAATCATATGATGAAAGAAATCCGAAACGCGCTTGATGAGGGACGCTTTGCCGCATATAAAAAAGAAAAGCTCTATGGTATGCAGCAGGGAGAAGCATTGCCGTAAGATCATTCGGAAATGTTTTCGGGAACTGAGAAAACACTTGATGTATTGTTTTTTTTTGTGTATGATATTCATTGATTGAAATTTTAGATAAATTTGGAGGAAGCACATGGGAATATTACTAGAGGCTGAAACAGCATCAGGCGCAGGCGGAACAGGAATTTTTGGAATTGTCCTTTATCTGGCTGTGATCGTCGCATTCTTTTACTTTATTCTGATTAGACCTCAGAAAAAAGAGCAGAAAAAAATGAAGGCACTTCTTTCTACATTGGAAACAGGTGACAGTGTTTTAACAAGCAGCGGCTTTTACGGCATAGTCATTGATATTACTGATGATACTGTAATTGTTGAGTTTGGTAATAACAAAAACTGCAGAATTCCGATGCAGAAATCGGCAATTGTGCAGGTTGAAAAGCCTGACGCTGAATAAAGAACATGGAAAGAGGCGCTCGTATGAACGCCTCTTTTTAATCATAATATTATGCGCAAAAAGCAGCGCGGAAATGAGGAAAACTATGAATTTTAACATTACCTGTATTCCCGGAGACGGAATCGGTCCCGAGGTAGTCCGTGAGGCAAAAAAGGTGCTTGAGCATGTGGCGGATACATACGGACATCACTTTGCGTTTACCGATATTTTGATGGGAGGAGCATCCATAGATGTGCACGGGATTCCGCTGACGGACGAGGCAATTGAAACAGCCGGATCTGCGGACGCTGTCTTAATGGGTTCCATCGGCGGAAACACCTCTACATCGCCGTGGTATCAGCTTCCGCCGGAAAAACGTCCGGAGGCAGGACTTTTGAAAATCCGTAAGGCACTGAATCTGTTTGCGAATCTGCGTCCGGCGGTATTATATGACGAGCTTGCGGCGGCATGTCCGCTAAAGGAAGAAATCAGCAGTGCCGGTTTCGATATGATGATTATGCGGGAGCTTACCGGAGGACTTTACTTTGGGGAACGAAAAACACAGGAAATAAACGGAAAGCTTACTGCAATCGACACCTTGACCTACAATGAAGACGAGATTCGCAGAATTGCCGTCAAGGGCTTTGAGATTGCCATGAAGCGGCGCAAAAAAGTAACCAGTGTGGATAAGGCAAATGTACTGGATTCTTCCAGGTTATGGCGTAAAATCGTAAACGAAGTGGCAAAGGACTATCCGGAGGTTACGCTGGAGCACATGCTGGTGGATAACTGTGCGATGCAGCTTGTAAAGAACCCCGCACAGTTTGATGTTGTATTAACGGAGAACATGTTTGGCGATATTCTTTCAGACGAAGCGAGTATGATTACGGGTTCCATCGGAATGCTTGCCAGCGCTTCCTTAAATGATACGAAGTTTGGCCTGTATGAGCCAAGCGGCGGCTCCGCACCCGATATTGCGGGCAAAGATATTGCAAATCCGATTGCGACAATTTTGAGCGCTGCCATGATGCTTCGCTATTCCTTTGATCTGGATCGGGAAGCGGCAAAAATAGAGAAAGCGGTAAAACAGGTATTAAAAGAAGGATACCGCACCATTGACATTATGCCGCAGAATCATAATATGGACGGAATTACACAGGTTACGACCACTCAGATGGGAGACCTGATCTGCGAAAGAATCTGAAAGGAAGAAGGAAAATCAAATGAGAAGTGATCATGTTAAAAAAGGAATGCAGCAAGCGCCCCACAGATCCTTATTCAATGCGCTCGGTTTCACTGAGGAAGAAATGAAAAAGCCGATGGTGGGTATTGTCAGCTCTTATAATGAGATTGTACCGGGACATATGAATCTGGATAAAATCGTGAATGCAGTCAAGCTCGGTGTTGCAGAGGCCGGCGGCGTTCCGGTAGTATTTCCTGCGATTGCCGTATGTGACGGTATCGCCATGGGACATGTGGGAATGAAATATTCTCTGGTTACAAGGGATCTGATTGCGGATTCTACCGAATGTATGGCACTCGCGCATCAGTTTGACGCACTTGTTATGGTGCCCAACTGTGACAAGAATGTACCAGGACTTTTGATGGCGGCAGCCAGAATCAATGTTCCGACGGTCTTTGTATCCGGCGGACCGATGCTGGCAGGACATGTGAAGGGCCAAAAGAGAAGTCTTTCCTCCATGTTCGAAGCGGTCGGCTCCTATGCTGCAGGAACCATGACGGAAGCGGAAGTGCGCGAATATGAGGAGAAGGTATGTCCTACCTGCGGTTCCTGTTCGGGTATGTATACCGCAAATTCCATGAACTGCCTGACTGAGGCGCTTGGTATGGGACTTCCGGGAAACGGAACGATACCCGCTGTATATTCGGAGCGTATTAAGCTTGCAAAGCATGCCGGTATGGCTGTTATGGAAATGCTTGAAAAAAATATCAGACCAAGGGATATTATGACCAAGGAAGCAATTTTAAATGCACTTACCGTTGATATGGCTCTCGGATGTTCTACAAACAGTATGCTTCATCTTCCGGCGATTGCACATGAAATAGGCTTTGATTTTGATATTGCCTTTGCAAATGAGATCAGTGCAAAGACGCCGAACCTCTGTCATTTGGCGCCGGCAGGCCCGACCTATATGGAGGATTTGAACGAGGCCGGCGGCGTATATGCCGTAATGAACGAATTGATGCAGGCAGGGCTTTTACATACCGATTGTATTACGGTTACGGGAAAAACCGTAAAGGAAAATGTAGAGCATGCGGTGAATAAGAATGAAGAAGTAATCCGTCCGCTGAGCAATCCGTACAGTGCAAACGGCGGGCTTGCAGTATTAAAAGGCAATCTGGCTCCGGACGGTTCTGTCGTAAAACGTTCGGCAGTGGTGGAAGAAATGATGGTTCATACCGGACCTGCCAGAGTATTTGACTGTGAGGAGGATGCGATTGAAGCGATCAAAGGCGGAAAGATTGTTGCCGGAGACGTGGTAGTCATCCGTTATGAGGGACCTAAGGGAGGCCCCGGTATGCGTGAGATGCTGAATCCTACCTCCGCGATTGCCGGAATGGGCCTTGGCTCCAGTGTTGCACTGATTACGGACGGTCGTTTTTCGGGCGCATCCAGAGGCGCATCCATCGGGCATGTATCACCGGAGGCTGCAGTCGGAGGACCGATCGCGCTTGTGGAAGAAGGCGATAGGATTACCGTGGATATTCCCAATATGACCTTGAATTTACATGTTTCCGATGAGGAGCTTGCAAGGAGAAAGGCGCTTTGGCAGCCGAGAGAGCCGAAGGTTACGGGCGGTTATCTGGCAAGATACAGAGAAATGGTTACAAGCGGAAACCGCGGTGCAATTCTTGAAATCCCGGGACAGCCAAAATAACGGATTTGATAGCAAGAGAAAAACTAAGAGGTATGGATATGGAATTAACAGGAGCAGAAATCGTAATAGAATGTTTAAAAGAACAGGGCGTGGATACTGTTTTCGGATATCCCGGCGGAACGATCTTAAATGTGTATGATGCGCTGTATAAGCATCAGGATGAAATTTTTCATGTGCTGACCTCGCATGAACAGGGAGCGGCGCATGCGGCTGACGGCTATGCAAGAGCAACCGGAAAGGTAGGTGTCTGCATGGCGACGAGCGGTCCGGGTGCAACAAATCTGGTAACAGGTATTGCAACCGCCGCAATGGATTCCATTCCGATCGTTGCCATCACCGCAAACGTAAATCTGCCGGCGCTTGGCAAGGATTCCTTCCAGGAGGTGGATATTGCGGGAGTTGTCATGCCGATCACGAAGCACAGCTACATTGTGAAGGATGTAACAATGCTTGCGGATACGCTGCGCAGAGCATTTCGGATTGCTAAGAGCGGAAGACCGGGACCTGTTTTAGTGGATATTACGAAGGACGTTACGGCCAATACCTGTGAATACACGCCTGTAAAACCGGAAGAAATCAAGACGCCGCAAACCTATACCCGGCAGGATCTGCTGACTGCGGCGGAGCTGATCAAAGCTGCGAAAAAGCCGTATTTTTATGTGGGCGGCGGTGTTATCCTGTCAAATGCATCCGGGGAGCTTAGCACCTTTGTGAAAAAAGTGAATGCTCCGGTATGCGACACGCTGATGGGAAAGGGCAGTTTTGACGGAAGGGATCCGTTATATACCGGCATGATCGGTATGCATGGTACGAAAACCTCCAATCTGGGCGTGCAGGAATGTGATCTGTTAATCAGTCTTGGCGTTCGCTTTTCCGACCGGGTGGTGGGAAATGTTAAGATGTTTGCACCGAATGCCAAAATTCTTCATATAGATATTGATGCGGCGGAAATTGACAAGAATGTAAAGTCAACGGCGTCTGTTGTAGGAGATTTAAAGGATATTCTACATAAATTAAATGAGCTGCTTCCGGATTTAAAGCATGATGAGTGGGTCAGCCATATTATGGAGATGAAAGAAAAATATCCGCTCAAATATGAGAAGGATGTTTTGACCTGCCCGTATATCATTGAGGAGCTGGAAAGGGTAACAAACGGAGAGGCGATTGTTACCACTGACGTAGGGCAGCATCAAATGTGGGCGTCCCAGTTTTATCATTATTCAAAGCCGAGAACCTTCCTTTCGTCCGGCGGACTCGGAACCATGGGATATGGTCTTGGCGCCTGCATCGGTGCCAAAATGGGACAGCCGGATAAGATATGTGTGAATATTGCCGGCGACGGCTGCTTCCGCATGAATATGAATGAGCTTGCAACCGCCAGCAGATACAATATTCCGATCATCCAGATTATTATTAATAACCATGTACTTGGTATGGTACGCCAGTGGCAGACACTGTTCTATGATCACAGATATTCCCAGACCGTGCTGGATGACAAGGTTGATTTTGTAAAGGTTGCCGAAGGACTGGGATGTAAGGCAATTCGCGTCACAAAGAAAGAAGAGGTTGCACCGGCGCTGAAAGAGGCTGTCCAGGCCGGGGTACCCGTTGTACTTGACTGTATCATTGCAGAGGATGATAAGGTGTTCCCGATGGTATCTCCGGGAACTGCGATCAGTGAGGTTTTTGATGCCGATGATTTAGCCAAACAGAAGGCTTGAGCTTACAAATGAAAAGATAGGTATATGAATACTGAAAAACATCATGCGGTCTGGATCTTGTCTATTTTGGCGGTCACAGTGCCGATTATAACTGTATATATTGTGCTGGCTCTGTATTATGCCGGCAGCTACAGCCTTGGAACCTATGTGAACGGCGTATATTGTACCGGCAAGCATATTGAGGAAATCAATGATCTGCTTAGACAGCAGGATACGAATGAACAGATTACGATTGCTGTTTCCGATACGGAAACGGAAGTGCTTGAGCTGGACCAGACGCATTTTCAGGTGGATTATACGGATGCATTGAAGGAAATCCGGGAAAAGCAAAATCCTTTTCTGTGGTTTTTGAATCTGTTTTCCTTCGGCCATTACCGGATTACGCCGAAGGTAATATATGAAGAAGAAGTTCTGTCGGCTGCGATCCGGGAGCTGCCCTGTATGCAGGAAGGCTATCAGAAGGAGCCGGAGGTGGAGATTGTTTCTACCGAATTCGGGTATCAGCTCTATGATACTACGCAAAACAGGTTGATACCGGAAAAAGCATATGAGGCAATTTATCAGGCGGTGACGGACGGGCAGGATTTTGTAGACCTGACGCTGGCAGGCTGCTATGAGAATCTGATTTTGATAAAAGAGTGGGCTGATACGCTTGAATTATGGGAATCGGTTTCTGAGTTTCAGGATTTTCATATGAACTATCTGTTGGGCGATGTAACGCAGCAGATTGATGAAAGTGTCGTAGCTTCATGGATCCTCGTGGATGAGAACGGAGATTTTATCTTTGATGAAAACGGCGCTCTGATCTTAAATGAAGATGCCGTTACAGCCTATATTGATCTGCTTGCAGAGCAGTATGATACCTATGGCAAGGAGCGGAGATATCGAACCGTTACAGGAGAAGACGTAACGGTGGAGGGCGGTATCTACGGGAATGAGATTGACAGAAAAGCGGAAGTAAGCTACCTGATAGAAGCGTTTCACATGCATGATGAGTCGGATCGTGAGCCGGAATATATCCATAAGGCGCTTTATCAGGGAACGGATGATATCGGCCCCGATTATATTGAAGTAAATTTGACCAAACAGCATCTTTATTATGTAAAAGATGATGAAATCGTTTTGGAAACGGATATCGTATCGGGAAATCTGGCATGGAGGCTTGGTACGCCGTCCAGAATCTGCTATGTACAGGGAATGTACCAAAAACGGATTCTTCGGGGGCCGGGCTATGCATCCTTTGTAAATTACTGGGTGCCTGTATATAAAAACATCGGAATCCATGATGCGACATGGAGGAACCGCTTTGGGGGCGATATCTATAAAACCAATGGTTCCCATGGCTGTATCAATGTACCGTTAGAACAGATGGAACTTTTGTTTGCGGATATTGACAATGGTCTGCCGGTCATCATGTACTATGAGGATGAATTAACGCTTGACGTATCATTTCAATGAATGTAAAATAATTCATTAATGTTACATATTAAACCGGGAGGAGAACAAATGTCCAGAGTATACAATTTTTCAGCAGGTCCGGCAGTTTTGCCTGAAGAAGTATTAAAAGAAGCTGCACAAGAGATGTTAGATTACAAGGGGTCAGGCATGTCCGTAATGGAAATGAGCCACAGATCCAAGGTGTATGATACGATTATCAAAGAGGCTGAGGCCGATTTGAGAGAGCTTATGAATATACCGGATAACTATAAGGTGCTCTTTTTACAGGGCGGTGCAAGCCAGCAGTTTGCAATGATTCCCATGAACCTGATGAAAAATAAGAAAGCAGCTTATATCGTGACCGGTCAGTGGGCAAAGAAAGCATATCAGGAAGCGAAAATGTACGGTGAGGCCATTGAGGTTGCTTCCTCCGCAGATAAGACCTTTTCTTATATTCCGGACTGTTCCGATCTCCCGATTCCTGATGATGCGGACTATGTTTACATATGTGAGAACAACACAATTTACGGAACCAAATACAAGGAGCTGCCCAATACCAAAGGACATACGCTTGTAGCCGATGTTTCCTCATGCTTTTTATCCGAGCCTGTGGATGTTACCAAATATGGCGTCATCTATGGCGGTGTGCAGAAAAATATCGGTCCTGCAGGAGTGGTTATCGTAATTATCAGGGAAGATCTGATTACTGAGGATGTGCTTCCCGGAACACCCACCATGCTTCGCTATAAGATTCATGCGGATGCGGATTCTTTATATAATACGCCGCCATGCTATGGAATCTATATCTGCGGCAAGGTATTCAAATGGTTAAAGAAAATGGGCGGTTTGTCAGCCATGAAGGAACTCAATGAGAAAAAGGCGAAGATTCTGTATGATTTCCTGGATGAAAGCAAACTGTTCCGTGGAACTGTAGTTGCAAAGGATCGTTCCCTGATGAATGTTCCTTTTGTGACAGGTAATGAAGAATTAGACGCCAAATTTGTAAAAGAAGCAGCTGCAGCAGGCTTTGTCAATCTGAAAGGACACAGAACCGTCGGCGGTATGCGTGCAAGTATTTATAACGCGATGCCGATTGAGGGCGTTGAAAAGCTTGTAGAGTTTATGAGACAATTCGAAAAAGAAAACTCATAAGGTATGATTGATAAAAGAGGATTAAAAAACTGCGATGAGGGGCATGGCTATGGGCCTTGTTATTACACGTCATGACAGTCATTACATATATGGAAAGAAAGGATATTATCATGTTTAAATATCATTGCCTGAATCCGATTTCTCAGGTAGGACTTGTGGATTTTACGGATCAGTATCAGAAAACAGAAAATATAACGGAGGCGGAAGGAATTCTGGTTCGTTCCGCAGCGATGCATGACATGGAGCTTCCTGACAGCCTTCTTGCCGTAGCGAGAGCAGGTGCAGGCGTCAATAATATTCCGCTTGATAAATGCGCGGGACAGGGGATTGTTGTATTTAATACTCCGGGTGCGAATGCAAACGGTGTAAAAGAATTGGTGATTGCAGGTATGCTGCTTGCATGTCGTGATATTGTGGGCGGTATTGAGTGGGTTGCTTCCGATCAGGATGATGAGAATATTGCCAAAGCAACGGAGAAGGAAAAGAAACGCTTTGCCGGTACGGAGATCGAGGGCAAGAAATTAGGCATTATCGGTTTGGGTGCGATTGGCGTTAAGGTTGCGAATGCTGCAAAGCATCTGGGAATGGAAGTATATGGTTACGACCCATATCTTTCGGTTGATGCTGCATGGAACCTAAGCCGCGACGTCAAGCATGTACTGAATGTGGAAGAAATTTATGAAATCTGTGATTTTATTACCATACATGTACCTTTAATGGATTCTACCAAGGGGATGTTAAATGAGGCTGCAGTTGCCAAGATGAAGGACGGCGTAGTGATCCTGAATTTTGCAAGGGACCTTCTGGCGGATGAAAATGCAATTTTAAAAGGGATTGAGAGCGGAAGGGTCAGAAAATATGTGACGGATTTCCCGAATACCACGGTTGCCGGAAAACCCGGTTGTATCGTAATTCCGCATTTGGGAGCTTCCACAGAAGAATCCGAGGATAACTGCGCAAAGATGGCAGTCAAGGAACTGATGGATTTTTTGGAAAATGGTAATATCAAAAATTCCGTTAATTATCCTGCACTGGATATGGGTGTCTGCAATAAGACCGGAAGAGTTGCGATCTGCCATAAGAATATTGCCAACATGATTACTAAATTTACTGCATGCTTTGGAGATGCCGGAGTCAATATTTCCGACATGATGAATAAATCCCGCGGAGAGGTTGCTTATACCATGCTGGATATTGAGTCGCCTGCAACAGATGAAATTATTCAAAAGCTTCAGGCAGTGGAAGGCGTATTCCGCGTCAGAGTCGTAAAATAAAGAATCATGGCCAAAAAAGAACAAAAAACAAATGCAATGAGAATACTGGATTCCATGAAAATTCCGTACGAATGTCATACCTATGAATGTGATGAATTTATCGACGCCATTCATATTGCGGATATGCTTGGCCAGCCCTATGAAAAAATGTATAAGACTCTGGTCACTGTCGGCGCCGGCAAACACTATTTTGTTTTTGTAATTCCGATTGATCGGGAGCTGGATATGAAAAAGGCTGCCAAGAGCGTGGGAGAGAAGTCCGTATCCATGATTCATGTGAAAGAAATCAATCAAATTACCGGCTATATTCGCGGCGGCTGTACGCCGATCGGTATGAAAAAGCAATTTGTGACGAGAATTGCCGATCAGGCGAAGGAGCATGACAAGATCATTGTCAGCGGCGGAAGGCTCGGGATGCAGATGGAGCTTTCGCCTGAGGATCTGCGTATTGCATCCAAAGCCGAATACGCAGATATTCTGATGGAAAACTCCTAAATAAAATGATTTGATATTATAATCATTTGGCGGCTGCTGCGATAACCGTAGGCACATGCTTTGCATGTGCCTACGGTTAGTGAAAAGCTTTAAATTTTTCAATCATAATTGCATATTGTTCCTTAATTTTCAGATACAGACCGATGGTATTTTCCTTTTCTTTTTCAAACTCCGCGATGACATTATCATAATTTCGCATCAGGATATCCACAGCTGCTTTATTGATCTTGCCGTTTTCCGCATCTCCCTGCATGATACTCTGGATTTTTTCCTTGCTGAAGGAATCCTTATAGCTTCGTTTTCCGTATAAAGCGCTCAAAATATCGGCAACTGCTACGATCTGCTGAGGAAGCGTCAGCTGCTCCTTCGTAAGTCCCTTATGATATCCGCTGCCGTCCAGCTTCTCGTGATGTCTGACCGCAATTTGCAGTACATCGTCATCGACAACGCCCTCCAATATCATCTCGGTAATTCTGACATGCGCTTTCATGATCTTCATTTCATCATCCGAAAGCCTTCCTGTGGATTCCAGAATATTGAGCGGAATCGCTATTTTGCCAAGGTCGTGCAATAAAGCGCCGTAATACAGATCTCTTAAATCTTTTCCGCTAAGATGCATCAGCCTGCCGATCTGCTGTGCGAAATTTACAGTCGCCAGCGTATGAACAACGGTATGCTCGCTTCTGAAATCAATCGTATAGACCAGCATTTCCAGGAATCCGCGTTTATATTGCTCCGAAAAAGCTCTTTTTGCAAGAAGCTGCGCAATTTCTTCCTGATAAACGCCGTTAACAAGATTAGCTGTGATTGCGTATCGTTCCTCCGCCTTCCAGAACAGATCCAGGGCGGCTCCCGAAAATTTAATATCACGATATCTGGTAAAATAATCTTTTTCCAGATTTTCATCCTTTAAATGCAGAAAGGTATCCATCTTATCAGCCAGATTCAGGCATTCTATAATATGCTTGTATTTGCTCTGAATCATTCCGTATTTGTTATAATCCAAATGATGATATAATACGATTTCCGCTTTATCCCCCATGGGTGACAGGTATTTCAGAAACAGAAATCCATAGATCGAATGCGGCCACAAATTTTGGGTTTCAAAATCGGCTATGTTCTTTACGTTTTCTTCTTTATACAGGCCGATGTCATGCAGGATACCGAGCATTGTATAATCAACCAGCTCCTGTTCCGTATATCGCTGTTCATATTCCAGCATTTTATACAGAATATAGCCCGTAATTTCACCGTGGTTCATGATTTTAGAATTGATGATCCCCAGTGTTTTTCGAATGATTTCGTTAACATCCTTACTGCTGATAACGCTCATTGTCTGTAAGTTCCCTTCTTTTGCAGGTATTAGCTATAAATCTTTACATCTCCCAGATCTCCGTAGGAATTCATATTTCCGACAGTACTTTGAAATTTTCTTTCCAATTCTACGGAGGCCTCGCTGGCAAGATCCATATATTTGATAAATACATCCTCTACCGGAACGGATCTTTCCATGGCAATTTCCTGCATGATCGGACGGAGCTTTTCCAGCTGATAACCGACCCGGGTATTTTGAGGATCAATGTGGTCCAGCACCTGATTCGCATATTCATTGATTCTGTCAAGCAGAGTTCTGTCTTCCTGTGTCATAATATTACTCCCTTTCCTAAACCAAACGTTTTTGAATGTAATAATCAAAAAAATCATAGCATTCATAGGTATGAATGTCAAACGACCAAATACAATTTCGGAGAAACAGGATGAAATTCTCAAATTCGGTTGTTTCAATCGTTCGGATTTGGTAAAATAAAAATATCATTTTGTCAGAGATACGACACAAGAACAACATCAGCGGGGGTTACTACAATGGCAGACATCAGAGCGTTTCGGGCAATCAGACCGGCAAAGGGGCTGGAGCGGGATATCGCAGCCCTTCCGTATGACGTATATTCTTCGGAGGAAGCAAGGGAGGCGGTCAAGGGGAAAAAGGATTCTTTTTTGTATATCGACAGACCGGAGCTTGGCTTTGAACCGGGGCATGATATGTATGCTCCTGAGGTATACAGGCATGCGCATGACCTGTTGTGGCAGATGGTAGCGCAGGGAAAGTATATTCAGGATCCAAAACCTTACTATTATATCTATCGTTTGACGATGGAGGGCAGGAAGCAGACCGGATTTGTGGCCTGTGCGTCCATTTGGGATTATGAATCGGGAATCATCAAAAAGCATGAAAATACGCGTGCCGAAAAGGAGCAGGACAGAATCAGACATGTCAGTGCCTGCGATGCACAGACAGGCCCTATTTTTCTGGCATACAGGCAGGAGGAAGTGCTTCAGAGGATCATGGATCGTTATACGAAGGCGGCGCCGGATTATGATTTTACTGCGGATGACGGAATCGGTCATACCGGATGGATTGTGGATCAGGACGAAGATATATGCAGTATTGCCGATGCTTTTTCAAAGATACAGAATATATATATTGCGGACGGGCACCACAGATGCGCTTCGGCTGTGAAGGTAGGACTTGAAAAGTGCAAACAGAATCCGCTGCATACAGGGAAGGAAGCATATAATTATTTCCTCTCGGTATTGTTTCCGGATCAGGTTTTGAAAATTTATGATTATAACCGTGTGGTAAAGGATTTAACCGGCATGAAGCCGGAGGAATTTTTGGACAGATTGTCGGAAAAATTCAAAATCGTGTGCCATGAAGGAAGGCAGGTGCGTCCATCGTCCAAGGGCATTTTCGGCTTGTATATGAATCATACCTGGTATGAACTGATCTATCAGGGCTCCAGAAGCATGGATCCCGTGGAAGCGCTGGATGTTTCCATATTACAGGAATATTGTTTTGGGGCATTGCTTGGAATTGCGGATCCGAAAACAGATCATAGAATTGATTTTGTCGGAGGTATCCGGGGATTGTCCGAGCTGGAGAAGAGAGTGGATGGCGGTGAGGCAGCAGCCTTTGCTATGTATCCGACTACCATTCAGGAATTATTTCAGGTGGCGGATGCGGGAATGCTTATGCCGCCCAAATCCACTTGGTTTGAACCGAAACTTCGAAGCGGATTATACATACACAGCCTGTTGCAGGCAGAGGGGAGTATTCATGAATATGAATAAGAAACTGTTTAAGTTAATGAACTGGCCGGAAATTGAGGGAATTATCTATGCGGACGAAGCGCATCCCGAAAAGGTTTTGGGCGCACACGGGAAGGGAAATCAGACATTGGTTCAGGCTTTCTTTCCAAACATAAATCAGATTTGCGTGGTAACCGGGCAGCCTGAAAAAACATATTCCATGGAGTGTATGGACGAGGACGGATTTTATGCGGCGCTGGTTCCGGGAAAGATCAAGACGGATTATCATTATGTTGTCAAATATACGGAGCAGGAGAGCGGGAAAGAAAAAACCGCTGTCTTTGCGGATCCGTATGCATATTCCGTTCCATTGTCCGAGCATGAGAAGCAGAAGTGGAAGGCAGGTACGCATTATCATACTTACCGTATGATGGGAGCGCATGCAGCGAGAATGGGGGAAGTGGAGGGCGTATTGTTCCGCGTTTGGGCGCCCGAGGCCGTCAGAGTCAGTGTGGTTGGTCCGTTTAATCACTATGACGGCAGAGTGTATCCGATGATTTTGGATGAGGAAACCGGTATTTTCAGTCTGTTTATACCGGGACTTTCTAAGGATGTTCCGTATCAGTATGAAATTCGCAAAAAGGGCGGAGCAATTATCGTAAAAGCCGATCCCTATGCGGGGATTATGACGGATGACGATCAGGGGCATTATCATATCTGCCGGGGACTTGAGACGGAATTATCTTATAAATGGAAAGCGCCTTCCGTTAAAAAGAAAGAAAAATCAGGAAAGCTTCCGCGTCTGGTTTACGAACTGGATTTGAACGAATTCTTATCAAAGGCGCGGGCATCAGGAGATTATGAGACAGAGCTTGAGAACGAGGTCGGCTTTCTGTCAGCCATGGGATATACCCATGTGGCGCTCACTTCGGTACTTGCCGAAAATACGGATATGAGAGCCGTTCATGAACCGTTGTCCTTTTATGCGCTGAATCAGGGCTTTCTTGAGGAAAAAGAATTGTTCCTGCTGGTTGATCTGTTCCATGAAGCCGGTATGTATGTCATTATGGATTATTCGGCGGCATGCTTTTGCCGCGCACCGGAGCTGTTGGACCGTTATGACGGCAGCTGTCTGTATGAGCATTTGGATGAGCGACAGGGATATCATCCGCAGTTTCAGGTTTCCCTGTTCCATTACGGAAGGCCTCAGGTTACGGATTTCCTGATCTCCGGCGCACTGCGGCTGTTGGAGGTATATCATGCGGACGGGATCAGATTCTGTGATACTTCCTTTCTATTGTATCTGGATTATGCCAAAAATGAAGGCGAGTGGATTCCTAATATGTACGGAGGAAATGAGAATCTGGAGGGCATTGAATTTTTGAAGCATTGCAGTTCCATTTTGAAAAAGCTGTATCCGGAAGCACTTCTGATTACGGATGAATTCTCCGGCTGGAGAAATATGACGCTTCCGCTTTCGCAGGATGGCTTTGGATTCGATGAAAAATGGAATTATGCATATATGAATGAACTCTTAAAGTATCTTGCCGTTAATCCGATTAACAGAAGCGGACATCACCATGAGCTGACGATGTCCTTTTTGTATCAATATCTGGAAAAATTCATGCTTGCGCTGTCAAGGGATTATCTGGATAAGTGTGAGTGCGGGCTTATGAATATATACGGAAAGGATATTCCCGAATTATGGGAAGCACAGAAAAAGCTGCTCTATGCTTATACCATGCTTCATCCGGGCAGTAAATATTTTATGAAGCTGTTTGATGAAGAATACCATACCTTTATTGCGGACTGTAATCACCTTTATCTGGAGCATCCGGCGCTTTACGCCATGGATGATTCGCAGGAGGGCTTTGAATGGATCAACAGTATTTCGGCAAATGAATGTGTTCTGTTGTTCCTTCGTAAATGTGCAGGACAGACGCTTCTGGCAGCCGTAAATTTTGCAAACTGCAGCTGGGAAAATCACAAGACAGGCGTTCCTTTTGACGGAAAATATAAGGAAATCTTCAATACGGATGATGTAAAATACCATGGAAGCGGGGTCGGAAATCCGAGAATCTTAAAAAGTAAGAAGGATGAATGTGATATGAGGGAAAACTCCATCCGTATCACGCTGGCGCCTCTTTCCGTTTCCGTGTTTGAATACATTCCGTACACGCAGGCGGAACTGGATCAGATGAAGCAAAAGGAACTGGAGAAAAGAAAAAAACAGGAAGAAGCCAGAAAGAAAAAGGAAAGGTTAAAGAAAGAAAAGGAGAAAATCAAAGCCTCCTTGAAGGAAGAACTGGCAAGAAAGATTGCGCAGGCAGAGGAAGAAATCGCCATGGGAAGTGAATATAAGCAGGAAAGAGGTAAAAAATCATGACAGTTCCGATGACAGCCGTACTGTTGGAAACGGAGCTTCATGTGAATGAGCTGATCGAAGAAAATACGAAAGTGGATTTGAACGCTTTGGAAAAATTCTTGAAGGAGCTGCCGGATCAGGCACTGCATTTTGGCGTTCAGGTTGTGCTTGCAATCATAACATTTTTGATTGGCGGACAGATCATTAAGCTGGTCCGGAAGGTGCTGAAGAAATTTCTGGGTAGAGCCGGGGCGGAACAGGGAGTGGTCCAGTTCCTTGACTCATGTATCAAGGTTTTGTTATATCTGCTTTTGATTGTAATGATTGCAACTTCCTTTGGCGTCAGTGTTGCCGGGATGGTTACGGTACTGGGATCTGCCGGCGTGGCCATCGGTTTGTCGCTGCAGGGAAGTCTCAGTAATCTGGCGGGAGGCGTGCTGATTCTTCTGCTGAAACCGTTTCGCGTCGGAGATTATATTGTCGAAGATAATAAAGGCAATGAAGGAACGGTTCAGGAGATTCAGATATTTTATACGAAGCTGCTCACTCCGGACGGCAAAACGATTGTGCTTCCAAACGGAGCGCTGTCCAATACCAGTATTACCAATGTGACTGCTATGCCGGTAAGGAGAGTGGATCTGGTAGTCGGAATATCCTATGATGCGGATTTAAAAAAAGCAAAAGAGGTTGCACAGCAGGTTGTCAGAGAGGAAAAAGCGCTTTTGGCTGACAGACCTGTCATGGTTTTTGTGGATTCTCTGGGAAGTAGTGAGGTTAATCTCGGAATTCGTTTCCATGTAAAAAAAGAAGATTATTGGGATGCAAAATGGAGAGTGACGGAGAAGATTAAGCTTGAATTTGACGAAAATGATATCAGTATTCCCTATATGCAGGTGGATATCCATACAAAGCCGTAACAGGGGATTAAAAAAGTGCTGCAAGCCGGCGTAAATTCCGGTTTACAGCACTTTTTACGAAAAGCTCCCGGCCGGACTCGAACCGGCGGCCTACGCATTACGAATGCGTTGCTCTACCAACTGAGCCACGGAAGCCTGCCTTAACAAGATGAATATTATTATATATGCTATCTTGTTATTTGGCAAGAGTGGAATTTTAGTTTTTTCGCAAATTTATTCATGGATTAGATTCAGGATGTGATTCATGAAAATCCCCATTCCGGAGCGTCAGCAACGGGGCGGCGGGAAATCCGCGAAAGCGGTTTCCCGTCTGCCATCAGGGCTATTTGTGATGCTCCTGCACAAATAGCTGTGTGAAAAATCAGCGCATCAGAGTGATTTTTCAATCTATGTCTTCCGAATCATCCGTATATCACTATCCGTGGCAGCGCTTTTTTCTAAGCAGTTTTTCCAATAAATCGATTACCAGAAATAACAAAACCGCGATCAGGCAAAGCAATGTCAGGGAAGTGATTACCATATTCATTTTAAATGTCTGCGTACCATAGATAATCAGGTATCCCAGCCCGCGTCTGGCTGCCAGAAATTCCCCGATAATGACGCCGACCAGGGACAGGCCGATATTGACTTTCATGGTACTGATGATGAGCGGAATACTGCCAGGCAGAACCACCTTTTTCAGCACGTCTGATTTGGTTCCGCCCAATGTATAGATCAAACGTATTTTTCCTTCGTCGGATTGTTTGAAGCCCTGATAAAGACTGATGATGGAACCGAAGATGGCGACGCTGATTCCGGCAACGATGATCGTTTTAAGTCCTGTGCCGAGCCATACAATGAAAAGCGGAGCCAGCGCGGATTTTGGAAGACTGTTTAATACTACAAGATACGGTTCAAAAATAGTGGACAGTCGGTTAAAATACCAGAACAAAACAGATAAAAGCAGGCTGATACCTATTACCAGGAGAAAGCTTAACAGGGTTTCCAGAAGGGTAATCCGGATGTGCGCCATCAGATCATTTTCTGTAAACAGGGTTTTGCATGTGTGCACGATTAGGGAGGGCGAGCTGAAGAAAAAAGAATCAAGAATTTTCAGATCGGCGGTGATTTCCCAAAACGCGATAAAAAATATGAAAATAAATAATTGTATGGTTCTGTTGATGTATTTGTTATTACGGTATTTCTTTTCAAAAAGCAGTTGTTCTCTGGATTTATTCTGATTCATTTCCATGAAGATCCTCCCATAGTTCATTAAAATAAGATGAGAATTCAGGAGATTTTCTGGCGGCAACGGCACCTGTCCCCTGCTTTGTCAAGTGAATGGGAAGTGATTTTAAAACGGTTCCGGGACGACTTGTAAGCACAAGAATCCGGTCTGAAAGACTGATTGCTTCAGACAGGTCGTGCGTAACCAGAATCGCTGTTTTTCCTTCTTTTTTTATGATGTCTACGATATCGGATGAAACGGATAAGCGTGTCTGATAGTCGAGCGCGGAAAAGGGTTCGTCAAGCAAAAGCAGCTTCGGATCAAGTACTAATGTGCGGATCAGGGCTGCACGCTGGCGCATACCGCCGGATAATTCAGAAGGATATTTATTTCTGAACGAATACAAGCCGTATTTTTCCAGCATCGCGTCAATCTTTTTGCGGCTTTCCGGAGATTTATCATGATGGATTTCCAAACCAAGCAAGATGTTTTTATAGATGGTTCTCCATTCCAGAAGATGATCATGCTGTAGCATGTAGCCTATGGCATTTTGCTTGCCGGTTAAGTCGGGATGAAACAGAATAGTTCCTGACTGAGGCTTGAGCAGACCTGCGATCATGGACAGCAGCGTTGTTTTTCCACAGCCGCTTGGACCGACGATGGAAAGAAATTCTCCTTCATATACCTCGAAGCTGATGTCTTTTAACGCGGCTGTTTCACCATCCATGGAATGGTAGTTATATTGAACATCCTGAAAGGAAAGAATGTTATTCATATCGGACCTCTTTTAGATTATATTTTATAGTATGTTTTTTTTCGGATTTGGTGTAACGTGTAACTCAAAACTTATCGCAATTTGTTGAAAAAAAAACACGAATATGATACTATCCTGTCTTTGACAGTGTTTTGACGTAAAAAGTCCCGGAGACCGCACTGGGAG
>CAYTIH010000006.1:0-102 GCA_964437825.1 uncultured Clostridium sp. | reverse complement strand
ACTTGACAAAATTTTTATTTTGCTCTTTACTATATAGTGCTATAGTGTTATAATCCTGTCTTTGACAGTGTTTTGACGTAAAAAGTCCCGGAGACCGCACTG
>CAYTIH010000005.1:0-78499 GCA_964437825.1 uncultured Clostridium sp. | reverse complement strand
TGCCTGCTGCCGTTATGACCGCACAACACACAGTTTCCTTTTTCTCCAATCCCTGCGGTATCCGGTTCGTGTCCGATTCCTTTGTTTAATGCTGCATTTCCTGCTCCCTCAATGATCGGGTAGCGGATTCCAATGCTTTTGATCTCAATGATGCCAATAACACCCTCCTCTGAAAGTAAGGCATCTTTTTCTTTATCAGCGGAGGACGGCTCTTCTTCCTCATCATCGCCCTCTATCCTTTCCTCAAATTTTTCCATTAGCATTTCTGCTTCATGCTCACCGCCGTACTTTAAAACAAGCGGCAGCACCATTAAAAAAAGCCCTATTCCCACCAATAGAGCTGCAAATAACTTCCTTTTATTCATTTCCCACACGTCTCCTTATTTTCTATAGCATCCTGTCTTGTGGACGATATGCGTAAGTCCCTTCCGCAACTTCCATCCGTCCGACAGGCTCCGTCACCGGGATTGGGTCAAATAATACCCTTTCCGGCTGCTCCGTAATCACGCTTTCAATGATTTCTGGCTCCTCATTCGATAATTCCTGCGAATCAGATATTGTATCATCGGTAATGTCCTCGTTTCTGGAATCCTCACTCTCGCAAAGATCCGCATCCTGCACCTGTGCATTTTCCAAATCAAGCTGCGCATTCAATTCACACTGTCTGTTCAGCTTTTCTTTTAGCTCCTGCTCATATGCAAAAGGCTTTTCGTATTCCGCCTTAGATGCAGTAAGGTCTCCCTCGTACTGTTCTATCTTCTTTTCCAAAAACTCCACGTTCTTCTGTAATTCGGAAAATAAATTTTCAATCTTTACCATAGGCATCAAAAGTACCCTTTGTAACATAACGATAAACGGCTACTTCATCATTCTCATTTCCCTGGCGGATACCACGACCCTCACGCTGTTCTATACTTGACGGCTTGTCGAGTAGGTCAGCGGTATTACTACCGCCTTCCCCTCTAAGAACCGTGCGTGAGAGTTTCCCCTCACACGGCTCAAGCAATTCTAAGCATCTACCAATATAGATGCCGGCTAGTCCACTAACGATTTTGTTTATAACATTTGTCGTGTACTAAATATTTGATGCAATTACCATCAACTACCTTTTCACGAACATTCCATTGGATTTCAGCAGTTATCTTTTCGCCACATAACGGACAAATCCTATTCTGCTTATTCCACATAACTGTTATCACAGTATCGCCTTCTTCAAGAGACGGAAGCAATATTGCAAAGGGCGAATTATAAAGAACGGTTGTCGTTGTAACAACAGGTATCACGGCTACAAAAATGATCAGCACTAAAGCCAAAAATCCGATACCAATAGCCGGTGCCGCACTCTTTACCCACATCCATGCTTTTCTTTTCGCCAAATCTTTTAGCAATTTGGGGAGGCTATCTGTCTGCTCATTTTCTGCTTTCATCTTATCGAGAAAAAATTTGATTTTTCGATTTCTCTGAGCAGCTTTATAATCCATCTGGTCAAGCTTTTCCCCGACCAACTGTCCTGCTGCCTCTCCCACAACATATCCAATGACCGTACCTTCCGGTCCGACAGCCGTACCGGCTGCTGCACCTGCTGCCTTTGCACTTATCTTTACAGCTATTTTTGCAGACTCCTTGGCTGTTTCCTTCGCTGTCTCTTTTGCCGCCTTTTTACTTGCATCAGTTACAGCTTTTTTTTGCGCTATGTTTTGCAAGCTTCTTTCCTGCCTCTACTTGCTTGATTTTTCTCCTCTTTGCGGCAATAGCTTGTTTCTTAAAAAGTTCTGCACCTTTGGATGCTGTTCCAACAGCCGGACTCGATAGCTCATAAGCAATAGCTGAAGCTTGCTGCACCTCACTCCCACCTTCAAGCTGATCCGTTGTGGCTTTTGCCGCTGTAACTCCTGCAATGTGCAGATTCGTCTTTTTGGTCTTTATAGATGCGTTGGATTCATGAATATTTCGCTTAAACCTGCTGATTCCATTCTCCCTGATATCCGCATTGTGAACCGTACTTTTACGGTATTGCTTCCGAGCTTTTACTTTTATTCGGTCTGCTCCGCTCTGATAGGATTTTCCATCGGAAGAGTCCATAGCTGAATTCTTTATCTTCGGTGCTTTACTGACTGTATACACGTTATTACCCTTAATGGATGCCTGTTTCGCTTGATGGCTGTGGATTTTGGTCTTCTCTTTGGTATGAATCACCATCGGCTTATCATCCACCTTTTTGATTTTCACCTTCTCACCTTCTTCCTGCTTTTGCCTAAAAATGGGTATAAAAAAAGCCATCCGGATGATTAGTCCAAATGGCTGATGTATTCCTTCAATTGTCAGGTTACTCTCCCCAGTAATCAATAAACTCCTGAGTGCGTCCAGAGATTCCAAAGAGTTTATACATAAAGTCTTCTTTCTCTCCGAACATTTCTGCAACGATAATCGTATCTTTATCCTTATAATAGAACAAATGATTATGATTTACAAAAAGTTCTCTAAAGTCTGTATCAATCTCATATTTTGCAGACAAATCAACACCTATATCAGGATTCTCCTGCAGGTCTCTTGCTCTGTCTGTTATCTTCTTTACCGCTGCCTTTGCAAAGTCTTCTCCATACTGCTCTGATAGATACAACTTCAGCGATTTTAGTTTCCTACGTACAATCTGTGAGTATTCCAACTTGTATTTCATATTACAGTCCAAGCTCCTTCTCAAGATCATCCGCAGGGATAGTACCTTCTTCTCTTACAGATACCTTTGCCTCTGCTAATTTTGTCATAAGCTGCAACAGGGCTTTTTGCTTATCCAGTTCATCAAGCTCTGCCATATCAACTAAAGCACATTGACCATGACCATTCTTGGTGAAATATACTCTATTACCATAAGACACTTCATTTACAATACTTGTGTAATTCTTTAGTGCTGAAACAGGTTTTATACTTGGCATAAACTCACCTTCCTTCAATTTATATTGCTTATTATATCACCCTCACCTTATTTTATCAATAATTTTCCCATAAATTCAGCCCCGAATTCACCCCATTTTTCGCATATACCATGCAGCCTCTGGCAGTCACCGTTGCTGTGTTCTGCGTCTCAGTAAGATAGTCGAACGATCGGCCGGTATCCTGTACCGACCGTCTTCGACATACAGACCACCTGTCTTTGCGTATATTTATCCTGTTAACTGTAGCATTTTTTTCTTCATACAAATAACAAACGCTCTATTCCCTCTGTTTCCTACGCTTTTCCTCCGCAATCTTCTCATGGATATTGGTATTGTAAAGACGATACAAATCCGTATCCTTACTGATCTGGTTATCAAACGGAATCACCACAGAGCCACACTTGATAAGCCCCATACCGGATGCAGTGTTTGTAACAAAGCGAAGCTGTGCTTCCGATACCCCGATAACATCTGCCATCTTGGAACTATCTGTGTTCGCCTGCTTCAAAAGTGCGACAAACTCACTGTTTGCAAGCATCGTTGTCGCCGTATAATTCTGAAGCAAATCCACGACATTCTGTGTGATACCGGTACAAAGACCGCCCTGCTTTCTGACCTTCTTCCAAAGCTGCTGTAAATATTTTGCAGAATATGCAATCGCAACAACCTGATCTACTGTGTATCCATATAATTCAGCAGCCGTTTCCTCTCTCAGATAACGTAAATACACTTCACCTTTCCGATATCCCCTAACCGTCGGCTTTAAATAGTTTGCTCCCATATCACTCACCCACTTTATAAAAATCATCATCCGTAATATGGTATTTCTCCAAACATTCATCAATCAGCTCCGTATTAACGAGAACAATGTTCCCATACTTATAACAGGCTTTTGCTTCTTTCGCTAATTCCTGAAATTTGGTTTTTCCCATGTGATACATCTTTGCACCATCCTTATATCTGACGAACTTATCTTTAATTATTTCTTCTGCCATAACTCGCTCCTTTCAACGGTTGTACTTCAACATATTTTGATGATTTTGTTGCAGTCGCAAATTGTTCGCAAACTCATTGACAATAAAAAAGAGGATTCTTTCTAAGTGTATTCTTAGAAAAAAATCCTCTAAAGTGCAGTCATCTCTTATTCAGTTGAACTTTAAGCCATTATATGTACTCATTCGCATCCATTTGTTTGACCATGAAATTTCCTGGTCAAAAACTGGTCTGGTCGTAAGTTGCCGGGAGATTTAGGGCTTTCCAAAATCTCTGCAAACCGCATAGAATGGGCATTTTGAGCACTTGCAGTTTTCTCATTTTTAGTTCTGAGACTTTAGTGTCGGGAACAACAACACATCCCGGATCGCGGGCTGGTTCGTCAGCAGCATGACCAATCTGTCAATGCCGTACCCGATACCTCCTGTCGGCGGCATACCGATTTCCAATGCATTCAGGAAGTCCTCATCCGTGTGGTTTGCTTCCTCATCGCCGGCTGCAAAGGCTTCTTCCTGTGCCTTGAATCGCTCTCTCTGGTCAATGGGATCATTGAGCTCGGAATACGCATTGCACATTTCCCTGCAGGTAATAAACAGCTCGAAGCGCTCCACATAGTCCGGCTTATTCGGCTTTCTCTTGGTAAGCGGGGAGATCTCCACAGGATGATCCATGACGAAAGTGGGCTGTACCAGATTCTCTTCAACAAATTCTTCAAAAAACACATTCAGGATATCGCCCTTTGTATGACGTTCTTCATAATGGACTTTTTTCTCGTCCGCAATCTTTTTCGCTGCTGCCGTATCCGGAATCAGGTCAAAATCAACGCCCGCATATTTCTTTACGGCATCCACCATGGTAATCCGCTCGAACGGTTTACCAAGGTCTATTTCCACATCTCCATAGGTAATTTTCGTTGTTCCGAGAACGGTCTGTGCCACATAGCGGTACATATTCTCAGTTAAATCCATCATACCGTAGTAATCGGTATAAGCCTGATATAATTCCATCAGGGTAAATTCCGGATTGTGTCTGGTATCCAGCCCTTCATTGCGAAATACGCGTCCGATTTCATAAACACGCTCCAATCCGCCCACAATCAGCCTTTTTAAATAAAGTTCCAACGAGATACGAAGCTTTACATCTTCATCCAGCGCATTATAATGCGTTTCAAACGGTCTGGCTGATGCACCGCCTGCATTGGACACCAGCATGGGGGTCTCAACCTCCATGAATCCCTGCCCGTCCAGATAAGTGCGGATCGCGCTGATAATCTTTGAACGAAGTACGAAGGTTTTCTTCACATCCTCATTCATAATCAGGTCCGTATATCTCTGACGGTAACGGATATCCGTATTGGTCAGGCCATGGAATTTCTCAGGCAGAATCTGCAGGCTCTTGGATAAAAGAGTTACAGACTCAGCATGAATGGATATTTCTCCGGTTTTCGTCTTAAAAACAGTTCCCTTAATTCCGACAATATCACCGATATCAAATTTCTTGAAATCGGCATATGCTTCTTCACCGATATTATCCCTTGCAACGTAGGACTGGATGCTGCCTTGCAGATCCTGGATGTTGCAAAAAGATGCCTTTCCCATGACGCGCTTGGACATCATACGTCCGGCAAGGGAAACCTCTGCTCCCTCAAGCGTATCGAATCCATCCTTAATTTCCGCACTGTGATGGGTCACGTCATATTTGGTGATTTCAAAAGGATTTTTGCCCGCTTCCTTTAAAGCTGCAAGCTTTTCACGGCGCACCTTCAAAAGCTGTCCGATATCCTGTACCTGTTCAGACTGATTCTGTCCCTTATTTTGTGCATTCGTATTCTGTTCTGCCACTTGTTTTACTCCTTATTGCCTTACTTGTTTTGCTTCTCCCAAAACTGTCAATCTCTAACACTTTCCTCATCCGTTCCGAAGCGATTGACCGTGCAGGAACGATGGCTGAATATCAATTTCGGCTCTGTGATCAGGTTAGACTCAATCATTGGACCTATCGATGGCAAGCACCTTATAGCTGACTTCTCCCATCTGAGTATCCACCTTAACGGTATCTCCCACAGAAGAACCAAGCAATGCCTTTCCGACAGGTGATTCATTCGAGATTTTCCCCTTTAAGCTGTTTGCTTCACTGGAGCCTACGATTTTATATTCCAGTTCCTCATCAAATTCCAGATCCAGAATTCTCACCTTGCAGCCGATGCTGACTTTGTCCAGATTCACATCATCCTCGACAACGACCTCGGCGTTTTTCAGGATTTTCTCCAGTTCTTCAATTCTGGCTTCGATATCACGCTGCTCATCCTTAGCTGCATCATACTCCGCATTCTCGGACAAATCGCCCTGTTCTCTTGCTTCCTTGATTTTCTGGGCAACTTCCTTTCTCTTTACGACCTTCAGATCATGAAGTTCATCCTCATATTTTCTGAGTCCTTCATACGTTAAGATATTCTTCTTTTCTTCCATTCCGGTTCCCTTTCCCATTTTTATTATCTTGGAACGCACATTGATGTGCTGCCGTCCGGTCCATATCACTTGGTGCAGCCGATTCATGACCGCATGGCAGCCGCTTTGCGCGTAGCTCTCCCGAAAAATCGTTGATATTATATCTCATTTACACTATGGGTGTCAAGAAACTCCTTAAGCTGTTCATAGGTTTCCATTTCATTTACCGCCTGACGTATTCTTGTAGAATTCGGATATCCGGCTGTATACCATGAAATATGCTTTCTCATCTCACGGATTCCGGTATATTCTCCTTTTTCCTCTAAGAGCATCCCGGCATGACGCAGCATCATCTGTTTTACTTCTTCATAGGGTGGTCTTTCCTCAGTCTGACCGGTCCGCAGATAGGTATTGATCTGATGAAAGATCCATGGATTTCCTCTGGCCGCGCGCCCAATCATAACGCCGTCACACCCGGTACTGTCCATAAGCGCTTTCGCCGATGCACCGTCCGTAACATCGCCGTTTCCGATCACCGGAATCCGAAGCGCTTCCTTTACCTGTCTGATGATGTCCCAATCCGCGCTGCCCGAATAATACTGCTCTCTGGTTCTTGCGTGCACAGCCACAGCCGCCGCACCGCTCTCCTGTGCAATTCGGGCAATCTCAACGGCATTGCTGTGCTCTTGGTCAAAGCCCTTTCTGATTTTGACCGTTACAGGCTTACGGATTGCCTTTACCGTTTTTTCTATGATTTTACCGGCAAGCACCGGATCCTTCATTAAAGCGGAGCCTTCCTTGTTATTCACTACCTTCGGGACCGGACAGCCCATATTCAAGTCCAGAACGGAGAACGGCCGCTCTTCGATTTTCTTTGCCATTTCACTGATGATATCAGGGTCCGAGCCAAACAGCTGCAGGGAAACGACTTGTTCCGCAGGCGCAATTCTCATGAGTGCTTCCGTATTTTTGTTATTGTATAGGATTGCCTTAGCGGAAACCATTTCCATACAGGTCATACCCGCTCCCTGCTCACTGCAAAGGATGCGAAACGGCAGATCGGTTACCCCCGCCATAGGTGCCAGAATTACGGGATTTTGCAAAATAACGCCGCCGATTTTAAGGCACTTAGGTTCAAATCGTTCGCTTTTTTCTTCTCCGTGAAAGGCCTGCTGCATTCTTTCCTGCACCATGCTTTATCGTTTCCCTTTCCCGTTCTTTCTGTTTTTTTCATATATGATGCGAAGCCCGTCCAAGGTCAGGGCACTGTCATATATCTGAATGGACTGCGTCTCCTCGCTGATCAGTCTGCCAAGCTCTCCGGTCGCAACCACCTTAAGCCCCGTATATCCGCTCTCTTTGATTACCTGCTGAATGATATATTCCGTCTGTCCGATCTGTCCGTATATCAGACCTGCCTGCATACCGGAAATTGTCTCCTGTGCCAGAATGGACGCAGGCTTTTTGATCTCAATCTCAGGAAGCGTTGCCGCATTCTCCCACAGAGCCTTTGCCGAAATCCGGATGCCCGGCGCCGTTATCTCCGCCGTAAAACAGCCGTCCTGCGTAATCAGATCGTAGGTCGTGGCCGTTCCGAAATCCAATACCAGAACGGGACCTCCGTACTTTTCATAAGCGGCTACCGCATCCGCAATCCGGTCCGCACCGATTTCATGCGGATTTTCCGTCACGATTTCAATCCCTGTCGTAAGCTCCGGGCCTACAAGCAACGGCGTCTGCTGTAAATATCGCACGATCGCACCGGTAAGAGCCGGCATGACATTCGGTACAACGCTCGCAATAATAACGCCCTCGATATTCTCACGCCTGATGCCGTTTCCTCTCAGCAGTTCTACGATACTGATGCCATATTCGTCCGAAGTCCTTGGCTGTCTGCTCATCATTCGAAAGGTAGTAAACAATCCCGTATTTTCATAGGCGCCAAATGTAATATTGGTATATCCCACATCTATTACTAATATCATTCTTTTCTCCGTTTCGAAGCTTATTGTTTAGTCCGTTTGCTCTCCCGGTCTGCGCTCCGAGATATACGTAATCTCGGTTTCTCCCGCTCCCGGAATGAATTGATCATCGCTATCCAGAAGTGCGCTGACATCTTCATGCAAAATCAAAACGCGATAGTACAGGCTTAAGGATTCAAACAAATCCTTCCGCTTCCTCGTTACTTCGCTGACCAAAAGCCCGCTTCCGATCTCGTCATACAGATAGTCTTCCTCTGCCGCTTCTGTCTGAAGCGTAACGCCCCCGTCCGGCTCAAACCCGATTGTAAAAATCCCGCCCACTTCCTCAGTAAAAAGAACACAGATAATATGAAGTTCATCCTGAATGGACTGCGGCAGTTTGGAAAATGTCCGGTTAAAATAGTATTTCTTATCATATGCATTTGAGCCGCATAATATCACGCGGTCGTTGTTTTGCTTCATTTCTGTCCGCTCCTTTTATATCAAATACCGGTTACACATATCCGTAAAGTCCACGTACGGAGACCTCTCCGGCATATACCCGCGTCCTGCTGCCATCCTCTTTTTCCACAATCAGCTCACCGCTGTCCGTAATTCCTCTTGCCGTCCCGGTATATTCTCCTTTCGGATCCAGTACCTTGACCTGCGTATCCTGATTCACGAGAATTTCATTATATTCTTCACGGATTCCGGAAAGATCCAGTGTTTTCAGATATTCTTCATAATAATACTCAAAATAATGCATGCTGCGTTCTACGACCTGTGCGCGGGATACGGCTTTTCCTGTTTCCTTTAAAACCGACGTTGCAGTTTCTTTGATTTCATCCGGAAAGTCAAGCTGATTCATGTTGATCCCGACTCCGATCACGACATAATGGATATAATCCATCTCCGCGCTCATCTCAGTCAGAATTCCGCAGATTTTCTTTTTGTTTAAGACAATATCGTTCGGCCATTTAATCTGAAATTCACAGTCGCATACTTCTTGTAGTGCCTTTGCGACTGCAAACGCCATCACAAGTGTCAGCGCGGATGCATGGTCGGGTGTAAACTGCGGTCTTAAAAGAATGCTCATGGAAATTGTAGCGCCTGCAGGCGACTGCCAATTCCGGCCCTTTCGGCCGCGTCCCGCGGTCTGCATATCCGCAACAACCATTGTTCCGTGAGCCGCGCCTTCCTCTGCCAGCTTCTTGACATCCGTATTGGTCGAGTCGGTTTTTTCATAATAATATAGCTTCTGCCCCGCCCACCGGGTCTTTAATCTGCTTGCAATTTCTGTCTGCGACATCACATCAGGGCATGATACCAGGTGATATCCCTTATTCTGTACGGCCTCAATTTCATAGCCGTCCTCTTTCAGCTGGCCGATGGCCTTCCATACCGCGGTTCTGGATACGCCGAAATGATTGCATAGCTCCTGACCCGAAAGATAGCTTCCGCTATCACGTAACATTTCCAAAATTTCTGTTTTCATGACACTTCCCCACTGCACTCGATTAAAACGCACCCAGGGTAGCAGCCATCACAGCTTTAATCGTATGCATCCTGTTCTCCGCTTCTTCAAACACAAGGGACTGAGGCGACTCAAATACCTCGTCCGTTACTTCCATCTCTGTCAAAGCATATTTTGTTCCCATCTCTTTGCCGATCTTCGTATCCAGATCATGAAAAGCAGGGAGACAATGTAAAAAGATGGCGCTCTCTTTTGCATTTTTCATAACCTTTGAGGTTACCTTGTACGGCGTCAGATCGCGAATGCGTTCCTCCCATACGCTATCCGGCTCACCCATGGAAACCCACACATCGGTATAAATGATATCCGCATTCCTTGTTCCCGACTCCACGTTGGCGGTCAGTGTAATTGCAGCGCCGCTTGCCTTGGCATATTCCCGGCACTGCTCTACAAGCTCATCAGACGGAAAATACTTTTCCGGCGCACAGGCAGTAAAATCCAGTCCCAGTTTTGCACAGGCAATCATCAGGGAATTCCCCATATTATATCTTGCATCGCCCATATATACCAGCTTCAGACCCTGCAGGCTTCCGAAATGTTCTCTGATTGTCAGCATATCGGCCAGCATCTGAGTAGGATGGTATTCATTCGTAAGTCCATTCCATACCGGTACGCCCGCGTACTGTGCAAGCTCCTCCACAATCTTCTGCTCAAAGCCGCGGTATTCAATTCCCTCATACATCCGTCCGAGTACCCTGGCGGTATCCTTGATGCTTTCCTTTTTTCCGATCTGGGAACCCGACGGATCAAGATATGTCGTTCCCATACCAAGGTCATGCGCAGCAACCTCAAAGGAGCATCTGGTCCGGGTGCTGGTTTTCTCGAAAATCAGCGCAACATTTTTTCCCCTGAGTATGTCCACCGGAATTCCTTTTTTCTTTTTTTCCTTCAGCTGTGCCGACAAATCAATTAAATATGTAATTTCCTCCGGCGTAAAGTCCTTTAATGTCAAAAAATGACGTCCCTTTAAGTTAATGGATGAATTCATGCAATTTTTCCTCCTGTCATGTAAATAACAAAATGCAGGGGCGCGCGGCTTCCACGCGTCCCTGCCATAAAATCCGGTTAGATTATTTTGTAACAACTTCTTTTATGCTTGTTGCAAGACCTGCAATCCCCTGAATATCGGATGGAATGATAATCTTGGTTGCCTGACCGTTTGCCGCTTTTCCAAAGGCCTCAAGGCTCTTTAACTGAAGAACGGTATCGTCGGCGCCGGCCTCTTTGATAAAACGAATACCGTCCGCAGTTGCCTGCTGCACCTTCAGGATTGCTTCTGCCTGACCTTCTGCTTCACGGATCATCTTTTCTTTCTGGGCCTCCGCACGCAGGATTGCGGACTGTTTTTCAGCCTCCGCTTCCAGAATCGCCGCTTCCTTCTTACCTTCCGCTACGGTGATGCTTGCCTTCTTCTCACCTTCCGCTCTGGTAACCGCCTCACGACGCTCACGCTCTGCCTTCATCTGTCTCTCCATGGCATTCTGAATCTCTGCGGGAGGAATGATATTTTTCAGTTCCACACGGGTAACCTTGATTCCCCATGGATCGGTTGCCACATCCAGAGACGCACGCATTTTGGTATTGATGGTTTCACGGGATGTCAATGTCTGATCCAGCTCCAGATCACCGATGATATTACGAAGTGTTGTTGCTGTCAGATTTTCAATTGCCATAATAGGATTTTCCACACCGTATGCAAACAGTCTCGGGTCCGTAATCATGAAGAATACAACCGTATCAATTCTCATGGTTACGTTATCCTTTGTAATTACCGGCTGGGGAGCAAAATCCACAACCTGCTCCTTTAACAGTACTCTTTTAGCAATCTTGTCAAGAAAAGGAACCTTAAAATGGATACCTACGCCCCAGGTCCCCTGATATGCGCCAAGACGCTCTACTACAAATGCATGCGCCTGAGGCACGATTTTGATACAGGATGCCAGCATCCATACCAATAATACCAATACAACTAAAAGTGCGATAATTCCGGGATTCATCTTTTCCTCCATCTGCGTTTTTTAACGCCGTTTATTTTATCTGGGCTCCACAATGAGCTTGACGCCATCCACAGCCCGTATCACTACCACAGTTCCGACCGACAGCTTATAACCGTTCATCATCGTTCTGGCGGTCCATTCCATACCGCCCACTTTGACTTCCCCGATTCCTTCCAGGTTGTCAATCTCACTTGTAACAACCGCCTGTTGTCCGATCATTCCCTCAATATTGGTTCTGACTCTGTCCTTATTAAAATATCTGACCGCAATCGGTCTGGTAAACCACAGCAGTACAAGTGACACGGCAAAAAACAACGTAATCTGAAGCCAGAGCGGCGCCTGAAATACCGCTGCCACAGCCGCAACCAGACTTCCGCCTGCAAACCATATTGTCGTCAGTCCCAATGTAATCACTTCAATGATCGCCATCACAATCAAAATGACCAGCCAGATCACTACCATATCCATATGCGATCCCCTTTCCTATGCACAGAAAAATAACCATCCTTCACATACATAATTTTTTGCAATGAAGCTTCCTCATATTTATTTGTATTTTACTACATTTTATCCGTTTCCGCAATCGCACTTTACAGAAACCTGCCACTTTGCAAAAGCCCGCAGTTTTGCAGAAAACCTCAGCTTTACAGAAGCGCGGCTTTGCAGAAAACCTCAGCTTTATAGGCTATCTTCAAAGCAAAAGAGTGTGACAGGGCATTTTTAGCCGCATATCACACTCTTATAATTCGCATTTTATCTACGGGACAATCCGATTCTCCCGTTATGAAATATTCAGTTGTTCCATCCTCTTTTACCAGAAAATATGCGCGCCGATAATAATACCGTCGCTATGGGTTCCGACACGGTTAAAGTGCATAGCGGTTCCTACGTTGGTATTTCCGTTAATGGCATCCTGCGCCGCCTGCAGGCAGGACGCATTCACGCCTTTTTCCAGTACTCTTGCCACTTTCCCGTTTAATGCGGGCGGGAACTGTCCGGACGCATAGATGACACCCTGAATCGTGTTCGGATATGCCGCACTTCTGACACGGTTCATAACAACCGCTCCTACGGCAAGCTGTCCCTCATATCCCTGATTGCCGGCTTCGCACCAGATCAGAGCCGCCAAAAGCTCTACTTCGGAATAGGTGGCCGCAATCGCTTCCTGCTGCGCCGTCAGCTCCGCACGTCTTGCAGCCGCTTCCGCCTCGGCCTTCGCCTTTGCTTCTGCCTCCGCTGCTTCCCTCAAAGCGATCTCCTCCACCGTTTCGCCTTTATCAATCAGAAAGGTAACGGTAACATACTCTGAGGATACATAACCTTCATAGCCTTCAAAGTCAATCTTGATCCATTCGTCCAGGATTTCATAGACCTCGACCACATCTCCCTGCGCCATGAATCCATATACTCCCGCATCTGCCGATGGTTCTTTTCTGACTCTGAGACCTCCGGTCAGTGAGGTTGCCAGATTAACGCCGACCTCTGATGCAAATTTTTCCGCTTCTTCGCCAAACAGAAGATAATCATCCTTGGCCCAGCCGACCAGATTTCCGGACTGAAGAAGCGTCCATCCGTTTTTCCGGTTCAGAATCTGTCCGCCGCAGTCCGCATACATCGCACCGACGATCTCGGCGTTCTCATCCGCATCCGCACGTACATTCAGTACGCTCTGGACGTCCGCCATAACCAATGTGGATTCCTCTTCTTCCTCTTCCTGCTCGGTAAGATCCGCTGCGCCGCCGTTTAATTCCATTGCATAGGTAACCAGCGCTTCATCTTCTTCTGTGATGTCCGCATCCAAAATCAGTGCGGCACCCGCCTTTAATGTATCAATGTACTCCGTTTGATTTGCTTTGACTGAATTCACCGGCATAACTGCCAGCGCCGCGCCGACGAAAAAAAGAACTGTCATGACGCGGAACAGCCATCTGCTCACAGTTTTCATAAAAACCTCCAGATATAGAAACAGAGGCACAACATATTGCGTTTCTGTTTCATTTGTTACAAATTTGTTAATATTTGTTACGGCAAATATAATATCAGAGCCTAAAACATTTGTCAAGTTCACATATTTGTAACTATTATACACACTTTCCCGGGTTTTTATTCCGGCCTTGCAGGCAATCGCCAAACCGCTATGCTATTTATAATCTTTTCGATTTATCCATGCAGCCCTTCAATGCTTCCATGACAGTGCCTCGAAACTGATGATTCTCCAAAATGCGTACGCCCTCAATCGTGGTTCCTGCCGGCGAACATACCATATCTTTCAGTTCGCCCGGATGCTTCCCTGATTCCAGCACCAGTTTTGCGCTTCCAAGTACCGCCTGGGCAGCAAATTCATAAGCCTGCTTTCTGGGCATGCCGCCCTCTACGGCGGCGTCCGCCATGGCCTCAATGAACATGAACACATAAGCCGGTGAACTGCCGGACACCGCTCCGACCGTATCCATCAGACGTTCCGGTACCTCGCTCGCCCTGCCAAAGGAGCTGAGCAGCTTCAGTGTCAATGCTTTTTCTTCATCATTGACCAGTTCATGGAAGCAGACGCCGGTACATCCCTCCAGAACCAGCGCGGGGGTATTGGGCATTGCTCTCACCAGCTTGACCGGACGGCCAAACGCTTCTTCCATATATGCAATCGTCTTTCCTGCCGCAATGGAAATCACCAGCGTTTGTTCGGAGACCTCTCCCTTGATCTGTGCAATCACCTGCGGAAAAAACTGCGGCTTCACCGCAAGGAATAAAATTTCGGCCTCCCTTGCGACCCTGCAGTTATCAAGCGTTGTCTCCATCGAAAAAGACTCCCTTACCTTATCCAAGGTCGCCTGCGTGGCCGCAGACCCGATTAAGTCCTCCTGCTTTACAATGGACTGCTGCAGCATTCCCCCGATGATGGCCTTTGCCATGTTTCCAAGTCCGATAAATCCGATTTTCATATTCCTGCTCCTCCTTATATTTCATTCATCCGATTTGCATATCAAACGATACTCTTTACGTTTCCTTTTCCGTTTATTTCCACTTATTTCCGCTATTTTTGCTTACATCTTTTTCCGTTTACTTCCGCTTATTTCCGCTATTTTGCTTACATCTGTTTCCTTCTTCTCTGTCTGTTTGCCTCATACATGAGCAGTGTTCCTGCGATCGCAGCGTTTAAAGATTCCACGCGCCCTTCCATCGGAATCCTGATATAAACGTCTGCTTCATCCGCAGTCTCCTGCCTAAGTCCATTTCCTTCATTTCCAATCAAAAACGCCGTTCCTTTTGTATAATCAAACGCATCGTAATACCCGGTTCCCTTTAGATGGGCCGCATAGATATTAATTTCCGCCTGCCGCAGTCTTTCGATCGTCTCCGTGAGATCCGGGGTTTCCACACACGGCACCCTGTATATGGACCCCATGCTCGCACGAGTCGTTTTCGGATGATATCGATCCGCCGTCCCCTGCGTTACGATGATACCGTTCACGCCCGCACCTTCCGCAGTCCTGATTAGCGTTCCCAAATTTCCCGGATCCTGAATATCCTCAAGCGCCAAAAGCAGCGGCTTCTCTCCATTTAGCGGATGTATCAGACGCTCCAATGCATACCGCTCCTGACTGACCACGCATAAAATCCCCTGAGGCGACTTCGTATCGCTGATCTTTGCAAAAACCTCCTCGGAAACCGTCTCATACTCCAGCCCCGACAGCTTCTCCCTGATCTCCTCCGATGCCGTTTCCAGAAAATGTTCTTCCACATAGACAGCCCGAACCCTTTCCGCGGGCGCCTCCAAAAACATTTTTCTTCCCTCCGCCGGAAACACTCCCGCCGCATTCCGCGCCTTTGCCTTATTCTGTAACTCGACCAGTTCCTTCACTCTCTTATTTGACGTACTCGTAATCATAACCTTCCCCCATATTCCCTTACTCTATCATATTTTTCCCACAATAAAAGGGTCATGCCGCCATGCACCACCCTTCCTTCTGTCTCCTAAGAAGCGAAAGCGCGCCAAGCGTGTAACATAGAGATCTTCATCCGTCCCTTCTGCAACACCCCGGCGCCGCACTCTTACATCGAGAGTATCCTGCTCACCTGATACTGATACTCCGGAATATCCTTCTGCATTGCCAGCGCTTCCTCAATATCAAAGTCCTGAAACTCCCCGTTCCTATATCCTACAACCCTGTTACTCTTTCCCTCACAGAGAATATCTGCCGCATAAGCTCCCATAATGGACGCATAGAAACGATCCTTACAGGTTGGATTTCCGCCGCGCTGCATGTAGCCGAGAATCGTTGCTCTCGTCTCAATACCGGTGGCCGCCTCAATCCTGCGCGCCATGGAGGTAGAATGTCCGATGCCCTCCGCATTAATAATCAAATGGTGGGTTTTCCCATGCTTTCTGTTATTTATGATATTATTGATAATGTTCTGTTCATTAAAATCATATTTTTCCGGCAACAGAATATCCTCAGCGCCGTTGGCAACGCCGCACCATAATGCAATATATCCCGCATTACGGCCCATAACCTCAATGATACTGCAGCGTTCATGGGAGGATGAGGTATCCCGTACCTTATCTATGGCGTTCATGGCCGTATTGATCGCCGTGTCAAAGCCAATGGTATAATCCGTACATGCAATATCCAGATCAATGGTTCCGGGCAGTCCAATGGTATTAATCCCTTTTCTTGCTAAGGCCTGCGCTCCGCGGTAAGAGCCGTCTCCTCCGATTACCACCAGTCCGTCAATCTTGTGCTTTCTGCAGATCTCGGCGCCCTTGTCCTGGCCTTCTTCGGTTACGAATTCCGAACATCTGGCAGTTCCGAGTATCGTACCGCCGCGCTGAATGATATCGGACACCGAATGCTTATCCATATCCGCAATTTCTTCGTTTAAAAGACCCTGATAACCTCTTTTAATGCCTTTGACAGCCACGCCATTTGCAATCGCTTTCCTGACAACTGCGCGGATGGCGGCATTCATACCCGGCGCATCACCGCCGCTTGTCAATACACCGATTGTCTTAATCTGTTTCGCCATACTGTTAACCATGCCCTTTCCACAATCAGAAGATTGTACCTGTATCCAGTATATCAATCGTACATATTTTAACGCTTTTTCATTCTGTTTTCAACCAAAATACATACAACTCCATGCATATTCGTCACAGTCTGAGCTTTCTCCTATACCAGACGGACATTATCTGCGCCAAAGGCTTCAGAAAGCTTCTCCAGCATAGCCGGATCGGCGTCTATGTTACAATTCTTGGGAAGCTCTTTTTTGGCCTTGGGATTCTCCGTGTAAATAACCACACTGTCCTTTCCGTCGTGTTCGCACAGCAGTTCTTCCAGTTCCTTTTGCTTTGCCTCATATTCTTCCCTGGTAGCGAATTTAATCCAGACCTTTCTGGGAATATCCTCAAAAAAGGTAATCTGCTCGCAAACCAGCTTGGCTTCCATGTCCTCCTGTGCCGATACACGTCCTTTGATAAATACCTTGGCGTCTTCTACCAGCTTTGCGGAATTCTTTTCGTAGTCCCTCGGAAATACTATGACCTCGATACTGCCCACCAAATCTTCCAGCGTCACAAATGCCATGACTTTATCATTCTTTGTATATTTGATTTTTTTATCCGAAATCATGCCGCCCACGGTTACATTCTGCCCATCCTGAACAATGGTCTGTCCGCTTTCTTCATCGGGCATGAAATCCGTCGTTCTGGCACTGATATGCTTCTCCCACAGGCTCTCATACTGCTGCAGCGGATGTCCGCTGATGTAAACGCCCAGAACCTCCTTTTCAAAAGCAAGGATCATATCCTTGGAATATTCGCCCACATCCGGAAGCTTCACGTCAAAGGCTTCTTTATGCTCCTCCGAAACCAAATCAAACAGAGACATCTGCCCCGTCATATTGTTCTTTTTATCCTGATGAAGCGAATCCATGATCTGCACATAGGCGCACATAAACTGTTTTCTGGTTCCGCCCAGACCATCCAGCGCACCGGCCTTGATAAAATTCTCAATTGCACGTTTATTGACATCTATGTCACTTCCGCTCATTCGGCTGAGAAAGTCCTTTAGATTCCGAAAAGGACCTGCAAGCTTACGCTCTGCTACAATTGCATCGATCACGGGCCGTCCGATGCTCTTAATCGCAGTCAGGGCATAGCGGATTCCTCCTTCCGATACGGAAAATCCCACCTCACTCTCATTGATATCCGGAGGCAGAATGTCGATTCCCATATTTCGGGATACCAGAATGTATTCGGATACTTTTCCGGGATTGTCGATTACGGAGGTCATCAGCGCCGCCATGTATTCCACGGGATAATAGTATTTCAAAAAAGCAGTCTGGTAGGATACTACCGCATAACAGGCCGCGTGGGATTTATTAAATGCATATTTTGCAAAATCCATCATCGTATCATAAATCTGATTCGCTGTTTGTGCGTTGATCCCGTTCGCGACACAGCCCGGAACATGTTCCTGCTCGTTTCCATAGATGAAGTTCTTCCGTTCTTCCTCCATGACATGCTGTTTTTTCTTACTCATGGCACGGCGTACCAGATCGCTTCGTCCAAGTGTATAACCGCCCAGATCTCTTACAATCTGCATCACCTGCTCCTGATAAACGATACAGCCATAGGTGGACTCCAGAATGGGCTTTAGCTGCGGACAGGCATAGGTGATCTGATCGGGATGCTCCTTCCCGTAAATATATTTGGGAATGAAATCCATAGGGCCCGGACGGTACAGAGAGATCCCGGCAATAATATCCTCCAGATTCTGAGGCTTCAGCTCCTTCATGAAGTTCTTCATCCCGGCGCTTTCTATCTGGAACACGCCCTCGGTTTTTCCGGTTCCGATGGAGTCCAATACTTTTTTGTCATTGAAATCTATCGCATCAATATCCAGCATGGCGCCCTTATATTTTTCCACGTTACGAACCGCATCCTGAATCACGGTCAGGGTACGCAGGCCCAGAAAATCCATTTTCAAAAGTCCGAGCTGTTCAATCGTGGTCATGGTAAACTGTGTTGTGACCGCACCGTCGCCGCCTCTCGAAAGCGGGACGAATTCTTCCGCCGGCCTTTGACAGATTACGACTCCTGCCGCGTGTATGGAGGAGTGTCTGGGCAGGCCTTCCAGGCGCTTACTCATATCAATCAGCTCATGCACCGTTTCGTCATTTTCATATAATTTTTTTAATTCCGGATTGATCTCCAGCGCCCTGGCCAGCGTAATATTAAGTTCGTTCGGAACCATTTTGGAAATGTTGTCCACATAGGCATAGGGTAAATCCATCACACGCCCCACGTCCCGAATCACGCCCTTTGCTGCAAGCGTACCGAACGTAATGATCTGTACCACCTTATCCGCACCGTATTTTTCCGTTACATAGTCAATGACCTCCTGCCTTCTTTCAAAGCAGAAATCCACGTCGATATCGGGCATGGAGACACGTTCCGGGTTTAAAAAGCGCTCAAACAGCAGCTGATATTTGATCGGATCTATATTGGTGATATGAAGACAATAAGAAACAATGGAGCCTGCCGCCGAACCTCGTCCCGGTCCCACAGCAATCCCATGCTCCCTCGCATAATTGATATAATCCCACACAATCAGAAAATAATCCACATAACCCATTTTCTGAATTACATTAAGCTCATAGGAAAGCCTCTGTGCGAGTGTCCCGTCATCCTTCGGATAGCGCTCTGCCATACCGTCCCTGCACAGTTTATTTAAGTATGTCCATGAGTCATATCCCTCCGGCACCTCGAAATGCGGCAGCTTGGTCACGCCGAACTCAATTTCCACATGGCACCTGTCCGCAATTCTCTGCGTATTGTCCAGTGCTTCTGTCGCATAGGGAAACAGAAGCCGCATCTCATCCTCACTTTTGACATAATACTGCCCGCCCTCATAACGCATGCGGTCTTCATCAGCCAGTTTTTTGCCGGTCTGAAGGCAGAGCAGAATATCATGGGGCTTTGCATCCTCTGCATAGGTATAATGCACATCATTAGTCGCAACAAGCGGAATATCCAGCTCCTTCGACATCGACATCAGCGCCATATTAACCGTCTGCTGCATCGGAATTCCGTGGTCCTGCAGCTCAAGGAAATAATTTCCCTTTCCGAACACATCCTGATAGCGCAGCGCCGTTTTCTTTGCTTCCTCGATCAGTCCTTTTGCGATATACCGCTGCACCTCGCCCGCCAGACAAGCCGACAGCGCAATAATTCCCTCATGAAACTCCTGCAGAAGCTCCATATCCACACGGGGTTTATAATAATATCCTTCCGTAAAGCCTCTGGATACAATTTTCATCAAATTGGCATAGCCCGTATCATTTTCCGCAAGCAGAACTAAGTGATAATAACGATCCTCGGATACTCCTGCTTCTTTATCAAAACGGGATCCCGGCGCCACATAGACCTCGCATCCCAGAATCGGATTGATTCCCGCTTCCTTTGCCGTACGGTAAAAATCAATCACGCCGTACATAACGCCATGATCCGTAATGGCAGCCGCAGTCATACCCAGTTCTTTCACTCGTTTTATATATTCAGTTATTTTATTGGAGCCGTCTAAAAGACTGTACTCGGTGTGGACATGAAGATGTGCAAAGGACATATGGATACTCCTTGTATATTTTTGAAATTTCAGGCAATTGCAAAACTCACAGGATAGTGTTAAGAAGGCAGACTGCTGAATCTGCCTTTTTCAAAAGGGTCTGCTTATGTTTCTACAATTTGCACAATTAGCGCAATGCTTTGATGAGTTTCGCAATTGATCTTTTTTGTTACGTAAATCTTTTTTACACCCAGGTAGGCTTTTGATCCTTATGCGTAAAATTTTTCATTTGCGCCTTCAGCTCCGAAAGCCTCTCCCTATAATATATTCTTTGCTTTTCTCCAAGCTTACCGGCATCCTCCAGCTCCTTGAGTAACGCTTCAAACTCCGATAAATTCTGCTGCGCCGCATCCTTATAGTTGTTTGATACATTCACCCGGATGCGCTCAAGCACCTCATCCAGCTGTTTATCGGTTCCGATTTTCTTCCAAAATTCAAGCATTTGCATCTTCCTCTTCTATATATGGACCGGATACTTTTTCTTTACCGGACTGCCCCTAATCCTTGCAAAAAGCAATCCCCCGATAATTAATTATTTTACCCCAGCCGCAAATGCTAAGCAAGGAGTTTTGCAAAAGTCATAAAATAATAGCTGTATCCCTGTCACGAAGCGGGCTCTCAAAACCTGTCCCAAACGTAACACAGATGCAGCTATTTCTTTTCCCCGTTATTTCCTTACAGATATTTCTTTAATTCCTCTGCCTTATCCAGTTTCTCCCAAGGCAAATCCAAATCATTACGTCCGAAATGTCCGTAAGCCGCCGTCTGCTTGTAAATCGGACGGCGCAGATCCAGCATTCTGATAATGCCTGCCGGTCTTAAATCAAAATTTGTTCGAATAATTTCAACCAATTTCTCATTGGAAAGCTTACCCGTACCAAACGTATCTATTGCAACAGAGGTCGGCTGCGCAACGCCGATCGCATAGGACAGCTGAATTTCACATCTGTCCGCAAGTCCTGCAGCAACCAGATTCTTTGCCGCATAACGCGCCGCATATGCTGCGGAACGGTCCACCTTGGTGCAGTCCTTTCCGGAAAAAGCACCGCCGCCATGTCTTGCATATCCGCCATAGGTATCTACGATAATCTTTCGTCCAGTCAAACCGGCGTCTCCATGGGGTCCGCCAATCACAAAGCGCCCGGTAGGATTGATAAAGAATTTGGTATTCTCATCAATCAGTTCCTTCGGCAGAATGGGATCAAAGACATACTTTTTGATATCTTCATGAATCCGCTCCTGCGTCACAATCTCATCATGCTGTGTTGACAGGACAACCGCTTCCAATCTGACAGGTTTGTCATTTTCGTCATATTCTACGGAAACCTGACTCTTTCCGTCCGGTCTTAAATAGGTAAGCGTTCCGTCCTTACGAACCTTTGTAAGCTGCAAAGCAAGCTTATGTGCAAGCGAAATCGGATAGGGCATATACTCCTGTGTTTCATTGGTTGCATAACCGAACATCATACCCTGATCCCCGGCGCCGATTGCTTCCAGCTGCTTGTCCGTCATTTTATTTTCTCTTGCCTCGAGTGCCTGGTCAACACCCATGGCAATATCCGGAGACTGCTTATCAAGCGCTACCATAACGGCACAGGTATTGCCGTCAAAGCCGGTCTTTGCATCGTCATAGCCGATTTCATTCACGGTTTCTCTGACAATTGCAGGGATATCCAGATTTGCTTTCGTCGTAATCTCTCCGGTTACCAATATAAAGCCGGTACATGCCGCTGTCTCACATGCCACACGGCTCATAGGGTCCTGTTCCATGCAGGCGTCCAGAATGGCATCGGATACCGCATCGCAGACTTTATCAGGATGTCCTTCCGTTACGGACTCTGATGTAAATAAATGTTTTTCCATTGTACTCCTCCTTGGTTTTGGTCTCTGGATCTTCTGTTATTGGTTCATAAACCGGACGAAACATGCTTTGCGAATTTCGCCGGTGGCCGCGGCAGTTGTTGCCGCGTAAAATTACAAAGAATCCTGCTCTGCAGGATTCTCCGCCTGCGGCGGGTCGCGTTAGCGACGTTTTTTCTCCTTTCCGCCGCAGTGCGATCCACGCGGAACGTTTTTATATCATAGGAAAATAGGAAATCAGTACACTTTAGGGCTTTCGCGCAGTAAAATTTCCTATGATATAAAAAAGTCCGCTTATATAAGCGGACTCGACACTACGATCATCAAATCCTCTTATTGTTCGATCCGTCCTTGCAAACGGAAAATTTTACTCGCTCAGGCTGGCACCTTCCTGTTATGGGGTTGCCGTGGCTTCACAGATCCTATGTATCTCCACCACTCTGAATAAGAGAATATTCCTTTACATCGCTATAAAGGAATCACAATATGGAATTTTCATATCATATACTTACCATACATCATAGCGTCCTGACTGTCAATGAATTTTATTGACAGCAATCATAAAAAAACATATAATTTTTATATCAACACAGTTTTATTTTACGGAAGGGATGCCGCATGAAAAGACTTAGCACAAAGGCACTTGTGCCAGGTATGGTGACTGCTGAGGATGTATATACATATGATGATCAGTTAATTCTTCCAAAGGGTCTTATCCTGACTGACAAAGCAATTACAAAACTGGAATTCTATTCCGTCCTTTCCATTAAAGTAGAGGACGAGATCCAGCCCGAACCAAATACCGTAAACGCGAATTTGTCCAGTACTCCTTCTTATTGCCAAAGGATACAGTCAAGTCCTGAGTATAAAGCTTTTATCCGGCACTTTGACACATCGATTGAGGAATTAAAAACCAGTATCAACGACATCGTGGAAAAAAACGCTCCGCTTGATCCGGATGCTCTGCTGCATCAGACTCTGGATTTGCTGCAAAGTGATTTTGGTGCCTCTACCAACGTACTTACCATGCTCCAAAATATGCGTATGTACGATGACATGACCTATGTGCACTGCATGAATGTGGCGCTGATCTGCAATATATTCGCCGGATGGCTGCATTTTTCAAAAGAAGATATAGAACTGGCAACCCTTTGCGGACTCCTGCATGATATCGGCAAATTGGTGATTCCGGACAATATTCTCAAAAAGCCTGCCAAACTGACGGAAAATGAATACAGCGTGGTTCAGACTCATTGTCTCGAGGGCTATAAAATTTTGAAAAAATATCCGATCAATGAACATATATGCAATGCCGCGCTGATGCATCACGAACGCTGCGACGGCAGCGGCTATCCCATGGGGCTGACCCTCCGCAATATTGATCGATTTGCAAAACTGGTCGCAATTGCCGATGTCTATGACGCAATGACCTCCGCCCGAATTTACCGCGGCCCTCTATGTCCCTTCCAGGTCATTGATATTTTTGCATCGGAGGGACTGCAAAAATATGACCCCAACTATTATCTGACTTTTATGAATAACGTAGTAACTACATATCTGTTAAACAGAGTCAGACTGACCAACGGTGAAGAAGGTGAAATTGTATTCATCAATCAATCCGATCCCGCACATCCTACCGTAAAAATCGGCAGCCGTTTTGTGGATCTTTCCAAGGAAAAGGATCTGGATATCGAAACAATTATATAGGAAGCAATGCCTTGCATTTTCACCGGCTTCATGGCGATCAGTGCTTTCCTTAAGACAAAAAGTTCCCCGGATTTACCTCATGTCATTAAGTGAACATTGCGGTTTTCCGGGGTATTTTTTAGCCAACCTTTAATTTGAATTTCTGAAGCTCTGCATCATCGGAGACACGCTCGATCATGGCGCCGATTCCCTGAAGCTTCCATTCGAAATCCTCATAGCCACGCTCAATATACTGAATATCATCAATCGTTGAAAACCCGTCAGCGGCAAGCGCCGCAATCACAAGTGCTGCTCCGGCGCGCAGATCAGGCGCCGCCATACTGGCACCGGTATATTTGGATACACCGTCTATAATCGCCGTATTTCCCTCCACCTTAATTTCAGCGCCCATACGGGTCAATTCATCCACATATTTGAAACGGTTTTCGAAGATACTCTCCGAAACAATACTGGTTCCCTTTGCCAGTCCCAGCGTAACCACCATCTGCGGCTGCATATCCGTCGGAAATCCGGGATACGGGAGTGTCTTTACCTGTGTATTCTGTAATTTTTTTGATGCAACAACCCGAACCGCATCATCGGACTCTTCTACTTCGCAGCCAATCTCCAAAAGCTTTGCCGTAATCGATTCCAAATGCTTGGGAATGACATTTTTGACCGTAACATCTCCCTTGGTAGCGGCCGCTGCCATCATAAAGGTACCTGCTTCAATCTGATCGGGAATAATCATGTATTCCGTCCTATGGAATTTCTGGACTCCCCTGATCCTGATCACATCAGTACCTGCGCCCTTTATGTTTGCACCCATGGAATTCAGGAAATTGGCAAGATCCACTACATGCGGTTCCTTGGCCGCGTTTTCAATAATGGTCTGCCCTTCTGCCATAGATGCCGCCATCATGACGTTAATCGTAGCGCCGACAGAAACCTTATCCATAAAAATATGCGTTCCCTTTAAGCGTTCTGCCTCAGCCACAATGGAACCATGCACAATCCTGACATTTGCACCAAGCGCTTTAAAGCCCTTGATATGCTGATCAATTGCGCGAATACCGATATTACATCCTCCGGGGAGGGGTACCTCCGCATGTTTATACTTTCCGAGCAATGCTCCTATCAAATAATAAGAAGCACGAATTTTCTTCATGTACTCATCTTCGATCACCAGATCATGAATCCGGGAACCATTGATTTTCACAGAATGTCTGTCTACCCGTGTTACAATGGCACCAACGCTTGACATTGCCTGTAACAGCACCTTTGTATCTCTGACATCCGGTACGTTTTCAATCAGTACCGTTTCATCCGTCATAATTGCAGCTGCCAGAATTGCAAGAGCCGCATTCTTAGCTCCCCCGATCTCAACTTCACCTACAAGGGGTACGCCGCCCTTTATTGCGTATTGTTCCATAACGCACCTCAATCTATCCAAATAATATGCATATAGCTATTGTATGCATCTGATCCAATTATGTTCGCATCAAACCCCAAAAACACGCTTTGCGTATTTTCCGGTTTGCGCACAGCTTCAAATTTGCCATGTGCCTTCGCACAAATAAAATCGGAGCAAGAACAAGCGGGCTTGTTCTCACTCCAAGTATTATATCGCATATAAAAGGCACTGTAAACGGAAAGTTTTTGCAAATTTTTTTTGCTTTTTCTGACATTTACGGGAAAATCCGGCATTAATTTAGATAATTAAGCGGATTTACCTGACTTCCTCCGATTAATATTTCAAAATGCAGATGCGGTCCGGTGCTTCGCCCGCTATTGCCGCTCAAGGCAATCCTTTGCCCCTGCGTTACATACTGTCCCACGCTGACCAGTACTTTACTCAAATGCCCATATCTGGTCTGTCTGCCGTCTGCATGATTGATATAAACCACATAACCATAACCGCTTGCCCAGCCTGCCTTCGCAACCGTACCCGATGCAGATGCCATAACCGTAGTTCCGATCGGCGTCGCCCAGTCAACACCTTTATGATAGGTGGACGCGCCTCTGGTAGGTGCTGTACGGTATCCGAAGTAGGAAGAAATATGACCGCCGTAAATCGGCTTCACATAGGTGGGCGGAATCTTGGTTCCCCGCTCCACAATTTTGGGAACCGCCTCGACTACAATCTCCTGCTTTAGCAGCTCCCTGCTCTGCTCCATATCATTTTTGTAGGTGACAAGAGCAACTACCTTGCGGAAGCCCTGGACAGGCTCCTGCAAAGTTACCTGCTGCGTCGTATACCATTCGTCGTTATCCACATAGATAACGTCCGCATCATAATTTTCTTCATAATAAGTCTGTTCCTGCCAGATCACGGATAACGCCGGCTCCGGCACCGTGATCACAAGCTGATCCTCCACGTGGATTACCGTATTCTCCGTTTCCAGCTTGTCCGGATTCATCGTAATCAGTTCTTCCATAGGAATTCCAAACTGCATGGAAATCTTAGAAAGCGTATCCCCGGATTGAATCGTATAGAGCTGCTGCACCTCCTGCTCCTGTGTAATCAAATTAATTGCCCTGTCGACATCGGTCAGCTCATCCTCCGGCAGATATGCCTCAACAACTTCTATTTTTTCATTAAAATCTATTCCGGAAAGTCCCAGCTCATAATCCGAAAAATCCAGTTCCTTTTCTTCTTCCAGATTCGTAACCGCCTCTGTCAGAAAAGCCTCAACTCCCGCCTGAGTCAGAATCTCTTCCTCCTCCGGTTCCGGTACGGCCTCCTTTTTTTCCTCCGCGTCAGCCTTTGTAATGCTCGGCGTCAGCACGGTCAGCTCTCTTGTCGGATCCAACACCAGGGATGCTATATATTCTCCATCCGGATCATATTGCCTGAGCGCGACATCCAAAAGCTGCTGAACCTCGTCCGAGCTTGCAAGATTCACCGTGGTTTGGTTGACCTTGACCGTATAGGATCTGTGCATCGTCTCCTGAATCGTGCCCTTCAACGCTTCGTAAATGCCCGCCTTTACCGTTTTCTCACTGTCAATTTCACCAAAGTACACTTCAGAGCCTTCGATCTCCACATCCGCATCCATAAAAACCAGTTCCGATGAAGACATGGCAATGGAACGCCTTGCCTCCTGAACATAACGCTCCACTTTCGATTCGTCATCTACTTTTCCGACATAGATGCCGTTGATCTTTACGGTAAAATAATTATTCCCACTGCTCTCCAGTTTGGTATAATTAGGTATAAAAAGTGCGCACAAAGCAAGTGCCGCCCAAATCGTTTTGATATAAGTAACGCGAAGACGTTTGTAATATTTTGTTATATGCCTCATTTTGTAATCATCATTCCATAATCCGATATCGTTATTTCGCTTATACCATTACGAGTATTACGCTGCTCTTTATAATTGTAATATTTTCGTAACAAACTCATTCTAGCAAGATTTTATTCTCTTGTAAAGTGTTAATACGTACCATGATGTAGAATGTATTGGGGAACAAAACGGTATCCCCCTCAAAAAAAAGAGAGGTGCTCATCCATGTCAAAAATTATTTTCCACATTGATGTAAATTCTGCCTATTTGAGCTGGACCTCCGTAGAGAATCTGCGAACCGGAAAAGGCATTGATTTGAGAAATATTCCCTCCATTATCGGCGGGGATACCTCCAAACGCCATGGCATTGTGCTGGCAAAATCCATTCCCGCAAAAAAGTATGAGATTGTCACCGGAGAACCCATCGTAAATGCACTGCGCAAATGCCCCGGACTGGTAATCGCTTCTCCGGACCACGCCATGTATCAGCGCTGCAGCGAAGCTCTCATGGCGCACCTTGCCTCTTTTTGCCCCGATATCGAACAGGTCAGCGTGGATGAATGCTATATGGACTATACCCCAATTGCCTCCCGCTACGAATCTGAGCTGCAAGGCGCTCTAGCCATAAAGGATTCCGTACGCAATACCTTTGGATTCACCGTAAATATCGGGATTTCGGATAAAAAGGTTCTTGCAAAAATGGCCTCCGATTTTCGCAAACCGGATCTGGTTCACACCCTCTTTCAAAAGGAAATTCAAAAAAAACTATGGCCGCTTCCTGTTTCCAGGCTGTTTCTGTGCGGACACTCCAGCGCCGCCACCCTAAATAAAATCGGTATCAGCACCATTGGCGATCTGGCGCTCAGTGATCCCTCCATTCTGACTGCCCATCTCAAAAGCCACGGACAGCTTTTATGGAACTATGCCAACGGCATCGACGATTCCGAAGTCTTAACCGTTCAGGCAAAGGCAAAGGGAGTCGGAAATTCTATCACGCTGTCCGAAGATGTTCTGTCTAAGGAAGACGCCAGGAAAATCATTCTTTCCCTTTCTGAATCCGTCGCCCAGCGCTTACGGAAATCGGGCAAGCGCGCAGGTCTGGTATGTCTTGAAATCAAATATGCAACCTTTCGGAGTGTTTCTCATCAAAGACTCCTCTCCTCACCCGGAGATTCCTCCGATCTGCTATATCGAACCGGATGCACGCTGTTTGACGAGCTTTGGAACGGTCAGCCGATCAGACTGCTGGGACTTCGTACTGCAAGACTGACGGATTCCTCCGCACCGGTACAAATGAGCTTATTTGATCTGCCCTTTTCAAGCGCCTGCGCCGGTGAAGTCTTCCCGCCGTTATCCGTTCCGGAGCCGGAAGCTTCTCCCGACCTTCTCAGAGATTCCGAAAAAAGCAGAAAGCTGGACCGGGCACTGGATCAAATACGTGCCCGATACGGAAAGGATTCCGTTGTCCGCGGTACCTTCTATCAACGCAAAAAAAAACAATGACCCTAAATAAAGGCAGCAGCCGTCAGATTTAAAAACCTTATTTTTTCAGTCAGCTTTTTAAAATGATTCTTAGCTCTTGGCTTTTGTAAGAAAGAGTGTTATTTAATAAATGAACAGTTCATTCAGAATAGGGAGGCGGTATATTTGAACCAGCGAATCCGGAATATATCGAAAGGTCGTAATAGAAATTCCTCCCGGCTGCTCATTTACCTCAGCTTTGCAGCAGGTACATTTAGAAATGCAGCTGCAGAAATCAGTAAAACAAGAACTCCTTGATTGGATTGCTTAACAACTTCTTTATAAGCCTCCGCTTAAGGTTGATTACTTCTTTTTTTAATACTGTAGCCAAAGCTTCCAAGTTCCTCGCCCAATGCAAAATAGGTACCGTGGGAATATACGATGGGGTTGGCCCGCTCCAAATGGAACTTGCCTTTCTCATCCAGAAACTCCTCGCTGACATGCACCATAACCACTTGAGCCAAAAACATATCATGAGTACCAAGCGGAATCTTCTGTGTTACCTTGCACTCTATATTGACCGGGCTCTCCAAAATATATGGCGCCTTCACCTTCTTTCCCTCAACGGGTGTTAAATGAACGCTCTCCCATTTATTTTCATCCCTGCCGCTTTTCACTCCACAGTAATCCGCGGCATATGTCAGCGCTTTCGTGGTCAGATTAATTACAAACTCTCCCGTTTCCTCAATCATATGATAGGAATACCGCTGCGGTCTGACCGATATGGAAACCATGGCCGGATCAGAACATATCGTCCCTGTCCAGCCAACCGTAAACAAATTCTGTTTCCCCGCCCTGTCAGCCGTACTGACCAGAACGGCCGGAAGCGGATAAAGCATATTCCCCGGACGCCAATCCTGTTTTGCCATTTAAAATACCCCCAAAAGCTTAGCAATCCAAAAGCCGATATTGGCAAGTGATGCGATCAAAGTAATAGCCGTCAGCACCACAACCGGCGTTTGGCTTCCGGATTGCCTGGAGAGTTCCGACAGAAGCGCTTTATTCTCATCGGATACGGCTGCCTGAACGTTGCGGTATACCTTGACATCTTCCTTATGTATATGGTCCATCAGCTGGTTTGTCAGCTCATTCATCCGATCAGTCTGGGAATCCAAAGCAGTCTGCAGATTTTTGATATCCTGTCCCTGTGTATCGATCACATTCTGAACGCTTTGCACAAGTTCCTGCTGCGCAGCCAAGACTTCCCGTATATTCCGGACTCCATCGTTTTGCGCACTCAGTCCCTTATGCATGTCCTGAATCCCCGCATTCTGTTCGCTCAGTACTTTCTGTACTTCCTGAATTCCTGTATTCTGTTCACTCAGGATTTTCTGCAGCTGCGCATTTTGTGCATTCAGGTTTGCCTGTATATTTCGTACCATACCGTTCTGCACACTTGCGATTTCCTGCCCAAGCGCCTTCAAGTCCTCGGCACTATTCTTGCCGGAGGAGGCCCCAAGCTCCTGCATCCGGCTTTTTCCCTGCTCTATAAAGGCCTGAAGCTGATCTGCAAGCTCCAGATTTTTCAGATTCAGTTTACGCATTTCCTGAAGTCTCTGATCATATTCAGCCACCTGCATCCGAAGTCTTTTCATTTCTTTTTCTTCCGCAGCGGAATTGGCCTTGATCATATCCTGCGCCGTAAATTTTTGTGCAATTTTATCCATAAAACTATCCATTTTCTTTCCTCCAATGTGAATTACAGCCTTCAAGGCTCTTTCATTATCTTTTCGGTATTGATTTTCGTTCCTGTATCGCATATATCATGAAGTCATTCTAGCATAAATGAGAGAATCCCTCAAGGCATTTCGTTTTTGTACATTTTGCACTATAGAAAATCCGATTCATTTCTTCTTTTATAAATATTAACCAACTATTCATTTGTTGTTCACAGTTTATTCATAATTAATCGCTATAATAAAATCATATTAACAAAGAGTTTTGAATTTACTATTTATTTTTTCATAATAAGCCCGGGCGCTGAAAGGTGTCCGGGCACTCCTCATTTTGTAGGGATTTTGATTTCTGTCTTTCTTCGCAAAAAACGCTTCGAAACGCCTGAAAAACATGAGTGTGTTCCGTCTGTTTGATCGGATGAACTATCCGAGGAAGCTCTTCTCATAACGATGCTGTTCTTCCAGACGGCGCACTTCTTCATTTAAGGAAAGCATCTTTGCATCCAGCTCGGATACCATTCGGGCGCACTCCACCAATTCTCTCTCAATATGTCCCGGAGCCTCTCCCTCGAATTTGTAATGAATCTTGTGTTCCAGACTCGCCCAGAAATCCATTGCAACAGTACGAATCTGAATTTCCACCTTAGTGTCCACGATTCGATCCGATAAAAAGATCGGCACAGCTACCAGCATATGATAGCTCTTGTATCCGCTCGGCTTTGGATTCTTAATATAGTCCTTTACAGACAGAACCTTAATATCGCTCTGACTGCCCAACATTTCGGCAATGCGATAGATATCCGAAGTAAACGAACAAATTACACGGATACCTGCAATATCATTGACATACTGCACCATATTTTCAATCGTGGACTCACAGCCATACTTTTTTAATTTTTTGACAATACTTTCGGATGTTTTCAATCTCGCTTTGATATGTTCAATCGGATTATACTGATGCACATGCTGAAATTCATCGTTCAGGATCTCTAATTTTGTTCCTATCTCCTTTAGCGCGGAATGATATACCAGCTGTACTTCCTTCCATTTATCCACTTCACTATCTGCACTCGGCCTAAATTCCATGTATATTCCCTCACTATTTGTCACATCTTGTATTTTTGTGCAATTTTCAATAAACATTATACCATATTCCATTTAAAATGTATATTTTTTACAAATATTTAATACTTGATTTGCAAATACTTCCAAGAACCGATATACTCTATCTGATAGCAGGAGGAAAAGCTATGTTTCGGTTATGGGCTAAAATCTGGAAAGAAAACCATTTATTGCAGGATACGATTATAGAAGACAGCTCGGACGATACCAGAACACACAAAGTATTGCATGCTCTGGATGAGGTGTGCCTCCGATTTGATCTGGAAAAACCCATTTGGCTGGATCAGAATATCAAAGAATTCAAGCGCCATTCCAAGGCTCGCTTCAGACAGGACAGCTTTATTGAACAAATTGCATTTGATTATCTGGAAATCCAGATGATTGAAGAGGACTGATTCCCCGGGAACCGGTTCTTTTTTATTTTACAATTCTTTCTATATTTATTGTTGACTTTCCTTTTCACATGTTGTAATATCGTTTTATCATCAAGTAGTTTTTGAAACCACGTTATAAAGTTTTTTATTCCGCTAATACTATATTATATCATTTTTTAATAAAACAATTTTATTCTGAAAGGGGTCCTGACTATGACAATTACAATTCGCGAACCCGGAAGCGCCATCACTCATCTGATTGCTATGATGATGGCAGGAGCCGCCTCCATACCGTTACTGATAAAGGCCGGTCTTTCCGGCAATTCCTCTCTGCTGGCAGCTATGATCGTATTTATCGGGAGCATGATTCTGCTCTATGGCGCCAGCACATTATATCATTCCGTCAACGTACCGGACAGAGTTCTCAAAGTTTTCCGAAAAATTGACCACATGATGATCTTTGTACTGATTGCCGGTTCCTATACTCCGGTCTGCCTGATCGTCCTTGGCGGAAAAGAAGGATATACCATGCTCGCAATTGTCTGGACGATTGCCGTTGCCGGCATGATCATCAAAGCCTGCTGGATTACCTGCCCCAAGTGGTTTTCCTCCGTAATATATATTGCCATGGGCTGGGTCGTTGTATTCGTGTTCGGAAAGCTGATCCATTCCCTTCCGGCAGCCGCTTTTCTCTGGCTGTTGGCAGGCGGTATCATCTATACGGCGGGCGGGATTATCTATGCACTGAAGCTTCCGCTTTTTAATTCCAGACATGAAAACTTCGGTTCCCATGAGATCTTTCATTTATTCGTTATGGCAGGAAGCATTTGCCACTTTATCTTTATGTATTGCTATGTTGCCTAAAAAATACGGATATTTTTCACGCCGCAGCGCGGTCCGTACGAAGCGTTTTGATATCGCAGAAATTCAGTATCCTATCGGGCTGCAGAGCGCGCTGAAAAAGCCTGCCGCATTTCATCATGCAGCAGGCTTTTTTATTTTTATTTGATTACTCCTCATAACCATTCGGGTTATTGCTTTGCCATCTCCAGGAATCCTCACACATTTCCTTGATTCCATATTCTGCGGTCCATCCAAGCTCTTTCTTCGCAAGTGAAGCATCAGAATAGCAGACTGCGATATCTCCCGCACGTCTTTCCTTAATCACATACGGAATTTTCACACCGGTAGCCGCCTCAAAATTCTTCACGATATCAAGTACGCTGTAACCGACACCTGTTCCAAGGTTATAAATCTTTAAACCGGCATTTTCCTCAATCTTTTTCAAGGCTTTTACATGGCCCCTTGCCAGATCGACTACATGGATATAATCTCTGACGCCCGTACCATCGGGAGTATCATAATCATCACCGAATACGCCCAGCTGTTTCAGCTTGCCCACAGCAACCTGAGTGATATAGGGCATCAGGTTATTCGGAATACCGTTTGGATTCTCTCCGATTGTACCGCTCTTATGAGCACCGATCGGATTAAAATAACGAAGCAGAATTACATTCCACTGCGGATCGGCCTTCTGAATATCCGTTAATATCTGCTCCAGCATAGATTTGGTCCATCCGTACGGATTCGTACACTGTCCCTTCGGACATTCCTCCGTAATCGGAATAAAGGCGGGATTTCCATATACCGTTGCCGAGGATGAAAAAATAATATTTTTACAATTATGCTTTCTCATCACATCAACCAGTGTCAACGTTCCCGCAATATTGTTATTGTAATATTCCCACGGTTTGGCAACGGATTCTCCGACCGCTTTCAGCCCTGCGAAATGAATACAGGAATCAATCTGTTCTTTGGAGAAAATTTCCTCAAGCGCTTCCCTGTCAAGGATATCCGCTTTGTAAAAGGTAACCGGTTTTCCGGTAATTTTCTCCACTCTCTGCAAGGACTTCTCACTTGCATTGCTCAAATTATCAACTACGACCACCTCATAGCCGGCATTTTGCAGCTCCACCACAGTATGGCTTCCGATATAGCCGGCACCGCCAGTAACTAAAATAGACATCTTTATATCCTCCTTATATTTTGAATGGGCGGGTGCTCCGATTCTGACCTGTTTGCAGGTCTTTGTGAAACAGACGCCTTACAAGGAGTCCGTTATTCCCACAGTTTCTCCGGATATACACCCTGATCCTTCAGGTTCTGTATGGATTCCACAACAAACGGTTTATCTTCCTTATAGGTAACGCCAAACCATTTATCCTTGGATGATAATACTTCCACAGTGGCTTTCCCTGCCTGCAGCAGTTTATCCACCTCAATCGGCAGGAAGCATTCGGATTTTAACGGATTCTCTGCAACCTCATTTGCAAAAAACCTATCAAGCGCAAGCTCCAGCTCCTGCATAATACTCGGCGTAAATCCCCACATATTCATAGAAACAAGCGTTTCCAGCGGAACCGGAACATAAGTTTTTCCCTCATCCTCGGTATATGCGGCGCCGCCGTTCATTTTCATAATATGAGTTCTCTCAGCAATATTAACCAAAAATCCGTTCTGGTCCGTAATACAGCAGCCTCTTGCTACATATCCGTTATCTGTCAAAGTGTTGCCAAGCTCATATCCGACCATGGCATAACGATACTTGTTATCATCCTCATGAGTAGTCAGAAAATCGTACAAGGTCCGGAACGCGCTCTGTCCGTAATAATCATCTGAATTAATTACCGCAAACGGCCCGTGAATCACATCCTTACAGCATGCAATCGCGTGCGCCGTCCCCCACGGCTTTACACGCCCTTCCGGAATCACAAAGCCCTCCGGCACATTGGTAAGCTCCTGAAATACATATTCCACATCGACATATTTACTGACAGTATCACCGATGCAGCTTCTGAAATCCTGCTCGTTTTCTCTCTTGATAATGAAAACAACCTTTTTAAATCCGGCTCTGATCGCATCATAAATGGAAAAATCAATAATCTTATTTCCATGCTTATCAATGGGATCAATCTGCTTTAAGCCCCCGTATCTGCTCCCCATTCCTGCTGCCAGGATCACTAATGCTGGTTTCTCCATATTTCCCTCCTAGTTTAACGTAAGATTTTACCTTTCTGCAATAATGTAATGTTGCGACTACCTGTCAAAATGTTATATGATATGCCTGCAGCAAGCATACCATATCCGCATATTTATATTTATTATAGCATATATCCTCGAAAATTACTACCGGATATCAGCCACCGGATTCACCCCTAAACGTTTATCATTAATAAAAAAGAGACATTTTCATTTTAATCCCCATTCCGGAGCGTCAGCAACGGGGCGGCGGGAAATCCGCGAAAGCGGTTTCCCGTCTGCCATCAGGGCTATTTGTGACGCTCCTGCACAAATAGCTGTGTGAAAAATCAGCATATCAATGTGATTTTTCACACTAATCCCCATTCCGTCATGCCTTAAAATATACTTGCCCGGTCTGCTAAAGTATCATAAAATGAAGTTACCAAACGACCTATCATTTTTCATCGAAAAGGACTTATCATGATAAAAGAAAATCTTATCCGCGTAAAGGAAAATATCAATACTGCCTGTGAAAAGGCCGGCCGTATGCCGTCCGGGGTGACGCTGATCGCAGTCAGTAAAACAAAACCGCTTTCCATGATCATGGAATGTGTGGAGCAGGGACAGCTTATCTTCGGCGAGAATTACGTGCAGGAGCTTGTCCGGAAATATGAGGAAATGCAAACTGAGCATCCTGAAGCGGCCCGAAAAATCAGCTGGCATATGATCGGTCATTTACAGCGCAATAAAGTAAAATACATTATAGATAAGGTTGCCATGATTCACTCCGTGGATTCTCTGCGCCTGGCTGAACAGATTGAATCGGAGGCAGCTAAAAGGAACCTGGTTATGGATATCCTTCTGGAAGTCAATATTGCACAGGAAACGTCCAAATGGGGCTTTACTGCCCCCGAGGCCAAGGAGGCTGCCATCTCCCTGATGCAAAGCTGCCCCCATCTGCGGGTGCGCGGCTTTATGACCTCCGCGCCTTATACGGAAAATCCAGAAAGCAACCGAATCCATTTCCGGCATCTTCATACCCTGTTTGAAGACGTAAAAAAAGCACTGTCCGAAAACAGTGCACTTCAGAACTATATCGATGCTTTTGATACCCTTTCCATGGGAATGACCTGTGATTATACCGTTGCCGCAGAAGAAGGCGCTGCCATGGTACGTGTCGGCACCGGAATCTTTGGGGAAAGAGAATATCATGAATTGCAAAATCCCGAATCTCATTGATCCGGCCGGATACGGGAGCGTCCTGCGCTTCCTGTGCGTATCGCTAAAGGGACAGCCCCTGTTCCAGATACCGGAGCAAACGCTGCGCATCATCAAAACACTTATACATTTCCATCCGGTCCGGCGGCACAAATCCTGCCTTTACGGAATGCTCCATCATCTGCTGCAAAGCATCATAATAATGATCGATATTGTATACTGCGATTGGCTTTTTCAATCTGCCGAGTGAACGCAGCACCAACGTTTCAAAAAATTCGTCAAACGTACCTATTCCACCCGGCAATATGACAAATGCGTCACTTTTTTCTTCCAAAAGCCGCTTTCTTTCCCGCATGGTATCCGGATACAAAAACTCGTCGCAGTCCTCAAACAGTTCTCCGTCCACATCAAAAAAGGAAGGCGCGATTCCTACAATATATCCGCCCTTTTCCTTTACGCCTCTGGCCGCAGCTCCCATCAGGCCTTTTGCCCCTCCGCCATAGACCAGACTGTGTCCGCGCATCACAAGACATCTTCCAAATTCTTCGGTTTTCGTTTTATACTGCTGCGCAATCTCCTCCATTGCCGCACCATAAACACAAATCCTCATAGCTCTCCGTTTCCTAATCAAAGATACCGGTCCGTACTCCGTTCCGACGTGTGAATTTCCTATCTTGCCAAAGTATGGTATTCCAGAAAAACATCCAAAATCTGCTTATAAAGCCGATTTCCTTTTTCCTGCTGAAACGCCTTTACGAGAGCCGTATTCAGCTTTTGCTTATCCGTACATTCCTGCATATATTCATACAATTTTGTATAACTTCCGCCCTTTAGATTTTCTTCCTCCACGGCCTTTCGAATCTTTTTCTTGACACCTTCAGGCAGTTTTTTAGCGCCTTTTTCCTCTTCCGATTTTCCCTTTTTGGACTTTTTCGCCTCTGCCTTCGGTTTTTCTCTTTTTTCTTCCTTGCCCGCCTGCAGTTCCTCTTTCAGCTCTTTCTGTGCTTCTGCCTGTCCGCCATTACCCTCCTGCGGGCTTTTTGATTCCGCTGCGGTCATAACATCTGCCAAAGCTGCCTGCGCAACAGCGGCTTCTTCCGGTAACGCATGTACCTTTTCCGTTTTGGCGTTTTGCTCCGTCTCCCGGCAAATCTGTCCCTGACGCTTTATCTTTACCTCCGGACACTGCTTCTTCCAGAAATCAATCACACTGTCATACCCGGTATCCCTGCTGATGATATAAAAGCTGCATGCCTCCCCGGTACCGATCAGGTAGCCAAGGTAAGTCGACAATTGAAAATCCAGATAATTTTTCCCGGTTTTTTCAGTCTTTTTGTAGAGAATGGGCGTGCGCATGGAAGAAAGCTCCACATGCTTATCAAAAGCAATTGACCCCGTTCTGGTTCCGTAAAAGATGATCACTTTATTTTTTTCGGAGAGCCTGTCTATTCCCGAAAGCCCCGCCAATCCCGTATTTTCAAGATCCACTAAAAAAATAGCCACAATCCGTTTTCCTTTCCTGCAGGGTACTCCGCTGCTATCTCAAAATCACACAATCCGTCCCCGCTTTATTACCTTTTGCAGTTTCCAGTTCTGATCCGCGATCAGCAGATCCGCAGGCATTCCCTCCCGGATGTCGCCGCGCTCCGCTGCAAGTCCTATCGTTCTGGCCGGATTACAGGATGCGGCCTTCACAGCCGACACCGGGTCTATTCCAAGACGAATCGCCGTCACCATGCAATCATACAGATTTGTCGCACTTCCCGCAAGCGTTCCGTCGGCAAGCGTTGCCAGATTTCCCCTGACCTTCACAGGCTGACCGCCAAGCTCATATTCCCCGTCTTCCATGCCCGCTGCCATCATACTGTCGCTGATCAGCACCACCTGATCATCCCCAAACAGCTGAAATACCGCTCTGACCACACAGGGATCGATATGGATCCCGTCGCAAATCAGCTCTACGTCCGCATGATAATCAAATGCAGCGCCAACGACTCCGGGCGCCCTATGCGTAAATGCCGGCATTGCATTAAACAGATGCGTCACATGCTTCGCCCCAAGCTTCATCGCCTCCGCCGCGGTTTGATAATCTGCCTGTGTATGAGCCACCGAAAACTGAAATTCCCTGCCGCACTCCCTGATGCATTCCATCGCACCCGGAAGCTCCGGCGCAATGGAAACCAGCTTTACCATTCCACCTGAAGCCTTATTCAGTCTGCGGAGCATCGCACTGTCCGGGTTCTGCAGATATGCGCCGTTTTGCGCTCCTTTTTTGGCAGCCGACAGAAAAGGTCCTTCCAGATTGATTCCTTTCAGACAATCACCGCCAAAGGCCGATGCCGTCTTACAGATTTTGATAAGTCTCTCCTCCGGCAGGGTCATTGTCGCCGGGCAGATCGTGGTAATGCCATGACTTAATTCGTATTGTTCAATGACAGAAACCGCTTCAGCCGTTCCTTCACAAAAATCATGTCCCGCACATCCGTGAAAATGCACATCCACAAGCCCCGGAAGTACATAACAACCGGAGGCATCCAGGACATCCTCCTGCGTTTCCCCATCCGCCGTTTGGCGTTTGGAATCTTCTGCCTGCTTTTGCCTCGTCCGGGCTTCATCGGTTTGGGAACCGAAAGTTCCGGTCATGATTCCGCTCAGAATTCCGTCCCGAATCTCAAGGTCCGCCTTTTGAAACCCTTTCTCTGAATGAAACACCATTCCGTTTTGAATACGCATGCATTCCTCCTTATAAGATCTTCTGTAACGCAGTTTCGTCTCCGACAAGCGTCACGTCGTTATGCAGCTGTAAAACGGAAGCGGGAACTATGTCTTTATTTTTAGGCAATTGCTTATTTAAGATTTTTCCGATTTTCCTTATGATAGCTTCTGAGCAATCCAAATCACAATACAGGAACCCAGAATGCCGGAAATCAGGCTTCCGATGATGTTGGAGACACGAAATCCCAGAATTCCCAGAACCAGTCCTCCGACGATACCTCCGATGACACCGAGAATTACATTCCGCTGCATACTTCCGCTGCTGTTCATGATTTTTCCTGCTGCGCAGCCGCAGATTCCTCCTATGATGAGTGATATTGCCAAATTAATTAAAAATCCCATTTTGCCTTCTCCTTTTCAACGATCATATTGTTTCTTTCCCCGCAGTCACCATTTTATATCAACGATATCCGGGCGTCATGCCTTTCTTTCATTCCCGGTTCTGCTCTTCCTGAACCGGAATCAGCTTATCCATTTTCAGGATATGATTTGACAGCCACCCCAGCAGAAATTCAATCAATTCTTCCAGATATGCCTGCTGATGATCGTCCATATCATCCATATCGATTTCATTCAATCTGTCCACAAACGCCTGATGCGCCCTGCGCTGGGCATCCAGCATATCATAAGAAATACGCTCCATATATTCTTCTTCATCATGGAAATGAAGTATCGTATAATCTCTCAATTCCTCTAAAATGCGGGCGATCTCATCATATTTATCATGCAGGAGCTCCGCATGAATCACGCGATTGGTTTCTCTGATGATCTCGAACAGCTTCCGGTGCTCCATATCTACAAAGTCGATGCCTGTTTTATACCGGTCCGTAAAGGTAAAGGCATCTTCATTTTCCCCTGCAGGCGCCAGTTTTCCGATCATCATATCGCTGCTCAAAATATGGCGGTATAACCACCGCACCAGATATTCCAGCAGCTGTGCAGTGATTTGTCTTCCCTCCTCCTGTGTGATCGAATCCACCTGATAACTGTTTATTTTCTCTGCAAACTGTAAGTGTTCTTTTTTCTGCCTTTCAAGCTCAGGATCATGAATTTTTTCCATATACGCTTCTTCATGCGCAAAATGCGTTAACGCATATTCCCTGAGCTTCACAATCAGATTTTTTGCCACCAAATCCTTGTCAATATTTTCAGAATCGGACGGTTTTTCCAACAATTCCTGAATTTCATTAATCAGACGAAACAATCCTTGATGTTCTTCGTCTATTTCACGAATGCCTATCAGGCAATCACTTGTAAACCGGTACATGGATGTCTCCCTTTCTATCGTTATATTTTGTTTGCGATTCTTCTATCTGATATATCTCTACTATAATATTTCTTTGTGTGAAATTCAATAACAAGGATATCCCGATCCGTAAATACGTCGGCTGACCACAAAACATGCGTATCCCCTGAAACGATAAAACCTTTCAAAGGATACGCATGTTTCTCTTTCATTAATCCAAATAACTTCCAACCGGAGAAGTATTATACTGTTTCTTAATCTCGATCACGACGGAACCGTCCTGTTGTTTTTCCTCGGATAGAATTCTGTACCGGGTTCCGGATTTATCCAGTCCGGCTTTGTACTTCTTTACTTCTTCCTCCACCAGCTGTTTTGCATAATCACTTGGCGCATCCTCCTTAAGTAAAAAATGAAGGGTCTGTGTGATACATGCTGCTTTTACTCGTTTCATAATACTTACCTTCCTTGTCTTAATTTGATATTTCCGATATATATCAACGCCGCTTTGCGTTAATATCCTTTATTCAGAAAAGCAGGGTATTTCCTATGATATAAAAAAGAATTGCTGCATTCAGTAAATTTGAATGAAACAATCCTCTTAATTCATGTAAATTACCTCTATGAGCTGACTTCTTATTGTAGCTATTTTAACATTAAAAGCAGATTTTTGTAAGAAATTTTTGAGCATACCGCACAATCTTTGGTGAATTTGCCGCAAAAAAAATCTTTTTACATTGTGCAAAATGTCATGCTCCTCCTCTACCATTCCTTTTTCACTTCCGATATCGACAATCCGTATTCCGACAGGAAGCATTCCAGATCACAGGGCTTTTGAATCAGCATGACCTCCTCAAATTTTCCGTTTGTCACATTGGTAAAGCCTGCTACCTGCTCCCCCGTACATATGCTGGCGCGGATGACCGGTCTGTAATTTTCCCTGTCATATTTTTGCTTTACCGGTGCAGCTGTTTTTTCTTTCCTTCCTTTCTTCTGATGAAAATAATAAATTGTGCATAGAAAAATTCCAAAGCTCGTTGCCGTCGGCGCTGCCAGTCCGACCCCTGTTAAAGAGGCATTCGGACGGATACTCATGAGATACGACATGGGCAGTCGCACAAGGAAGGACTGTGCAAGCCCCTGCAGCATAACAAACACGGAGCAGGAATGCCCGTTAAAATAACCCATGTAGCTAAACAAAATACTGGTGACAACCGCTTCCGGAGCAAACCCTCGCAGATATTCAAATGCCTTCTGAATCACAAGCTCATCATTTGTAAACGCAGACGCCAGCAAATCCCCATGGAAAAAAGCGAAATAAAAAATCACGACACCGATTCCGCTTCCGATGGCCATACCGCATTTCATCGCATTTCTTGCACGGTCCTCCTTGCCGGCGCCGACATTCTGTGCGACAAAGGAAGCCATGGACTGCATGATTGCTGACGGAATCAACATGACAAAGGATTGAATTCTCTGCGCGATTCCGTAGCCGGAGGACGCCTCCAAACCGAGTCTGTTAATAAATGCACAAAGGGCAAGAAATGTCAGATTCGTCAATAGCTCCTGCAGAGCCAGCGGCGCCCCTACCGTTAAAAATTTCCTGATCTCAGGCGAAAAACGCACATCCGATTTTTTCATGCTAAAGGGTAATGATTTTTTTCGGATAATCACCAGAGACAGAATCACGCTGACAGCCTGCGCTGCAATCGTCGCAATTGCGGCACCGGCCACATTCATATGTAAGCCTGCCACCAAGACCAGATCCCCGATAATATTGGTAATGCATGCAATCGTTACGAAAATCAGCGGAAGCTTGGAATCGCCCAGTCCACGAAAAATACTGCTGATAAAATTATAAAATACAACAAAAATAAATCCTGCGCTGCAGATCCGTATATATAATGCGGTAAGCGTAACCGCCTCTTCAGGCGCCTGCATGAGAATCGCAATCGGCCTGGCACAAATCACCAGTATCACCGTAAGTACGATTGCCAGCACCGTAAAAAAACAAATCGCACTTCCAATCAATATCCCGAGCCTGCCATGATTTCCTTCTCCAAGATATTGCCCGATCAAAACCGTCACGCCTGTGGTTAGCGCACAAAGCGTAAATGTAACCAGATTCATAATACTGCTTCCGGTTGAGACGCCAGATATCCCCGCGGTAGTACCGAATTTACCGACAATCAGTAAATCCACCGCACTATACATTGCCTGTAGAATCAATGCTCCCAAAATGGGGAACATAAATTTCGTCATTTTTTTCGGAATACTTCCCTGTGTAAAATCCTGTTTCTCATTCATTCCAATATCGATTCCTTTATTTCACCAAAATTTCTTTTCGCATCCTGTGCCATACATACTACAGACCGTTTTCCCATTCGTTTTTCACGCAGGCTGCAAGCCGCCTATATTCCTGCAGCACTGCCCCGTGATGCTCATGAATATAGGCAATATTGCCTTCCTTGACCGCATGTTCAAGCTGTTCTGCATGATCCGCCAGCTTAAGCGCACCAACGGAACGCGATGTGGATTTTAATGCATTTACCTGAATACGATAATTTGTCCAGTCCTGCCTTTCGTATAAAACCTTCAGGGCATTGGAACGGTCATTCTCCAGATAAGCGGTAAGCACTTCCAGATAATATTCCCTGTCGCCCTCACACTCGCGAAGCCCCGCTGCAGTATCCAGAGCCGTCAACCCTTCCAACGAATTATTCAACGGAACCTTCCACGGAGCTTTCTCCGGACCTTTCTCCTGATCTCTCCGCAGATTTTTCTCCTCATCCTCCGACCGCTTGGCTGTCTTTTTGACCAACTCCGCAGGAAGATATTTCAGGATCATTTCTTCCAGTTCCTTTTCCCGAATCGGCTTGGATAAGTAATCACAAAAGCCCTCCTCCAAATAAGCTTCCTTGGCGCCCATAATTGCATTTGCCGTTAACATGACTACCGGCGTATCCTGATTCAATTGGTCATTGATCTTCTTCATATAATGAAGTGTTTCAATTCCATCCATTTCCGGCATCATATGATCCAGAAATATAATATGATAGCGTTTCCTGCATATCAGCTCTATGCACTCTTTTCCGCTCTGCGCCGTATCAATCTGAAGTCCCGTATGCCTCAAAAGTCCCTTCATAACCTTTAAATTCATAGGTACATCGTCCACCACCAGAATCCGTCCTTTTGGTGCGCGGAAGCTTTGGGAGACGGACGCACCGTCGTCTGAGCTGCTCATATAATTGACCGAGAAATTCCCAAGCTGCTTTTCCGATACGATCCCCTGCGGAAGCTCTACATAAAAGACCGATCCTCTTTCGTATTCGCTTTCTACCCAGACCTTTCCGTTCATCAGTTCCACAAGCTGTTTTGTAATGGCAAGACCAAGACCTGTTCCCTCAATGTTGCGGTTTCTGTCTTCCTCCACCCGCTGAAATGAAGCAAACAATTTCTCCTGATTTTCCTTGGTGATGCCGATTCCCGTATCTGCTACAGCAATCTTAAGCAGGATCCTTTTTTCGTCAATCCACTCTCCATGCACGGATAGCTTGATCATGCCCTGCCGCGTATATTTAACCGCATTTGTCAGAAGATTAATAATAATCTGACGGATACGAACCTCATCACCATACAGTCTGCCCGGAACAGCGGGATCATTTTCAATCTCAAATTTCAGATTTTTTTCCTTCGCGCGCAGAAAGATCATATTGTAGCAGTCATTAATCAAAGACGAAAGCTCATATTCCACAGGGACAATTTCGAGCTTGCCGGAATCAATTCTGGAAAAATCCAAAATATCGTTAATTAACGAAAGAAGGCTGCGTCCCGCACTCTGAATATCCTGAGCATATTCTGTAATATTTTCCTGCATCGATTCCCTCAGAATCATTTCATCCATACCGAGTACCGCATTAATCGGCGTGCGGATTTCATGCGACATATTCGCAAGAAACCTCGCCTTGGACTCGCTTGCCAGAATTGCCTGCTGCTTTTCCTTTTCCATATGTACCATATCCTGTATCGCATTGATGGAGGCGGTAAGCAGCAGAAACAGCAGCCCCGCGGCAATCATATATCCGTTAAAAGGAATCGTTTTGCAGAAATACAAAATCAGCTGTGCAATCGATGCCAGGGCAGTCCCGAGGACGCCCACGGCTGCCAGGCGATACTCCCTGATATAGCCCTTCCATACGTCTAAAATGATCGTAACGCCCATCAGCATAATAGAAGTCAGGCAGATCACCGCCATCAGCACAATGGTATCGACATAATCCCTGATATTTGTGATCTGCAAAAGGGTGCATACCGCAAAATTCAAAATAACAAGCGCTTCCACTACAATATATGGTCTGTGATATCTCCCCTTCTGAATGCCGTTCATATAAATCATAAACGAAAGCGGCAGCAGCATGATCATATAAAAGGGAATATCATTGATAATCGTAATACTGGGAAAAATCAGCTGCCGGAAGGTCGAATTTGCGATCAGCCACACTGCGGCAAGCACAATTCCCCACCCCAGATATTCCAGTTCAATTTTTTTATGATAGTAAAAACGCAGAATGATGCTGCTTACTACACTGATCAGCCCCAGTATCAGCATGACAACCGCAATCACGATCTCAGCGCCGTATTGCTTAAAGAAATAGTTCCAGATCCCCATTTGATTCCCGTAATATATGGTATAAAATATGCCGGTATAGGCGGAATCCGTCCGTGTCACCACAGTAATCAGCTTTCCGCTATCCGCTTCTTCCAGCGCAAGAAACACATAAGCCGCAGCGCTGGTCTTTCCGAACGGTCTGATATCCTCCGTGGTATATTTCTGCCGAAGTTCTCCGTCCACATAAATTTCTATATCCTGTCTGACGCATCGAAAACACAGATAACTATGATTCTCTATTCCCTCCGGAAGGACAGCCTCAATGGTTACAACCTCATTTCTTTTTACGTCGCACCTGCCCGGAATTTCGATCGGCACCCTTGTCCCGTCCTGCTTCACCCAGGTCCAGTCCGCAGAAAACTCCTCACATTGATAATTGCTTCCGGTATCTTCTGCGGGCATCAGAATTTCTCCCAGTATCAGATACAGGAATACTCCGGCAACCATAATGCCGAACAAGCACTTTATGATATTCGTTCCTGTCCCCGTTCTCTTTTTCATAACTGTGTCCTCCCAGACAGCAGATTCTGACAAATGCCATCCGACTTACATCAAATCCTGAAACAGCTCCAGATTCTTCTTTTCAAGCTTTAGTTCTCCGGACTGCTCCTTCTTTACCACTTCCACAATCAGGTCATTCACCGGCGTCGGTACGCCGCATTTTCTTCCCCATTCACAAACCACTCCGTTGATCGCGTCAATTTCACATGGCTTTCCATGTCGAAGATCCTGCAGCATGGACGGCTCAATGGCGCTGTGTTTTTTCATCGCAATCGGCATGATCCTCATTGCAAGGGCCCGTTTGAAACCGTTTTTATAATAAAAGAGCTTCGTAATATCCTTTCCCTGAACCGGTGCGAAGGTCTCTCCTGCGGCATGTCCGACATCAATACATTCCTTCATGCAGCGTACTGCGATCTTTCTGCCGTCCTTCGCTGCAAACACATCTCCAAACGTTCCGCCCATAACCGTTCCAAGCCCCGAAAAGGTAGCGTTAATCAAAAGCTTGGACCAGCGCGCGCCCAAAAGATTATCCTCCATATGGACCGGACACATTTTTTCAAGCAGTTCCTTTACGGCGGTTACCTGTTTTTCGGAAATGCCTTCCATCTTTCCCATATGAAATGACAGGCTGTCAGGTTCACTGGTTAATACACACTCGCCCGGCGCTGAAAGAGTTGCACCCCATTCTACAACACAGCCCATGGTATGATTTTTTCCTACAATTTCGGCAATTCCCGGTTCCGGGATACCGTTCTGAAAGGTAACGATCACTCCGTCCTGCGCCAAAAAAGGCTTCAGGAAGGTGACTACGTCCTGATTAAACAGCTGCTTGGTCATCAGGAAAAATACATCGTATGTTCCTTCCATTTCTTCCGGAGTGATCGCATTGACCGGCGTCGTAAACTCCACAGTTCCGGTAATATGAGCGCCCTTCTCCTTTAAAACCGCAACATGGGCTTTATTACGGTTGATCAGCTCAACCTCCGCTCCGTTTCGGGTCATATATGCGCCGAGGACCGTTCCAAGCGACCCTGCGCCGTAAATTGCACATCTCATCCTTGCTTCTCCTTTGCCTGCCAATCCTTACTCTTCCTGATTTCGAAAAACAACCGTTTTTAAATCCACCGTCAGCGCCGGACGTACACCATAGCCCTCCAGCCCTGCATTTTCCACGCGCATAAGCTCCTGCGTATAGCCGTTGCCTACCAGATAGCATTTACTGGAGGTACCCTCCACGGGCTCACGCAGCCACCAACAATATTCTTTGATGCCGTATGTCGTATAGTCCACCCAGTACCATTCACTGCTGTCCTGATCTATGGCTGCCTGTGTAGGAACTGCAAGCTTACTGATGCCCGCTTCGTTTTGATAACCGTTTTTTAACTCCGCCATTGCGGTTGACGCCGGCGGCTGATCCGCATATGCCACTACCTCATCCGTGCTGTTGAGCCATGTCCTGAGATTGGATAAGCTCCAGTCACTGTTGCCGCGCACCCTTATCTGCAGCTCCATATCCGTATCCGCTTCGGTGTCACGCGACCAATAGTCCGTTTCCCCGTCCCAATTATATTTTCCGCTCTCGGCCGCATCATAGGCCTTCATGGTAAGGATATCCGCCGAAACTAACACTGCCTGAGTTCCGTCATCGGACAGCTTCAGCACTCTCCAACTGATCTCCTCCCCATTGTAGCTGCCGAAAACAACGGTATCTCCCAGTTCTACGGAAACCTGCTGCCAGCAAAATCACCGCTGCTGCCGCCAGCATCTTACCTTTTTTCTTCCTGCCCGTTTCTTTTTCCGGCGCTGCCGTAAGCTTCTCACGCTCCGGCTGTCCGTTCTTCTCCAGATTTTCCGCAAATGCCAAAATATCCGAGTAATCTCCCTCGGACTTGGCATTTACCCACTGATGCGTCATCAGAAAAGATTCCATGGACTTGGACAGCGCCACCTCCTCAAGCTTATAGACCAGAATCGGTATGGACTTGCTGACCGCTCTCTCCACCTCGCGCAAAACATGCGGAGAATGATTCGCGTTCTGTGACATCAGTAAAACCACTGCTGCCGACTGATCAATTCCGTTCACGATTTCTTCCGCATACTCTTTTCCGGAACGAATATCTCTGGGCGCTATAAAGCACTTCGTTCCGTTTTTCTCCAAAAGTTCGCATACCTTTCCTGCGGCATCGGCGTCTTTGGAGGAATGTGATATGAATATCTGCATAATCTCCCGTCTCCTTCTGAGCATTCTTTCCGATCCTTGAATCTCTATAAGATACTATATTATCAGATATCCTTCTGTGTCAACGGAATCTTCGATTCCGATCAGGTGGCAAAACCGGCATACTGTGTCATATACAGCTCATAGTACTTGCCCTTTTGCGCAAGCAGGCTTTCGTGGCTGCCGCTCTCTACAATTTGCCCTTGATCAATGACTACGATCATATCGGCGTCCCTGATCGTGGATAAACGGTGTGCAATAATGATACTGGTCCGGTTTTTCATAACAAACTGCATCGCATCCTGAATTGCTTTTTCGGTTCTGGTATCCACATTGGAGGTCGCTTCATCCAAAATAAGTATCTTGGGGTCGGCAACGAAGGCTCTCGCAATTGCAAGGAGCTGGCGCTGACCCTGACTGATGTTCGCACCCGAGCCTGTCAATACCGTGTCAAAGCCCTGCGGCAGCATCCGGATCATTTCCTTACATCTGCTCATTTCCACAGCTTCGTCCAATTGCTTCTGCGTGGCGTTTTCATTCCCATATGTCAGGTTGCTCCTGACAGTATCGGAAAACAAAACCGTATCCTGTAATACGATTGCTACGTTCTTTCTCAGGCTGTCTCTGGAAACATCCCTGATATTCTGATTGTTAATGAAGATATCGCCGCTGTCAAGATCATAAAAGCGCATCAGCAGATTCACAATCGTTGTTTTGCCGCTGCCCGTGGCTCCTACCAGCGCAACCTTCTTACCGGACGGTATTGTTAATGAAAAATCATGAATCACGGGATAGCCCTTCTCATAAGAGAATTTCACATCCTGAAAGGTTACCGCCATGAACGGAGCTTCGTTAAGCGCTTCTCCCGATTTTTCTTCACCGGCCTCATCGATAATACAAAATACTCTTTCCGCTCCTGCAATTGCAGTCTGAAGCTGACCATATACCTGCGCTATTTCATTGATCGGACGGCTGAACTGCTTTGCATATACAATAAATGCAGAAATCACACCCACGGATATCAGTCCGTGAATTGCAAAATATCCTCCAAAGGCCGCAATAATCACAAAGCCGATGTTGCCGATACAATTCATAATAGGTCCCAGAACGCCGCTGAAAGCATCCGTCCGGATTCCTGCCTTCGTCAGGGAATCCGATGTTTCACAAAATTCCTCCGTTGTAATATCCTGATGATTATATGCCACAACCGTACGATAGCCGGAAATCATTTCTTCAACCGTACCGTTCAGCACTCCTAACAGATGCTGGCGGCGGCGTGAGAATTTTCGTACTCTTCCTGATAATACTTTTGTTGCAATCACCGTTAATATAACCGTTGCACAGCTTAAAAGCGCCAGCTGCCAGCAGTACCAAAACATAATCAGGGCCGTTCCGATTATCGTAAGTACCCCGGAAAAAAGGGAGGGCAGCGACTGTGAAACCGTTGTTGAAATATTTTCTATATCATTGGTCATCCCCATTCTTTCCGTTAATTCGCGCTGCGTCATACCTCCCGTTTTCAGCAGGATGATCAGGATTTGCTTCTGACTTCCCCTTCCCTCATAAAGGAAGCGTATGACATGGCCTAAGTCGCGCAGATTCATAATCAGTTTCTGATTCATATCCATGTTTTCATCCTGTGCGGCACTGCAAAATTCTTTCAAACCGTTATTCTCAGTCATATCCATCTCCATTCCGGAACATTAAAATATTAGGTAACTTTCTATTTTTACACTGCAGCGTGCATTTGTCAAGGTACCTTGATTCATGATCCGGATTTTTTAAACACAAAAGGCGCAGGAACTGATTTTTGATCTCTCCTTTCTCTGCTTAGAGAGATCATTTCAGTCCCTACGCCTCATAGCTTATGTCTGCCCGCCTATACTTACAAAAGCGCCGATGTACTACGGCATTTTCGACTCCAGAACGTCTTCTACCGGTCTGGAGCTCAGTTCCGATGCTGTATCATCCATGAACCTTAAGGATGTCAGAACATCCCCAAAGGCATTGATCGCAGTATCATAATATTCATCCGTGCTCTCAAGTTCAATCTTCCAATATACCCCATCATGTTCAAGCACAAATAACGTGCCATAAAATTTCTTATTCCTATTATAGTATTCTACATCAAAGCCCGTATAGGAATATCTGCCAAGCCGCAACGTGGTCTTTTGGGAATCATACCGTGTCTGATCATAATAATCAAAATAATATTCAGCGCTTACCGATAGCACATCATCCATTTCATCACCGTCTTCCACTGTATAAGCAGTGGGCCGCATTGTGATAGATGCCTCCGTAAATACATGCTCGGCCGGATAGATAAATACAGTGCCGCTGCTAACTTGTGTTTCAGCCATTGCTTCATCTCTTACAACAAACTGCAGCGCGTATTCATCATAAGTATATAAGGTATAGCCTTCCTCCTGATAAGAGCCCGTCACCCGGAAGCTGTTCAGCATCGCCTCAAGCTGCTCTTGATAAAGAGCCGCATTCTCTGCATCTTTATTATAAAGCTGAAAATAAGAATAACATCCAAAGTCACCGTCACTGTCAAAAATAAAAAGCTTACCGCTATACGGATGATCCCTGCGCTGCAATTCAAAATCATATTCGTAACAGCTCCTGCCTACCACAGTACGCGCGGAAGCATTCATCAGCTGTATGTCTTCGCCGCCCAGCCAGTCTGTCAGGACATTGACATCCGCTCTCACCTGCAGTGCAAAATCCTCCGCGGAATATATAACGCTGCCATCGACTGTTTGAAAAGCATATTCAACGGCCACCCAAACATCACCGTTTGTAATCTGAACACCATTGGCATATGTCTCCGTCACCGTATAGCCTTCCGGATACTCCACAGAAAAGCAAACCGTTTCGTTGATATAATTCACATATCCGGTTTCTGCCTGGTTTGCCGAATTCTCCGGAGAGTCAAAGCTTTCGGTCGGTTCCGCTTCCTGTTGCGATTGTATTGACTCCTGCGTTGAATCCGAATCGCCGCTCCTAAACAGCTTGACGCAGACAACAATGATTGCCAAAAGGGCAATTGCCGATGCAGCAATGATGAACACCCACTGTTTTTTGATTCTATTTTTAGACTGTTCCTTCTGCGGCGTATTTCCTCCGCTTTGTGATGAGCCTCCCGGCATAGACAGGGCCATGGTTCTTTGTGATGCAGCTCCCCGCGCAGACAAGGGCATTTGGCTCTGCGACGCCCCGATCTGCATAGGCAGGGGCATAGTAACTCCAATCGACGCTGCTGTTTCCTGATGCTCTTTAGAAGTTGAACTCACCCTTTTCATTGAGTACTCCATGGATTCTTCCATGGATTCTTCCATGGATTCTTCCATGGAAGAAGAAACACTGTCAGCCGATGCCCTCGCAAGCACGATCGGTTCGGGCTTAATAGAAAGTCTGCCTAAGTCATCTTTTAGCTCATGAATATTCTGATATCTGTCCGATACCTTGAGCATTGTAGCCTTTTGAATCATCGCCCACAGTTCCGGAGCGATTCCATGCTTATTGGAACTGTATTCACCGTCATTCTCCAGTCTGCTCATGGGATCATCCAAAAACTCCATGGTAAGAGCATAATAGATGGTCGCACCAAGGGCATAGATGTCCGTCCATGGTCCCTGTTTCCCCTTTTTCTGGTACTGCTCAAGGGGCGCGAAGCCCTGCTTTAAAATAACCGACAGGCTCTGGGACCCTTCCGTCAATACCTGCCGTGCTGCCCCAAAGTCAAGCAGCTTATTGCTTCCGTCATCACAGATCATGATGTTGTCAGGAGAAATATCCCTGTGCAGAACCTTCATATTATGGGCCGCAGTCAGTGCACTTGATATATCATTCGCAATACAAACTGCCTGCCCGGATGATAAAATCCCGTGCTCCTTTATGTATTCCTTCAGAGTCTTTCCCTTCAAAAACTCCATGGTAAAATAGACCGTATTGTTCTCATAGAAAAAATCATATATGCTTACAATATTGGGATTTCCGATAAATTTGGCAACAAGTCTGGCCTCATTAAAAAATTTATCCGCCCCGCTCTGAAAGGTAGCCGCAGATTCGGCATTGGAAACGGATACGAAAGTGCTTCCGATATTCCGCACGGCAAGACCATAGGGATAGTATTCTTTAATCGCCACCTTTCGCTCCAGCTTCATATCATATGCAAGGTAGGTAATCCCAAAACCTCCTTTTCCGAGCATTTTGCCAATCACATAACGCCGCTCGAGGATACTGCCGACTGCCAGCGTCGCAGGATCATTCACATAGGAAGCTCTGTTAAAACCACAATAAGGACATGGCTCCCGATCGATTTTGGCAAAGCAATTTTCACATAGCTTTCGATTGTTTATGCTAATCATGTCTGTCGTTATTTCCTTTCTTCACTTGCGGATTTGGCATTCGATGTATCAGGTTCTGCAGTTTTTTCTCGCTTGCTCTGATCATTCGCGTCTTCGTTCTCAGTTACAGGCTTTTCCGGTTCCCCTGTTTCGTCTTCGTCCTCAGAATTGTGATTTATCGACTCATCAGAATCCTCCGGAAATATCGATTCATCCGGACTCTCCATTTCCGTATAAGTATGATCATCAAAATCCGTGCTTTCTTCTGCCTGCTTCAAATTCAAAAAATGAAAAGCCGCAAATACTGACGCCGCTACGGCTGCCACACCTATTACGGCAATTGCAGCAGCAGGCTTATGCTTTGCTTCTTTTTGGGGAACCGGTCGGCCGATGATGCCGCAGATTACAGTATAATTATCCCCTTCATTTTTCGCACGCAGAAGCTGACGCTTTAACAGATAGATCATCCATGCCTCGGCACTGCCTGATTTGAGCAGATCCGCTTCCATTTCATCCTCGTAAACATATTCCCAAAATCCGTCGCTGCATACCAGGAAAGCATCTCCCTCCTGTATTTCGATTCCCGGATAATTTCTTTTCAGGTTCAGATTTTCACTGCTTCCGAGTACTTTGAGCAGCTTAGATCGGTCCTCACTGTGTCTGATTTCTTCAAAAGACATGTTTCCCATATCTACGGCAGCCTGACAAACAGAATGATCCTTGGTACATGCAATTATTTTTCGGTTTCTGAAATAATATACCCGACTGTCGCCGACATTCGCATAACGAAAGATTCCGTTTTCCACAAAAGCAGCCGCAATCGTAGTGCGCGCCGATCCGTTTAAATCCCATACCGCTTTATTTGCAGCATTCAATATTTCCATAATTTTGTCCTGACCATAATTTCCGGTACAATTTTTCCGGATGCTTTTTATAGCACATGCGGAAGCTTCCTCTCCGTTTTCATGACCTCCCAGTCCGTCAGCCACAGCAAAAACATGGTCATCCGTCCAGAAAGAATCCTCGTTTATGCTGTGTCCGCCGTTACAAGTATATTTTGCAACATCAATAAACATATCTTTCTCCCTAAATACTCTTAAGTTTAGCCAGTCGATCGAAAATATGTGTATTTGTCTATCTTTTCTATATCTCCTTAAATTCCAAAATAACCGCCGTAAAATTATCCTGACCGGGTTTATTTTTTTCCATATTTTCCCGCAAAATAGCATCCGCTGCAGTCTGCGCCGGCAGGGATAGCAGAATAGCCAGCTCGTCATCAGTAAATGAGTTATAAATTCCGTCACTACAGATCAGAATCTTATCATTTTTCTCCGGAATCAGCGGATACCGGTTGCAATCCGGTGTAATCTGCCCTACACGCCCGATATATTGTGCGAGCGAATCCTTCTGCGGATCAAGCGCTGCCTGTTGATAGGTCAGTTCTCCCGCAAGAACTTTTCGAAACAGAACATTCAAATAGTCAGTGTCTTCATTGAGCTGTGTCAGTCTGCCCCTGCGAAACAGATATACCCTGCTGTCACCCACACAGCACCAAAAAATGCCGTCCGGATTGCAATATACCGCAGCTAAGGTCGATCCGCTTTTTGCGGCATTGTTCAGGAAATTACTGTTGATGCTTTGTGCAATACGAGTCAATTCCGCATGAACAGGAACCCCCGGCGCAAGCCGCCTGCTCATTTGAAGCATCCTCTCTACCACATAGGCGCTTATTTCACTGCCGTTTGAAAGCCCTCCCATTCCGTCCGCAACAACAGCAGTAAAGCTGCCGCAATAATCAGCCGGCTTCGTATATCCGAAGCTGTCTTCCTGATAGCTGCGCTTTCCTACACTCTGAGAATGACCGATGACGATACGGGAGATTTCAGACTTTACAAATTTTATTCGGCAGGATTCCATATTGCTTTCTCGTTGATTTTTTTCGGTATGCTTCATCATGTTTCTGTCCCCGGCTACCCTCAGTCAAAGGCGTTATTGTAAAGATACGGATTTAACGGGCCGTCTGCGTATCTGTCTCTCGGAAACGGCTTATAGACATCGGAATTGAAATGCTCGCATACCTCGTCTGCAAGGAAGCCTCCCATTTCCGTCAATTTCACGACTTTTCCGTTATCTTCCAGCAGACCATATTGTTTCAATACCTCTACCTTTTTGCGGAATACATCGTCAAACTCCACTCCCGTACGCTTTTTGAAATCGACCTTTATCACGGAACGATTCTTAAGCGGCAGGACAATCGCCTGGCGGATCTGCTCGTCAAGCGGGCGTTTATAGCCTCTGGTAATAGGAAGTTCACCGTTATCAATCTTTGCATAGTATTCCTCAAAATACTGAGAGTTGATATCAAAGCGGTCATGATAGCTTGAGAAACCCGTTAATCCAAATCCTACCTGATCATATAGGTTGCAGCACTGGTTATAGGCATAATGGGAATACACGCGCTTATCCTTTGCATACACACGGCGCAGGGTTTCATGATAGCCATTTTCATTCAGGATATCGATGGCGATCTGTTTCATCATCATCGTTGTTTTGAAATCTGGAATATCCAGGGCTCTCCTGCCTCTTGTATAGGTATTAATAATGCCCTGCTTATCTCCATACGCCTGCACTTTCAGTCGATAAAGCTGAATCTCATTCATCGGAAGCAGAACGGCCTGATCCATGACCTCAATCCAATTATCAATCGTCTCTCCGGGGTGTCCGTAAATAAACTCTATATTAACATCAAATCCAAACTCCAACGCCTTTCTTACAGATTCTATTGCCATTTCGGAATCATGGGGACGGTTCATAACTTTGAGAACTTCGTCATCCAAGGACTGCAGTCCGATTGTAAGGCGCGTAATACCGTGCTTTTTCATAATTTCCAAACGCTGTGTTCCCTCCTCGCCAAGCAGGGAATTCGGATCATGATCGACATTGTATTGGCGGCACTTTGATAAATCCATTCGTTTGCCCAGTTCCTCAAGAAAATGATCCAACAGGGCCGGGGGCAGATATGTAGGAGTACCTCCTCCAAGCAGAATAGAACGCGGACTGATCTTATCGATGTCAAAGCGTTTCAGGTATAAATCAATCTCCCGGATCAAATAGCTTATATACTTTTCCTTTTCTTCTTTGCATTCACCTACCATACCCGGATAATGGCAGAACACACAGTGCCGGATGCAGAAGGGAATATGCACATAAATATCCATAAGGCCGTCCTCCGGATAAACAAAATCCTTCAGCGTTTTCTGAGCATCACTGTCAGGATACATCGTGATGGGCGGATAATGAACGGAAGGAACAAAATCGCCGTCATCACAAATCAGACCAAGCGCCTGATATTCCGCGACCTTGTTATATACCTCCTCTGCGTGCTCCACCAGTCTTCTCTTTCTTTCCTTCGTAATCATACGGATTACTCCTTTCATTTTGGTACAATATTAGTTAATTGCGAAACTCACTGGATTTTGCCCCAATTGCGCCAAGTGCCGACGCCTATGGTAGGGCAGATAACCCCGAAACCGCTAAAATGCAAGATGAAATATAAGCGGAATCCATACCGATACAACCAGTATCATAACAAGCTGAATCCATATGGTAGCCTTCGGCAGATCAAACATTCGGAACGCTTTTCTGTCATACGCCACAACTAACGGTGCATCCAGAGGGAACAAATAAATATTTGATACACAAAGTGCGCTTGTCATAAGCAGCATAACGGGATTTAGTCCGTTTCTATTGGCAAAATTGATAATAATGGGCGATAATATCGTAATGACCGCCGGTGCAGACGGCAGAATCGCCATAAACACAAAGGTAATTGCCGCAATCTGCATGACTATGATAAACTCCGGATAACCGGCAATTCCCTTGGGAAACAGCAGTTCTGTAAAATAATCACATAAACCTGTGGCCGTTACCGCACTTGCCACAGAAATCAAATTTCCCGCCACAAAAAAGGTCGGCCAGCTGATCGCCCCTGAAAATTCTTCCCATGTCATAATCCCGAACCCGGGAAAAAACATAAGCGCAAGTCCTATAATCGTTGTGACGGTAATATTAATTCCGGAAACCCATGAACTTAAGATCCACGTAAACACAATTCCCAGAATCAAAACTCCGATATATATGTCCCTGGAGGATACGGCTTTACTCTCCCTGACTGCTTTCAAATACTCCTGCATCTCCTCCGGTTTTGGGGGTACCGGTGGGAATACCGCCGTTATAATGAAAAATGCAATCGCAAGCATCATCAGTGCAAGCGGAAGTCCGATCATAATCCAGTCAATAAATCTCATATTGATTCCTGCATATGTTTCCAACATATCAAGACAGATCAGATTCATACTGGATCCGGCCGGAGTAATCATACCGCCGATCAGCGCAGATACTGTAAGACATATCATCATACAGCGTCTGGATTTCGCCTTGTCCTCTTGATCATGGAAATAATCCAGAAACATCTCCACATAAGGTATGAATATCACTACGGCGGCAACATTTGACATAATTGCGGAAAGCGCTGCCGCACACAGCATAAAAATAAAAGTAATTCTCTTGATTCCCAGCTTCTCACAGCGAATCATCAGACCAATCAATTTTTTACTGAGCAGAGATTTCTGAAAGGCAAAAGAAATCCCAAATGAAGCAGTTGTAAAATAGAGGATATGATTTGAGAACCCGCTGAATGCTGCCGTAATATTATCAACGCATCCGAATGCAAACAACATTGCCGAGGAAAGCAGACAGGATATGCAGACATTGAACGACTCAAAAATCAACAGAAACAACGTTGCTGCAAGAACTCCCATTGTCCGTACCGCCTGCTTCGACAGATCGTCGGAAGTAAGAATGCAGGACAGAAAGATCGATATAGCCGCCAGTAGGATTCCTAATAGCTTCAGATAACATCTGTTCTTTTTGATTTCATTCATTTGGGCACCTCATTGCATTGACAGAATTTCCGAATAATCCTAATAAACCGTGCTTTTGTTCGGTAAAAGCAAGTACTGCAGCCGAACATGCTCTTGCGTGAAAGCCGGAAATGACTGCATCCATCCATTCATCAAGTTCAGACTTATTCAAAGTTTCCTGATCGAGCGGAGCGATATTCTTTATTAACTCATCAATTTGAATGTGGTCCGCGCCGCTGCACAGCAAGAATATGTCGGTACCATAGGAAACATCAAATTCAGGCTCTGCCTCCGGTTTAAAGCGCACTTTCTCCCCAAACAAAGGCTCCCTGCTTTCCCGGGATACATTTACATGCCCTGCGCCACAAAAGTGATAAACTCTTGCATTCCCCGAGACAATCCAGCGTGCTCTGCCACGAAGGACATAGAGACTCGCGCTGCTGCAGAGGAAGGATTTATCGGGCTCCTGAAGAATATAGACTCCTTCATTTATAAAACCGGATATGGTATTGATCGCTTCATCGCAAAGAGAAGGGCGCCGCAGAAAGCTGTCAACGCTGACTCCTACTACCCGTTCACAAGCCGCATCGGAACGACTCTCTTTTGTCGGATATGCAACACTGCAGGCCGCAGCTTTCCCGCGGCTGCATAGCTTAAAATAAGAAGACTCCCTTTCTTCTGTTTTTTTATCGCAATAATTTTTGAAGCTTACTTTGACCATTACGCTTTTTCTCGCTTTCCGTCTTTTTGGGCGGCACATAATCCGAAATCTGTTCAAACACAAGCACAAACCGCTGCGGAATCAATGACAGGGATTTCACCAGCCGAAATCCATAATAATGAAGCTGTGCAATGATCAGTTCCGGCATAATACCGGGACCATAGTAGGACGGAACTCCGTTTTCGGTAATATTATTATCTACGATCACAAGCCGGCCGTCTTTTTTCAGTGCCTTATGCAGGCTGGCAATAAATTCATCTTTGACAAATTCAATATCCGTGATATAAACCGCATGGTACATGGAACACATGAAAACAGTGTCAAAGCTGTTTTCGGGCAGGCATGCATCATTCATTTTGGCAACAAGTGTCTTGATGTTCCTGACTCCGCTCTGCTTGATAAATCCCTCAAGATATCCGAGCGCATCTCTGTTGATCTCAGTTGCATAAACCATTCCGGAATCGCCCGCCGCCTGCGAAAACTGCCAGGAGAAATATCCTCCCCCGCACCCGATATCCGCAACCGTTTCACCTGCACGGATATTTATAAAATCAAGCATTTCCTGCGTCTTTTCCCACAGATATCGGTTCGGATTGTTGAAAACCAGAAATTCATTCCATTCATTCAGCGTCGGCACCGGAAAATCCTTGCCGTTATATTCAAAATTTGTGTCAACCGAGGCCTGATCGGGATCCGGCAGTTCCAAATGGAATTTATATAAAAGATAGGTTTTCAGTCTTTCAAAGTCATTGTCACAGAAATAATCGCAATAAAAAGCCGTCAGTTTATCCCTTGTCATTTCCCTGCGTTTCTCCTGATCCGCAAGACGATAGGATATAAACCACATCAGCGCCGTATAATCATCACCGACCCTCTCTAACGGATACAGCTTCTCAAACCCCTCATAAGCCTGCTTTAACTTGATCTCGCTGTCCTCCAGAAAGCCCTCATACATAATGCGTCCTGCCTTTTTCCCCCTAAGTGTATAGCCGGAGGTTGAGGTTCCTATGATTCTGTACCTTACAAGGGAGGCTGCCGATTTTACCAAAATCGTATTGGCGGACGCCGTACTGGCTTCATGGCGTCTCTGCTGCGGGATATCTACCATATCAAAAAGCAGTACATATCTCTGCGGTGTGAACTGGAAGGTATCCGTGAGTTTGAAGCCATAATACCAGAGCTGGCTGATCAGCATATTTTTATTCACATACGGGCCATGATACGGCAGCTCCTCCTCGGTAACAAGGTCATTATCTACAATAATGAGCCTTCCGTTCTCGTTCAGTGCATGACGAATGCTTCCTACAAAGCTGTCGCGCTCCGCATCGGTAAATGCCGCATAGACATTGTGGTACAGTGAGCAGATATAGACAAGATCAACCTTGATGTCCTTAGAAAGTCCGATCCCCTCAAAGCTGCTCTCCACAATCTCGACATTTTTGATTTCATAATCGGATACATATCTGCACAGATAATCCAAGTGGCGCGGATTGGTTTCGATTGCATAAACCTTTCCTTCATTTCCTACGACATTGGCAAATCGGAAGGTATAATATCCCGGTCCACAGCCCACATCAGCAATATGCATCCCTTTCTTCAGGTTGAATTTTTCAAGATTTTCACGGGTTGTTTCCCAGCGCTCTCTGTCCGGATTATTAAACAGGATATAATCCTCAAGGAAACGCATACGCGCCTTTATCTCGGTATTATCTCCCGGACCATACTCCACAATGTGGTATTTGTATTTCAGATAAGTAATGAGATTATCATAATGATTTTCTGTCATCATATTCCGAAAGCTGTCCACCATGGGCTGTGTTGTAAGCTCTTTTCTCACAGACTCATCAGCAAGAAAATATTTACACAGCCATTCCAGCGCAGTATATTCACCGCCGAAATTTTCGTTTGGAATGATGCTCTCATAAATTTCAATAGCCTTTTTTAATTTGTTTTTATTATTTTTATTCTCATTCTCAAGATACTCAAGAATCAGTCTTGCGGCTTTCTTTCCGCCTTCGGTAATATCAAAGGAATCAAGACTTCCTAAATGAATCAGCGACTGCTGATCGATAATTTTAATTTCGGTAGGATTAAACTCGCTCATTGAATCTCCATTCCGCTTAGAGATACCTGCCGCAGCAGCAGTGAAGTCCGATCGGCTTCACCGGCCGCAGCGATCTATCATATTTTCCTTTTACACTCTGCTTAAAGTTCTTCATATCCATCCGTTGACGGAATCGTTACCTCAACCGCATCGCCGGGGTTAATAAATGTAATCTTGATCGTAAAGTCCATATCATAGCTGGTTTCTTCACCCGAAGCCATCAGGGAACCTGGAACCTTTACCACGATTGTTCCGCTGTACTGTACATTTGTTACAATCCCGTCCTTAACCGTTGCCTGATAGGTAAAATTATTCATTTCATCGATACTGAGCGTATCCCCGCTTGATGACTGGGTCTCATTCTCGATCATGGTATTGAGATATTTCTTTACCAGAGAGTCCGAAAATGACAGTGTGTAAACACCGTTTTTCTCGCTCACGCCGGTTACTGCAGCACGTTCAATGGGCGAAAGCAATCCAAGCTCCTTGATCTTTCCTGCTTCCATGAAGTTCGAAAACTCACTCAGGAATTGCTCTGTGTTAAAGGAGCCTCCTGATGCAGCATCCTTTTGCGAAACCTCATCCCTGTCCGAAGATGCAGAAGGCTTTGCATTAAGGGCATATTTTGTTTTGTGTCCCCCGGACTCGGTATAGATATAGCTTCCGTCGGAAAACTGGGTAACGGTATTGCCATCCACATTCATTTCATAATAGAGAATATTGTTCCCATCCGATGTGTCAAGCTTAAAGGTTCCTTCACTGTTTGTCGTGGTGCCATCCATTTTGAGCGAAACGTCAAAATCCGCATGCATTCCCCCATTGGCCGTTACCTTTTTATATGCTGTTGCATATGCGTTGTAATCGTTTCCGCTTCCGCAGGCAGTGAGCATAACGGCTGAGACAGTGAGAATGGCTGCACACCTTACAATTCTTTTCTTCTTCATAGCTTTCTCCTTTTTCATTTTTGTTTTCATTCTAGGTAATTGCGAAACTCCTTCCCAGTTATTGAAATTGCACAAATTGTATAAACAACGCAGTCACGCTTGCGCTCCGTTTCAGGCGTAACGGATACTAGGCTCGAGAGTACCTCGCCAAGTGCCGACGCCTTCAAAGGGACTGCTTATGTTTATACAATTTGCACAATTGGTGCAATATTTTGGTGAGTTTCGCAATTGCCTATTTTGTTTTCATTAGATGCTTGTGATACTCGTCAAAACGATCCGGTGAGCTTCGCAGTTACGTGTTATTTTCTTTTTTTCCTGATGTGGAGTAATAAAACAGCTAACGCAATACATACCAGTGATAAAATAAGTAACGCCAGCCATGAACTCCAAACGGGATTCAGTCCAAAGAGATAGGTTCGATATGCCGAATATGCTTCATCAATGCCAAAACCGTTTTGGAATTCCGATTTTGTCCATACCCCCGTATCATAGGTACATGATGCATACATATCATTAATGCCCGCCGAGGTAAAATAAGCGATACATGCCCAGCGGCAGGTCACGATATTGGAAAAGGTTTCCGTAATGCCCGACAAGGTACATGCAACGCCCGAAAACAAAATCTGCGGGAGCAGACAGATCGGACATATTACCAGCGCCATATCATTTGATACGGCAGAAGATATGGTAAGTCCAAGGCACATTGCACTGAGTAATGACATCAGTGTGGTTATGTAAAGTTCAAACCATAGACCGCCGTTGGCAAACACAATTCCGTTTTTGTTCATGCCCAGCTTCAGTGCCGTTGCAGAGGACATATTACCGTCAATGGTAGCGGTGGTATTCGTGAAGAAGGTTAACAAAAGCACCATGATTGCCGCCTGTAGGATGCACAAGAGCGTAATGATAACAAATTTCGACATAATATACGGAAACGGCTTAATCCCCGTAAATTGCTCACGCTCATATATGGTACGCTCCTTGCTGATTTCCTGTACGGAGTTAAAAATACCCACCCAGAATCCGGCGCATGCAAATGCAAACATTAGAGTCATCGTATCGCTGCCCACAAGGAACGGAAGATTCGTTCGGTTCACGGACAGTCCCAGATAATTATAGAGATTGCCGTCAGCCTGAAATGCAATACACACCAATATGGTCAGGATCACAGGCATTACTATCAAAAGAATCAGCCTTGCTTTGCTGTTTCGCATAATCTCCGCATACCTTCTCGTCATAACCGCGAATTGCCGCAGACCGTTCATGAAGTCAATTTTTTTCTTTTCCTTCTCCGTATGCAGGGGTTGGGAAAATCGGTTCAGGCTGTTTGCTGTTTTGCGAAACCGCTCGGATACTGTCAGCGAATGTTCATTCAAATCCTCATAAATATCCGTCATACTGCTCTTGCCGAAAAATGCAAGCGCTTTTGACGGGGCGCCGGAATAGCACAGAAGTCCGCCGTTTCCCATGCAAATCACCCTGTCACACATGCCGATGTTCTGCACCGTATGGGTGACCATAATCACCGTCTTTCCTGTCAGCGTAAGCTTCTTGAGCATACCCATCAGATTTTTTTCCGTTCCCGGATCAAGTCCCGAAGACGGCTCATCAAGGAAAAACAGCTTCGGTGATGCAAGCAGCTCGACAGCGATACTGGCGCGTTTTTTCTGTCCTCCCGATAACCTGCTGATAATCGTATTCCGGTGTGCCTCAAGTTCAACCATCTTGATGGTTTCATCTATTTTCTGCTTAATCTCACTTTTGGAGGTATCCTTGGGCATACGAAGCTGCGCCGAATAAAAAAGCATCCGTTCCAGCGTAAGATTGTCATAAACAATATCATTCTGCGGAACGTAGCCAATAATGCTTCTGATACTGCGGTTATTCGATTTAATGCTCTCACCGTTGATCAGGATATCTCCCGACGTAAAATCGGTCATACCGGAAAGACAGTTCAGCAGTGTCGTTTTACCCGCGCCCGATCCGCCGATGATGGCGACAAATTCACCCGGCTCGACGGACAGACTGACATGATCCGTAATACACTTCTTTCCCTTTCCGGCTTTCACCATCTTGGTTACTTCATGAGCAACGACACTCACGCCATCATTATTTTTGATGAAATAAAGAAAGCTGTCGCAAAACACCATCGATGTATCCGCAATCGTAATTTTGTCCATCTGCTCAAGCTTCTGCTTCTTGACCAGTGGACTGCCGTTCAAAATCACGCCATTCATCGAATTATTGTCGCTTATGTAATACGCCCCGTTTTCAACACTGATAATACAATGATGTCTCGATACCGAAGGGTGTCTGATGACTATATCGCAGTCACCGGCACGCCCCAGAACATATTTATTGCGCCCCGTCAGAATCACTTTATCGATTCCGGTGCTCGCAGAACCGCTCTCACTGCGCCGGGAAGAAAATGCAATTACACATCTTTCATTAATATTTTTCCCGATGTAAAACTTATCTCCGTCATGGAGCCGTTGAGAAGTGATTTTGACTCCGTTAAAGCTTAAGCCGTTGACGCTGTTGTCATCACAGATATACCAGCCGCCGTTCGTTTTGTGAAAGGTACAGTGCGCTCTGGAGACAAATGAGATGTCCGGTGATATCGCAATATCGTTTTTCTCGTTATTTTTATCACCATGATACGGGCCACGCCCCAGCCGGACATACTCCGCATGAAAGGAATCCAGATCAAAAACCTGCGGATCATTATTTCCGATAAAGACAGTGATGCAGTTTCTTTGTGTCAAGGTATCTACCTCCCCTAAAGTCATGAAACAAACCGTTCATCCAACGGTCAACAAGATCCCTGTTGCTGCAAAATAAAAAGAAATTTACTGTTCTTATTGCTAAGATTCCGCTTCATTATATCAAATAACCATTATATTTGCAATTCTTTTTCGTTATACCGTATGACATTCGCATTTCGATATATCGCATGAGAACCACATGATATCGCTGTACCGCATTTGTATAACTTCTTTTGCCATTAATCATGACTGTCCCAAAACTTCTTCCGCTGCTCTTGTGTTCCCAGTTTCAGGTATTTTTCCAATTCTTTTTGTTTGTTCCGGTCCGCTGTCTTTTCATATTCCTCACACATGACCTGATAAGAATGATCATCAATCACTTTTTTCCCTTTGGAAAAGATTTGATGATATGTAAAATACCCCTCTTGATTTCCAAACTCCATCGATCTCCCCAGCAAAGTCTGCGCTAGTTCCTGATCCTTTTCCACGCCTTCTCCGTTCAGAAATAGAAGCCCAAGCGCTAAACACGCCTCGCTGTCCTGGCATACCGCTTTCCCCAGCAGTTCTCTGAACTTTTTGTCCATATTCCATACCTGACCTTTCGCCTGAACTATTGCAGCTCTCAGACAATGCCTTACCGCCTGCAAACCCGGGCTGCAGTAAAAAACATTCCGACAATTTGTTATGACTATATCATTTCATATCTTTTCCGGATGGAACTTTTTTCCGGTTTCAACGTGACGTTTTTCCGTCATAATAATAACGTTCATTAGAGACTTCCTTAATGAAGTGATATTCAGTAAGATTGTTGTAAAAATAAGAGACATTTTGTACCGCCTCTTTTAGACAAGTCGCTCAGAAATGGAGATTCACATGAAAGAAATAGATCCCCTGTTGAGGATTCAAGAGCTTTGTAAAGAAAGGAACTGGTCTTATTATCAGCTTGCAAAGGCCTCCGGTATTTCCTATTCCACTTTAAACACAATGATAAACAAAAAAAATATGCCGACACTCCCGACACTTCAAAAAATATGTCAGGGTTTCGGCATACCTATAACTGATTTCTTTGAACCGGACAGGGCCGTAAGAGATCTGACCGAGGAACAGTCTCTCTGTCTTTCCGTCTTTACGGCGCTATCACAGGAGGATAAACGGCTGGCAATCGCTTATATGAAAGGACTTTCCAAAAAGCTATAGTCATACGCTTTACTGACTCTCCATCTCAAGTTCATACAAATCTTCCCGGTTTTCTCCGAGAAATTTTGTCCAGTCGTCAATCAGCAATTCATATTGATCCAGATATGCGGACATTTTCCGCTCCACTGCATCACGCTGCACCTCCCAAACCGGCTCATCCATTGCAAAGGACTGAAGGCGGCTAAGCACCTGCTGCTGCACATACTCCACCGCTTCGTCATCCCATCCTGCAAACCAGTAATTGATGCTGCAGTAGCCATATCCGCGCATGAGTTCCTGCTCGTTTCCATAAAATTCATATAAAAACCGAAGTACCCGGCCTACAGCGCCGTCTCCTCTTTCGTTTTCCAGATAAACAGCCAGCGTTTCCAGATTACTGATATATCCTGACATTGATGCGCTTCTCGCATCAGCGTGAATTTTATATTCCTCCGGATCAATCCCATAGTCTTGCAGAAGCGCTTCAAACTCCTCATCCATCTCATAGGGCACACAGGCGCTGACAGCCTCATCCATCTGTTCCAATGCCTCCTGCACTGTCTGACAGGCCAAAGTCAATGTATCGGCATCGGGATTTTCCATATACTGTCCCACTGCCGCGAGCGTCTCATCATAAAGGGCGCTGTCCTGATCCTGCAGGAGAACCTCCCGTGCAAAATCATCCACAATCATTTTATAATCTTCCTCCTGCTTATCTTTCCCCGCGCCGCATCCGCAAAGCAGTACTGTCATAGACAGCATCATCCATATCATACTCTTTTTTACCATATTAATCTCCATTCCGGAGCGTTAGCGACCGGGCGAAGAGAAATCCGCGAAGGCGGTTTCTCTTCTGCCATCAGAGCTATTTGTGACGCTCCGGCACAAATAGCCGTGTGAAAAATAAGCTATCGAGCTTATTTTTCACACTAATCCTCCATTTTAAAATTCTGCATCTGCATATCCTCCTTTGCCTGCTGAAGCCTTCCCATTGCAGCTTCAAGCTTTCGCTTTGTCTGCTCCTGTATCTGACCGCTTAAGGAATGGGTCAGAATATATTCCTGATAGGCCGAAAGCTGTGCAAGGGAATCCAAAAGCGTATCCGCTTCCTCCTGATCCATCCCCAAAAGAACCAGATCCAGTTCCAGATAGCATACCTGCAAATAGGCGTCCAGATAGGCCGCATAAGCGTCCACCAAAGGTTTCCTTTTCTCCCGGTCGAAATAAGGACTATCCTGACTGCACAAGCTCTGCTCCAAATGCTCCATTGCATCTGCGCTGACCTTAGAAAGCTCATACGGCCTTTCATACAGACTCTGCAGAGTGGAAAGCGGGATATCAAATTTCAGCATCTCCAGCTTTTCCACCCAACCAGCGCCGTCACTGACCATCACCTGATACCGCTCCATGCTTCCTTTCTTTTTTTCAATCAGCTGCGCAAGTTCCTGAGATGCCTGCAAATCCCCGTCCAGCAGCTCCTCTTCATATGCTTTGCTTAAGATCTGCTGCTGCCCGTCTATTTCCATTGCCAAAATCTGCAAATTTATAATCAGCCGCTGCGTCGCTCCGCGGACGGCTTCCTGCTCCTGCTGTGAACGTAACGCAAGGTCATGATGCTTCCAGCCCCAAAAGCCCAAAAGCATGCACAGCACAATGACCGCACACACGCCTTTTTTTCCACCATACTCCCGAAAGCAATACCTGCGGTACCTTTTCTTATTTTTCTGTCCTAACTCAGAAAGGCACTCTATAAAACCGTCATGAACCAACCTGAAATATCCTTCCTCACTTCGTTCAAGCAGATTCATCTGATCCGTCAGCTGCTCGGACACCGCATAGTCGAACCACTCCTGACTGCCCGCAAAATCCGCAAGCATCGGCCGCGATTTTCCCAGATATTCCGGGAAAGCCATAGAAAAAGCCTTTTTTTGTAATCTTTTACGGCTTCTCTCCACAAGCTCAAAAAGCTCTTTCGCCGAAAGGACGGTTTTTTTTCTTTTCCTCATTTCCAGGGCAATTTCAGGAAGAAGCTGCCTTAACAGATAGCCGCTCCGAAGCTGTCCTGCCTGACTGCCTGACTCCTTTCGAATTGTCTGAACATGCAGTCTGTCAAGATAAAGAAAAATAATATCTTCTGTATTTCCGAGCGCTGTCTCCACCGATTTTTTTCCGGTTTCCTTTTCCATGATCATTGCCCTGCGATAAAGAGAAAGCATCATGGGCGTTTTTAACAGCTCAAGCATTTCACTTTCCTTCGGCTCCGGTAGATGATCCTTTTTTATTTGCTCCGATACCTCCTGCTCCGTAAGCGGCAAAATCTCAGCCGTTTGAAACTCATACAGCCCATACTGTTTCACACAGTCCGACCGGTCAGTAACTAAAATGCCGACTCCGGGAAGTTTCCCCAGCTCCTCAATCTCTCTGATTAAGAGCTTTCTCCTGCTCCCTGCCTCATTCAGCCCATCCAAAAGCAGAATCACTTTGTCCTGCGCTGCTTTGCAGCCGGACAAGTAACGGTTCAGTTCCAAAAGCGCACCCTCTGTATTTTCTGTTTGTCCGCTATACCCCAATCTATGCAGCAGATACTTATGTATGTAGAACGCTTCCCCTCTCGTCTGCTGATAATCCGCCAGCGGTATATAAATAACAATTGCGCCGCATGGATATTTTCGGATTCCCCGCTCCCACAAATTTATTAATAGACTGGTCTTGCCCATGCCTCCAGGCCCCTTAAGCAAAATCCGCGCCCCGGATGTGAGCATCTCAAGGCATTCCTTTTGCGGGTATATACGCCCTCCGTCCAGAAGGAGCCTCCGCTCCAGATAAGCTTCTTCCTCCTGTCCGTTCCTATGCCTTTGAAAACTCTCCCTGCTGCTCTCCCAGAAAGAACTGCCTGAAATACCTGCTTTGTCAATGCGGAGCATTAACTCCTCCATCTCCCTTCGCAGCTCCGCTGCAGACTGATAACGCCTTTGAGGCAGGACATGAAGTCCCTTTGAAACAATCTGAACCGCCTTCCTGGCCGCAGTAACCGGTTCTCCTCTGAATATCCTCAGATCCTTGGGGAAACAACGTTTTAATCCTTTTTCTGCCGCATCCTCATTCCGAAAGCAGCGCCCGGTCAATATCCGAAAGCATACGGCACAGACAGAATACAAATCCGCCGGTACTCCGATTTCTTCTTCCTGCCGCAGATATACCTCCGGTGCGGAATACCCGTCTTTCACACTGAACGCAAAGCGCTCCCCCCTGTTTCGGTCCATCGGACATACGCTGTTATAATCAATCAGCAGGGCATGTCCGGACAGCAGCAGAATATTATCGGGGCTGATATCCAAATGCAGAATCCGAAGCTGATGAAAGCATTCAAGTGCATCCAGAAGCTGTATCATAAGCTCCGCCGCCTCACGAAGCCGGACCGATTCCCCTCTTGCCTCCAGAAACTCCTCCAAATTCGTACCGCCGTGAACCGCCAGCACGGAATAATAGGTTCCATATGCCTGAAAAGAATCCAGATTACCGGACATCCGCTCCGGGAACCTTGCAAGGAGTTCCAAATTTGCCTGATTTCCTTGATAAAACCGTTTCCGGCTATCCTCCATCAGTTCTCTTCCTTCCTCCCTGCAGCGGATAAACCCATCTTCGCCGCGATAAATGAAATCCCTCGGATGATACGGAAACAATTCCTTAATCAGCACTTGATGATAACACCCCAGATTCAGGCGGTCTTCATATTTCGCCCGGTATACTACGGAGCTTCCTCCGAAGCCCTCAACCGAACCGATCTGATATTCTATTTCCCCCAGTTTAATGATCTCTCCGGGGGTTCTGAATCGTCGCCCTTTTCCCATTGTTTTCTCCGTTTTGAATCATGCTGCGCCGTTATGCAAATATTTCTTCCAGTACCGCCTTCATCCTATCGCTCACGGCGTCCCCTTCCTGTGTCTTCATGGCATAAAGTACCAGAAAATCGAACGGATTGCCCGGATCCAGACGATTCATACCATACATATCCAAAAAAAGATTCATCTTTTGAAAACGGGTTTCCAGACGTATCTCTAAGTCCTCTTCCGTCTCCTGCTGAGCAAGATAAAACGCTTCTTCCTCCTTTGTCATTTCATCAAATGACTCCGTAACCAGATAAAGCAGTAAAAGAGCTTTCCTGCTGACATCCTCTTTTCTGCTCCGCATATTGATCAGGCTGTTTTCATTAGGCCAGTATTTCTTAATCAGCCTTTGCAGAAATGTGTAATCGGAGCTTTTCCTCGTCTCAGGCACATTCATTCGAATATAATCCCTGACGACCTCCTCCATGGTATATCTGCGTTCTTCCATCCCATGATTTCCCTCCGGCTGCAAAAGGCAGTCCAAAAGCTGTGCAAATTTGCGGTATGCCGTCTCATGCAGCGTTCCCAGCATTCCGGCATAATTCTGAAAAAAGCACAAAAGCGCCTCATCGTCTTTCACTTGAGAAAACGCATCCTTCACCTGTGCCGTATAAACCGACATTTCCTTCGGATTTTTCTCTGCAAATTCCTGCAAGTCCAGTCGCTCCCTGATGTATTTCTTCAGTTCCAGTGCCTCCCGGTAGCTTTTTCCGGTTCGAAGCGCATATGCATATACCAGCTCGTCCATATCCCGATAATGAATTCCCGTATCCGATGCGCTGCCAAGCACCCGGCTTGCCTCCGATTCGGACAATCCCAGCACAAAGCAAATCTGAAACAGGGTTTCACGGTTTTGCGGAACGTTCCTTCCGTTGAGCCAATTACGCACCTTACGGGCAATACTTTCATATTCTTCCCCCGTTAACTCATATAGCCCTTCCGAAAGCACTTCTGAAAGATTCCTTTCTCCTCGCAGTTCTTCCAGTACATGACCAAAGCTGCGAAACATGGCTCCGTCCTTTAGAAACGCTACCAGCTGCCCGGGAGTCTTCTCTTCTCCCATTATAAAATTCATATTATTTTCTGTAATCTCCGTCATAATAAGCCTCAACCCAAATCCTACATTCTGCAAAATATCAGACTTTTTATCGTATTATACCGATTTTTTCAGATTCTTACAACCTCCGCCTGACCCCTGATGCGCAAAGCTTAATTTTATGCCGCAAGCTGCCGATATAATAATGAAAGAAGCGGGTCGGCAAACGGATTTGCCGACGGGAAAACCGGAACATGTTGATTTGTTTTATCAGGGAGGATAACAACATGGGTATGATGATTAATAACAATCAGTCTAATGTAAAAAGAATCGTTTTCTATCATGCGGACCAAACGGTGGCGGGAACTCTCAGTATCAGTACCCCCGGCAAGAAAAAGCCGAAACGTCTGCAATACAATTTCAAAGAAATTTCGTCACAGATCATGATGTCGCATACATCGGGCAGTGCAAGCCGGATTGTCGCAAAGGCCCGCAGAAAAGTCGCAACGCTCCAAAGAAACAGAAGAAACGACGAGTACGATGAAAAAGAGCTGGAAAGTGCCATTCTCCATGCCAAAAAAATGGAGCGGATCGCTCGAAAACGAATGAATCATCTGAAAGAAGAAGAAAGCTTAAAAACGGATAGCAGCACCAATCTGACCGAACTTGATGAGGAAGAAGAATCCTCAATATTAGATGCTCTGGACTCAGAAGATGTCCTGAAGCTCAGTCAGGAAGAATTCAAAGAACTGATGCAGGAATTCGAAGAATCGATGAAGAAATTGCAGGCCAGGGAATCCGATGATGAACTGCAGACGGAACTTTCAGGAAACATCTTGGAAGATATGAACTCGGCAGACTTAGAACAGTTAAAGAAAAAGCATCGCTGTGAAGAACTCCGGGAGATTATGGAAGCCGATATGAAGTACCTGAAGGCTGTATTTGAAAAACTGGCAAAAGAAAAGCAAAGCATTTCAAACGGTTCAGCAAGCGCTGCCCCCGGCGGTGTTTCGCTGGAGCTTAACGGTATGGAAATGCCTCTGCAGCCGGTAGAAGCACCCATTATGACAGAGGGCGGCGTCATAGATACCACTGTATAGTTTCATAGAAGCAGAAAAGTCTCTCCCAATATGAAACGGAGAGGCTTTTCTGCTTTTAGCGGTCTACCCTCAAGATTCCATCAGCTTTCGCCTTACAAACGCAAGCATCCGTTCCACAAACCTTTCTTTCTGCAGCCGGCTGCAGTTCGCCAGATAGGATTCCACATCAAAGTCCTCTTTTCTGTTTGATCCGGTAATCAGATAATCGGAGTCTATATGATATTCACAATTCAGGATCAACAGCTTTACGGTTGACAAGCCCGAGGCGCCTGATTCATATTTGCGGTAGTGTTCATCCGAAACGCCCAATGTAACCGCAAATTCCGCCTGCGTCCTTCCAAGGTTCATTCTCGCTTCACGTAATCGCTTTCCAATCATAATATTGATATCCCGTTTATTATAATCCATGTGTATCCCTCCTATAAAAATAGTATTTACACATAGATATAACAAATTCAGAGGCTGTGAGTGGAAAGTCGGTCAAAATCATTTTTCTGATTGCGGGCTTCCTCATCCCGAAAAAACCGCAGACACATTCTGGATAAAAAATTTCATAACTGCTTTTTCATAGGTTTCATAATCTGTCAAAGCGCTGTTGGCATGATCGGCTTTTTCAATCAGCACTCGTTCTTTTTTCCCCGAGCAGCTTTCATAAAGTTTTTCGTTCATCAACGGAGGAACCACGGAATCCTGTTTTCCATGAATAAACAAGATGGGGATTTCTGATTTTTTAACGGCGTTTAACGGTGAAGCTTCTTCCAGATCAAAATGCCCAAACAGATGTGCTCCCAGCTTGATCAGGAAATATACCGGTTTTACAGGGAAGTTCAATTTATGTATTGTTTCTTTTATAATCGCAGACGGCTCGGAATATCCACAGTCTGCCACTACTCCTTTTACATTTGCAGCCAAACCAAGTTCACAGGCCATCATTACCGAAGCCGCTCCCATGGATACCCCTGCAAGGAAAATATCCGTATCTTCCCCAAGTCGTTTTGCGGCATACTCCGCCCATAATTTGCAGTCAAATCTTTCCTTGATTCCGAACGTGATCGCACTGCCCTCGCTCTTTCCATGAGTCCTCTCATCGACCATAAGAATATTAAGTCCATGATCCTTACAGATTTTATAAAAGCCATATCCGTCCCATGCCGCCATTCCGTGATATCCGTGAAAAAAGACTATCAGCGGCGCCTTCTCCCTGAGATGGTACAATTTCCCGTAAAGCCTGCATCCGTCAAGGGAAACGATACTTACATTCTCATACGGCGTTTCTTCCATATCATGAATGCATTCTTCCATCGTGTCCTTATACGCCTTGTAAAGATCACCGTCGGGAATCCGGTATGCATCCGGGCGCTTTTTCACCGGGTAGCTAAATACCAGACGGTACAGATAATATATCGTCCAAAATACGACCAGTATCAAAACCGTCACGATCACAAAAAATATCTTCATTGTCCGTTCTCCTTGCTCAACTTCTTGTTCTCATACATTGGAACATCGAAAAGTCTGAATCCCTTTACAGGCTCAGACTTTCAATCAATAACTCTATGTATCCACCATTTATGATACCAACCAACTTATTTCCTTCGAAATCCAGCTCGATAATATACGGCATCCAATCTATCATTCGCAGGAAATCTTCGCAGCCAAAACCAGAATCATAAAAATGCAGTAAACAATAAAATCTGCTTTGTTAATATAGTATATTATTTTTTACAGGATGTCTGATTACCGTCTTTAACTTTTCAGGCGCTACTCGTCTGGCATCGCTTAAGTAAATCTCATGATGAAATCTTTGATCCGTAATATCCAGTTCATAACCCTCGGCAGTCATAAAATCATGCATCAGTTTCACTGTCACCGGTTCGTCATCGTAGGATCCGATATGCATGCACTGAACGCATAAACCCTCGTCATAAGTAAGAAACTCTACTTTTGAAAAATCGATTTTCTTTTTCTTCGCAGCTTCTTCTATTGCCCAATCAAAATCTTCTTTTGTCACAAAGTCCTGCAGTCTGATCATAGAAATAAAATTAAAACCCTCTTTCCGGCTGTAATCAATCCCCTTTGTATGATCCTGCCACCAGAAGCCCTCCAGCGGCGGCACTACATAATCAAAGTATCCGTCAATTTGGTGATCTCCTTTTTTGCTCATTTTAATCGTAAAAGCAATGCCATAGAGCAGACCAATGGATTGCTTATACTCGCTGTCTTCTGCATTTGGATTTCCTTTTCCCCGAACCGCAATATAATTCATGGACGGAACTTCCACTATGCTTGGTTTATTCTTCGGCATATAAAATTCTTTATACTCTTTTTTATAATCAAATGCCACGGTTCTTTCACCCCTTAATCTTGCTACCCGTTCCAGTATATTCCGCTGAAATTCTTCCTCTGAAAACGAAGGATCCTTTGTGTTTCTCCATATGTCACACGGAAGACTCTCACATGCTCCGCACCCTTTCAGCCCCTTTTGATTGATTGAACATTCATATATCGGACATGCATGTCCTTCCGGTGCATGAAATACTTTTCCAAGACTAACGTTACATCCCTTACACATATTTCCAAAACAGCCGCATTTTGAACAATCCGTACCACAACAGCTTATTGTATTTTTCAAAGACACCCCTTCCAAAATTTCCCGTTGCTTCTTTTTACTAAATCCTCCCAGTACAAGGTGATAGGATTTATCTAACAGATCTTTTAATAAATCGTCCGGCACTTCCCCATCCGGCTTAATCGAATTCCAATGCACTTTATTCATATAATGTCCGGGAATGATATCCTCATATTGCTGCCGCAGGAAATCCCCTTCAGACGGCTCAAGTTTCAGTGTGATATAATACGGCTCATCATGCTCGCCTAAACAGACCGCTGCAAACATCTTTCCGCCGATTTGATAGCGAATCCAATTCCAATCCTTCTGCAGGTCTTTGGTTACTCCTGTTAAGCTGAGTAAATACTCGTCAATCCATGTGTATCTCATATAATCGTTCTCCTTTTCTGCAATTCCATCATCTAATTACAACCGTCATACTTCTTTTTTAAGCATTCAATGCTCATTCTAATTTCATCTCGCATCTCCTTTGGTTCAAGTAATTCCGCCTTATCTCTAAAAGACATCAGCCATGTAATCAGATTTTCTTTGTCCGTATAATCTGCCTGAAATAAAAGTTTTCCATCTTCCTGCTCTGTAAAGCTCTCACTTCCAAATTCCTCTACCAAGCGCCATTTACATTCCGGTTCAAACAGAGCCTTCACTTTGATTCCGCCCGGAAATATCCTTTCATTACTTAAATCCGGCATCGGCACCTGTCTTTTTGCAAACACCTTCTCTGATATTTGCAGATGCTCCATTCGATTTAGCTTGAACATTCTGAAATCTTCTCGCTTTTGACACCAGCCCCATACATACCAGCTTGCCCACTGGAAGATCAGATAATAGGGTTCTATCCGACGAACCGATTCTCCCGTGGGAGAATAATATGCAAACTCCAACTCTCTGCATTGATCAATCGACGTGCGTATCAGTTCAATTTTGGGCGCAAGCGCCTCTTTATACCACGAAGATAAGTTAATCAGTACCGACTGGTTTCCAACCATAAAATCAGAGGATCCAGCTGACAGCTTTTCCATCAGCTTTCCATAACGTTTTGTTCCATTTACGCTATCAAGGCTGCGAAGTCCTGCAAGGATATCCTGCATTTCTCCTTTCGTGAACAAAGTTTTATCTAGTTTATAATCCTCCATAATTGAGATGCCGCCATTGGCTCCCTGCTTTGTCACAATAGGAATTCCGGCCTTGCATAAGTCCTCAATATCCCTGTTTATGGTTCGTCTTGAAACTTCAAATTGTTCTGCAAGGTAAGGTGCAGTGACCTGATCTTTCTGCAACAGCACAGATAAAATTCCAATATGCCTGTCTATTTTCATGACTGCTCCTTCTATGGTTTCCATATTACTACGCAATACATGACAACTGTATGTCATGTTCTTATTATACTTTATAAAAATATATCAAACATAGCAACATCCAAAACTTGCAAAAAAACAGCCCTCCAAAACCGGAGGGTCATATTGTACTAAGGTTTATTCCTTTTATTTTTCGACATTTTCCTGAAACAGAACCCGTATCCCAAACTCCGTTCCGGTAAGCTCTGCCTGAATGCTTCCGTTCATTTTCAGTACCAATTCTCTTGCAATGGACAGCCCCAGCCCTGTGGAGCTGCGGCTGCGCACCTCATCGGCCATATAGAACTGTTCAAACACCCGGTTCACATCAATTTTTTCCGGATCGGTTACCTGATTTTTTATTTCCAGACAGATTTTCCCGTCCTGCCTCCCGAGAAAAATCCGGATTTTCTTTTTCCCATGCTCCAGTCCGTTTTTGATCAGGTTCCGGAGAACCCTGCGAATCGCGGGCTCATTACCGAGTATGACAAGCGGCTCCTGCGTCAGAATAAACTCCGGCTCAATGTCTTTGGCAGACCACTCGTCATAATAAGAAAAAACCGTATTTTTTACAATCCGGTTTAACCGACACGGCTCAAGCGTCAGTTTGTAGGACGTGTTTTTCAGCTTTGTATAAGTAAAAAGCTCCTCCAGCATTTCCTTCAAGCTTTCAATCCGCTCCTGAATCACCGCCAGATAACGCTTCTGTTCCTCCGGATCAACCGACTGTTTCAGCAATTCAAAATAACCGTTCAAGGAAGTCAAAGGGGTTCTGATATCATGGGACAGGCTCGTGTAAATCTCGGCGATTCTCCTCTCTTTTTCCAGATATTGCTTTCTCTCTTCCTTGCGTGCCGCCAGAAGATCATTTAACAGCTCTGCCAGTTCTCCGATATGCCCTGCCTCTATTTCTCTGGAGATCATCATATTGCTGTCATGCTTCTTCAAAAACGCAAGCTGGCGGCAGATGTCGCCCACCTGCCGCTTATACCTCCAAAAAGCGATCAATAAAACAAATACCAGTACCAGAAGGATTCCTGTCAATACTTCCATTTACACAATATCCCTTTTTTTAAAAATAATACAACCTAATGCAGCCGACACAGCGATAAAAAATACGGAAACAAGCATCGCCCTTGCCGCCTCATTTTCCCCCGCCTGCATGGGCAGCAGGGAAATCTGTCCCGTAACCGTATACTCCAACATTTGAAACTCTTTCACATGAAGCTTCTCTAAGAGCCGGTTCACAGCATTATACAGAAGCGTCATAACATTCATGCACAGACAGATGGATACAATTATACTGATCAGATTGCTTCTGGTTAAAACAGCAATCATCATGCAAATCATCGCGAAGGCAAAATGCAGCAGCAGCTGTATTGCCATATAACAGCCGAATTCCGCAGGGTTTCCCAGCTTCATATAGCCTAAGAAAATCCCGTTTGACACAAACTGCACCAGTGCAAAGATTCCCATCGTAATCGCCGTATACACAAAGAGCGCTACAGCCTTTGCAATAATCAGGCTGCTCCTTCGTGTAATCTGTCCCCCAAAATTCTTAATATAGCCGCTGCTTATATCCGCTGTGGAATAAATCACCGCAAAGATTACAATAAACAGCGCCATAAATTTACTCTGTATATTCCCGAACATCATATCAAACAGCGTGATGTCCTCTCCGGGCTCGTTCGGCAGCATAAAGGTTATTCCGAGATTCACATTCTGCTCCGAAAGCGTATCCTCACCCGGCATAAGCAGAGCAAAATCTCCCGAATCCTCATCATATTCCTCCGTCTGCACTTCATCCTCAGTTATCTCCTCTAACACAAGATCATTGTCCCATTTTGTCATATACGTTGTTAATATAATAAAGCAGATCATGATTCCCCAGACAACATACAGGCTCTTTGATTTGAGCATCCGCAATAATTCCATTTTAATGATATTAAGCATTGGTAATACCTCCCGTCAGGTTCAGATAATAAGATTCAAGTTCCTCATTCGTAATGGAAATTCCCTGCAGGGGAATTCCCGCCTTTGCAAGCTCCATATTCACAAGTGCGCTGTCTGAAAGACGCTCAAAAATATGAATATGCTCTTTATCCACGACCTGATAGTTGGTAAAGCCCATTTTGTCAAGCACCGGTATGGCCGCTTCCGGATTCAAAAGCTTCAATTCCATCCGCTCGCTGCAGCGCTTCATTAGTTCTTCCCTTGTAATCTCCTGTAACAGGGAGCCGTTATGAATAATTCCGTAATCCGTTGCAATTTTGGACAATTCCTCCAAAATATGACTGGAAATAATAATCGTCATATTTTTCTCACGGCTTAAATGCAGGATGGTATCACGGACTTCCACAATTCCCTGAGGATCCAGTCCGTTGATCGGCTCATCCAATACAAGCAGATCCGGTTCCCCCACAAGCGCAAGGGCAATGCCGAGGCGCTGCTTCATACCGAGGGAAAATTTCTTCGCCTTTTTCTTTCCGACTCCGGACAGCCCTACAACCCCTAAAAGTTCCTCAATATATTCTCTTTTTCTAATTCCGAACAACATGCATTTGATTTTTAAATTGTCATAGGCGCTCATATTGCCGTACAATCCCGGATTTTCGATCAGGCATCCCACTCTGGTCCGGATTTTTTTAAGATCCTTTCCCCGATACCCGAACATCTCGATTTCCCCCTCGGTCGGCTCGGCCAGTCCGCTGATCATCTTTAAAAAAGTGGTTTTCCCCGCGCCGTTTCTGCCAATGAAGCCATAGATGGCACCTTTTTTCAGATGAATATCCACATGATCCACCGCCTTATGGCTGCCATATTGTTTGGTAAGGCCTCTGGTCGTTAATAACAATTCGCTCATGGTTTTCTTTCTCCTTCTCGATTTGTCATTATTCTAAAAAACAAATCCTAAAAGAAAGCAAAGGAAAAGTAAAAAAAGAGTAAAGCTTTTGTTTTGACAACCCTTGAACAGCCTGCTGCAGGACTGCGCAGCAGCCGTCTTCCGCCCTTAAGGAGCCAGCCTGTAGCCGATTCCCCAAACCGTCTCAATATATTCTTCCTGTGTAACGGCCCTGATTTTTTTCCGGATATTGCTGATATGCACGTCCAACGTTTTTGTTTCGCCCATATAAGCTTCCTCCCAGGCATATTCAAATATATCCTCCTTACTGAACACCTGCTTCGGATGCTTTAACAATAGTTCCAAAATCGCAAATTCCTGTTTCGTGACCTTGGGAAGTTCCTTCCCGTCAATCGTCACCTGAAAACCCGATTTGTTCAGTTTTAACTGCTTGTGGGACAGAATCTCCTGCTCCGGTATTTTGAGCCTGTGGCGAAGCTGCACCTGTACTCTTGCAAGCATTTCCTTCATTTCAAAGGGTTTTGTCATGTAATCGTCCGCCCCTTTCGTGAGCAGATCGATTTTATCATCCAGACTGTCCTTTGCGGTCAGCACAATCACCGGCAAACTGCTTCTTTGTCGGATTTGGGCTAACAGCTCCTCCCCGCTTATGCCGGGCAGCATCAGATCCAGAAGCACAAGGGAATAAGGATTCTCTGAAAGCAGCCTCAAAGCCTCGGTTCCCGAAAACGCCTGTTCGCAATCATAGCCCTCCTTGGACAGCGCCTCTTTTAATAAGCCGTTAATATGGTTATCGTCCTCCACAATCAAAATTCGTTCCATAGCTTCTCCCCGTAAATAATATGTACTTTTAACAGCTATTTTAGCATATTTGTCCAAATAGGGCTATGGAAGCGGAAGGAACAATCGGATCTTTTTTCAGCTAGTTTGTGAAAGTTTTCTTTGTCCTGCCGTAAATGGTAAATAACCAGTCCCCCACGATAAAAAATGCCAACCCGAAGGCTGG
>CAYTIH010000004.1:0-78756 GCA_964437825.1 uncultured Clostridium sp. | reverse complement strand
TTCGCGGATTTCCCGCCGCCCCGTTGCTGACGCTCCGGAATGGGGATTTATATGAGTAAGAGACTGGTACATACACCGGAGGGTGTCAGAGATATTTACGGAGCGGAGTTTTGCTTAAAAACAGGATGTGAAAACGATATCCATCAGGTTTTGCATTCCTATGGCTATCAGGACATACAAACGCCAACCTTTGAATTCTTTGACGTGTTCAGCAAAGAAATCGGAACCACGCCCTCCAAAGAACTGTATAAATTTTTTGATAAAGAGGGTAATACGCTTGTGCTGCGACCGGATTTTACGCCGTCCATTGCAAGATGTGCCGCAAAATATTATATTGATACCGATTTTCCGGTCAGGTTTTGTTATAAGGGAAACGCCTTTACCAATACCTCAAACCTACAGGGGAAATTAAAGGAAGTTACAGAAATGGGAGCCGAGCTGATCGGAGATAACAGTATTGCAGCGGATGCCGAAATGATTGCGATATGTATTAGATCCTTGTTGCATGCGGGACTGGTCAATTTCCAGATCAGCATCGGTGAAGTGGAATATATTAAAGGGCTTTGCGCTCAGGCGGGACTGAGTGAGGATACGGAAATGGAGCTTCGGGATTTCATTTCAATTAAGAATTTCTTCGGAGCACAGGATCTTCTCATGAAAAGCGGCGTCAATGAGAATTGCATGGAAGCGCTCCTTCATGTGAATGATTTGTTCGGACAGTCGGAAATCCTTGCCGAGGCAAAGAAATATGCCTATAATGAGGTGTCCATGAAAGCAGTGGAACGCTTGGAAAATCTGTATGAGGTGCTGTGCGCTTACGGCGTTGAAAAATATGTTTCCTTTGATCTTGGCATGGTAAGCAAATATAATTATTACACCGGAATCATATTTAAAGCATATACATATGGGGTGGGCGACGCTATTGTAAAGGGAGGACGCTATGACAGACTGCTCGAGCGTTTCGGGAAAAATGCGCCTGCCATCGGATTTATGGTTGTGATTGATGATCTGATGACCGCCTTAAAGACTGCCGGAAAAAATTGTGTGAACAGCCTTGGAACGGTTATCCTGTATCAGGCGGAGCATCTGCTTTTGGCAATTCAAAAGGCGGATGAGCTTAGAGAAAAAGGCGTTTGTGTCAGTATGATGCCGTATCTGCCGCAGCAGAAGGAAGAAGCACTGGCTTTTATCAGATCGGGGCATCAGACGGCATATGTCCTGGAGGAAGTATAGCCAAATGATGGATTGCGGCACGAATTGAATTTCAATACAGAAATGATTTAGGCAATTGCGAAACTCACTGGATTTTGTTGAAATTGCACAAATGATAGAAGTCTGCCTTTTTCAAAGGGTCTGCTTATGTTTCTACAATTTGCACAATTAACGCAATGCTTTGATGCGTTTCGCAATTGCCTACAGAAGTGATTGAAAGAAAGGATTTATCATATGAATCAGAATGAACAACGTTATCTTACCTTTGCACTTGGTAAGGGACGTCTTGCCAATAAAACGCTGGAGCTTTTTGAAAGCATCGGGATTACCTGTGAGGAAATGAAGGATAAGGATACCAGAAAGCTGATCTTTACTAACGAAGAATTAAGGCTCCGGTTCTTTCTTGCAAAGGGTCCGGACGTTCCTACTTATGTAGAGTATGGCGCTGCGGATATCGGTGTTGTCGGTGCGGATACCATTTTAGAGGAGCAAAGAAGAGTGCTTGAGGTACTGGATCTGTGTTTTGGAAAATGCAGGATGTGTGTTTGCGGTCCTGCTCATGCCAAGGAGCTTTTACTGCATCATGAGATGATTCGCGTGGCCAGCAAGTACCCATCCATTGCAAAGGATTATTTCTACAATCAGAAGCATCAGACCGTGGATATTATTAAACTGAACGGTTCTGTGGAGCTTGGTCCCATTGTTGGATTGTCAGATGTGATCGTGGATATTGTAGAGACCGGAAGCACCCTCAAGGAGAACGGTCTTCAGGTTTTGGAGGAAATCTGTCCGTTATCCGCACGGATGATTGTCAATCAGGTCAGCATGCAAATGGAATCGGACCGGATTAAGAAGCTGATTACAATGCTCCGCAGTAAACTGAAGGAAAAGGAGTGATGTGCGATGCGTATCGTTGAGTTAAACAAAGAAAGCAAGAAGAATCTGTTAGATGCTCTTTTAAAAAGAAGTCCTGCAAACTACGGACAATATGAAGAAACGGTTGCCGATATTATCTATGATATCCGAAAGAGAAAGGATACCGCACTGTTTGAATATACGGAAAAATTCGATCACTGCAGCCTTACAAAGGATACGATTTTAGTGACCGGGGACGAAATTAAGGAAGCTTATGACAGCATTGATCCCGAGCTTGTCAGGGTCATGAAAAAAAGTGCTGATAACATTCGTCTGTATCATGAAAAACAGGTTCGCAACAGCTGGTTTGATGCAAAGCCGGACGGAACCATTCTCGGTCAGAAAATCCTGCCGCTTTCTACCGTTGGCGTTTATGTGCCGGGCGGTAAGGCTGCGTATCCTTCCAGTGTACTGATGAATGTAGTAACGGCAAAGGTGGCCTGTGTGGAGCGTATTATTATGTGTACTCCGCCCGGAAAGGACGGAAAGGTCAATCCCGGAACTTTAGTTGCGGCGGATATCAGCGGCGTTACGGAAATCTATAAAGCGGGCGGAGCACAGGCAATTGCAGCCATGGCGTTTGGAACCGAGAGTATTCCAAAGGTTGATAAGATTACAGGCCCGGGAAATATTTTCGTTGCGCTTGCCAAAAAAGCGGTTTTCGGTTATGTCAGCATTGATTCCATTGCCGGACCGAGCGAGATTCTTGTGATTGCGGATGAAACTGCAAATCCCCGATACGTAGCGGCGGATCTGCTGTCGCAGGCAGAGCATGATGAAATGGCTTCCGCTATTTTAATTACAACAAGCAGTAACCTTGCAAAACAGGTATCAAAGGAAGTGGACGCCTTTACAGGGACACTTTCCAGAAGGAAAATCATAGAAAAATCCTTGGAGAATTACGGCTATATTCTGGTGGCGCAAAACATGGACGAGGCAATAGAGGCAGCCAATGATATTGCGTCCGAGCATATGGAAATTCTGACAAAGGATCCCTTTGACACCATGACAAGAGTTCGAAATGCAGGTGCCATTTTCCTGGGTGAATACAGCTCGGAGCCTTTGGGTGATTATTATGCGGGGCCCAATCATGTGCTTCCTACAAACGGTACCGCAAAATTTTTCTCACCGCTAAATGTGGATGATTTTATGAAGAAAACCAGTATCATTTCTTATTCAAGGGAGGCGCTTAAGGCCGCTCATCAGGATATAGAATTGTTTGCGGAAAAAGAAGGATTGACAGCACATGCCAATTCCATTAAAGTCAGATTTGAAGATGAAAAATAAAAGAAAGGACTGCTTATGGCTGATAGTAGAACTGCTCGGGTAATCAGAAAAACAAAAGAAACGGATATTGAGCTGAAGCTTAATCTGGACGGAAGAGGAAACTCAGGGATTGATACAGGAATTGGCTTTTTTAATCATATGCTGGAGGGCTTTTCCAAACATGGTTTTTTTGATTTGGAGCTTAAGGTTTCGGGAGATTTGAATGTGGACGGGCATCATACCGTCGAGGATGTCGGAATCGTACTTGGCTCGGCAATCAAGGAAGCTGCGGGAGATAAGGTCGGAATCAAACGATATGGTCATTTCCTGCTTCCCATGGACGATGCGCTTGTATTATGTGCCGTGGATCTGTGCGGACGCCCTTATTTTGGCTGTGATGCGGAATTTAAAGAGGAGCGGTGCGGGGAATTTGAGACAACATTGGTACGCGAATTCTTTTATGCCATATCGTACAGCGCGGGCATGAATCTGCATTTTAAGATTCTGTCCGGAACAAATGCACATCATATAATAGAAGCCATGTGCAAGGCTTTTGCAAAAGCGCTGGATCAGGCGGTATCCTATGATGAACGCATTCAGGATGTATTAAGTACAAAAGGAAGTCTGTAAATGTTTCAATAAATTAAGGTACAGTACTTAGGAAGACAGTTCGGCTTGGAGGATAAAAGTGAAAAAATTATTTATTCCCAGTATTTATCTGGATCACGGGAAAGCGGTCAGAAGCTTTACGGATCGCAGTATTATCAATGAAAATCCCGTTCAGCTTGCAGAATATTACGGCGGGTATGACGCGGATGAAATTTTGGTATTTGATTTTTCCAAAACCGATGAGGAACATGAGGAAGCGCTCGGCATCATTAAACAGATTTGTGAAAAGTGCCAGGCGCCTGTGATCGGCGCGGGTAATGTGAAGCGCATGGAGGATGTGAAAAAGCTTCTTTATGCGGGCTGCGCAAAAGCATGTTTAAACTTCAGCAAGCAGTCCAATGTTGATATTACACAGGAGGTCTCAAAAAAATTCGGCAAGGATAAGATTATCGCAGCATTTGCCGATACTGCCGTTATTACCCGCAATCAGGCGTTGGTTGATCAGTATGTATGCGAGCTGTTATGCGTAAAGCCGGCTGAATTGAATGCCTGCATTGCATCGGTGAACATGCCGTTCATTGCCGCGCTTCCGGGAATTTCCCTTGATAAGGTTTTGGAATATCTGGGCATTTATTCTGTCTGCGGCATTACCGGAAGCTTTGTGAATGATAACGTTAAGGAAATAGGCTCTTTAAAGCATCTGTGCATTGAAAACGGAATTGAAGTAAATTCTTATGAAAACTGTATTCCCTGGGAGCGGTTTAAATTAAACTCCGATGGCATGATTCCTGTTGTGACCCAGGATTACAAGACCGGAGAGGTACTCATGGTTGCCTATATGACAAAGGAAGCCTATGAAATGACGCTGCGAACCGGTAAGATGACTTATTACAGCAGGAGCAGAAACGAACTGTGGGTAAAGGGTGATACGAGCGGACATTATCAATATTTGAAGGCCCTCTCTGCGGACTGCGATTTTGATACTTTGCTTGCGAAGGTATCCCAGATCGGAAATGCATGTCATACCGGCAGTTACAGCTGCTTTTTTAACGAAATTCTCAAAAAAGAATATGACGATGAGAATCCGCTTACTGTCTTTAATTCCGTGTTCCAAGTGATACAGGACAGGAAGGTACATCCCAAAGAGGGCTCCTATACCAACTATCTGTTTGATAAGGGAATTGATAAAATCTTAAAGAAAGTTGGCGAAGAGGCAACGGAAATCGTAATCGCCGCCAAAAATCCCAATCCGGATGAAATTAAGTATGAAATCTCTGATTTCCTTTATCATGTCATGGTATTGATGGTGGAAAAAGGGGTAACCTGGGAGGAAATTACCAGAGAGCTTGCAAATCGTTAGCCGTTTGCTGCGTTTTGGGGATAGCTGCAAACTTCCGTTCTAAATCAGTGCATATTGTAATAGATTAGATTAAGAAAACCATATGCTTATCAGAGGTATCAGGATGGAAGTAACAATAGAGGAAAAACTGCGTCTTCTACAGAAACTGAGAGAAGATGCAGGTACGAACGAAAATGCAATACAAGTCAGAAGATCACTGTTGTCCGATCAGGCGCCTTCTTCGGAGGAATATGTAGGACAGAGTGGTCTTTTATCATTTAAGCTTCGTGCTTTTTTCTCCGTCATATTATTCGGAGCATATCTGCTGATGCAGTACGGCGGTTTTTCCGCAGGCGGCTTGACCTCCCATGAAATTGCGGAGATCATCAGTGAGCAGCCGGAAGGAAATCTATTTGATTTTACAGCCTGCTTACCGTATACTTTAGAGGAATGATGAAATAATAAAATGCTTGGTAAAAATGCTTTGTATCAAAAGAATGTTTTGACAATGTCATTTTGGGGAAGGAGCGCCGTTACCGGTCTTTGATACATTTATGAGAACTTTAGCTTTACCGGAAGAAATATTATTGACGATAGAAAAGCCTGCCAGATATATTGGCGGAGAAATCAACAGCGTTATGAAGGATAAGGAAAAAATTGACGTCCGTTTCTGTATGTGTTTTCCTGATGTGTACGAGATCGGAATGTCGCATCTGGGAATTCAGATTCTGTATGATATGTTTAACCGGTGGGAGGATACATGGTGTGAACGTGTCTATTCTCCATGGCTCGACGCGGATCGGGTGATGCGTGAGCAGAAGATCCCTTTATTTGCGCTGGAGTCCCAAGAGCCTGTGAAAAGCTTTGATTTTCTGGGCATCACGATTCAGTATGAAATGTGTTATACCAATATTTTGCAGATATTGGATCTGTCCGGCATTCCGCTGTTATCAAAGCAGCGGACATGGGAGGATCCCATTGTCATCGGCGGCGGTCCCTGCGTCTATAATCCTGAGCCGATTGCACCGTTTTTTGACCTGATTTATATCGGCGAGGGTGAAACGCAGTACAGGGGGCTCCTTGACCTTTACAAGAAAATGAAACGGGAGGGTGCCTCCAGAGTTGATTTTCTGAGGGAAGCGGGTAAATTTCCGGGAATTTATGCCCCGGCTTTTTACGAAGTTACCTACAAGCAGGACGGCACGATAGCGTCCATGGAACCGACGCTGCCGGAGCTCCCCAGAGTGATTACAAAAGAAATAGAAAAGGATGTTTCACATACCTATTATTCGTTAAAGCCGGTGGTTCCTTTTATAAAATGCACACAGGACAGAGTTGTTTTGGAAATCCAGAGGGGCTGTATCCGCGGATGCAGATTCTGTCAGGCAGGGCAGATTTACCGTCCGGTTCGCGAGCGCGATGTGGACATGCTGAAGGACTATGCCGTCCAAATGCTGGATCATACCGGATATGAAGAAATTTCCTTAAGCTCCCTGAGTTCATCTGATTATTCAAAACTGCCGGAACTGGTAAATTTTCTGATAGAGGAATGTCAAAAAAAGAAAGTGAATATTTCCCTGCCCTCGCTTCGGATTGATGCCTTTTCCCTGGATGTTATGAGCAAGGTTCAGGATATTAAAAAAAGCAGTCTGACCTTTGCGCCCGAAGCCGGTTCTCAGAGACTTCGTAACGTCATTAATAAGGGACTTACCGAGGAAGTGATTTTAAACGGAGCAATTCAGGCCTTTGAGGGCGGCTGGACCAGAGTAAAGCTGTATTTCATGCTGGGGCTTCCAACGGAAACGGATGAGGATATTCGAGGAATTGCAGAGCTTGCCAATAAAATCGCCGCGGCCTTTTTTGAAACGGTACCGAAAGAAAAAAGAAGAGAAAAGGTTCAGATTGTAGTGAGCACCTCCTTTTTTATCCCAAAGCCTTTTACACCGTTTCAATGGGCGGCCATGCATCATAAGGAAGTATATATTGAAAAGGCTTATACAACCAGAAAAGCAATTACGGAGCAGTTAAATCAAAGAAGTATCAAATATAATTGGCATGAAGCCGATGTTTCCGTTTTGGAGGGTGTATTTGCAAGAGGCGACAGAAGGGTTGCTGACGTTATTTTAAACGCTTATAAACGTGGCTGCTATTTTGACGCCTGGAGCGAGTATTATAAGCATGAGGAATGGTTAAAAGCCTTTGATGAATGTTCTGTGGATATTGATTTTTATACGACAAGGCCCAGAGATTTGGATGAAATATTCCCATGGGATTTCATTGATCCGGGCATAACCAAGGAGTTTTTAAAAAAAGAATGGAATAGGGCAATGAACGCCGAAGTTACTCTAAACTGCAAGAAGCAGTGTAATGCCTGCGGCGCTGCCAAATTCGGCTGCGGAATCTGTTTTGAGGAAAGGAGCGGTGAAGCATGAAACTGCGTGTAAAATTCAGTAAGCATGGTGCAATGAAATTCATCGGACATCTGGATGTGATGCGCTATTTTCAGAAGGCAATCCGCCGAGCCGATCTTGACATTGCTTATTCCGCAGGTTTTTCGCCTCATCAGATTATGTCCTTTGCATCTCCGCTTGGCGTCGGACTGACCAGCGATGGAGAATATTTTGATATGGAGGTCAATTCCGTTACAACCTCCTTAGATATGTTACATCGCCTGAATGCGGTTATGGCGGAGGGAATAGAGGTATTAGAGGTCCTGATGCTTCCGGGAGATTGCGGCAATGCCATGGCAAGTGTAGCGGGAGCGGGCTATCTGATTACCTTTCGCGACGGACATGTCCCTGATTTTTCTGTTTCGGATGCCATTTCATGGTTTGAGCAGTCGCAGCATGTTCCCTATATCAAGCATACTCAAAAAAGCGAAATTGAGTTGGATTTAAAAGAATCGGTTTATGAATTGAAGCTTGCGGATAATCATTCCGTTTATATGTTGGTAAATGCAAGCTCCAGCGGCAATATAAAACCCTCCATGGTCATGGAAGTGTTATATCAGGAATCTGCGCCCGGTGCGCAGCTTGGTCAGTTTGACCTGTGTATTCACAGGACGGAAACTTATCTGCGGGATCAAAGCGACGGGCAATTAAAGCCGCTTGGAAGCGTCGGACATGTTTTTTAATGACAATATGAAACGTGTATGTAAAACGGGATTCTGACAAATGATCCTATAGACACACCTCTTTGTTTAGCAATCATAAAGACGGGAAAAGGGAATGGCACAGTTTGAAAAAGGTCCAAAGGGCGATTATTATATAACTTCATATCAGGGCAGAATTCTATCGGCGCTGTGTCAGGATAATAAATTGATTCAGGCTTCTTTTTCTTCTGAGAAGCTCCTGCAAGACGCTTCCGAAGACTGTCATAGTAAGAGCAGGTGTTTTCCGGTAGGAGCAGTTGTGATTGGCAGGGTTCTAAACAAGGTGGATAATATTCAGGCTGCGTTTGTAGAGCTTGCACCCTGTGTGAAGGGCTATTTGCCCTATGCGAATATCACAACCGATCAGTTCAACCAGGGCGACGTCATTTTAGTTCAGGTGATCAAGGATGCCGTCAAAACGAAGTACCCTGTATTATCCATGGATATTAGTCTGTCGGGAAAATATGTTGTGATTAATTGCCAAAAACATAAACTTCTTTTTTCCAAAAAGGCGTCTCAAAAGCAGACGGAGCGCTTTAAGCGGATGATCGGTGAAGCTGTAAACGAATATCATTATGGAGTGATTCTGCGCACGAATGCGATGCTGCTTACGGATCCTGAGATTCTCTTCCAAGAGCTGGATACGCTTTGCAGGAAAATGGATTATATTCTGGCTTATGCAAAGGACCGCACGGTCTACAGTATTATGGCAATGCCGCCTTCTCCTTATATTGAGAAGCTTAGAGACACTTATGGACTTGACTATCAGAGAATCCTGACCGATGATGGCAGAATCTATGAGGAAGTGAAAGCGTATCTGGAAACATATGCTCCTGATGAGCTTGAAAAATTAACGTTATTTCAGGGAAAATCGATGTCCTTATTAAATTTTTACAAGCTGGGAGAAAAAATAGATACGGCGCTTTCTAAAAATGTATGGCTGAAAAACGGAGGATATCTGGTCATAGAGCCTACGGAAAGTCTGACAGCCATTGACGTTAATACCGGGAAATATATAGGAAAGGGCGATAAAGAACAATCCTTTTATCATGTCAATATGGAAGCTGCAAAAGAAATTGCCGCGCAGCTTAGAGTCAGGAATTTATCAGGGATGATATTGGTGGATTTTATTAACATGAAAGAGGACGCTCATAACGCAGAATTGCTGGATACACTGCGAAAGCTTACGACTGACGACCCGGTTCCTACGAGCGTTATTGACATAACGCCGTTGGGTCTTGTGGAAATTACACGAAAAAAAATAAACAAAACATTAAGGGAGCAATATTATGAAGCTGGTACATCTGAATAAATTGGACGGTGGCAACTATCTGCATCGTTATGAACTGATCTACGAAAATCTGCTTGGAAAAGAAAAACATTATGAAATTGTGAGCAGACGGAATATTTCATCCCCTAGTGAGCTTGGCACAGTATCGAGCGGTATTTCCATGATTGTAACAATGGATCATAAGCTGTTGTTATTAAAGGAATTTCGTATGGCGATTAACCGTACGGTGTTCAATTTATGTGCCGGTATGATCAATGAAGGAGAAACGATCGAAGAATGCGTAAGGCGGGAACTTTATGAAGAAACAGGGCTTCAGGTCAGGAAAATCAAAAAAATACTTCCGGCCTCCTATTCTGCCGTAGCAATTTCCGATATCATGACAAATATTGTTTATGTTGAGGCGCAAGGAAGCATTTCCGGCGGAAATACTTCCGAAAACGAAGAAATCTCAGCGGCATTTTATACGGTCTCTGAAGTAGAGGAATTGCTGAAAACAGAAGCTTTCAGCAGTAGGAGTCAGCTTGCTGCATATCAATTCTGTCTGTCAAATTCCGGCGATTAATCCCTGCGCAGATGAACAAGCTTACTGGCAATGCGCCCGCGTTCCTCCTCAATAGCAGCATAGTGCTTTCTGGTTGTGTTGACATCCTTATGTCCCAGAACATCTGCCACCAGATAGATATCCCCGGATTCCTTGTATAAGTTTGTTCCATAGGTGCTTCGAAGCTTATGCGGAGTGATTTTTTTCATGGTAGTAACATGAGAAGTATATTTTTTCACCAGATTTTCTACCGCACGTACGGTAATCCGCTTGTTCTGCATGGAAAGGAACATGGCTTCTTCATGACCGTTTTCAGGAATTATATGTCTGCGCTGTTCATGATATGCGGCCAGTGCTTCGTGAACCTCATCTCCAAAGTATACGAATGCTTCATAGCCGCCCTTTCTGCGTACTTTGATGCGATTGTTTTTATAATCGATGTCATTCATATTGAGACCGACAAATTCGGATACACGGATTCCGGTACCAAGCAGAAGCGTCATAATGGCAAGGTCACGAACCTTGGTTTTCTCGTGATATTGCAGTTCTTTTTTGGTCAGCTTGTCACCGGCTTCGACCTGATCCAGTAATGTTGCAACTTCGTCCATATCCAGGCGAATAATTTCTTTTTCGTGCAATTTGGGCATACGTACCAGGGATGCCGGATTTGTAGTAATCAATTCACTTTGAAAATAGAAATTATAAAAACTCTTTAAGGTTGCCAGCTTTCTGGCTTTTCCGCGTTCATCGTTCGTATATTCTTTTCCGTTTTTTTCATAATAGGTACAGTAGGAGAGATAATCCTGAATATCTTCACGGGATATCTGATCCAGAATGCTCATAGGATATTCCGTAATCTCCATCGTTGAAAACTTCGGTTTTTCATCGTGGAGCCATTCAAAAAACACTCTCAGATCGTAGGCATATGCAACTCTTGTTCTTGTGGCTGTACGCTCCTCAATTCCGTGAAAAAATTTATTTACGAAGGGCGGAAGAGAACTCAAAAGTTCTCTCAAATGTGCAATATTTTTTTTGTTAAGCTCGTCATGGTAATTTGTGTTTCGTTCCATATTTTCCTACCTTTTATCTGGCTTTGAATGTATCTGTCTTTGCATGATAAATAGAGTCAACAATGGCAGTAAACATTCGATCCTTGACGCCCGGATTTTCCTGATTTCCGATAATATCAGCCTCATGCAGATACATAAACGGGCGGATTACCGTCAAATCCATCCGGTCTAAATACGTTACCGGAGAAAACATTTCAAATTTTGCAGGATAAAATCTTTTCAAACCTGCAAGTGCGTGTAAAAGAGCAAGAGAATCTTTTCCGCCTGAAATACCAACTGCGATTTTATCACCATCCTGGATCATATGGTAGTCGTCCAGAGCTCTTCGGGTATAGCTCATTAGCTGCTGTAATTTCATAATTTCATAGTCCTTTATGATTTCTTTCATTATAACGGATTTTTTTTGTATTCTCAATATTTCAACCGGAATATCTATGTGCTATAATACCAGAAAGGGCTTGTATTTTTATGATACCGTAATTTAGAAAGGACTTGCTTATATTATGAAATATCATGGCGATCGAAAATATCTGTATTGGGGAATTACTGCTTTTTCTGTGATTTGTGCCGGGCTGTTATTCTATTATTGTCTGTTTCATGGAACAAAGATTTCATCTGTTTTTGATCAGATCATGCGGATATGCTTTCCGATCATAGTCGGGTTTTGTCTGGCATATTTAATTACGCCCATTATCAATTCGATTGAGTATCGTATTTTGTTTCCGATCGTTCACAAGGTGGATCAGAATAAGGATGTAAATAAGTACAAAAAGCTATTTCGAGTGATTTCTATTTTCATGGCATATCTGTTTGTTTTTCTGTGTATCTATGGCTTATTTGCCATGGTAATACCGGAAATACAAAAGAGTATCGTCAGCATTGTCTATCAGTTTCCGGATACTTTCAATAAATACTATGGTATTGTACTGGATTATATCAACAAGAACCAGGAGGTTTCGCAGTTCCTTGAGAAAAATCTGGCCTTTGATATTGATGCCATTGATCCACAGCAGATGGTAAATCTTCTTGCAAAGCATATAGAAAATATCGGTTCTATTATCAGTACGTTATCCACAACCATTTTTTCTGCTATGAAGACCACTCTGAATATTATAATCGGACTTATTATTTCCGTTTATCTGCTTTATGACAAGGAGAAGTTTGCAGCTCAGGCAAAGAAAATCTGTTATTCTCTGTTAGAGATGCATAATGCCAATCAGCTGATTAAGGATTGCCGTTTTATTCACAAAACCTTTATCGGGTTTATTTCAGGTAAGATATTTGATTCTATCATTATCGGTATTTTATGTTTTATCGGAACTACGCTTATCCAACTGCATTATCCCACTTTGATCAGCGTTATTGTAGGCGTAACCAACGTGATTCCGTTTTTCGGACCTTATCTGGGAGCAATTCCCTGCGCGTTTTTGCTGCTTTTGGTTAGACCGATCGAAGCGGTATATTTTCTGATCTTTATTCTCATATTACAGCAATTAGACGGTAATGTAATTGGGCCAAAGATTCTGGGAAATTCAACGGGAATTTCAGGCTTCTGGGTTATCTTTGCAATTACGTTTTTTGGAGGACTGTATGGTATTCCGGGAATGTTCATAGGCGTTCCTGTGTTTGCCGTTATCTACGCTTTTACGAAACGGTTTGTGAATCGTAAGCTGAAAAGCAAGAATTTACCGAGTAATACAAAGGATTACGAAGACGTTTATGAGATCAAAGATTATAAGTTTATTACAAAGGAACACTTATACACAGAAATAAAGAATCCAAAATATAGTAAAAATAATCCGGATATGCAGGGCGAGGGACGTTATCATTTGTTCCGGTTCTTTACAAAGCAGGAGAAGGAGAGTAGTACTGCCGGTATGCCGTCCGGTACCAAGGAAAAGCTTGCCTCGGCGTTTCGAAAGGGACATGGGCAATCCAAGGATACTATGCATGAAGAAGAAAATCGTACGGATCAGCAGGAACATACTACAGAGGATCATAAGTCGTCTGAAAAGTAGGAAAATGAAATACAATAAAGGGAAAAGTTATTATGAAATTTTTAGTGCAACGAGTACGGCATGCATCCGTTACGGTCGATCAAAATATCATAGGTTCCATTGAACATGGCTTGCTGGTGTTTGTAGGAATTTCAGATTCTGATCATATGCAAACGGCTGATAAAATGATTGACAAATTAATCAAGCTTCGTATCTTTGAAGACCGGGATAGAAAAACGAATCTGTCCATATCAGATGTTCATGGCGAGTTTTTAATTATATCGCAATTTACCCTGTATGCCGATTGCCGCAAGGGAAACCGGCCGTCCTTTACAAATGCGGGGAAACCGGACGCTGCAAATCAATTATACGAGTATATCATAAAAAGGATTTCCGATCAGGGATTTACTGTCGAGCATGGCTCTTTTGGTGCGGATATGAAGGTATCGTTGTTAAATGATGGACCTTTTACTATAATCCTTGATTCTGCAGATCTTGTAAAGCAGGTATAAAATGCGATATGGCTGGTGATTTCCATAACGATCTATTCGTTAAACTGGTTGTTTCACGAAAGTGGAAGATATGAAACGGTACTTTATAATGTGCCGTACTCAAATTCCCGCAGCGGCACATTGCTATAAAGTATTTGTGAAACATTAGTTTGACGAATAGATCTATATAGCGTAGATAAGACAAACTTTAAGCAACAATCGAAAGATTGTTGCTTTTTTTGTACGCAGGGAGGAATAAAAGTGAAAGATAAGCCAATACCGGAAGGTTATTATGCTGAAGAATTCGGCGTGTATCAGCGTTTGGTGCGTGATGCCGATGGTGCGGTTATAGCAATAATTGAACCGGCAGTTTTTAAAAGACAGATACACAATGAAAACTTTATTATGTCGATGTTTGAGCAGCATGATGACAGGGAAGCGGAAGCGATATCAACTTTTTACGGTAATTACTGGCGCAGAAGGAATACGTACGGACAGGTAAAAAGATGATCTGACGACAGAGCCGGAGACGGCGGGGTAACCCGCCTTCCCCTTCTGATCAGATAGATGCCATGAAAAAAGAAAAAAAGAGAAAGAGAGGAAAAAGAGATGGCAGAAGAAAAGAAAGTGAATGAGACAGTAGAAAGAAAAACGGCATTGGAAAGTCTGGGAATGCAGACGATTATGCAGGCGCGTGGGTTTTCCGGAGTGACTGGAATGCCTGCGCCTGAACATTATCCGATACTGGTAGGCCTGCAGGCGTCAAAAAAGAAGGACGGAACTGGTTATGCTTATAACTTGTATCTGGAGGAAGACTATAACGAATATGATCTCCTGCGCGGACAGTGCATCGGTGTTAAAACATCAAGTGTTTATGTACGCGATGAATCGAAAATTCCGCCCGATCTGAAGATTGGAGATCACATCAAGATATACAGTGTCCAGCGTGGACAGTATGTGGTGGTTGATGAAATTCGCATTATGAATTAATGCGGTTTCAATACAGCTCTGTAGGGAGTGCTGTTTATATCACGGAATATGGAGAGAGAGGAGGTGGAAATATGATGGTATTGGAAGCTGCTGATGTTAGTTCGCAGATCGATCAGATCACGGGCCTGGTGCCCAAGGCTGTGACGCTTGCAACGTCTGTTTGGGATTTTGCAATGTCAAACCCGTTTACGGCGATTACAGTGATTGCCGGTCTTGTAGCGGTTGGCGCCGGCATTATTACGACTGTACGTAATGCAGTCCGTTAGGAAGGTGGTTTGTTATGCAGCTGTTTATTGAGATATTAGGATTGTTTGACGCTTTGATCCGTGCAATGCTCGGCATTGAGTTTTTCGGGATCGTGTTGGGATTGTTTGTGATGCTGGTCGGTGTGTATATGATCTTTATGCTCCGGAATATGCTGGCATAACAACGTAGTCAAAGAGTGGGCCTTCTCTTTCAGGTAAGGGAAGGCCGGCCTTTGAATAGCGATAAGTGGAGGTAGGAATATGACTATCAAGACAAGTTTTGGAATATATAATGACTGCTATCTGCACGTATCAAGGTATTTGGCAGATAATAGTCTGTATGTAGCAGCTTGGAGCAGAAGCGAGGGAGGGCTTTTCCCACTGACGGTATGTCTTGACGATTTGATGCTTCAGGAAAATGAAAGCTATATAGATGTAAATAATGTCAGTTATTCGGAATTGCGGAATGTGATAATTGGAATGGGATACGGTGTGCCGACAGGGAAGACGCGCCGGAGCGGCTATGTAGTCTATCCGGTTGTAGCGTGGGATATGGAAAAACTGCTTTATGGAGAAACAGTGCTTACAAGATGTTTTGATAGGAGGGGATGAGGATGTACCTGGTATTTGTTGTGGCTGTGTATTTTACGATCCGCGACGTGCAGCTGATTATGGGCTGCATTAAGACAAGAAAGAAAAAGAACAAGCTGCCGGTTCTCCAGCAACCGAAGGATCCGGAGGAATGACCTATGAATGCTGGAGAAGTTGAATTTATGATTGCCGGCCTGCTTAATCTGTATGATCTGGTGGAAACAGTAGAAACAGAAGTTCCGGAGAAGGTTGATCCAGAGGAAGAAACATTATTGTAAATTAACAATTGAATAGTACCCCTGAATGTGATAAGCTAACCGTGTAAGGGGGTATTGCGGATGCTTAAGCTAATACTTGATTTTATAGTTATGCTTTTGGGTTTGTTTTTTCTTGCTTTTCGTATAGGTCTTTGTATTTTTATAATATATTTTATAATACATTATATACGTAAAAGGAATAAAACAGAGAGTAAAGATAAAGAGAAAGAGAACGGTTAGCCGTTCTCTTTCTCTTTATAGGTGAATTATGAAACGGATAAATAGAATCATTGCGTGCATTTTGTTAACAATTACATTTGTGACAAGTATGACGGAATCATATTGTATTCCGGTTGAAGCTGCTGGAGTAATTAGCTTTTTGGAAAAAGTTGAAAAAACTGCGCTATATGTGATTGCGCAAACCGGCACTCTTATAAATGGTGACTTTGCTGGGTTATTAGAGAACGAAGATGCATGGAATGATTGGATGAATGGCATAGAAGAAAATCCCTCTTTGGTAGTAGAAAATGATGATGGAACAATAACATTTTCAGAAGAAGCAATTGCGCAGTTGCAAGCTCTTCTTGATACCTATTTGTCAGAAAATTCTGATGCGGTAGACGTTGTATGGATGCCTGTGATCAGCTCCGATCAGCTTTCTGCGGCGGCGTTTTATTCTGTGAATCAGTATTACATGTTCCGCAGCTGCGCCGATGACGTGCAGTATAGTTTTATTCATACAGCTGGAAGCAAAAAAAGTTATTTCTGTTACAAGGACGTGAGTGGGTACATATTTTACGCCGACGGTACACTGGCATACCTGGGTCCAAAGCTCAACTACTGGAATTCTACATGGGGCAGCGTTCCTGAAGGTGGAAGTGATTCGTTTGGTGTGTTGGTTGCAGATTCGAATGGTGTTGCGGTCACTTCGGGTACTGATGCAGCAAAATATGATTATGAATATACGGAGGATGGCAGGACTACGACTGATAGGTATTTTATTGATATTAGTATGTCTGTCATGTATCCGTTCCCGAGTACATATGTTTTTTATTCCGGATATAATTGTTATGGTTATCTTGTCCGTGGCTGTAATACCGATGCAGCGTCGTATGTGCCGATATTTAAGTCGTTAAACGCTTACCGCGACTGGATCACAGGCAGCGGAAATTATTACCGTTTTGACTCCGGCTATACCGGCGGCGACATTACGATTGATCCCAACGCGGACTATACTGCGATTACGGATGCGATCACGGACGTCATAAAGCAGAGCATAGCCAATGGTGAGAACATGTCTGTGATACTTTCGCGTATGCAGGCAGCGTTTAGCACGACGCTCAATGAGATTAATGGAACGCTCGGTGATATAGAAGATAATTCTGCAGAATCAAATACGATCCTGAATAAGATATTGGCGCTTTTAGAACAACAGGAAAAAGAACTCCAGGATTATTTTAAGGATCTGCAGTCGTACACGTCGGACGCGCAGGACTTTTTCAAGCTGTTTCCGGACGAACTGGAGTCCTGGTTTGACATGCTGTCGGATGATATTATAAGCGCAGCTGGTGAAATCGTTGAAGCAGTTAAAGGGATCAGCATTGGTACGGATTATGGAGACGTAGACAGTGGAGACGGAGAAAGTCTTTGGACGAAGCTGGGCGAAGGGATCGCAAAGATTCTTACCGCAGTTCTCGGACTGCTGAAAACGCTGATATTTAAAGGCCTTGACGCCCTCGGTTATCTTGTCGGCGTTATGGTCGACAACATAGGTATTGTATTTACCGATATTGGCGGATATTTTGAACGTTTTACCGGATATATCACGGAGAATACGATATTTGCTGCAGTCGGTGATGTTATGCCTGAAGAATTACGAACGATCATTGTACTCATGTTTTTTAGTGTTGCGATCGCCGGCATCATTAAGTATGTAAAGAGAGGATGATGTGATGGAACTGATTAGTTGGATTGCCGGAGGTATCAAAGATTTTATTGCCGGTATGGTCTCCGAGTTTTTTTACTGGCTTGTTGATGTCGTTGTTGAGATCGCTGACCGTCTTAGTGATCTGCTGGATAAAATATTAAGTATTTTCGATTTTGTTCCGCAGACGGCGAAGTATTTTGATGCGTTAATCCGTGCAGTGTTTTTTCTGCCGGATCTTTGTTTTGCTGTGCTTTATTCCGCACTTGCGATTATCGGCATTATCCTGATCATTAAAATCGTGCTGAAGCTGTTAGGAAAGTAGGTGAAAAAATGGAAGTGATACGTACGTTATTGGATGTTGTTTTTGAGATCTTACGCTATCCGCTGCATTTTTGCGGTTTTACTTTTACAATGTTTGGAGTCGCCATGGTTGCGGTTGCCGGCACGATCGTCGGCATTGTCTTAAAAGCGATTTTTGGAGATGATTAGTTGAATAAGCTGGAAAGAGAGGAACAGACATGGAACAAGATGAAAATTTAGTGCTGACGACGGAACCGGAATCTGTAGCAGCGCCGGAACCGACGCCGGCGGACAACGATGCCCCAGTAGCTGCAGATGATCCGGTCCGGGAAGAAGCGTCCGGCGGTACATCTCCGGAAAATGAGAATGAAGAAAACATAGATGAAAATGAGGAAACAGATACTGAGGAGACGCAGCTGCAGGATGACGGAATGGAAGTAGATCCAGATGCAGCAGCGGAAGATGATGACAGCGCGTCCAATGTTACGGTCATTTTCCAGGCGGATACCGATGCAACTTATAACGCAGTTGTAGTGAATCCGGAAAATGAGCCGGTTCCTGTGTTGGTGACTGGCAGTCTTATTGAAAAAGAGCCTGGCATCATGGATAAACGTTTAGAGGATTATTCAGTTGCCGAAGCTTTGCTGCTGCTTATCCTGGTCAGTCTTTGGCTGCGAATGCTTTTTGATTATTTGGGAAGGAGAAAAACCTGATGAAAGAAACGATTGTGCAATTTTTTGAACTCGTCGGAGTGTCCCCGACAGCTCCGGAAACTTTTCCGGAGCTTATGACCTGGTTTATTTACATCTTTGTCGGCTTTATGCTTGTACTTGCCGTTTTTCATGTGATCGGCACCATCTTGGGCTGCTTTTTTAATATCAGCCGGAAAGGATAAGTTATGGCATTTATTGTTATCGTCGTGTTAGTTGTTGCCTGCTGGCTGTCGGTATGCTGCAGGCTTACTATTCTGCATTTGCCGGAAACGTTATATTATACCGTCTGCGACTTTTGCAAGTGGATCCGGTATCGTAAATGGCGTAATTGTCCTACAGGCCGCTTAATTGCGTATACAGCGCTTTTTGGACGCGGAAAGACTCTTTCCGTTGTTCATTATGTCGTACATAAGTATAAAAGGTACAATAACCGGATCGTTTATGATCCCTACCGTAAAAAATGGGTTAGACAGGTTGTTGATGTGATCAGTAATGTGCAGCTTGCCATACCATATGAGCGCTTCGTGAGTCTTGAACAGGTCGTAGCAGCTGCAGAACGGAATAAAGAGAAAGATGCAGAAAACGGCACTCTTACGATTACGCTTGTGCTCGGCGATGAGTTTAGTGTGCAAATGAATAGCCGGAGCTTTAAAACGAACATAGATCCGCTATTTTTGAACACGCTGCTTACGTGCCGGCACCATCATATTGAGTTGATTTATGATGCGCAGCGTTTTAATCATGTTGACGCGCTGCTGCGGCAGGTAACGAATTATGTTGTTGAGTGCCGGAAAGTATGGCGCTTCCAGGTGCAGTATTTTTATGATGCGTACCAGCTCGAATGTGCAAGCGATCCGAGCCTCGTTAAGCCTTACCGACGTACAGGATGGTTTGTAAAGAATAAGGATTATGCAGCCTATGATACATTGGCATGTGTCGATAATTTGGAGAAGAAGATACGAAGCGGCGACATGATGAGCGAGGCAGAGATACTTGCGCTGCGTGTCAACGACGGCAATGCCGGCATAGAAGGCGTGACAGCTCCCTCCAGGGGCCTGAAAAGGCGTCGAAAGCGGAAGTGACAAACAAACCCGTACAAAAATACGTGCGGTCAAGGGCGCAGAGCGCGAAGCGCGTCCCTTGACGACGCGTATTTTTGTACCCAAAATTTGGAGACGCATGCAGCCATGCGCAGCATGACCTGCATGCCTTAGCTGCCGCCCCTCACAGCCAGGATGCGGAGCCGGGCGTCAAGCGTAAGCGCGCCCGGCGCAGCCACGCGAACCGGGAGCGAAGCGGAAGACTTCGCCCCTAGTCTAATAGGGGTGAAGTTATTCTGTATACAGAATTTAGCGCGCTAAAGTGTTTTAACGGACTAAAGTGTTTTTAGAGGGGAAAAAAATGAATTATTGGTTGCCGGTTTATGGACGTAATGATTATATTTATTCATGTGATATGCTGCGGTATAAGTTTGAGATCAAGAACGATAAGTACGCAAAAGGTGATCTCCAACGTCTTTTGTGTACTTATGGACGATTAGACGTATGTCAATATCCTACGAATTTTATGGATTTTAAGTACCGCGATTTTTTTGTGATCGACTATGGGATCAGTTCAATGTCCGTTGGTATCGGTTTCAATGGCTGTAAAAATGATGATCTGGTGCTTGGCTTTCTGGAAATTAATCCGAACAAATGCTTTGATAACCTGCAGTGCCTTTGTGATATCCAGCATATTTTTGATGCCTGCTGGTCGTTTGATCTGCTCCGGTTTGACCTTGCCGTTGACCTGCCTTTTCCGCGTGAGACCGTTGCTCTGATCAAGGACGGCCGCAAATATCGGCTTGATATGCATAGTAAAACAAATAAAACGGAATATCTCGGTGTGCGTAATGCATCCGGTTATATAAAGCTTTATAACAAGTCCTTAGAGCAAAAAGAAAAAGATGATGTTTTAACGCGTCTGGAGATGACCTGTGCCGGTGATTGGTCTGTTGATCAGATTGTTGCAAAGCTGCCTTGTGTGTTTACGACCAGTAATGATTTTAATGAATCCGGCGATGATCTGAAAGCATTGAATAGCAGTCAGAGAGTACTTGTGCGCGCACTCCGGAGTCATCCTGAACGTGATGAACTGTTTAAGTCATTATGTGCTGATATGCGTGTAAAACTGCGGCCGTATATTTACGATGCAAAGACGATGGTTAGTTTTGACAGTAACGCAATTCTTGCGGTCCTGGAGAATATCCGGCGGTTTGAACAGTTAATGACGGAACATGCTTACTCGTTTGTGCATCAGGAAGATCTTCGCGCAGATCGGGAACGCCGGAATGCAGAAAAGCGTGGAACGGAGTTTGTAAGTGTACCGGATTCCGATAATCCATTTCTGAGATCAGAAAGCAACAAAGAAGGTGTTTAGTGCGAATATGAGTCAGTCGGCCTTGTTTCTTTCTTGGGCGCCGCGCGAAGCGCCTATTCAGAGCGTTAAGAAAATCGAGTTGCAAAGGTTCCTCCCAGGGTCCTTTCTTCGCAACGGTACCCGTAAGTGGTACGATTTTTAGCGACCGTCTGCTCAAAACTGGATCCGGAGCCATAACCTGTATCAGTTGCCTGTCAAAAAAGAACTGAAAACTTTAAAAACCGTAATAAACAAACCATGTGTGCCCCTCTCTAGTTTTAGAGAGGGGGTGAGGGAGCAAAGCGAGCGAAGTGTAACCAACATAACTACCCTCCGCCTCCTTCCCCTGTGTCATGTAAGGGGGCGGATAGAATCAGTTAGAATTTTTAGAAGTGTACTACCTCTAAAAAGCTCTTACTGATTCTTGGTGGGAGATAGATGTAATAGGCTCATACAGTCTTAAATTGTTGAAATTTATTGACAAAAAAGTAATGTTATAATATATTTAGATTAAGATTGTTGTATATCAAGATTTTTGTATATCTCCATAACGATCTATTCGTTAAACTATGCTTTTGCGAATAGTTACAACGGTCATATTCTATAGCCAAATCTTACGCCCTATTCTATGCGCCCGTCATAAACACGCCAATTGGATTTTATTCCAGGTATTCATTCGAATAATAAGGCAGCATAATCGTGGTTCCGGCTTTGATCTGATCGGCGTCAATATGATTCATTCGTTCAACTTCATCGATGTAGTCCTGAATTGTTTCATAATGGCCATCCATAAAATCAGGAGCAATTTCCCAAAGGGTGTCATGATATTTTATAGTGTAGCTGGTAAAATATTTGTATTTTTTCAAATTAGAGTCCTTTGTCTTTGCATTGGTCATAAAGGAACCGAATGCAAAACCAAGAATGACAATGAACAAAACAGATATCATTAATATGAACAGCTTCTGTTTGAATTGCTGAATTTGTTTTCTCCTGAGATTTCTGCTTCTTCTGATCATGTCTCTATTATAATTAGTATGCCGACCGTTGATTCTGACGAGTGAAATATTCGTTTCCATCGTAAAGTACCTCCCCAATATATGATATATACGTACCTGAAATTCTATCTTTCGTGAAATAAAATCCGCAATTATTTGAAAATAAAATTCATTATAAATTATGAATTTTCAAAGCGAATTTTCAAAGCGAATTTTCGAACAACTGTTCCAAACAATTGTTCCGAACATTCGTTCTTTCTATACTGTAAATATATCGAACTTTTGTTCTGATGTCAATAGATTTTTTACAAAAAAATCGAACAAAAGTTCAGAATATATGTTTGCTTTTTTGGGAAATTATGCTATACTAACATCATGGATTTATGTTTCTGGTTTTGATTTGATACATATATTGGAGGAATTCTGATGGCAAATGGTAAAATTACATCAAAGCAGCTTGAAATACTGGAGTATATTAAAAAACAGATTTTAGAACGTGGTTATCCGCCTGCTGTCCGGGAAATTTGTGATGCTGTTCATTTGAAGTCCACTTCTTCCGTGCACTCTCATTTGGAAACTTTGGAGAAGAACGGTTATATTAGAAGGGACCCTACCAAACCCAGAGCGATTGAGATTTGTGATGATTCGTTTCAATTGGTGAGACATGAAATGGCAAGTATTCCGATTATCGGAACGGTTGCAGCCGGTCAGCCTATTCTCGCAGAGGAAAATATTGAAGGATATTTTCCGATTCCTGTGGAGATGGTTCCTAACGCCGAGACCTTTATCTTAAAAGTAAAGGGAGAAAGCATGATTAACGCCGGTATTTTCAGCGGAGATCAGGTTTTTGTGGAAAGATGCAATACTGCCAGAAACGGTGATATGGTTGTTGCATTGGTTGACGATTCTGCTACGGTAAAGACTTTTTATAAGGAAAATGATCATATTCGTCTGCAGCCGGAAAATGATACTATGGAACCGATTATTGTAGATCATTGCGAAATTCTCGGAAAAGTATTCGGCGTATTTCGTCTGTATCATTAATTGAAATCCAATTAATCTAATCCATTGGAAAGAAAATCAGCACCATTTCCGCTTATGGAATGGTGCTGAATGTTATTATTTACAGAAATGTTTCCGTGCTGATTTCCTTTCCGTCGCGCCAGATTCGCTCAAGATCATAGAACAGACGGTTCTGCTTATCAAAGATATGGACGATAATATCGCCGTAATCCATCAAAATCCAGTTTGCAGTATCATATCCCTCACTCTGTTTCTTTGTATAACCGGCGCGTCCGAGCGTTTCCTCTATGTGGTCGCAGATTGTCTGTATCTGGCTTTTGTTGTTGCCGCTTGCAATTAAGAAGTAATCTGCAATCGTGGAGACATCATGAATATCAATTATTTTGATATCTTCTGCCTTCTTCTCTTCCATCGCCTGAATGGCAAGTGCCGTCATATGTTCAGCTTGATTTTTTTGCATCATTAAAGTACCCTTCCTTTCCGCAGCGTGTAATTCTAGGTTATGCTGCTTCCTGTTACATACTGAAATTGTATTTACAGATCTTTTGTGTCATTTTGTTCGGAAATTGTTTTCATGTGATAATATTGATATGCTTTTTGCGTCATTTTATCTACGGTATCTTTATTCTCCAGATATTCTAAACTGTCTGACAGAATTTTTTCCAGTCCGAGATCCAGATTTTCAAAGCAGAGCGTTCTGACTTCTTCAAGATTGGGCTGCTTTTTTCGATTTGGCTCTATATAGTCTGCTACATAGATGATTTTTTCCAGCAGAGTCATTTCAGGACGTGCGGTAGTATGCCAGCGGATGGCTGATAAAATGCCCTCATCTTCAACGCCGTATTTTTCTTTTGCGAAATAGCTTCCCAATTTGGCATGTAATAAAATTGGATTTTTTTCTTCATCTTTATTGATTTCAATTCCGTATTTCTTACACAGCTCTATTTTCTTGACATTATCAATACATTTGGCACAGTCGTGTAATAATCCGGCTAAATATGCGCGTTCTACAGATTCGTGATTGCGCATGGCAAGACATGCCGATGTATAGGCAACCCCAAGGGTATGCGTATATCTGTCCTCGTCCAGCTTCTTTTTTAGCTGCTTTTCTATCTTTTGGTAGTTCATATTGGATTTATCTCCTTGCTTCTCGGAATTGATATAAATGACGCTCTTTTATATAGATCAACACTTTCTCCGGAAGAAAATAGGATGTATTCAGGTGATTTTTCAAACGTTCCCTGATTTCAGAAGAAGAAATATCAAAAGTGCGATCTTCTAAAAAGCGAATATCTGCATGATATTTTTCTGTCAGTTCATCCTTCTTTTGCTGCATTTCTTCTGTACCAAAGCCCTCTCTTTTAGAACATATGATGCTGCAATTCTCAAAAATAAGCTCGGGTTTGTGCCAGGTTTCAATAGAAAAAAGGGTATCCGCTCCGATGATATAATGGAATTTGCACTCCGGATAAATTTCCTGTAGCCTTGTCAAAGTATCACAGGTATATGAATTGCCGGGCCTGTCCGCTTCGATACCGGATATTTGAAAAAGAGGATTGTTCTCTATGGCCAGTTTAGTCATTTCAAAGCGGAGACCGGCATCCAGAACATGCCTTTTCATATAAGAGCATCCGCTTGGGATAAACAGAACCTGATCCAGTTCAAACTGCTCTAAAGCGCTCTGAGCCAAAATTAAGTGTCCGTTATGGATCGGGTTAAATGTTCCTCCAAGAATTCCGATTTGCTTCATTTTGAGCCTCCTGCGCCCTCTCATGAATGGATCATGTTTCTCAACATGTATAGTTTCCATTGTGATAGGCTTTTATTTATACCAGAGGAAGTACAATTTTGGGATTTTCCTTAAACGGCTTATACAGTACGATTTTTTTCCCGATTACCTGAACTACCTGGGAGCGGGTACGTTCTGCTACCATTGCGGCAATTTCCTTTGGATCATCGAAACAATTTTTCAAAACACTGATTTTGATAAGCTCTCTTGTATTGAATGCCTCTCCGATTGCCTGCGTCAATTCCGGTGTCAGACTGGATTTGCCGACCTGAAAAATCGGTTCCAGATTACCGGCCAGACTTTTTAAATAGGATCTTTGCTTACTTGTCATAATTTCCTCTTTTCATACGAATTATTTATAATAATCAAAAGAAAGCCCATACATCCGGACAGTATCACCGTCCTGTATGCCCAGCTGTTCCAGTTCTTCCAAAATACCGTTCTTTTTTAGAAAATTCTGGAAAAACTGAAAGCCTTTTTCAGATTCCAAATTGGTATAGCCGAGCATTTTTTCAATTCTCGGACCTTCTACGACATATTCGTTAGCGGCTTCATCAAACTGTACTGTGTACGGTTCGTTTTGATAGCCGTTTTCAAATTCAGGAAAGTATTCCTGTTCAAAAATAACAGGCTTTGTATCAAGGTTCTTTAACTGTTCATACACATAGGACAAAAGTTCTTTGATTCCCTCACCGGTTACGGCTGAAATAGGGAATACCTTAATTCCCTTTGGCTCAAACTCATCCTTGATTTTCTGAACCGGATGAGGCTCTCCCGCTTCGGGGTCATAATAAATAGCATCCACCTTATTGGCAGCAATTACCTGCGGCCGACGGGACATATCCGCGTTATAGGCTTCTAATTCCTTATTAATGGCATAGATATCCTCGATTGGGTTCCTGCCCTCTGTAGAAGCCGCATCCACAATATGAATAAAGATACGTGTCCGCTCAATATGCCGGAGAAACTCATGACCAAGTCCGATCCCTTCGCTGGCCCCCTCGATCAGTCCCGGAATATCCGCAATGACAAAAGAGCTGCCATCCCCCAAATCTACAACCCCAAGGTTCGGACTAAGCGTTGTGAAATGATAGTTGGCAATTTTGGGTCTGGCATTGGTGGTCCTTGATAAAAGGGTGGATTTCCCCACATTCGGAAAGCCGACAAGTCCGACATCGGCAATTACCTTTAGCTCTAACAGGAGATTCAGTTCCTGTGCCGGCTGTCCGGGCTGCGCATATTTGGGAGCCTGCATGGTACTGGTTGCATAATGCTGATTTCCGTTACCGCCCCTGCCGCCCTTTAAAAGGGTATATTTTCTGCACTCTCCCGACATATCAACAATCACGCGTCCGGAAGCTTCTTCCTTGATGACGGTTCCTTCCGGCACCTTGATGATTATGTCATCGCCGTCTTTGCCGCGGCAATTCTTTTTTCCGCCCTCAGCGCCGTCTCCCGCCCTATATTTGCGAATATGTCTGAAATCAATCAGGGTATTCAGTCCGTCATCCACCTCAAAGATAACGTCGCCGCCTCTGCCGCCGTCGCCGCCGTCCGGGCCGCCGTCCGGTACATATTTTTCTCTTCTAAAGGATACATGTCCGTCGCCGCCTTTTCCGCTGCGGACATATATTTTGGCTCTATCTGCAAACATGTTGTTTCCTTTCAAAAATAGAGCTCCAAACGTGTTTGTTTGAAGCTCTTTCAGATCGTATTATTTCTCTACCGGATATACGGAAGCCTGTTTCTTGTCTCTTCCTTTTCTTTCGAATCTCAGGACACCATCCACTAATGCGAATAATGTATCATCACCGCCGATTCCAACGTTAACACCGGGATGAATCTTGGTTCCGCGCTGTCTGTATAAAATGTTGCCTGCTTTTACGAACTGTCCGTCAGCTCTCTTCGCGCCTAATCTCTTAGACTCGGAATCTCTGCCGTTCTTAGTAGAACCAACTCCCTTTTTATGAGCAAAAAATTGAAGGTTCATATTCAACATGGTTTACACCTCCTTAAAGTTTACTGATAAATATTTCTTACCGTATTGTGTTTCAATACCCTGTAAGCCCAGAACCATGGAATCCATGAGAATACGTCCGCTGTCCGACAAAGCAACCGGAAAATCGCATTTGATAAAACCGGTCTGCTCATTGGTAACAAGCGTCAACGGATCCTTTGATAACTCTTCTAATGAATTAATCGTATTTATGACCAATACCGATGCGGCTGCACAAACCATATCCTTTTCAAAAAAGAAACGTCTGCTTGCGGCATGCCCCATGCAATAAAAGCCTTTATAGATTCCGGATTCTGATTTTAAAACTGTAATCGTTGTCATATTTCAAATCACTAATTATGCGTTGATCTTGTCGATCTTAACCTTAGTGTATGCTTGTCTATGACCATTCTTTTTGTGGTAACCGGTTTTTCTCTTATACTTATAAACGATAACCTTTTTGCCTTTCCCCTGCTCAAGAGCAGTAGCTTCGACGCTTGCCTTTGCCACGTCTTCACCAACCTTAAGGTCTTTATCGCTTACAGCAATTACCTGATCAAAAGTAACAGAAGCTCCTTCTTCAACATCAAGCTTTTCAACTTTGATAACGTCACCTTCAGAAACTTTGTACTGTTTACCACCTGTTGCTATAATAGCGTACATAGGGAACACCTCCTATATCTAACCGAATTCCCGGTTTTACTCGCTAACTTTGGTGTTATGAAAATAATCATAATCTTAAAACCTAGTTACGCGGCATACTCATACATAATAGCAGTGACTCTCGCATTTGTCAACTTTTTTTTAAAATGATCTACCGAAAATGATCTGCCAAAGATCTGCTGATTACTGCACTAGCGTAATGATTCCGTTTGCATCAAACATATAAGTCACATTGTCAATGACAAGAACTGTGTTGGTAACCAGATGTCCGTCAGCCGGGTCCAGATAATAAATGCCTGTTCCGTCATTGATCATGCCTTTCATCATCGCACCGTCCGGTCCGAAATAGAATTTCAGACCTCCGATTACCTGCCATCCTGTCAGCATTTTTCCGGATGCGTCAAACAAATACGTCCGGTCACCTATGGTCATGAGTCCGGTATACATGATACCGCTGTCCATGGCAAAGAAATAGGTATCCGTGCCGACGAATGTCCATCCTCTGCACTGTACGGCAGTCGCAGGATCAAAATAGAACGTATTGATACCGTCGGAAACAAAGCCTGTCTGAAGCTTCCCGTCCGTACCGAAATAATAAACTGCATTTTCAATGGTCTGTACGCCGATCCGAAGCTTTCCGTCCGCACCGAGATAATAGGTACTTCCGTTTAAGTTCAGCCATCCGGTCTGCTTAGCACCTGATGCAGGATCAAAGTAATAGGTATCCGTTCCGATGATGTTCCATCCTGTCAGCATTTTTCCGCTTGTGAGATCAAAGAAGCAATCCGCACCATTAACCGTTTGCCAGCCAAACAACATTCTGCCGTCGATTCCCATATTGTAGACCGCATCATCGACAACGATAATGCCGGTTGACATCTTACCGCTGGAATCGGTATAAAACGTTCCTGTACCGTCGCTGATCCAGCCGTACATCATCTTACCGCCCACAGGATTAAAGAAATACTTTGCACCGGCAATATCCTGCCAGCCCACGCACAGGCGGCCGGTTGCGTCGAAGTAATAATAATCCGTTCCGATTGCCGATAAGCCGAGAGCCATGTGTCCGTCGTCATAGAAGTAATAAAGCGCATCCGAACTCAGCCAACCCCGATACATACATCCGTTTGTATCGAACATAAAAATCTGATCGCCGATGGAGGTAAGACCGATTGCCATTTTACCGTCAAGACCAAAATAATAGGTATTGCCGGCAAGGGTTTGCAGACCTGTCAGCATCAGGCCGTCCTGATTAAAGAAATACATATTTCCGCCAATCGGGTAAAAGCCTGTGACACGACGACCCCATTCGTCTACAAAGAACATACCGTTATCAAAATTGACAAAGGAATTTGTCTTCATTTTGTAATTCTCGTAAAAATAAAAATTACCTTTTCGATATAAAAAGCCGTACGGAATAATACTTGCAGACAGATCCTTATACTGATAATCAATATCGACAGAGCCTGCAATGCCGGGAAGTACTCCAGAGCTGGTTGCCTGCCAGAAAGCAGCATCCTCTATATCACAGCTTTCATTGTATTGCGCAACCCACTTATCATAAGCAATCGGCCCCATTCTGGTCAAAAACCAGTTTTTGCTGGCGTATACCATTGGGTAGTAGCCGGCGGACTCGATAATGGCACAGAAGGTATTGGCAATTTCTGATTGCTGTGCAGGAGTCAGCGCTTTTTGTGTGGAATCTTCAATATCAATGACGATAGGCATATTGACGGTATAGTTCTGCACTGCATTTAACACAAACATCGCTTCTGCGGCCGCCTGCTCTGCATTCAGTGCATAGGAATAAATGTAGACACCCGTTTTGATCCCGGCGGCATTAGCCATAATCATATTCTGATGGAATTTGGCATCAATTCCGTACTTTGTGGAGCCGACCCGGATAAAGGAAAACCGGACACCGCTTGCAGCAACCGCATTCCAGTCGATATCATTTTGGTATCTGGATACATCAATACCGATACCGATTGCAGTACTTTTATCCTTTGCCTGGGCATGAATATCTCCTGCTGCAAAAATGCAGATTGCGCAAAGAAGCGCGGTTAGTTGTTTCAGTACTTTTTTGAATCTTTTATGTAGCATAGTTCTCTCCGTATTTCTTATGTTTTAATTCTCAGGTAATTTTATTTTTGCGTAATTTACTTATCTCTTTTTTCAAAATCTTCGACATATTGAATGATTAGCTTTACAGTGCCTTCAATCCCCAGCTTTGCACTGTTGACGGTCAGATCATAGCTGTCCGCTCTGCCCCATTTCTTAGAAGAATAATAATTATAGTAGCTTTGTCTTTGCTTATCCTTTTTGACCATCATATCCTTGGCCTTTGCTTCGGTAAGCTGATACTTCTCCATAATATGTCTGATCTTGAAGTCTTCATCCGCATGAATGAAGATGTTCAGGCAGTTTTTATAATCTGCCAGCGCATAATCTGAGCAGCGGCCTACAATGACGCACGGCCCTTCATCAGCAATCTTTTTGATTGTATCAAACTGTGCCAGGAATACCTTGTGGCTGATCGGCATATCCACAAAGGAAGATGTGTTATAGCCAAAGGAATAGGTATCCATAACCAGATTATACAAAAAAGAATTGGTAGGACGTTCGTCATTATTCTGAAGCATTTCTTCACAATAACCGCTTTCTTTCGCGGCTCTTGTAAGAAGCTCCTTGTCGTAATACTTGATGTTAAAGTATTCCGCTAACTTTTGACCGATTTCGTGTCCGCTGGACCCAAATTGTCTGCCGATTGTAATAATCGTTTCCATATGCTTCACCCCTTTTTTTGTATTTGTTTATAGCGAAAATCTACTTTTATTATACCTTACATTAGGATGGGCTTCAATCAAAAAAAGAGGAATCCCACGGGATTCCGCCTTCCAAATTCTGTTAGTGTGCTTGGGCTTTGAGATTTGCAGGCTGCAGGATCTCAAGTAAATGTCTGAAATATTCGGGTAAAGGGGCGTCCACTTCAAGATATCGGCCGGTTCCGGGATGAATGAAGCCGATGGTCTTTGCGTGGAGGGTCTGCCCTTCCAAATGAAAGCAGGGTTTTCTGGAAGTATAAACCGAATCCCCCAACAGCGGATGACCGATGGAGGACATATGAACGCGAATCTGATGTGTTCTTCCGGTTTCCAGACGGCATTCGATATAAGTGTAATCGCGAAAACGCTGTAATACCCTATAATGAGTCACAGCACGTTTGCCGTTTTGGGTAACAACCGCCATTTTTTTTCGGTCCTGAGTATCGCGTCCGATCATTTTATCAATGGTTCCCTCATCTTCCTTTATGACACCATAACAGATTGCATGGTATACTCTGGTAATGCTGTGCTCCTTTAGCTGGGACGCAATATGCAGATGCGCCATGTCGTTTTTACAGATGATTACGGAACCGGTGGTGTCCTTATCAATCCTGTGGACGATTCCGGGCCGCAGCACGCCGTTGATTCCGGAAAGGCTGTCCTTGCAATGGAACATAACGGCATTTACCAGCGTTCCGGTATAATGGCCTGCGGCAGGATGAACAACCATATTTTTGGGCTTATTTACAATTAGAATATCCTCGTCCTCATACAGAATATCAAGCGGAATATCTTCGGCCGGAATGTCCGGTTCCTCGTTTTCGGGGACCTGTAAGCTGATTTCGTCTCCGGCGCTGACCTGATAACTTGGTTTTACCGCCGCTCCGTTCACGAATACCTGCTGTCCCTTAATCCGTTTTTGAATATTGGATCTGGATATATAATCAATCAAATGGGTCAGGCATTTATCAATCCGTTCTCCATCCTGCTCCTCTGTAATTGTATAGCGGATCAGTTGTTTTTCACTTGCCATTGCCGGTCTTTTGCTCCTCTTTGGATGCATCCCTGACTTCACGGTATTTTTTTGGCCGGATGCTTAAAAAGTGAAGGTCTTCTTCCTGATATACAAAAATAAACAGGATCGCAAGCAGAATAGTTGCACAGGTCACATAAATGTCCGCTACATTAAAAATCGGGAAATGAATCAGTTTAAAGTACAGAAAATCCACAACATAATCATAGCGGAATCTGTCGATCATGTTGCCGACAGCGCCCGATGCGATCATAGCCAAAAGAATATGAAAAGCCGTATATTTCTTTTTATTCGGCATTCGATAAATAATGTAACAGATTGCAGCCAGAATTACAAAGGCTATAAAAATAAAGAAAATCTTCTGGTTTTGAAGCATTCCAAAGGCAGCGCCTCTGTTTTCCAGATAATGCAGTTCAAAAACATCCTTGATCAGTCTGATGTCCCGGCCGTCCTTTAAATTCCGGATTGCCAGATATTTGGTAAACTGATCCAGAAAAATCAGTATCATGAATAAAATGATATCTAAGGCTATCAGCCATTTTTTCTTGTTTTTCATGCCCGTGCATCCTCATCGTCAAAATAAATTTCTTTTACGGCATTTAGCATTTCTTCCTCGGTTACTTCCGTTGAAATAAATGCTTTACCGATCTTTTTGAGCAAGATAAACTTAATATGTCCGGCTTCCATCTTTTTATCGGATTTTGTCAATGCTACAATCTTTTCCGGTTCAATGTCGTCAATTGTGATGGGCAGATTGAAAGGAACAAACATATCTCTGATTTCGTAATATTCCTCCATGGACAGAAGCTCTTTTTTCCAGGAAATATATGCAGCCGCAACGCAGCCAAGCGCAACGCATTCGCCGTGCAGCAGCTCAAAATTTTTGTATTTTTCGATTGCGTGTCCAAGCGTATGACCGAGGTTTAGCAATGCCCGCTCCCCCTGCTCGGTCGGATCCTTTTCCACAACACTCTTTTTGATCTGGTTACAGCGATATACCATTTCCTTAAGAACCGTAATATCACGTTCGCAGATTTCGTACATGTTTTCAATCAGCCATTCATAAAAAATGGCATCCCTGATCAGTGCAGATTTCATGACTTCGGCAAAACCGGAAAAATACTGACGATCTTCCAGATCCTTCAGTACACTCAGATTCATATAGACAAGCTTGGGCATATGGAAAGCCCCGACCATATTTTTGTACTGTTCAAAGTCAACTCCGGTTTTTCCGCCAATGGAGCTGTCCACCTGCGCAAGAAGCGTGGTCGGAACCTGAATAAAGGCAACGCCTCTTAAGTAGGTTGCTGCGGCGTATCCGCATAAATCCCCTACCACGCCGCCGCCCAGGGCCAATAGGATATCCTTTCTTACGTAATGACGCTCTATTAAAAAACGATACAATTCTTTTACCGTATCGAGATTTTTGCTCATTTCTCCCGCCTGAAAGGTAAAAATGTCCACATGGGTACAGGTATCAAGAATACTATCGCGGACCTGCGCCGCATATAAAGGGCCGACATTGGAATCCGTGACAATGCAAATTTTCTGCTTTTGCAGCTCCATTGCAAGCAGATCTGCTTTCAGAGCCTGAAAATCCTCCTGATATACAATATCATAAGCCGGTTTTTTATTGACCTGAATGGTTAATCTTTCTTCCATAACTGCTCCATTCTTTTGTCTGATTTTGATCAAATAGAGAAACAACTCCGAGCCGGAAAACTACTCGGAGTTGTTTCTCTGTCTTTCGTATCCTATTTGTTACGGATGGGTACATCGAAAGAACCGCTCAGGATTTCCTGAAAATCTCCTGAAATATCAACACTTGCAGGTGTAATAATAAAAATATAATGGGATATCTTCTGAAGATTTCCTTTGATCGCATAAGTGGAACCCGATGTAAAATCAATGATACGCTGGGCAATATCCACATCCAGTCCCTCCAGATTCAGAACAACGGTTCTGTTAGATAACAAGGTATCCGTAATTTCTCTGGAATCTTCGACTGAGGTGGGCTTAATGACACACACTTCCATGCCGTTTCCGAGAGGCTTTTTGGCCGGTCTCATTTGCGTTACCTTCGGAGTCGTTTTTCTGGATCTTTCATCATAATCGTCATCATCTTCATCACGATATGTATTCTTCTGATGTCTTTCCGTGATTACATCATCTTCGGTATCGTAGTCATCATCGTCATAGTCATCCTCATCCGGATTTAATTTCATAGCATTTAAGAACTTATCCATAACACCCATTGCAATTCTCCTTGTGTGCTTTTATGATTTACATAATACAACTAAACCTATTATCAATGTTTTTTTCTATCATGTCAACTGTTTTCCTATGAAAAACCATTCATTTCCGTTCTCAATTCATGAAATCGTCCTCAGAAACAGCGTCGGCATCCAGCACAATATGGTCATAGACGCAAAGTCCGTAGGTGGTATTGGATTTCACGATTGCATAATCGTCATTCTGGTATAAAATCGTGATCTGCCTGAAATCCGCATACCCTTTATTGATATTGTATACGCCGATCAGCGTACCGCGCTCACTGACGGTTGCTTCTTCGGAAGAATCTTCCTTTCTGAGAACATCCCCGCCCTGGAGAGAATCTTCCCCGACATAGGCTTTTCCGTCGATTTCCGCATATACGGATACGGATATTTTTTCCCATTCAAGACCGCCGTCCTTAGTATAAATCTGACGATATACACATTTGGATTTGCCGTCCTCGCCCGTTACAATATAGTCCGTAGGAATCAGATAGAATTCCTTTTCCACAATAGAAGAAACAGGAATTTTCAGACCCTCCTGTTCGTCCACGATTAATTCAATTTCAACAAATCGATCCGTACAGAAGGTAATCATGGAATTCGTGAATTCAAGCAGACCGTAGCGTCCGTCCGAATTATTCAGGATACGAAAGTTTGCCCATGACTCTGTTTGGTTTTTCAGAAATTTAACTTTGACGACGCTTTCTTCCGCCATGCTCTCTGCCTGTTCGTCAGTTAACGGTATTACAATGTACCAGGTTTCGGAGGTACACAGCTTATAGGCCTCGTCCCCCTGCTCTAAAAGATCATTCCCGACCAAAAGCTTTCGATTGTAGGTGTTCATATCGAACACAGAAGCATCGACCTGCTCGGGAGAGAGATCCTCATATCCATCCACGGAATATACCACAATGCCGGACTCCGGCGCATAATACATATTTACCGAATTGACCAGCCCTCCGTCGTTCAGATTACTGATATTTTCGAGGGTATTGGTACTTGCCAGCTGAAGCACAGTTCCCTCCATGCTGTACTTAAAGCTGTATACTTCATCAAAGCTCTCAGGCGAAAAGTTATTGGTAAAGGAAATGCATTCCTGACGCAGCTCCTTTAAATTTTCTTCCGACAGGGTATTCTCTGCTTCGGATGCAGCCATCAGCTCCGATAATTTACCGGAGCCGTCTATCGTATAGACCAGATGATTTGCGGCGATTCTCTCGCCCTCTCTTGCAAAATAATTGACATAACCGTCACCGGCTGAGGGAATGATTTTTTCATCCCGGATGGCAATGCCGGTATAAATGCTGGTCGTAGAAAGAGAACCCTCGTTTACCTCATATGCAACGATATGCTCCGTACGAAAATAAGTAATCACACAGAATATAATGTATACGAAAATAAACCCGAATATCAGCATTCCAATATTCAGGTTCATAGGCCGTCTGTATTTTACGATCTTCTCATTTTTTCCTGTTCCCATTGCAAATCCTTTTGTTACCCGATTTCAGACAGAAGGTCATTCATATTCTCATATAAAATGCTTCTTTCTCTGGCACGCATAATAATTGATATGTATTGATTTCCGGAGGTATCCTTGGAAAGCAGAATCAGACAATTTCCTGCCGCATTTGTCGTACCGGTTTTCCCGCCGATCACGGTTATATTGTCCGGCGCAGTATAATTCTTCATCAGGTACTGATTGGTGGATCTGACGGAGGCCTCCACCTGATTGCCGTCATGATCGGTATAGACCGTCGAATAGGTATCCATGGCAATGATCTGACGAAATTCATCATATTCTAAAGCGGCCTGAAACATCAGATACAAATCATAAGCCGTAGTGTAATGGTTATCATCGCTTAATCCGTGAGGATTGACAAAATGAGTATTGGTTGCTCCGATTGCATTTGCTTCTTCATTCATCATATCCACAAAGCCTTCTACGCTGCCGCCGATATGTTCCGCAATTAATATGGCCACGTCATTGGCCGAATATAACAGCAGGATATGAAGCGCCTGGTCCAGCGTCATTTTATCGCCCGCTTCCAGCCCGAAAGTTTGAGCGCCCGCTTCGTTAATCTTAACGTTTTCGGAAGCTACCAGGATATCATTCAGATTCCCGTATTTCAAAGCAGTAAGAGCCGTCATCACCTTGGTAAGTGATGCAGGATACATTTTTTCATGGATATTTTTTGCGTAAATAACCCTTGCATGATTCAAATCAAACAAGCCTGCCGCACCAACAGAAGAATGCAGTTCAACCTGCGTATCCTCTGTAATATCATGATCCGTGATGCACAGATCCGACGCAAAGGCATCGGCTTTGGTTGTGCTGTCATGATTCGTGATACGAAAACCGCTGACCGGATAATCCGGATCATATGCCATATCATATGATTTCCCCGCACATCCCGTCAGGCAGAAGGCAAATGCCGTCATCATTCCTACAATTTTATATAATCTATTTGTACATTTCACGCCACTCAAGATCCCCTCTATCCAGTGATTTAATCAGCAGTTCAGCTGTGGCAAGGTTCGTTGCAAGCGGAATATTATGAGTATCACAGAGCTTTACCACATTATTCACATCCGGCTCATGGGATTTTGGGGATAACGGATCACGGAGAAAAATAACCAGATCGATTTGATTATGCTCAATCTGCGCCCCGATCTGCTGTTCCCCGCCAAGATGCCCCGCAAGGTATTTGTGGATATTCAGATTGGTTACTTCTTCAATTAGTCTTCCTGTGGTACCGGTTGCATACAATTCATTCTTGCTTAAAATTCCCCGATAAGCTATACAGAAATTCTGCATTAATTTCTTTTTGGCATCATGCGCAATTAACGCAATATTCATTTGAAACAACCCCCTAGTATTTTTTTTCGCATTGTAATCTGACGTTTAAAACAAACCCCATTTCAACAAAAAGACAAAGCAACGACGTAACGCCGTAGCTGATAAAAGGCAGCGGAATTCCGGTATTGGGAAAAATTCCCGTAGCGACCGAAATATTCATAAAGCTCTGAAATCCCACGATCATTCCTACGCCCGCGCATATCAGACTTCCGGCCAAATCCTTGGCTTTTCTTCCCGTGTTAAAACACATCAAAGAAATACTCATAAGAAGTATCACGACCACTGCACTTCCTGCAAATCCCAGTTCCTCTCCGATGACTGCAAAAATGAAATCCGTCTGAGGCTCGGAAATAAAGTTGCCGTTTTTTACAGAAGTAATGGAATTATTGTTAAGACCCTTTCCCATGACCTGTCCGGAGCCTATGGCAATAATGGAATTTGTCTGCTGATACCCTTCCGTGGTTGCGTAATCATCGGGATAAAGCCAGGCAAGAATACGTGTCTGCTGATAATCATTGATAATGTTCTGATCCGGCTGCAGGATCAGAATAAATAAAATGATAAATGCAGGTACCGCTACGGCCAGAAAGCCCGCAATGATTCTGTATTTGATACCTCCGATGAAAAGAAGAACCGCAAAAATTGCGATAATAACAATGCTTGTTGACATATCCGGCTGCTTATAAATCAATAACCAAGGCGGTATAAACAGCAGTATCATGGTAATGATCGTACGGAATTTATTTAAAGATTCCTTATGTACCATGATATACTGCGCATAAAATAAAATCAATAAAATTTTAGCAGTTTCTGACGGCTGAAATTGGATTCCCATAATGTTAATCCAGCGCTGGGCGCCGCCTGCACTGGTCCCGAAAAGCTTGACCATTCCTAAAAGAACCAGATTGCACGCATAAAGTACCCAGTAGAATTTTAGAAAGAAATTATAATCAAACAACGACAGTACGATCATCACAAAAAAGCCGAGAATTACCCCTATCATTTGCTTTCTCTGGAAGGCTTCATTCGCGCTTCCGATTGCAAGGACTCCTATGACGGAAACCGCTATCACAAATATGATCAGTAAAAAATTGTAATCACGTACTCTGTATTTTCTTCTCATAATTTCCTCGTTTAACCGCCGATGTAATTGTCAGCCGTATTTCTCTGGCAGAGATCCTGTTTGGAGCGCAGATCGATGATCGGAATATTGATATATAATACAGGGGTCTGTCCTCTTTCGGAATCCCTTGCGCTCATCTGCCCGATCTGGATCTCCATCTGTTCTTCATCAATTTTCATATACTTGGAAAGAACCTTTGTAATATCTTCCCTGATATTGTCCATTGTTTGCGGGGAACAATTTACCCTGTCCGAAATCAGGAGTATTTTGAGCCTGTCTTTTGCTATTCCTCTTGTCTTTCGAAAACGCAGAAAATGTCTCATAGTACACCTCCCGAATTCTTATGAAAAACTCCCGAAAGCCTTGACAGAACGCCTCTGTTCCCGTCCAAATTCAGCACCGGCACGTCTTGACCGATCAGCCGCAGGCAGATGTTTTTGTATGCACGCCCTGCCAGCGTGGAGGTGCCTGTCACAGGTTCGCCCTGATTGGTGGCAATGACTACATTTTCATCATCGGGTACGGCTCCAAGGAGCGGAATTCCGAGAATGTCCAGTACATCCTGAACGGTCATCATATCCCCTTTTCTCACCATATCGGGACGGATTCTGTTGATCACCAGATCAATTTTATCAAATTCCTGATTTTCAAGCAGCCCGATGACACGGTCAGCATCCCGGATTGCGGATACTTCCGGTGTGGTCACTACAATGGCGTGATCAGCTGCGGCAATTGCATTCTGAAAGCCCTGCTCAATGCCTGCAGGGCAATCAAGGATAATATAGTCAAACTGTTCCTTCAAAAAAGAAATCATTTTGACCATTTGTCCCGGTGTAACGGCGGTTTTGTCCCTGGTCTGCGCCGACGGCATTAAGAAAAGCCCGGGATAACGCTTGTCCTTGATTAATGCCTGTTTGATTCTGCACGTTCCCTCGATCACATCCACCAGATTATAGACAATTCTGTTTTCCAGTCCCATAACGACATCCAGATTGCGAAGTCCGATATCAGTATCGATTAAAACAACTTTTTTTGAAAGAGCCGCAAGTCCCGTTCCGATGTTTGCGGAAGTGGTTGTCTTACCAACGCCGCCTTTTCCTGATGTAACGACAATTACTTCACTCATATCAATCCCCATTCCGGAGCGTCAGCAACGGGGCGGCGGGAAATCCGCGAAAGCGGTTTCCCGTCTGCCATCAGGGCTATTTGTGACGCTCCTGCACAAATAGCTGTGTGAAAAATCAGCATATCAATGTGATTTTTTACACTAATCCTCCATGTCAGAAAACAGTTGTCCCCTAAAGATCTCAGCAGATATGTCCGCTGAGATCATTTAGTAATTCTTTTGTAATATCCTGAGTTATGATCCCTTCGTCCTTTACCAAAGCAATCTGAGGCTGCTTTGCCTTTCTCTTAAAAATTCCCTTTGCGGAATCTCTGTATTTTCTTTCTGCAATTTTCATTTTTTCCGGATTCATTGAAAGAGCGGCAATAAAACGATCCTCACTTCCGCCGCTTCCGGCAAAAGCTTCTCCTTCCAAAGCGCCGATGATAATAATATCGTGCTCTGAAATGACCTTACAGCCTTTTTCCACGTCCCCTAAAATAATAACGCTTTTTTTGGTTTCCAGTGTCTGCCCGCCTGAAAGAGTGCCCTTATAGAACTGTACCGGAGTATCCTCCTGCTTCTGAGGCGCAGTCTGATGAATGGCTCTGACATATAGGTCATCCTTTTCCTGATCCCTTCCGATCAGACACACGATATTCAATTCTCCTTTTGCAGTAATCGTTTTTACGATCTGCCGCTCCTGTTCGGAATCAAGACTCCTGCCCTCCAGAGATAAAGCAAGTCTGTTTCCGCGGAAAAATTTTGCGGCATCCGTAAATTTATCCTCGATTTCAAGCAGCAGTTCCTCAAAGGGCGTTTCCGGGTCCAAATGTATGGAGATTCCGTTTTGAAAGCTCTTAATCACCACCTTGTTATCCAATGATTTCCCTCCCCATTAAAATCAGTCTGTCACTGTACCGGATGCATCCAGACTGTCTGCTTTTCCGGTAACCAGTTCATCTTCTGTAGCAAGACCGAAATAATATTTGATGACGTCTCTGGTAGTTTCGGCAGCATAATCCGATGTATAACCGTACTCAATCCGCGTCGCAATTGCGATTTCGGGATTTTCATACGGCGCATAGCATACAAATAATGCATGATTCGGCCTGCCCTTGCTCTCCTGTGCGGTTCCGGTCTTTCCGGCTACGCTGACCTCCAGACCGCTGTAATAGGACTTGCTCTCAATCACCTGCCGCATCCCGGATTGAATTGCAGTCCAGGTATTTTCGGAAAAATCAAGCTGATTTCTCACTTCCGCGTGATTCTCAGTTTGCAGTTTCCCTTCCGAATCCGTAATTTTATCTATCAATGTCAGATTATAACACGTTCCGCTGTTTGCAATGGTTGTAACATATCGCGCAAGCTGTGATGTGGAATAGTTACTGTTTCCCTGTCCGATGGCAGTCAGAATCGGAAGCTCGTCGGACATTTTGGGCGTATATTCCGACAATTCCACGCCCGAAGGCTCTGAAAGCCCGTACATATCTGCGTATTTTGAGAGCACGCTGATTCCTGCCTGTTCGCTGTATGCGCCGTCCTCCATACTCATACGATAACCGATTTCATAAAAGAAACAGTTACAGGAATTTTTGATTGCGCCCGTGACATTGAGTGAGCCGTGCGCTCCCGGATAAATCCAGCATCTGTTGGTGGAATTGAGCTTTTCGAAAATTCCATAGCATACGATACGGTCCGTCGTTGTAACATAGTTCTCCTCCAGTGCGGCGGATGCCGTTACCATTTTAAAGGTGGATCCCGGTGCGGTACGCCGCTGCGTCGTATAATTTAACATCGGATAGGACAGATCACTGTTGATTCGGTTCCAGTATTCGCTGTTTGATACCTTATTTGTATCGTATCCTGGATAGGATACCATGGCCAGAGTATCTCCGGTATTGACATCCACAATGACCATATCGCCGGTACACGGATCAAGTGCAAGCTGCGCCGGCGTAATATCAAGATTGGAAATCCGGTCCAGCATGAATTGGTAGGCGCTTGTGCGGCCGCTTTCAAATTTTTCCTGATCCTCTGCGGAAATATGAACGATCTGCTTATCGATCAGCAGCTGGCAGATTTGTTTTCCGGTAATCTTGTCCGCAAGAATCATATAATTGATCATTTTCTTGCCAAACTCTGTACTTTCGTCCAGATAATCAATAATATAATCAACCAGAGCTTCATAGATTTCTCCGGTATCGGCATATTGATTGTCCAGCTTAAGCTTTGTCGTATCTATCCAGTTCATAGCGATGGCGTAATTCAGATATTCTTTTAAGCTGATGGTTTCATCCTGTCTCCATGCAATATATGTTTCATCGGAAGTATCTATCAGATCAGCCTGAAGAATATTGACATTATCGGACATCAGCATCGAAACGATGTAGCTTTCATAAACGGCATATTCCGTCGATAATTTATTATATACGGTTCCTGTTTCCAATAACTCGCTGCGAAGACTTGCCAGCACATCGTCCTTATTGTCGAGAAAATTCGCATATACCGTACTTTCCGCTTCCGTGGAATTTTCGTGATTCAATTCCTTCATTTTGAGGATGTTATTATCAAACAGAGCGAAATACACGTCATAAATCGGAATGACAATCTGGCTTGCAGATGCATTTTCCGCCGGTACATATTCCCTGATATTCCTGATCTTGTTGACCAAAATACCCGCAATCTTCTGTTCCAGAATATGGTAGGCATTTTCCTGAAGATCCTTGCGGATTGTCAGGTATACGTCATTTCCTGCGGTCGGCTCCGTTCGTTCCGCAGTTTCGATTACCTTTCCCATATTGTCAACATATACAATTTCGGTTCCCTTTGTTCCCCTCAGCTGCTGCTCCATGCTTTGCTCAATACCGCTTTTTCCGATGATATCGCTGCTGGAGTAATCCGTATTTTCCGCCTGATAAGCCGCAAGCTCATCCGAGGAAATTTTGCCGGTATAGCCGATAATATTACTGAAATAGACAGCATCCACGTATTTTCGCACCGTATCCTCGGCGATGGATACGCCGTCTAAACTATCGCTGTTTTCCATGACGGCAACAATTGTTTCATCGGATACTTCGGTAGCCACAGTGGTCGGAATATATTTTTGGTAGCTGTTGAGATTCATGGCATAACGGATGGTAATAATCTGCAATAAACGTTTCTGGGTATAGCCGTCCCCCACCAGAAAGATGCGGCTGCCGTCTTCATCCCGAAGATATTCTCCGTCCTCGTCAAGTTGATATGCACCGACGCCGAATCTGCTTCTGCCGCCCAGATATTGAATTACTTCATCCGGAGTTGCTGTTTTTTCGGCGTAGAGCAGATCATTGATGCTGCTGTGTCCATAGACGTCGGCCAGAAAACGCAGAAGCTGTGATCCCGTTACGGTATAGGAAAAATTACCGTCCTCATCAATAACAATATTAAAATCCTGAATAACGCTGTCACCGTTTTGCTCAATCATGTCGATCAAGTGATCAATGGTTGTGTTTAACTCTTCATTCTTGGCGGTGCCGGACTCATAAACATCTTCAATCATGACAGAATAGGCAAGTTCATTGTATGCCAGCAGTTCGCCGCCGGCATCATAAATATTGCCTCTGGTACTGGCAATGGAACGTTCCTTCCGGATTTTTAATTTAAAATTATTCATATAGGACTCACCGTTTACGATTTGTAAATCAAATAAACGGTACAGCAGGATTGCGCCAAGCCCGAAGACCATCAAAAACAAAATGAAAAATCTGGATGTAACAAAACGGATCAGCCATTCTCTGAAATTATGAAACAAACTTCTTTTCACTCCTTTTTTCGATCTCGTCAAACTTCTGGTTTATTTTCAGGCAAATCGGATAAACAATGACTGTCAGTACAATGGTATAAACCATTTCAGGGATGATTACATGCAGCAGATAATAAAGAATCTCGAAACGCCCCCGGAGTAAAAACAAAAGCAGATATACAATGATTCCGTAGATAAAATCGCTGACCGTAATCAAAAATAACGGAAGCTTGATATCCTCTGGAAAGAAAATACGGTGAAACAGACCGTTTCCGTATCCGATATACATATAAATGATTGCATAAAAACCAATCACTTCTCCAAAAAAGATATCTGTTAACAGACCACAGAAAAAGCCCACTAACAGACCACTTTTTTTTCCTCTCATAAAGCCATAGGCGGCGGTAATAATAATAAGCATATTAGGCGCTATATTTCCAAGTGAAATCCCCTGCATCAAAGTTCCCTGCAGGACAAAGCTCAAAAGCACTGTGAATGCAATTACGATCTTTCTCCACATAATCCTTTCTTCTTTCCTATTCCAGAGCCGTCTGCTTGACCTCCAAAATCACTAATACCTCCTGTAAATGTTCAAAATCTACGGCAGGCGTCAAATAGCCCGATTTTGAAAGATTATTGGAATCCGTATCGATCTGTGTTATGTATCCGATCAGAATTCCGGGAAGATATTTATCAGAAATATTGGAGGTTACGATTTTGTCCCCAACAATCACTTGATCTTTGGAATCCATCAGCTGGGAGAACGAAATCACGCCCTGATTCATGAGTTCAAGACTGCCGGAAACAATTAATCTGTCCGAGGTGGACAACACCATTCCGCCGACATTGGAATAATCCGCAATGATTGAAGTAACTCTGGCCCAGTCAGGTCCTATGGAGGTGATTCTGCCCACCAGACCGCCGTCTGCAATGACATTCATATCTAAAAGCAGGCCGTCATTGGTGCCCTTATTGATCAGGAAGGTGGAAAACCAGTTCCCGCCGTCCGATGCAATGATTCTTGCGCCGATCTTGTCATATTCTTCGTATTCCTGGTCCAGCGCATAGAGCTCGCGCAGATTATTGAGTTCGTACCGGTTCTGCTGCAGCTGGATGTTCTGAAGCGTCAGTTCATCCACCTGTTCTTTGAGACGCTCGTTTTCCTCGATCAAATCCCGGATCTGAGAAAGCTCATCGGCACGATCATTTAAGTACCTTCCCACCTCGCTGATGCCCGCCTGAAACGGGGTTACAATATAGCCCGCCAGCTTATTGAAGGGACCGCGGAACAGATCCGTTGTCAGCGCAAACAGCATCAGTCCTACACATAAAATCGTCAGAATCAGCAGTAGATATTTACTTGGTAAATGATATCTTTCTCCTTTTTTCTTGATAACAGGACTCATGATCTGCTCATTCCTTCAATCGCATACGCTACGGATTTATAATGATCCTCTTTGATAATTTTGGATAATCCGAGCGCCACGCTGGAAATCGGATTATCAATGGTATTTACCTTAAGTCCGGTACCATTTGCCACAAGCTCTGAAAGATGTACCACCTGTGAAGCGCCGCCGGTCAGATATAGGCCATGACGGTAAATATCCGCTGCCAGCTCCGGCGGAGTTCTTTCCAAAATGACCTTGATATTATCGATAATGGTTGAAAAGTGTTCTTTCAGACATTCGTCTACCAGAGAGGTTGGAATTTCCCGTTCTACGGGAAGCCCGGTCACGATATCACGTCCGTACACAACCGCATTGCTGCCGCTTTTCTCCAGTTCACCAAGAGAAATCTTGACTTTTTCCGCAGTTCTTCCGCCCACCATCAGGCTGTATTCCCTGCGGATGGCATTTCTGATGGCATCGTCAAATTTCTGTCCTCCGACCTTGATCAGCTTGCTTAAAACAATGCCGCCCAGGGACAAGATCGAAATTTCCGTTGTATCATAGCCGACGTTTACCACAAGAACTCCCTGAGAGTTCTTTACATCGATATCAAGCCCGAGACCGTCGGCAACCGCTTTTTCCACCACCATGATCTTTTTGGCCTTAACGCCCGCATCCTTTACCAGATCATAGAACGCTCGTTTTTCAACCTCCGTTACATCCGTGGGAACGGCAATATAATAGTCGGAAGGCCTGATAGAGCCCTTACAAATATCGTTGATAAAATACTTAATCAGCAGCTGCATATTCTGAATATCGGCAATTACACCGTTGCAAAGCGGATAGGAAATATGAATATTGGAGGGCGCCTTTTCATACATCTCATAGGCAGAATCCCCATATGCAAACAGAGAATTTTTGTTCTCTATTGCAATCAAATTCTTTTCGACCATGATTGTATCTTCATTTTTGCTGTAAATCTTTATATTGCTGGTACCAAGGTCAATACCAAAAACATTGTTTCCCAAATGATTTTCCCCTTTCTGTGCTTCTCTTTTCTACGTTTTTTATAACAGGCTATGTTCTGCCATACTGATATACCGCCCGTCTCCGATTACAATATGATCCAGGAGAGGAATCTGAAGCATGGAACCCGCAGCCTTGATTTTCCGCGTAGATGTAATATCATCCTCGCTGGGAGTCGGGTCGCCGCTCGGATGATTGTGTAACAGCATGATATATACGGCATGGTATTCTAACGCCTTCATAAAGATTTCTCTTGCAGACATAATAGATGTGTTGACTGTTCCGGTCGATACTACAATATCTTTTATAAACCGCGCTTTATTATCCAGCATGACACAGAGAATCTTTTCATATTCCAGATGCCTCATCTGTTCCATGTAATGTGCAGCTACCAGCTCCGGCTTTTGGAACTGCAGCCTGTCCGTTGTTCTTGCTGATGCAATTCGATTGGACAGTTCTGCAATGCATTTGATCCTGACTGCCTTGACCTCGCCGATTCCGTGTATGGACATCAGCTGGCTTAAGCTGATATGATGCAGTCCAAGCAGACCGTCATGGTTTTCGTTCAGCTTCAAAATCTGTTTTGCAAGCGACAGCGCATCCACGCCCGCGGTCCCCGTTCTGATAATGATGGCGAGCAGCTCGGCGTCCGTTAAATAGGCAGGACCAAATGCCATAAATTTCTCATATGGCTTATCAATATTCTGTTTTTTCATAAGTATATCCTCAATCATGGAGTTTACTCTCCGGGTACATTCACATTGCTTGAGGCAAAAAATACTTTCGCACACTTTTATAATTTTACCACATTCGGTTTTTTATGTATAGAACTTCATGAAAAATTATTGACGGATCAGTTTTTGAGCCATATGATCAGTCCTCCTGATTCAGGATGATCTCTAGCCCATGATCAGTCCCTGATCCACGAAATTCTGATATGCTTTTAAAATGCCGAATTTGGCATGCTCCCAGGTGAGGCCGCCCTGAAAAAATACGGTATACGGCGGTTTCATCGGTCCGTCCGCGGATAATTCTATGGAAGAACCGGATACGAATGCTCCCGCAGCCATGATTACCTTGCTGTCATAGCCTGGCATGTCCCATGGCTCGGGATTTACAAAGCCATCGACTCCTGCGGCTGCCTGAATTGCCCGGCAGAATGCGATTACGCCCTCCGGCTGACCGAAGGTAATTGCCTGTATAATATCATAACGTTCTTCTTTCGCATCGGGAATACATAAAAAACCGCATGGTTCAAACAAATTTGCGGCAAAGACAGCGCCCTTGAGTGCGGAAGCGGTCACGGACGGTGCCAGAAACAGCCCCTGATAAAAGTCTTTTAAAACACCGAGGGAGGCTCCGACCTCCTTGCCAAGTCCCGGAGAGGTCAGCCGGAATGCGGCATTTTCTACACATTCTTTTTTTCCGGCAATATAACCGCCGATCGGCGCAAGTCCGCCGCCGGGATTTTTGATTAAAGAGCCGACCACCATATCCGCGCCGACGTCGGAAGGCTCCGTTTTTTCAACGAATTCTCCGTAGCAGTTATCCACCATGCAGAGGATGTCCTGTCTGATGCCTTTGATAAAATGGATCAGTTCTCCGATCGCCTGTACGGATAAGGTCGGACGATTCAGATAACCCTTGGATCTTTGAATGGTGACCAGTTTTGTTTTGGGATTGATCGCCTGCTTAATACCTTCATAATCAAAGCCTCCGTCAGGGAGCAGTTCGACCTGACGGTAGGTAATGCCGTATTCGGCAAGCGATCCCTTAGAGGGTCTGATTCCAATCACTTCTTCCAGGGTATCGTAGGGTTTTCCTACGGGCGATAACAGCTCATCCCCCGGTCTTAAATTGCTCATGAGAGCAAGTGCAAGCGCATGTGTGCCGCAGGTAATCTGGGACCGTACCAGCGCATCCTCGGTATGAAATACATTGGCATAAACCTGTTCCAGGGTATCCCGGCCGATATCGCCGTAACCGTAGCCTGTGGTTCCAAGCAGACAGGCCTCCGATACCTTGGCATCCTGCATAGCCTTGATCACCTTGAGCTGATTGAATTCTGCACAGCTGTCAATATCGCGAAAACGATTCTCCAGGGATTTTATGACTGCCTCCCCGGCATCGTATGTCTTTTTTGATATTCCCATTTGCTCATACATTTGATACATATCCATCTGTTCCAATCTCCTTAAGCCGTGTTTTTATCTTCTGAAGCATTGCCTGTAATATAAGCTCGTCTGTGTCTTCAGCGCCGCTGCGAAAAGCATTTCGTTCGAGCCATATGACATCTCGCTCCTTTTTAAACCAAGTAATCTGGCGTTTTGCAAAATGTCTGGTATCGCGTTTGATTCTGTATACCGCTTCTTCAAGCGTAAGGATTCCCTCCAGATAATCCAGAATTTCCTTATATCCGAGTCCCTGCATGGATACCATATCGCGCCTTAGCCCTTTGTCTTTGAGTGCGCGAACCTCATCCACAAGTCCGTCCGCTATCATCCGGTCCACTCTTTGATCGATCCTGTCATAGACAAGCGCCCTGTCGTCGTTGAGAACAAAATACAGATAATGATATGGGGATTCCTTGGCGTGCTGCTGTTTGTTGTGTTCGGAAATTTGCTGCCCCGTTTCTTCATAAAATTCAATGGCGCGAATTACTCTTTTTACGTTATTTTCATGAATGATTTCGGCCGATGCCGGGTCTGTTTGCTTTAAACGCTCGTAAAGCAGATGAGTACCGTTTTCCTGTTTTGCCAGCCGTTCCAGTTCGTTTCTGATTCCGTCCTTTTCATCATGTGGGGAAAAATCAATATCATAGAGTACGGACTGGATATAAAAGCCTGTTCCGCCTGCGATAATCGGTATTTTGCCGTTTGCATAAATCTGCGACATAGCCTCCTTTGCCATATGCTTGAACATGACAATATTAAATTCTTCTTCGGGATCAAGCACATCAATCAGATAATGTCTGATTCCTTCTTTTTCCGCCTCTTTGATCTTGGCGGAACCGATATCCATGCCGCGGTATACCTGCATGGAATCGGCGGAGATGATTTCTCCGCCGATTGCTTTTGCAAGCTGAATGGACAACTTTGTTTTTCCGACTGCCGTTGGGCCGGTCAGGATAATCAGGGGTTTTTTATTCGTTTCCAAGATATCGCTGCGCTCCTATGTTACAATACGTTTAAATTTCTTCTCTATTTCATATTTTGACATGGAAATGATCGTTGGCCTGCCGTGAGGACAATGATACGGATTTTCCAGCGTGAGCAGTTCGTCGATCAGTTCCTGCGCTTCTCTTACATTGATTCTGGTATTTCCCTTGACCGCCGATTTACATGCCATGGATGCAAGCTTATGGTATATCACTTCGGGTGTTCCCTTTACGGGCCCCTCCGACAGTTCATCCAGCATTTCCTCAAACAAACGCTTCTCATCACATCCGTATAAGTCCATCGGCACTGCACGGATAGCGACCTCATTTCCGCCGAAATCTTCGATTTCAAAACCCATTGCCGCAAAATAGTCAAGATATTCCTGTAAAACGCCTCTGCTTTTGGCATTCAGCGTAAGAACCATCGGAGGCTGCAGCAGCTGGCTTGGGATCTCCTTTTCCTTCAGATGCTTCATCAGACGTTCAAATTTGACCTTTTCATGTGCCGCATGCTGGTCAATGATGAACAGCTTGTCCTGAAAGGCCACAAGCCAATAGGTATCAAAAATTTGTCCTAAAATCCGGTGCTCTTTCACGGACTCTTTGCTTAACAGTTTATCGGAAAACAATTCCATCTGAACCGGCTTTTGAACCGGTTTTTCTAAGGACGCAGGTTCCTGAGGCTCCGGGATATTTGCATGAATTTCTACATTTTCAGGCTTTTGGGGCGTTTTGAATTCACTTATCAGATTCGTCCGAACATCGGATTGAAAGAATTCTTGCATTTTTTCGGACTTTTCGCCTGTTACCGTAAAGAAGGAATCCTCCGAAAGCGGCATCGCCTTTGCCTTTATCGCTTCTCTTTGATATGGCTGAGCCGGCGGCTTTTCCCCGTACTCCGGCAACCGGCTTTTTTCAAAAGGCTCCGGTACATCCTTTGTCTGTTCCTTCAGTTCGGCTTCGATTTCCTGCTTTCTGGCTTTCTCATCCAGTATCACTTCCGGAATGAGTTCCTTTCCTCGGATGGCAATCGTGATACTTGTGCATAAAATCTGATAAAATTCCGCCTGTCTGATAAAACGGATCTCCATTTTGGACGGATGCACGTTTACATCAATTTCGTCCGCAGCGATCTCAACGGAAATCACGCAGAACGGGTATTTATGCTGCATCAGGAAAGGCTTATAGGCCTCTTCCACAGCTCTTGAAATGAGATTGCTTCTAATATAACGATGATTGACAAAATAAATCTCAAAATTTCTGTTAGCACGGTTCATTTCCGGCTTTCCGATGTATCCGGATATCCGGATTCCCTGATCCTCATATCGGACGGGCAATAGATTTTCCGATATATCACGCCCGTAGATACGGTAAATGACCTCTTTCAAATCTCCGTTTCCGCTGGTGTGGAATTTGGTATCATGGTTCACTACAAATTTAAAAGAAATCTCGGGCCTTGATAAAGCCAGATGCTCCATCAGATCTGCAATATAGCTGCCTTCCGTAGCATAGGATTTCAGAAATTTTCTCCTGACCGGAATATTATAAAACAGATTTCTGACCATGACGGTGGTTCCGTCCGGTGCACCGACCTCGGAAAATCCGGTTTTTTTGCCGCCCTCAATTTCATAGCGCACACCGATGACCTGATCCGCAGTTTTGGTGATCAATTCCACCTTTGCAACGGCCGCAATACTGGATAGAGCCTCGCCCCGAAAGCCCAGCGAGGTGACATGCAGCAGATCCTCAACAGACTTTATTTTGCTGGTTGCGTGGCGAAGAAAGGCGGTTTCTACCTGGGCCGGCGCAATACCGCTGCCGTTGTCGGTGACACGGATAAAGTTTACGCCGCCCTCGCTGATTTCAACGGTAATCGCTCCGGCGCCGGCATCCATAGCATTTTCCGCCAGCTCTTTTACCACACTGACGGGACGCTCCACAACCTCTCCGGCTGCGATCTTATCAATTGTGCCTGCATCTAAGACTGCTATTTGCGCCATGACCATTCCATCCTTTCTTTTGGGCTTGAGAGACGATAAAGGCTTAATGTATCAGCTCTGCCATCGAAACATAATTTGATCTGTCGATGAGACAGCCGTCTTGATCGCTCCAAAAACTATAATAAATAATCCGGTTCCAGTACGAAGGATCATCATTATAAAATAAAGTTCCTTCCAAACGCCAGGTATTTCCGCTGTCATGGGTTTGAAACAGCGCGTAGGATACTTGTTCTCCCTCGCCGTATTCCAGTACCAGCTTCCCGCTTTGTCTGTCATTACCGTAAAATACCGGAACCATACCGCTTACATAATCCGGATCATCCGGTAAGCTGCTTAAATCAAGTGAAACATGCTCCCATGTCTGTCCGCAATCCGAGGTCATATACAGATAACCTTCCTCTCCGGATACACTGATAAAGCCCTTTTGATCTGTTGCAAACGATATTCCGGTTGGACTTCCCGAAATCACTTCAGACAAATCCGCCGAAAGCTCAAAGCTTTCGCCGCCGTTATTACTTTGGTACAAATAAATTGCGGATGCTCCGTCTGCCGTAAGATAATAGTATAAAAGATATCCGGTCTGCTCATGGGGGAAACTGACATATACCTCTCCGACATGTTCATCATACGGAAGATAGGTCGTTTTCCATTGGTTTCCGCCGTCGTTTGTGTATGTCAGCCCGATCCGGCTTGCATCTTCAAAGAAGGAAAAATAGGCGCTGTCTGCGTTTAAAAAGCAGGTATCAACAAAATGATCGGAGGATACAAAAACAGAGTCGAGTTCGGCAATCTTCTCAAACGACTGTGTTCCTTGCGTAGTACGGTAAATATAATTGTTCACATCAAATGCCCATCCTGCATTTTCATCAAGCATGGCAAGCTCATTGATGAGCCAGGGCTCCAAATTATGAGACAGCTTTTTCGGTATTTTTCTTGCTGTCAGACGTTCATATACCAATAATCCTCCCAGAAACATTACGGTGATACAGACAATCACTGCAATCACTGTAACAGCTCTTTTGGTATTGAAGATACCGTTGTTTTTCATGCGGATTCCCTCTTTTCCAAAGATGAAGCGTCCCAATTGTTACCAGCGGTTTTTTAACATGTTTTGTAATTTGTATAATGTGTTCAGTGCATCGAGCGGCGTCAGATTCGTAATATCAATCTCCTTCAGTTCCTTAAGTACATCCTCATCCTTAACCGTATCGAATAGAGACATCTGCGATAGATCCACTTCGTCATAGTGAACCGCTTTCTTTTTATCCGGCTTATTTTCTATCGCAATACTTTGGACCTTTTCCGTAATATCATTGTCGCTGAGCTGTTTTGCAATTTCTTTTGCCCTGTCGATGACCATGTCCGGTACGCCGGCCAGCTTTGCAACCTGAATGCCGTAGCTTCTGTCCGCGCCGCCTTTGATAATTTTTCGCAAAAAAACAATATCATCGCCTTTTTCTTTGACGGCAATACAGTAATTGTTGACATTGCTGATCTTGCCTTCCAGCTCTGTCAGCTCATGATAATGGGTGGCAAACAGTGTCTTAGCGCCCAGAATTTTCTTGTTACTGATGTGTTCGATAACAGCCCATGCAATGGACAGACCGTCAAAGGTTGAGGTTCCGCGTCCGATTTCATCAAGCACCAGCAGGGATTTGGATGTGGCGTTACGCAGAATATTGGCTACCTCATTCATTTCCACCATGAAGGTGCTCTGGCCGGAGGCCAAATCATCGGAGGCGCCCACCCTGGTAAAAATTCTGTCCACCAGACCGATATCCGCGCTTGCGGCAGGCACAAAGGAGCCGATCTGTGCCATCAGAACGATCAGGGCGGTCTGACGCATATAGGTGGATTTTCCGGCCATATTAGGCCCTGTAATTACCGAAACGCAATGCTTCTGATTGTCAAGATAGGTATCGTTGGATACGAACATATCATGATCGATCATCTGCTCTACCACAGGATGTCTGCCGGCCTTGATATCAATGATCCCTTTTTCGTTGATATTGGGTCTGACATAGCGGTTTCTCTCTGCAACAAGGGACAGGGAACAGAAAACATCGAGTCTGGCGATTGCTTTTGCCGTTTTCTGGATCCGTTCAAGCTCCGTGGCAATGGTATCCCTGATTTTGCAGAACATATCATATTCCAGAGTATACAGCTTATCCTCTGCATTTAAAATGGTATCCTCAAGCTCCTTCAGCTTCGGCGTGGTATAACGTTCCGCTCCGGTCAGGGTCTGCTTCCTGATATAATCGTCAGGAACCAGATTTTTAAAGGAATTCGTTACTTCAAAATAGTAGCCGAATACCTTGTTATATTTGATTTTCAGATTTTTAATTCCGGTTCTTTCCCTGTCCTCGTTTTCCAGCTTTGCAAGCCAGCTCTTTCCGTCTGTCTTGGCCTGTCTGAACCTGTCAATGTCTTCGTCAAAACCGGTTTTGATGATGCCGCCTTCACGGATCGTAACGGGAGGCTCATCATCATCGATGGAATCCTCGATCAGACGGCAGACATCCTCGAGCGGATCAATGTCCTGATTCAGTTCCGACAGCATCCGGTCCGAAAAGCCGGACAAAACGATCTTGATTCCCGGAAGCATGCTTAAAGAATTGCGGAATGCAATCAGGTCTCTGGGATTGGCGGTCTGATAACTGACGCGGCCCAGCAGCCGTTCCAGATCATAGATGGGATTTAAATACTCTCTGATTTCATCCCTTGCTACAGGGTCCTGACAGAGCTGCGAAACTGCATTCAGTCTTTTTTCAATATCATTTTTATCGATTAAGGGCTGTTCAATATAGCTTCTGAGCGTTCTGGCACCCATGGCTGTTTTGGTCTTGTCAAGTACCCATAAAAGACTCCCGCGCTTGGTTTTCTCGCGCAGTGTTTCCGTCAGCTCCAGATTTCTCCTTGTGGAGCTGTCAAGCAGCATGTATTTACTGGTCAGATACGGATATAAATGAGTAATATGCGCAAGCGAAATCTTCTGCGTCTCATTCAGATACAGCATAACGGCTCCGGCGGCAATCATACCGTTTGGAAAATCCTCTATGCCAAGTCCGGTCAGCACATTTACCTTAAAATGCTTCATTAGCGCCTTTTTGCAGGCGGTATCATCGAAATACCACGGTTCCAACTGGTTGATGCAAATATGCAGTCTGCTCCGTAAGTCTTCAACGTCGATTCCGCTCAGCAGAAAAGCTTCGTTACAGATGATCTCGGAGGGATGGTATTTACTGATCTCATCCAGAAGCTTCCTGCTGTCTTCCACTTCGGTCAGAAAGTAATCGCCCGTAGAAACATCCACAACGGAAATTCCGATGCTCGTTTGCAGATAAACAACCGACATCAGATAATTGTTTTTTCCTTCATCTATGGACTGGTTCTCCACATTGGTGCCGGGAGTGACAATTCTGATAACATCGCGCTTCACCATTCCCTTGGCAAGCTTGGGATCCTCTAACTGTTCGCAAATGGCTATTTTGTATCCCTTTGCAACCAGTCGGTTCAGATAATTGTCCACGGCGTGGTAGGGAATGCCGCACATGGGCGCCCGTTCTTCCAGACCGCATTGCTTTCCTGTCAGCGTAATTTCCAGTTCTTTGGATACGGTAATCGCATCGTCAAAGAACATTTCATAAAAATCACCTAATCGGTAAAAAAGAATACAATCCTTATATTTTTCCTTTGTATCTAAATAATGCTGCATCATTGGTGATAATTCAGACATGTTATCAGCCAATCCTTTCTGCATGATACGCAGTCCCTCCGTCTTGCATAAATACATTCGTTTTCCGGGAAAGACCGTTATCAACTATTTCATTCGTTTTATAACTTATTTTCCGGCATGGCTTCTCCGAGATAATAAAAGCCCTGACATTTGGTAAGTTTAACAGGAAGAATCTGTCCGATCATATCCGCTGTCCCTTTAAAATGAACAATGGTATTATTGGAAAGTCTTCCGGTAACAAGCGTTTCATCCTGCTCGTTTATTTCTTCCACCAGTGTGGGCAGAACCATTCCCTGCCATTTTTGAACCTGTGCTCTTGCCGTTTCCTGAACCGTTTTGAGAACTCTGTCAAATTGAAGCTTTACTTCGCTCTCGGGAATTTGATTCTCCATCGCTGCCGCCTGTGTTCCGGTACGTTTACTGTAAATAAAGGTAAACGCATGATCAAATTGCACCTGTCTGATGACATCAATGGTATCGTCCACATCATTGGGCGTTTCCCCCGGGAAGCCAACGATAATATCCGTAGAAAGCGCAATATCCGGAATCTCCTTACGGATTTTCAGCGCAAGCGACAGATATTGTTCCTTGGTGTATCTGCGGTTCATTTGTGTCAGAATTCTGCTGGAACCTGACTGAAGCGGCAGGTGAAGATGTCTGCAGATTTTCTTTGACTCCTTCATAACCTGAATCAGTTCATCGGACAGATCCTTAGGATGGGAGGTCATAAAACGGATTCTTTCAATTCCGGACACTTTTTCAACCTCTTGCAGCAGCTGTGCGAAGTTCATCGGTACATCCAGATTTTTTCCGTAGGAATTGACATTCTGACCAAGCAGCATGACTTCCTTAACGCCGTCTGCTGCAAGGCGCTCAACTTCTCTGATGATTTCAACCGGTTCCCTGCTTCGTTCCCGTCCTCTGACATAGGGCACAATGCAATAGCTGCAGAAGTTATTGCAGCCGAACATAATATTAATACCGGATTTAAAGGAATATTTCCTGCTGACAGGGAGATTTTCCACAATCTGGTCCGTGTCCTTCCAGATATCAATAATCATTCGGTCAGACTGATACATGGCTACTAAAAGCTCCGCAAATTTAAAAATATTATGTGTTCCGAAGATCAAGTCCACAAAATGATAGCTCTGTTTGATTTTCTCAATGACCGTTTCTTCCTGCATCATACATCCGCACAGAGCAATTTTCTTGTGCGGATTTTTTTTCTTCATACTGCCTACAAATCCCAGTCTGCCGTATACTCTTTGGTTGGCGTTATCACGCACCGTACAGGTATTATAAATGACGAAATCCGCTTCTTCATTGTCACTGCACTCATATCCGATTTCTTTTAAAATACCTTCCAGTTTCTCGGAATCCCTTGCGTTCATCTGACAGCCGAAGGTAATGACTGCGCAGGTTGGGCGGCGTCCTAACCGTTCTTCTTCTTTCAAGACGAATTCTTTTGCCTGCTGTATATATGAATACTGACGCTCCGTTTCCGTTTCGTGTTGGTTCTCCTGATTGATGGGGTTCATTTCATCTCCGATCCGAAGCTGTGTTTTAGGCCGCTTCGATATTTATATTTACCGTCCGGTTAATTTACAATGGATTCATCCGATTCGTTTAGCCGCGGATTTGACCGCTGCCCAAAATCTGATATTTGTAGGTGGTCAGTTCCCTTAAGCCCATAGGACCTCTTGCATGGAGCTTTTGCGTGGAAATTCCGATCTCCGCGCCAAAGCCGAATTCAAAGCCGTCCGTAAAGCGCGTGGACGCATTCACGTAAACGCAGGCGGAATCCACCTGATTTAAGAACTTCTCTGCAGTCGATTCGTTTTCTGTAATAATGGCATCGGAATGTCCCGTGTTGTAACGATTGATGTGTGAAATCGCTTCCTCTACAGAGCCGACTGTTTTGATCGAAATGATATAATCCAGATACTCGGTGCCGAAATCCTCATCCGTAGCCGGCGTACATGCTCCTATTACACTTTTTGCGGCCTCATCCGCACGGATTTCAACCTGCTTTTCCCTTAAAGCCTTTGCAAGTTTAGGTAAAAAGGCATCTTCAATTTCTTTATGGATTACCAGGGACTCGCAGGCATTGCATACCCCGATTCTCTGAGTCTTTGCATTGATGATAATGGGAATGGCCTTTTCCTGATCGGCATCCTTGTCCACATAGATATGGCAGTTTCCGGTACCTGTCTCAATGACCGGAATGCTGGCGCCTTCCACAACGGCGCGGATCAGTCCTGCGCCGCCTCGGGGAATCAGAACGTCCACATATTGCTTGAGCTTCATAAACTGCGCTGTCACTTCTCTGTCCGTTGAATGAATCAGAGAAATGGCGTCCTCCGATATCCCGCATTCCTTCAATGCGCTGCGTATGCTTTGCGTAATGGCGGCATTGGAATGAATGGCATCGGAGCCGCCCTTTAAAATCACGGCATTGCCTGCTTTGAAGCACAGGCCGAAGGCATCAGCCGTAACATTGGGCCTTGATTCGTAAATAATGCCGATGACTCCAAGCGGTACGCTGACCTTTTTCAGCTTTAAGCCGTTTGGTCTGTCGAATTGTTCCAGCACGATTCCGACCGGATCAGGGAGCTCTGTAATTTGCACAAGCCCCTCCGCCATGGCCTTGATCCGCTCTGCGGTCAGTTTGAGACGATCCAGCATTCCCGGATGCATTCCCTTCCCGGCAGCGGCGTCCATATCCGTTTTATTTTGGCTGATAATATATTCCGTATCTTCCAAAAGCTTTTTTGCAACTGCCAAAAGCGCCTGATCCTTTTTCGCCGTTGACAGCTTTTGTATTTCATATTTGGCCTGTACGACCTTTTTTCCGATTTCTTCTAATTCGCTCATTGTGTTCCTTTCCTATGCATTCCTGTGTGATACCCCGATGATAACGGCGATCCTTCGCGATTTGGGAATATCCGATTTGGGACATCGGGTTTGGGATCAGAATAGTATTACAGATTCCGTAATAATGATATCCATGCTTTGATCGTACTGATCACATGGTATCATATCTTCTTCCTGGCAGTCAAAGAATAATCCGACGGATTTTACGGGATGTGCGGCAAGATATCTGTCATAATAGCCGCCGCCGTATCCGATTCTGCGTTTGGTTTTGTGAAAGCAGCTGCCGGGTACGATCATCAGAGCCCCGGAAGGCTCCGGCAGGATATGCCTGCAGTGAGCTTCCGGCTCCCGGATTCCGTAATGTCCGATTGTGCAGTCTGCAAAATCATGAATCTCAAAAAATTCCATTTCCTTCTGCTTAGGATCCGTTACGCGGGGACAGGCCACTGTTTTTTGGTCCTTGATTGCCTGCAAAATCAGAGCGGCGGTTTCAACCTCACTGCGAAAAGAAAGATAACAAAAGAGTGCGCTGCAGTTTTGATAGTATTCTGTCTGTAAAAGGCGCTGCACGATTTGTCCGCTCTTTTGCGCCCGAATTTGCGCCGGCAGCCGATCTCTTCGGGACAGTGCCCTCTGTCTGATTTGCTTTTTGAGCTCAGTGCATTCCATGTCCATATTGATCCCCAAGATTCGTTACGGTTCCGTCTTCATTCTGAATGGAAATCTGATTCAGCTGCGCCCTCACATTGGCTTTGATATTTTGAATGTATTCCTGCCTGAGTCTTGCCTGCTCTGCTTTTTCTTCTTCGTTTAAGCCCTCTGCCTTGGATTTGTGATATAGCTCATTAATTCTTTTGATTAATTCTTCTACTTTCATAGAAATCTCCGTTTCGTCATTGGTCATGCAAATGTTCCACAAAATCTTTCAGATAAAAGTCATCGTCCTTATGTGCGGTAAAAATGGTGCCATAGTCCCTTCCGTCCATAATTCTGTGAATGATTCTGATATCACTGCTGTTTGCGATAATCATATCCGCGCCGGATGCAGTGGCAATTCTGGCGGCTGCCAGTTTGGTGTTCATTCCGCCGGTACCGACATTACTGCCTGTCTCATGTTTCCCCATCCGCATAATGTCATCATCCAGCTTTTCCACTACCGGTATAAATCTGGCATCCGGATTTTTACGAGGATTGTCCGTGTAAAAACCGTCAATATCGGATAACAGGATCAGTAAATCCGCACCGATCAAGGCGGCTACTATGGCGGAAAGGGTATCATTATCGCCGATTTCGATTTCGTAGGTGGCGACAGTATCATTTTCGTTGACAATGGGTATGACGCCCAACTTTAGCAGTTCGGTAAAGGTATTAGCTGCATTAAATCTGTTCAGATTATCCAGAATGGTATTCTTGGTCATCAGAATCTGCGCCGTTACCTGATTGTATTCCGCAAAAATTTTCTGATAGGTCATCATGAGTCTGGCCTGACCGATTGCGGCGCATGCCTGCTTGACCGCAATCGGGTTATCCCCCTGATTCCCATCTTTGATGGAAACCGCTTTTTTACCGCATGCAATCGCACCGGAGGTCACAAGCACAACATCCCTGCCCTGATTTCTCAGATTGCATAATTCACGGACCAGAACTTCCATTTTGATATAATCCAAATCCCCGGTCTCGGGATGCTGCAAGGATGATGAGCCGATCTTGATTACAATTCTTTTTTTGTCTTTGATTGCTTCTCTATATGTATTCATAATCACTCCTGTAACAAATTCTCTATTCAAAAGAAGTATACTCTAAGGCGATCATTTCCGCAACACGCATTCCGTCCATTGCCGCAGAGGTAATGCCGCCCGCATAGCCTGCGCCTTCGCCGCAGGGATACAGGTTTTCAAAGCATCCCTTGCACGCTTCATTTCTGATGATTCTGACAGGGGATGAGGTTCTGCTTTCTATGCCCTCCACGAGTACATCCTCACCTGCAAAACCCGGAATCATGCGGTCAAATTGCTCCATTCCCTCAATCAATGCCTTTGAAAGCACTTCCGGAAGAATTTTGGAAACTTCTGCAAATCGGTATTTTCCTTTGATGCAGGGTTTGATGTTTCGAGCCCTTTGCTTCGCAGTGTCCGGCTGTGTCTGCATATGCAACACCTGTTCGCGAAAATCATCATAGTACGATACCGGAACCGCACCCTGCCCGATCTGATAGGCGCGTTCCTCAAGCTGTCTTTGAAAGGCGACTCCTCCAAGCGGATGCGTATCTTCAAAATCCTCGGGGGTTACCGTGACGATAATCGCACTGTTTGCATTCCGGCTCTCACGCCCGGAATAACTCATACCGTTTACGGCCGTTTTGCCGGGCTCGGAGGAAGCGTTTATCACATACCCGCCGGGGCACATGCAAAAGGAATACACCCCGCGTCCGTCCGAGGCTTTTGCAGTCAGCTTATAGGGGGCTGCGCCCAAAATTCCGGCATCCCTTCTTCCGTATTGGGATACGTTGATGTTCTCCTGCAAATGCTCCACGCGCAGACCCACCGCGAAGGACTTTGCTTCCATCGGAATCCGTTTGTCATAAAGCATTTCAAAGGTATCCCTCGCGCTATGACCGATGGCAAGCACCAGAATGCCGCACGGATAGCTCTTTCCGTCCTCTGTAAGCACTTTTGTGACCCTGCCTGCGCTCGTCTCAAAATCCACCATCTTTGAATGAAAATGAATTTCACCGCCCAGCGAAAGAATTCGTTCCCGCATGTTTTTAACAATGGTAACAAGAAGATCCGTACCCAGATGCGGTTTATGATCATACAGGATTTCTTCACAGCCGCCAAACTGATGAAAGATTCTCAAAACCTCATGGTTTCTCCCGTCCTTGTCCTTGACAAGGGTATTCAGCTTTCCGTCGGAAAAGGCGCCGGCTCCGCCCTCTCCGAACTGCACATTGGAATCGGTTTTCAGGCGCCCGTCATTCCAAAATGCTTCTATGTCCCCGGTACGTTCCTCCACACAGCTTCCGCGTTCGAGTATGACAGGTCTGTATCCGTGCAGTGCAAGCTCATAAGCGCAGAAAAGCCCCGCAGGCCCCATTCCAATGATCACAGGCCTGTCCGTCAGCTTTTTTACTCCCGATGCGGGAAATACATATTTTTTATCATTGCTTTTGAATACTTTTTCCGATTTACAGCGTTTCAAGAGCTGTTCCTCACTGATACCGGAAAGAGAAACATCCACAGCAAATATATAGAAAATGTCCGGCTTCTTTCTGGCGTCAACGGAACGCCTGGTCACCTTCAGCTCTTTGATCCGGTCCGCGGAAATTTTTAAAACCCTTGCGGTTTCCCGCTTCAATTCATGAAGATTGAGCTTTCCGTCTTGATCATAAATCGTTTCCGGTCTGCATTTGACCGGATTCACTCTAATCATGAACCATAACCTCCTTCATGTATGATAGTTCCCGCCAACCGGCCGCTTGCCCATGCCCAGTGAAGATTATATCCGCCGCATTTACCGTCCACATCCAGCATTTCGCCTGCAAAATACAGCCCCTTTACATATTTGGACTGTAAATGTTCATCCACTTCATGAAGCGGTATCCCGCCTTGAGTGACCTGGGCAGCATCAAGCTTATGGCTTCCTGTAACCGGAACCTTCAGTTCCTTAACATATCCGGCTATTCTGCCTGCCGCTTCCTGTATTTTTCCGGTTTGATCAAGTTCACGAATCGTAATTTCGGAATAATTAAGAACCTGAAGGAGATAAGCCAGCAGCTTTTCATGAAGGATTCCGGTTAATGCTTCAGGTAACGTCAGATTTTGACATTGACTTATTCGGTCAACAAGCATAGTCCGAACCTGCTCCAAAGAGTATTCCGGCATCAAATCCAACGTTACGACGGGAAAATTTGCAAAACCGCTTTTTATCACATGCCGGCTGATCTGAAAAACCGGAATTCCTGATATTCCGTATTCGGTGAACTGGATTTCTCCCTGCTCCGGGGGAATTTTCTGCGGCTGATCTTCCTTCGTTTCAAATCGGACACACCCCTGTGCCCGGACTCCGGAAAGCAGTTTCCAGTTTGCCAGATCGGTATGCAGCTGAACCAATGCCGGCATCGGCTTTATCACATGATGTCCAAACAGCTTCGCAAGCTCATAGCCGCTTCCGTCGGAGCCGGTGCTTCGAAAGGATTTTCCTCCGCAGGCCAGTATGATTCGGTCATAGCTTTCATTTCCGATACGAAATTTCCCGGAGAGGCTGTCTGTGCTTTCTTTTTGCAGTTTCAAATCCCTGTAACAGTCATATTGATATCTGATTTTCACACCTGACTGTTTACAGCTATGTAATAAGGTTTTCAAAACCGCGGATGCCTGCTCGCAATAAGGATAAACATAACCGTTTTTGCTTCTGGTCAGCAATCCGTGTGCTTCAAACCATTGAATAATCTTCCGGGGCGGATATTTCTCCAGAATTTGTCCGATTTTGTCCGCTTTCGGTTCATAATCCGTATGATAACATTCTGCGGAGATATCCAGATTGGTCAGATTGCATTTTCCGTTTCCGGTCATGAGCAGCTTCTTACCGGCCTGTGCAGTATGCTCATATACGGTAACCTGTGCGCCTTGCTCCGCCGCCGTAACGGCTGCGGTCAGTCCGCTTGCGCCGGCTCCGATCACGGCTATTTTCATCACTTTCTCCATGTAACCTCTCCGTTTCGAAGTATTAACTACTGTAGGATTCCAGAAAAGCAAACAATTCCTCTTCCGTTTTGATAGTCTTAATGCCCATAATCTCTGTTTGAAGCGCTTTCGGCAGCTGTTCAAATTCAATGTCGGTATAGCAATATAACGTGTTCAGATTTTTATAATATACTACAATATAATGATTTTCTACCGTAAGCAGATAACATTCTTCTTCCGGTTCCAGATAATAGGTTTTGCGAATCGTGATTTTTTCGCTGGAAAAAGTCTCAAGTACCACACTGATCAGTCCCTTGGACAGATCTTCAAGGGACGGTGATTTCTCATAGATTGCAAGTTCATCCTCCAGCTCCTGCCGCGTCATCCCAAGATACTGCCTTGGAATTTCACACTCCCGGACGGTCAAGGTACCTGCATAGCTGTCATATTCCTCAAGCAGATAAACAGTCTGTCTGCTTACGAACTCTCTTTTGGCGGCTGCCGTCTGTGAGGCGTCACCGTCGGGAGTTTCCTTTTCTATCTGCTGCTGGAACTCCATATCCTTTTGGTCCGCATAGATTTGCGGATAATCACCCAGATCAGCCACCTCTAAACGGAATTGTCCATATAAATAATAAATCAGCGCCCCTACAATGACGCATGCAGCCACAAAAATGCCGATTCTATACAAATGCTTCATACCAGACTCCTTTTGCATAGTATCGGCATATTCAAATTGTTTTATTCAAATTATGTCATCCAAATTGTTTTATCCAAATCATTATGCTTAATGCACTCTTGTGTTTCCTGACATTCTGCGATTATCTGTGATAAAACATTTGTACCAAAAAGGCCCCTCCCGGAAACTTCAGCAGTTCCTTTTTACTCAATCCATGCAGCAGAGCCATGATAATCAAATACAGAATTACAAACACAATACTGCCAATGATCAGAGTCAGTACATCCGCAACCTTTCCTGCAAACAGCATAACGATCAGCATTCCAAGAAGACCCGATATAACGCTGCCGATCAGAGGCTTGATCAAATGAAGCAGATTATGCCTGTAGCCCAGCTGAAGTGTAAATAATGCTCCATACATGACCGCTGTTACAACAGCGCAAACCAGCTGCGCAAGCCCGATTGCCGAAGCAGCGTTCTCATAGGAACGGATTCCTATCCGCATCACGATGATATGAAGCAGGAAGCATACTGCCTGAATGATTAAGATATATAGCTTCTTATCCATTGCAATGCAGATTTGCGCGAAAATGTAAGCAAGACCGATAAAGAAAACAGATAAGGTTCCTAATTTGACAGCACCCATAACGTCCGAAATCTGACCAATGCTGACAAAGCCCATAAGCGGCTTGGTAAAAACAAACAGGAATACCGTGAGCGGTAAAAATACCAACATATATTTACGCAGGCGCATCTGCATGGTGTCCCTGATATTCTTTCTGTCATCCTGATTCAGAGAACGTCTGAGATAAACAGCGGTTCCATGATAAATTACATAAATAACGGCGATTGGAAACCATACAAATACAATTCCTTTTCCGAAATAGCGTCCCCATGTTGCAGCTGCATTCAATAGCTGTTCAGGATGCTCTTTGGAAACCTCATTCATATGGGATACCAGGATTCGTTCCTCCACGTAAAGGCAAAGCACGGTCAGAAATACGGACACATAAGTAACAGCGGAGGAAATATACAGCATATGGGCATATAAGGAATACTCTTCTTCCCTTGCCGCTGCATCCTTCATCGTTCTGCGTTTAAATGCGACCTTCGTCTGTGCATAAAACAAAAGGTATAACAGGAGCATAAGAAACGCACTCAGGCTCACTGCGATTCCGCAGCCCCGTGCACCATAGACTCCGGCATATACTTCCTGATGCAGCAGGTCGGACACCTTCGTTCCGCGGCCATAGGTCACTCCGGACATCAAAAGACAGAGCAGGGAGGTCAAAAGCTCGCTGCCTAGTGCCAATAAAGCATCAGTTACATAATCTCCAACGCCTTTTAAATACCCCGAAAAAACAGCAATCACTGTCCCGAAGGTATAGGCAGGCGCCATATATCTGATCACATATATCGTATGTTCCATTCCCAGAACCGTATCGGCAAGTACTCCCGAAAGAAGGAATACGACAATACAGACGACAATTCCTGATGCAGCTCCCGCCAGCAGTGAAAAATCAAAAACTCTGCCGGCATTCTTGTACTGATCGCGCTTCATTCTGCTGTTAATCATTTTGGAGATCAGTTCTGAGAAAACGGCCCTTACCACGCTCATATAGATAAAATAGAGCAGGAATGCCGCTGCAAACAGCCCAACGCCTTCATCTCCGATCTGATTTCTAATAGGAATAAATCTTGCAAAGCATACGAAATATGCACACGCAAGAATGATATTAACCATTTTCTTTTGTCTTTTGAAATCCATCATATCAGAATCCTTTCACTTATTCACGCGTAATTCCAAGCTTACCAAGTACCTTCTCCTGCTTTTCTTCCATACGTGCAGCTTCCTCAGGCGTCATATGGTCATATCCGCACAAATGCAGCATGGAATGTGCAATCAAAAATGCAAATTCCCGTTTTATGCTATGTCCGTATTGCTGTGCCTGTTCAAAAACTTTATCCTGCGAAATCACGATATCACCGAGAAGCAATTCTCCGGTATCGGGATCAAAAAAATCCTCGCTTCGCTCCTCCAGTCCGCAAAATTCCGCTTCCTTCTCAAATTCGATATTCGGAAAAGAAAGAACATCCGTCGGGCTGTCGATCTTTCTGAATCTGCGATTCAGCTCATGAATCCCGGCATTGTCCGTTAAGAGAAAATTAACGGATGCCTCATAGGGGCAATTTTCCATTTCCAGGACTGCCTCTGCTACCTGCCCGCCCAGCTGTTTTGCAGCAAACGGCAGTCTGTTTTCTGTTTCCGTCTCAACGTAAAAAGTCATAATACAGATTTTCCTCTATCAGTATTTTTTTCATTTGATTCATTTCATAAATAGATATATTACACTTATCAAAAATTCCCTTTTCCATCTTCTTTTGGAACAAATGCCCGATGACCTCATGATATTGGATTTTGGCATCATGATCCTGTTCAAACAGAGACATAATTGCATCAATTACCGTACTGGACATCAGAACCACCGCGGTTTCCTTGTTTAAAATCCTGCCATTTTGCTTATATTCTCTTAAAATGTCACAGACCTTTTCGGGAAATTCATATTCCCTGCAGATTTCCATTAGATTTTCAAGCGAATCCTCGCCTTTGATAATACCGGCCCCGTGGTAGAATCCGGCTGCCCGAACCGCATCCGTATCCATGGATAGCCTGGAAGCAATTTTATTGCAAAGATATGCTGTGTGTATGGCCTGATAATAATGCTGTTTTCCGGCTTCCTTCATTTTCGTCATGAGTTCGAATTCCGGATCATTGATTTCCTGATATCTGCTTTTCTCCCGGTTAATCACCGCAATATTCACAAACCATAGAAACATAATCATCAATACCGTATTCAAAAACAGACTGATCAGCGGTACTAAAAACATCTGAAACGACAGATTTGCATTTTGCGTAATAATCAGATTCGCACAAAGAGATATCATAAAGCATAATAGGGATAATATCATCGGTATCTCGATTCTGAAATTTTCATCCAACACGGAGAATAAGATCACCACGCACATGCCGGTAAAAAAATAGAACAGGAACGTTTGAAAGTCAGTCTGTCCCACCAGACAGGTAAAACTCAAAATCGAAACATAGGAAACCATTCCGGTAATACTGTTGCCGAAAAGCGTAAGCACTACGGCATAAAACAGGAACGGCCATCCGGTCCTTGTAAACATCGGAAAGAAACAGGCAAGCGCAAATAATATTACATACGCTATATAAAAACGTCCCCGATGGGCGGCATTGTCATACAGATAATCTCCGGCAATCCGGCTTCTGAATTCTGAAAATAATAACAGAAGCAGAAATAACGCCACAGTCACCATTGTCCTGATCTGCTCGGACAACTCCAGAGGATATAAGTATACGCAGGCGCCGCTGCAGAGCAAAATAATGACGCAGGCGCCCAGAAACGCCGGCAGAAGCTTCCTGTTACCGCTCTGCCGCTTTTTGTCTGCGTTCGTTTTTTCTGCTTTTTTGGTTATATCCTGATTTTCTGCTTTCTTTTTCTTCATAGTTTTCGTATGCCTTTACAATTTTCTGTACCAAAGGATGTCTGACCACATCCTTGCTGGTAAGATTACAAAATGCAATTTCATCCACATTTTTTAAGACTCTGATTGCAACGTCCAGACCCGACTGAACTCCCTTGGCCAAATCCTTCTGAGACTGGTCTCCGGTGATCACGACCTTGCTTCCGAATCCGATTCTGGTCAGAAACATTTTCATCTGCGCCGGCGTCGTATTCTGCGCTTCATCCAGAATAATATAGGCATTGTCAAGAGTCCTTCCTCTCATATAGGCAAGCGGCGCTACCTCGATCAGTCCCTTTTCCATATTTTTGGAAAAGCTTTCCGCACCCATGATCTGATAAAGCGCGTCATATAACGGCCTTAAATAAGGATCCACCTTGCTTTGCAAATCCCCCGGTAAAAAGCCCAGCTTCTCGCCTGCTTCAATTGCGGGTCTTGTCAGAATGATCCTGCCGACTTCCTCGTTTTTAAATGCCGTAATCGCCATTGCCATCGCCAGATACGTCTTTCCGGTTCCGGCGGGGCCAAGGCCGAAAACAATCATATGTTCCCTGATTGCATCCACATATTTTTTCTGCCCCAGGGTCTTTGGCTTTAACGGTTTCCCGTTAACCGTATGACAGATCAGCGCATCCTCCATAGCCAGCAGTCCGTCCTCTTTATTTTCCTTTGACATATCAATCGCATAGTTTACCTTCTGTTCTTCTATCATATTCCCTCTTTTGGACAAAGTCATCAATTCCAGTAAAATTCCCTTTGCCTTTGTCACATCGGTCTGCGCACCCGATATTTTAATTGCGCCGTCACGATCCACAATGGTCACGTTCAGATCGCACTCCAGCTTTTTGCAATAAGCATCTCCTGCGCCGAATACATTCTGGATGTCCTGCACATCACAGGTTAGGCAATCAGTTATCATCTTCTCCATGCTCAGTAAGCTCCACAGTTGTTTCGGTACTAATACCTGCATTTCTGTTCAGAGTCAGATTTGCAATTATCTGCACAATCATCCCATTCTTTATTATTTTAACATCTTTCCGTACAATTTGTACCCCTTTTTCAGATAATATATGTAAATATTTTTCCAGATTGTCTGTAAGGATCTGCTGCGCCTCCTCCTGTGTGTATGTTTCGTCCACTGTCTCATACGGCGTGTAGGTTGTGATATTCAGATAAAGAGGCAAATACAGATAATCAAACAGCACCATCTGATGGATACTCTTGCTGCTTATAACGTTATCGGAAGAACGCTTCTTTCCGATTTGGAAAAAGCGGGTGCCAAAACCGATTTCAAATCCTTTACTGTTTTCCCCGTATATTCTGACCTCATGGACTCTTGAGATTGTTTCCTCATAAATTTCCTGTGTCTGGATCAGAATATCCGCCTGGGCATGGCAGTATTGATATTTACAGATTTCAGAATTTTCATCCAAAATCGGAACCGCACCCTGTACCATAATATCACCCTTGGCCACAGTATCTCCGATTTTTACAAGCGGAACTCCTTTTCGCACCACCATTGACAGAATGGTACCGTCATATTCGCTTCTCAGATCCGTATAATCCTCATAAACTGCGGCTTCATTATAAAATTCATTTTCCTTGATTCTGATGATAAGTGTAGTTCCTTTTCTGATTACGGAAGCCCAGATAATATCGTTAAAGTTTTCCCTGATTCCGGCCTCAAGCTCCTCATAGGAAATATCCTTGATATTGCAGCCGATTCGAATATCCTGTTTATTGAGAAAACCGATCAGCTCATCATCGGTAATCTTTCTGTTGCCTTCCAATTGTATACACCATATTTTCTGCATCATTGCAATCAAAAAAAAGGCGCAGAACAGAATCCCCGCTACGAATACCGCGCGTTTTAATAGCCTTCTGTAAAAAAAAGGCAGTCCGCTTTTTTCAAGCACGGCCACCTTTACCCCGCTTTTTCGAATTGCATTTTTCGAATCCAAAAGATCCCTCCCGCTCATACACATGATGACGGAGGAGTCCTTGTCGTTCTCCTTTAAATCCCACATTTTTATGTGTTTCATTCTGCACATGTTCCAAAAACGTTCCTTTGATGCGCCGGATATTTTAACCGTAACATATCCATGAAACAAATCCTTCAAACTAACACCACCCCCTCTTGCTTGGCCTTATGTTCATACCCTCATGTTTTTCCAAAAGAAGATACGAATTCAATCAAATTGATACATCCCTGTATCCGAATTTCATCCTCCAGATAATAAGCAATGGACAGATTTTTTCCCTGTATCATCAGTTTGCAGTGCTTACATGTAATCTCTATTCGATTTTCTTCAAAAAGACAGACATTTCTATAATTTTCGATGATCAGTTCCCGATTTCCGACCATGTGAATCAGGCAGTCGCCATAAACACAATCCTTTGGCAATTCCAGCCGTCTGACTATATTTTCACGTAGTTTGTTTTGATGCTTTCCCATGCCAAGAGATCCGCACTATTTTTATCTTATATATACGAAAAAAAGAAGCCTGCTAGAACCATTGCAGCGCTTCTTTTTTGAAGATCCTGGTATTATTCAGCGGAGAATATTTTTGATAAAGGGCTCCGCAACAGGCGGCTGATCCGTAATCAAAACGGCGTTTTTGTAACGCATGGCGGCCTCCGCCAGCTTTTGCCTGTCATTTGCATGAAGCATGGCAAGGGGCTCTCCCTGCTTTACATAATCTCCTTTTTTCTTGCAAAGAACGATTCCTACGGACAAATCAATGATATCCGACTTCGTTTCCCTGCCGCCTCCGAGAATCAGACAGCAGACGCCCACCTCATCACAGGCAATACGGGAAATATATCCGGCTTGATCCGCCAAAACCGGCTCTATAACAGAGGCTTTCAAAAGACTCTCAGGATGATATACCTGCTCCCTGCTTCCGCCCTGCGCTTCTACAAATTCTGCCAGCTTATCAAGCGCCGCTCCGCTTTCGACAGCCTCCTTTAATTTCTGATGTGCATCCGTTTCGTCTTCCGCCTCTCCTGCCGCAAGCAGCATATAGGTTCCGAGCGTCATACACAATTGAGTAAAGTCTTCCGGACCGTTTCCGTTTAGCGTATCGATTGCTTCCTTTACCTCAAGCACATTTCCGACGGCAAGACCAAGCGGCTGATCCATATCGGTAATGACCGCCGTCATATTTTTACCGGCGCCCTTTCCGAGCTGAACCATTTCCTGCGCCAGCAGGAGAGCATCTTCCTCTTTTTTCATAAAAGCGCCGCTTCCGGTTTTTACATCCAGCACAATCGCATCCGCACCGGCCGCAAGCTTTTTACTCATTATGGAACTGGCAATGAGCGACATCTGATCCACGGTTGCCGTTACGTCACGAAGGGCGTAAAGCTTTTTATCCGCAGGCGCCAAATCCGCGGTTTGACCCATAATCGCGATTCCGATCCGGTTTACCTGCGCAGTAAACGCTTCCGCGGACAGCTGCGTGGAAAATCCCTCAAAGCTTTCCAGCTTATCGATGGTTCCTCCCGTATGTCCGAGTCCCCTGCCGCTCATTTTGGCAACCTTTACGCCGCATGCCGCTACCATCGGGGTTAGAGCAAGAGAAGTTTTATCACCGACGCCCCCGGTACTGTGCTTATCCACCTTCACTCCCTGAATTTCCGATAAATCCAGCATATCTCCGCTGTGTGCCATCTCCATCGTCAGATTCAGGGTTTCTTCCCGGGTCATTCCGCGGAAATAAATTGCCATCATCATGGCGGACATTTGATAATCCGGAATTACTCCGCTTGTATACTCTGCGATCATGTATGCAATTTCTTCCCCGGTCAGTGCATAGCCGTCCCGTTTCTTTTGAATCAAATCGTACATTCTCATTATCAGCAGTCTCCTTTTCCGGCTTTATAAGCTGTTGTCTTGATAAATACTGCAAAAATGCATAATACTAATCAGGATATTGTTTTACAGAAAATGGATTCTGTATTATAATACTCCAATTGAACTGCAGGAGGAAGGTTATAAAAATGAATTTGAAAGAAAGCAAACCTAAAATATTGAGGCAGCTGTTTATGGCAACCTTTACGTTAAGCGCTTTTACCTTTGGCGGCGGTTTTGTCATTGTTTCCCTTATGAAAAAGAAATTCGTGGAGGAACTGGGATGGCTTAAGGAGGATGAAATGCTGGATATTACGGCAATCGCACAGTCGTCTCCCGGACCGATTCCGATCAATGCATCGGTCATCCTCGGTTATCGGATGGCGGGACTTGCCGGCACGATTGTTGCGATCCTCGGAACCGCACTGCCGCCTATGATTATCATATCTCTGATCGCGATCTTTTACACGCAATTTCGGGAAAACCGGATCATCGCAACTGCGCTTCAGGTTATGCGGATCGGAGTTGCGGCGGTCATTTTTGACGTGGTATATAATCTTGCCCAAAATGTATGCAAAACAAAGCGTATGTTATATATTCTGTTAATGATTGCGGCATTTTTCGCAACGGCTGTCTTTGACGTCAGCGCCATGCTTGTCATTCTCGTTTGTCTCGGCATAGGTATCATGGATGCTGTAATTTCAGTCATGCAGAAAAATAATCGCGGGGAGGATACAAAATTATGATATGGGATCTGTTTCTCAGCTTTATACAGGTAGGTCTGTTCAGTGTAGGCGGCGGTTATGCGGCAATTCCGCTGATTCAGAATCAGATCGTGGATGTACGCGGACTTATGACCTTAGAAGAATTTACGGATTTAATTACGATTGCGGAAATGACGCCCGGCCCCATTTCTATAAACTCAGCAACCTTTGTAGGGACAAGACTTGCAGGCGTCCCCGGTGCGATTGTCTGTACGCTTGGATGCATCCTGCCATCCTTTTGTATCTGTCTGGCTCTTGCATTCTTTTATTACAAGTACCGCCAGCTAAACGGCATACAGAAAATATTATCCGCACTGCGTCCGGCGGTTGTAGCATTGATTGCATCTGCCGGATTGTCCATATTCCTCCTTGGAATCTTTGGAGGCGGCGAGGCCTCCTTTGAAAATCTTCGGATCGTTGAATGCGTTTTGTTTCTGCTTGCATTCTTTTTGCTTCGCAAGTTCCGATTAAGCGCGATCCGGATTATTTTGGGAACCGGAGTTGTCGGCACTTTGATTTATGCCGTTATATGACAGGAGAAACCTGTCATATCATGTTTCATACGCATTACTCATTCACAATAGGCGGTATTTGAGAAAGCATGTTATTCATATCCTCAAACATGGCGATCTTCATGGTTCCCGGATTGCCGCACTGTCTATATGACCCCAAACTCCCTGATACTGCTTCATATCCTGCAAGTATTCCTGCATATAGTGGTTTTCATTGAACAATAAATAACGAAACGTTTTGATAAGCTTTTCTGCATCTTCGCTTCTTTCGATCCTGTTAAACAAATGGGCAGAACATTTTGTATGCGCTGCCTGTTTTCATACACAACATTACAATATACAATAATTATAACTTTGAACTACATTTCTTGCAATCATTTTATAGATTTCCCGGCGTGTTTCCCGGCGTATATATTTTTCCTTCCGGCGCAAACCATATCGATCAAGACATTCTCCCTCCGTTTCGGGCTGAACCTCTGTATTGCCTGCGGTTATGAGTGCAAAGGCAAATCACGCTTCCGCAATATTTTGAAGCCATAGGACGCTTCTCACCATGAAAAAGCCTAAAGCTGCCTTGATGATCTCGCTGAACTGGACGATGATAAGAACGGCAGTTATAGTGAGCGCGGTATGATTTGACAAAAGATAGGCAAGCGGAATCACGATTGCCCATGTATATACATTGTCAAACAAAAAGGTAACCACAGTTTTGCCGCCGGAGCGCAGGGTAAAGTATGCGCAGTGTGCTTCTTGGATTTAACAGCAGGTTTGACAGAACTGCAGCAATACTCGCCAGCATGGAAACCAGGGTCTGTCCTGTCTCGCGAATGGTATTTACATAAGTCTGACTGACGGCAAAAGGAATCAGTGACGCCACCATGATCAGCATATATTCCTGCCCGTATTTCAAAATATGTTGCCTGCCGCTTCTTTTGCAAGCCTGTCTGCTTCCTCATTCCCTTCCACCCCGGAATGTCCCTTCACCTTCACAAAACGAATCTGTATCCGCTCCCTCATCCGGCGGATAAAATCATAGTAAGCAATCGTTCCCTTTTTAGTGCGCCTCCATGCGCCGGTTGCCCACATCTCGATTCCCGTATAATCATAGTAAACGGTAATCTCAGGAAGTCCGAGCGCCGCCGCCCGTTCGATTGCAGCCATACTGCCTAAAACCTCGCCCGCAACATTACGCATGGACGACATCTCTTCCTCACAGCCGGAGCCTTGCAGGATCTCCTTTTTGCCGTGGTAAATCAGAAACCCGCCGTATCCGTATACCTTGGTCGCTGCATTATAGGAGCCATCCACAAAGGCGTAAATGTCCGGCAGCTCTGTTTGTCCGGCATTTACCGGCGCCAGGAAGGCCTCTGCCTCGTCCAAGGTCGGAAAGCTTTTATAAAGCGCTCCCGGATATCCCTGCGTCATTTCCCTGCATTCATCCCAGCTTTTGTAAATTCCGGGCTTTTTTCCTGTTTTTACTGCATAATATTTTGCCGCCATTTTATCTCTCCAATCAGGAATTCATAAATAATATAAGAAATAATCACTCTTTTCTTTTGATCCGGTGAAGCTGAGGCTTTAGCGTCAGATCGGTCACAATCACGCCTTCCCGTTGGCTTACAATATATTCCACTGCGGAGGCAACCTCTTGCGGAAGAAGATACGATTCTGTCTCATCCCCTTCCCGAAAATCCGCATTGCGATAGAGATTTGTTTTCGTCATATCGGGAAAAATCGTTACTACCTTTACGCCGTATTTTCGCACCTCGTCAAATAGACTGTGCGAAAAGCTGGCAAGTCCCGCTTTTGTCGCGCCATAAGCACATCCGTGAGGATTGGATTCGTTCGCTGTCACGGAGGAAATGTTGATCACATAACCCGCATGTTTTTTTAGATGGCGCAGCAGCTGCTGCGTCAGGATCATGGGCGTTTCCAGATTCGTCCTCACAAGCTCTTTGATTTTGTCCGGACTCAATTCCTCATGGAGTCCGTAATATCCCACTCCTGCATTGTTCACCAAGATACGCACCTGATGCTGGGATGCGATCTGTTTAACAAAGGAACATAGCTTTTCCGTATCAAGCAAATCACAGACAATCGGATGAAAACCATCGTCCTCCTGAAGCTGCATTTTTTCAAAATGCACTTTTTCAAAAGATCTTCCGAAACCGAACACCTCATATCCAAGCGCACAAAGCTTGCTGCTGATTGCATATCCTATGCCGGAGGAGGCTCCGGTTACAATTGCCGATTCCTTTCTCATTCTTTCCACCTGAAAATCTTCTCCTTAGATATTTTTTCCGCTAATCGCTCCGCCATAAAGCCTTCCATCTGTTCCATCAGTTCCGTCGGATAATGATAGAATCCGTTTTCGTTTTGAAACGGAAACCAAACCACTGCAGAATCCGGCTCATGTTTTCTCGTTTTCTTTAAATAATCCTGTGAAATCCGAAAGGTCCCGACACTTACATCCACAATTTTTTCCAAATCAATGCTATCATACACCTGTTCCAACAGTTCCGCATAATAGTTCTTCCAATCGGGCAGATAAATCATCGGATCAAAACACAGCCGTACCCGGCAGCCCGCGCGGATCATCTCCGCTGCACAAAAGAGACGCTCTGACAAAGACGGGGTATGATGCTCATAGGCTTCTATCACGGCCTGGGGCGACAGCGTAAAGGCATAGATCACGCCCGAAATCGGCCTGACGCTTCGGACATATGCTTTATTTGCACACTTCGTGCGGATTTCTATTTTCAAATCCTTGTGTTTTTCCGTAAAAAGACACCATTCCTTTACATATCCTGTGATCTGCTCAAGCGCAAGCAAATCCGTATCATAAGAAACGCATAAATACATCGGATGAGATTGCAGCATGCTTTCTGCCTGTGCAAAAATATCCTCCAGATTTACAAATAGCACGATATTAGCAGACGGATACATGCCCTTTAAATAACAATAATCACAGTCAAAAATACAGTTCATCATGCAGGATGTATAGTAAAAATGCTGATTTCCAAAGCTCTGGCAAACCGGCGCGCCTTTATATATCAGTGTCCCCTGTTTTGCCGCCAAGATCAAATTCTGTGAACGATGCTGCAGCGCATAGCTTTGTCTGCTTCGGCAAAATACGTCCTTATAATGATGAATCTCAATTACTTCGGCAGACGGAAATTTTGCCAGAATCTCCAACGTGCGAAAATGATTCCGAACTGATTTTTCAACATATATATGCGAAAAAAATCCGTTAAAATAATCTTCTCTTAAGTTCCTCAAAACACAATTTTCCTTCTCTTTTATCGTTACATGGAAGAAGCCCCTCCTCATACATCTCCCGTATTACAGAGGCATAATCCGTTCCTGTCAAGGTCAGATAACGGATATGCTGTCTAAGCGAATCCCTCATAACCTTGGAGCAATGCATATCCAAACAGAGTTTCTCAGCCAGCGCTTCATTCTCCGGCAGGAAACAAGTTTCCTCCTGCCTATTTCCGCGCACCAGAATAGAAAGCTGCCCTATAAAATCAAATAAAGGTTCCTGACAGCCCTCCAGCACATGCGCGATCTGTTCTTTAGAAACACTGTTTGCCGCTCCGGCGTCAGATACTACTTTTAAAAACAGCATTTGATGCGGGCCGAAAAAATAAGAGCCTGCCTGATAAATTGCCGCAGCTTCCATATCATAAAGTGTTCCGCCCAAATCTGCTTCCGACGCAGCGGCGGCATCTCCACGGCTGCGGAGCCGCATTCCCGTCACCAGAGCTTCTTCGCGGAAATGATGACGATATAGAATATCCGGATAAAATGTTTTCCCTGTTGCCTGCTCAGTGATTTTATTGCACACAAAAATCCCGGCGCTTCCCGACATATGCGCACAGGTCCCGATATTCAGGAGTACATCTCCCTCTCCCGCGCCGTATTTGGTACATACGCTTGCTGCTGCGGCAGCGGCGGCAATTTCACCGGTTCCGGTAATTGTAAGCCGGATGCCGGCCGTCTCGTTATAAAATTCCTGAAATCGGGTGCTTTCCGTATTCTTTTCCAGACGGAAGTGCTTGATAAACATATGCGCTTCACAGTATAACGCAGTAAACAGGTATATAAAACTCATGAAAGGTACCTCTGGCATTTATTATAGTATAAGACATACGGCTCTTAACAAAAACTGCCATAATAATATAAGTAATGCTGACTTAATTATATGCCTTCAAAAACTGCGCAACTAACTTCATTGCCTCCGGTGTCCAGCATCCGCTTCCGTGACCTCCCGCAGCAATCTTGACAAATTCCGCCCTTCCTCCGCATGCTCTTATCTTATCGCAGAATCGCAGACCCTGCGCCATCGGTATGATCGGGTCTTCATCTCCCTGTAAAAACAAAAACGCAGGCATTTTCTTACCGGAATGAATGTAATTAATGGGACTTGCATCCGCTAAAATTGTGTCGGGATCGGCCAGAAAATCGTCCTGAAAAATTTCACGCGCTTCAAGCGGAAACTCCCCTTCGCCGGGACGGAGTTTTTTTCCTTCCTGAATGCGGTCCGACACAAGATTGGGCAGATCATTCGGGCCGTAAAAGATAACGCATGCATTTACATCTGTATTTTGGTTGAGATGTTCACCGATATTAAAACGGCTTTCGTCCCCGGTAAGCGCAGCCATTGCGACAGTGTGCCCGCCTGAAGAATCGCCAAGAAGCGTCACATGCTCAGGATCCACATGATATACTGCTGCATTGGCGCGTAAAAAACGAATGGCCTCTTTTGTATCCTGTACTGCGGCAGGAAATCGCACGTTATCCTTAAAGGTACCCCTGTAGGCAATGCTTGCAACTACGAATCCCTGCTTCGCAAGCTCCACCATTTTGGGCACATGCGCATAACCCTCCGCACCGCTCCAGCCGGAGCCCGGCACATCAACAATCAACGGAAATACCCGGGTATCTCTGGGCGGCTGGGGATGCTTTTGCTCCTGCTCGATTTTGGCATACAACGCATGTTTCTGGGGTCTTGGGATATCCGGTGCAACCGGAGACAACAGCTGCAGTTCCAAATCTCCTGTTTCCCTGTGCGCAAAGACGATATCCGGTGTGTAGGTTACCTCATAAGCGCTTCTTGCATCAGAATACAATACCTGACTAATATTCATTTTTATTGCCCTCCCTGTTTTTTTGCATGATCCGTCAATTCAAACAATAGTTTAAATACAAGTATTTCTTGTTACGGCTCGGCGTATATACTATAATCAACCATCAGACCATTATTATATAAAATTCGCCAACGATCTCCTGATATTCCCCATTCGCTGTTTTCATTATATAGAAGGTCCTCAATTTCCTGCGCAGACAATTCATCGCTCCTGCCGATTTCCTCATCATTTACTTTCCAAATCCATATCGTTTGTCCTTCTTCATCCAAAACGGATTCTTCGCACAATTCCCGGTCCATCACATATTCGTTATCTTGATACTGATATTCTGCCCAACTGTGAGAGGAAACAGAATTGCGCCATTGACTCAGTATCAAATTATGCTCCGCATCAATTGCAGGATTTGAAATATCCGTAAAAGTCGGGGATTCTACGAAACCGTTCTCTGTCTGTAAAAAGCAATAATAAGTCAAGAATGCTTGCGTGCCATGATGCCCCGTACAGATCAGCAGATCCGGAAGCTGATCAAAATTCACATCCACATATTCAAATTTATGCTCCGCCAAAACCCACATCCCATTTCCGCCTTCTGCCTTCACATGGATTATCTGTGTATCTTTTGTATTATCTTCACGCGATACCACTAATACTCCGTCCTCTGAAAACATATTGTCATCGTCGTAATAATCGGAAATCAGCCATTCGAAAACCCAGCCATCAATCCGAAAGCGATCATAGAGAATAGGATTCCCTATTAAGAGTTCCTGCTGCGATACTTGTGCTATCATAATATCAGAAAGCGATATCGTATTTCTGCTGTCATAAATCTCCACAACATCATTTTCTTCTTCCGGAATTTCCTGCAAAGCTTCTGATTCGGAATCGTCAATATCGCTATCTTCCTCTGCCGAAATTTTCCCTAAGGTTTCCGGTGCGAAATCGTCAATATTGTTATCTTCTTCTGTTGCAATTTCCCCTAAGGTTTCTGCTGCAGAATCGTCAACGATCCTGTCGTCTTCGATAGATCCGTATTGTCCGCTCTCTCCCGCATTCGTATCCTGTATTTCAGCGGACGGCAAAATAGTTTCATTATCATGCGAATCCCCACAGCCGCTGATTATGAATATACAAAAAAAGACTATTAACATATTTTGAATACAACGTTTGATAATCATTCTCTTTTACTCCAATGTCTGCTTCGCAGACTGCTTGCTCATTAATAGCGCAAGAAAAACAAATGCCGCTTCGCGTCGCTTGTTTTTCTTTTGCGTATATTATAGCATATCTCCTGTCTTATTCTAATCATTTTGTAAAAGTATGGTTGAAAATTCATTTATTTGTGTTAAAATAAGTTAGTTGTTGCTAACCCAAATAGCCGCGCAACAGCTTAGGGAATATATTCTGTAACATAATAGGCAATTGCGAAACTCACTGGATTTTGTTGAAATTGCACAAATGATAGAAACAACACAGACACGCTTGCGCTCCGTTTCAGGCGTAACGGACACTAGGCTCGACAGAACCTCGCCAAGTGCCGACGCCTTCAAAGGGTCTGCTTATGTTTCTACAATTTGCACAATTAACGCAATGCTTTGATGAGTTTCGCAATGCCTATGTAACATAAACTTGAAAGGAACCGGAAAACATGAGTGATAAGAAGATCAAACCGAATTTGAACGGCGCTGCGGAAACAATGCTCCAGAGCTTTTATGCAAGAGCACAATATTCCAAAAGTAAAAGACATAAATTTTATGATGCGAAAGCGGTAGAAATCGTAGAAAAGATCGATTATGATTTCAGCAAAGCGGCAAAGGATTCCACCATGAGCGGCGGTGTCATTGCGAGAACTCTGGTTTTTGATGAATTGGTAAAGGCGTTCATAGACCAAAATCCTGATTGTACCGTTGTCAATATTGCCTGTGGGCTTGATACCAGGGTGTATCGTATGGACAATGGCAAAATCACATGGTATAACCTCGATCTTCCGGAAACGATTGCGGTTCGGGATCAAATTTACCAAGAAGAAGGACGGATATCCACTATCGGAGCATCTGTACTGGACTCAAACTGGGTAAAGCATGTTACCGTCAGAGGGAAAATGCTTTTTATCATTGAGGGACTTTCTATGTATTTATCCGCTCAGGAGGTTTCAAAGATGCTCGGAATTATCCGGGACAATTTCGAGCATGCTTATGTTCTGATGGAATGTATTTCACCTATGTGGATTTCCAAACAGGGGATTGAAAAATCAATCTCAAATACAGGGGCAGCATTTCAATGGGGAGCAAACTCCTTTGATGAATTAGGAGATATTGCAAAGGGATTTAAAAAGGTAAAGGATGATAATATTCTTCGCGGTATGCGGGTATTAAATCCCTTTATGGTACTTGTGGATTGGCTTCCGATTGTAAAAAAGATGACTCAGAAAATTTTGGTATTTGAGAAAGAAACGTGCGATTCATAAGTATAAATGATGCTTGAAAGCCTTTTTTGCGCATGTGTAAGGAAAGCTATCCCCCACGCCATAGCAATGACAACAACTGTCCTGATTGCTGCTGCAAGTGTGGAATTAACGCCATCTATGCCAATTTTCGCAAGTATAGATGTAAGTGCTGCAA
>CAYTIH010000003.1:0-78859 GCA_964437825.1 uncultured Clostridium sp. | reverse complement strand
AGTATACAGGTAAATCCACGTTGCTACAAATGTGAGGTCACTTCATATTGTCCAACGCATTAAAAATATAAATAACCGTCCCCTGCGCAGAATCCTCTGAGAGCGGAGCAATCGCATCCGTTTCCTGCATGCCTACCACCAATACCTTTCCGAATTCCGAAAGCTTTACGGCTTCGGAAAAGCCCTGTCCATGGTCACTTCCGATCATCAGACATTGATACTCGCTTTTATCCCCCGAAAGCTCCAGCTGTTTTCCTCTTTGCTCCAAAAACAGATAATCCGGTTCAATGCACAGAAAGCCCAAAACCATATAAAGCACTCCCAATACCGCCAAAATACCGTCCCGTACACGACGCGGCACGGATATCAGCGAAAGCGCTTCACGCACTGCCAGTACGATGATCATGGCCAAAACCGGGAACAGACACATAATATACCGATCCGCCACAGAAGGCGCAATCTGCGCCACAATTACCAGATACACAAAAACAGGGATTAACATCTGCGGATCTAAAAAAGCATCCTTCTTTCCCTGTTTCCTGCGTACAATACAAAGCACAGGTACCGCAATCAAAAGCAGAACTACAACTGCAACACTTCCCTTCGGAAACAGATTTCCAAGGAAAAACGCCTTTCCAAGCTCCCTGATATAACCATAAAGCTTACCGAAAATTCCGCTTGAAAGCACATTCGAAACCGCTTCGGTTCCCCGGTATCCGAACAGAATATGATAAACGGAAAAGGGCCATATCACCAAGCTGATCAATCCGCTGATCACCATCCCTTTGAGATACCTTCCCAAAAGCTTTTTTTCCTTCCGGATCCGGATACAGGTATAAACAAATAACGGAAACAAAAACAGAATATAATAATAATGAGTATTAAAGCCCAAAAATACTGTAATTCCGAGCAAAACCGTATTTTTCTTCCGCTCCAGCCAGCGTATTCCCATTGCTTCAAGCTTCAAATGATCATACAGCGTCAGCATGACAAAGAAGGTTAATACCGCATACATTCTGAAGTAAACAGCGCAGGAAATAAAGCCCTGACTAAAGCCATACAAAATGACGGAAAGCAGCGCAGCCTCCGTATCCTTGCAAAATTCCCTAACCGTCAGATACAGAATCAGACATGTCAGCGTCAAAAACACCATATTGATTCCGAATAAGAATGCATCCGCATACATACCCGGAAACAGGGAAAATACAGTATGCACGATCAGATAATAAAAAAGAGGATGCACATCCATCACCTGATTCAAATACACCTGCCCATACTGAAAACGTTCCCCGCGCTGCGCGGTAATTTCCCATTTCAGTTCTTCGCCCGAAATCCAACTGCTTTTTCCCTGCAGCATATTTCTGGCATCATCATACCATGCGACCCCTCCCCGGCTGTAATTGCCAGCCTGCTTCAGTTCTTTCAGCATACCGGCAACATTTCTGACCGCATCCGCCGGACCGTCGCCCTCTTTCCAGACATAGGTTCTGATGAAATCGCCGATATCCTGCTCTGATTTTGCGGTTACCGCGCCGTTATAATGTCCGTTAGCCAAAAATAAGGTCATTCCCTCATCCACATAGTATCCGCTTTTCATGCCCAGATAATAAAGATTGACCAAAAGTATGAGCAAGACCGCGGCAGCCAGCCGCAGAATTTCTTGTTTACTGATCCGACTTTTCTTTTCATGCTCAAGCATATGATAGAAACGATCCTTTCTTTTTCGGTTTTCATGATATACTCCGGCGCCTCAAACCGTGCAGTGTTTTCCGTTTCAAAGCCGCAAATCGACTCTTTCATCAGGACCGGCACAGCTTTCTTATACGCTCATATTCTTCCTTTTCCAGGAACGGATACATATCATCTAACGGCGGCGAGACCATGGTTCCGTCCGGCATAGCCTTGGATGAGAGCTTGGGTTCAAAATTCTGCCCCGGATCTACAACCGCCTCCATAATCACCGGGCCCTCCAACGCCAGCGCCTCCTGCACCTTCCCGCTTAATCCGTCCGCGGAATCGATTCTGCGATATGTAATTCCATAGGCATAGGCAATCTTTTCCATATCCGGGAAGCTGATCCCGTTATCCGGGCAGACCCCTACCAAGGGCGGCTCAAACAGATTGGTCTGCGTCTGTCTGATCGAATGATAGCCGTTATTATTGATAATGACAATCTTCAGGTTCAAATGATGATATACAACCGTTTGAAGCTCCTGCAGATTCATTTGAAAGCTTCCGTCTCCGTCGATGCAGATAACTCTCCCGCCTTTTCTTGCAAAGCATACGCCGATTGCAGCCGGAAAACCATAACCCATCGCCGCGCAGCCGGAATTGGTAAAAAGCCTCTGGTTGTTCTTGATTTCCGCCGCCTGAAAGGTCATCACGCAGGCGCTTCCGTTACCGCAGATCACGGACTCACCCTCCGGCAATACACGGGTAAATTCTTTCAAAAATACGTAGGGATTGAGCTCCCGGGTCCGATAGTATTCCGGCCTTACAACAGGATACGCTTGATTGATTTTTCTGCACAGGGAAAGCCATGCCGCATGATTCCCGGCAGCGCTCTCTGCATGGACGCACGATTCCGGTCCTTCCCCCGTTTCCTGCTTGGCAGCCGTCCGGCTTTCTCCCTTTGCTTCATCCGCTATGGATTTCATCACATCCCTGACATCGGCGTGAATCGGCATATCGGCTTTTACCGTCGGCTTTAGCAGCTCATTTTGGTCTATATCCACGATGATCTTATAAGCATCCTTCGCAAAATCTCTGTAATTGTAGCTGATTAATCTGATATTCAGCCTGGAACCCAGCACAAGCAGCAGATCACAATTCTGAACGATAAAATTGCCACCCCTGTTTCCGACCGTTCCCGGTCTGCCGCAATAGAGCGGATGCTCATCCGCAAGCAAATCATGTGCATTCCACGCAGTCACAACCGGAATCTGCAATGCTTCGATACAGCGAAGAAATTCCTGATATGCATTCCCGAGACGAATTCCTGTCCCCGCAAATACGACCGGGCGTTTCGCCTCCCGGATCTTAGCAAGAATTGCGGCTGTCTGCTTCCTGTCGTAAACCGGCTCTTCCGTTTTCCGTAACTGCGCCTCATCAAACCCGGCCAGTTCCTCCGTATCCACAACCGCTCCCTGCACATCCAGCGGCACATCCAGCCAGACAGGGCCTTTTCTGCCATGCTGACACAGATACCATGCCTTTTCCAGATGATAGCGGATTTCTCCCGGGTCCGTGATCATGACCGCATATTTTGACATGGTTTTGGCGCATTCTATAATCTGGAATTCCTGATCTCCAAGCTGCCGCAGCGGCACATCCGTGGACCAGGTCGTAGTCTCCCTCTTTACCTGCCCGGATACCACAAACATAGGAATGGAATCCTGATATCCTCCAACTACTCCCGTAATTGCATTGGTTCCTCCGGGGCCGCTGGTGACACAGACCGCCGCAGCCTTTCCGGTATATCTGGCGTAGCCCTCCGCCGCAATCGCGCAGGCCTGCTCATGATGATTGTAAATACAGGTAAGTCCCTCTTGATGCCCGAATGCATCATTCAAATGCATCGCTCCTCCGCCGGTTACCGTAAATACATACTCAACGCCCCGATCCCTTAAAAACTGCGAAATATAATTCGCTACCTTGATTTTCATAAGCTTCACCAGGCCTTTCTTTCTGATATCTTTTTTCGAAGCCAAGACGCAAACTGCCGGTACAAAACAGCCGAAAGCAGCGTGACCGTCCAAAAAAGCAGGAAATACAGCAAGTAGATTTCCATTGACGGCCGAAATATGCGCCCAAGCAGAGCAAAACCGATCACACAGACAGGATAATGAATCAAATATACCTCAAAGCTGATCCTGCCCACCCGGGACAGCACCCTGCACCTTAATAACAGCCTGCTCAAAATGCCTTTTTCAAATGCAAGGATATAGATCAAAAACGCAAGTGAACACACGGTAAGCAGTCTGTAAACCAGAGGATTGTCAATCATGCGATACATGAAATTGACACATAGGCACAAAACCGCCCCCAAAAGCTCACATATAGAACAGAAGGTATCGGACGGCATCCGCTTCCTATTCATATACAGATGAGCCAGAACCATTCCCGTCACATAAAAAAAGAAATTGATATACGGCGTGGTATGTGTCAGCGAACAATCCGGAATTTCTTTACCGAACCGGGAAAACAGTTCATACACTACTGCAAACGCAAGCAATACCGCAAGCAGCATGCGGACGCCTCCAAATCTGTTCACAAACCTGACCAGACAGGGCGTAAACAGATACAGTACAAACAGAACCGACAAAAACCATGCCGCGCTGTTGAAGCACAGCGCCGTCTCATAAAAGGGAATTAACGATTGCAGCATGGTGACGGACAAAAGACCTTTGATCAGATACCCCTTGACTATCTCACCGTTTCCGCCTTTTATGATAATATCACCGACCAAACAATACAACATAAAAATTCCCATTGTAATCAGATAAAGCGGATAAATTTTCTTCATCCGCCGTCCCAGAAAGTTTTTTTCTTCGGTCCATGTCAATCTGCCCTGACATTGGCCACGCTGCCCAAGCATCATTACAAAGCCGGATAACAAAAAGAAAAAAACGACACTGTAATATCCGTTTTCCAGATAAATATACCATGTATAGTATGTGCTCATAAAAGTCATATGACTTAAAAATATCAGAATTGTACCTATTCCCCGCAATGAATCATAAACCTGTATTCTGCGATTCATTCCTGCTCCCATCTGTGTGCGTTAACGCCGACACATTCTAAAATCTCCGCCGCTTTTTCCGCCACTCCTATCGTATTTGCAAACCGCTCTGCATCCTTTGCCGCTTTGAATCCGAATCCATAGGTCACGCCTATGAAATCTATTCCGACCTTCTGTGCGCCAATGGCGTCATGATCGCTGTCCCCTGCCATAACAGCATCCCCATAATCGCTGATCCCCATGGAAACAAGACACTTCCTGATGATATCCACTTTTTTCAGCTTATTCTCATGGTCTGCTCCATAAATGATATCCGTATACCTGTCAAACCCAAAATGCCGCATAATCTTCACGGCATAGTCCTGACGTTTATAAGTCGCTACGGCAATAGCGATACCATGCCGTTTCAATTCATCGCAAACCTCATAAATTCCGTCATAGGCAGCCGCCTTATATAAGTCCTCCTCCTTATACCGGTTCCTGAAAGTAGCTGCAAGCTCCTGAAGAATATCTCCCTCAAGTCCATAGGCTCTTGCAAAGGAATCCTGAATCGGCGGCCCGATAAATGTCAAAAGCTGTTCCTTCCTAAGACTTGGCAGCCGATGCGCTTTTATGGTATATTCCACGGACGAAAGAACTCCCTGCGTTGTATCAAGCAAAGTTCCGTCAACATCAAAAATAACTGCTTTTTTCATGCGGTCCGATCCTTTCCTATAATCCTGTCGCTTAGGCAATCCGGTCACTGTCCCTGCCGCGGCACCCGGTAATGCGTGGTCGTAATAAAATTCAGCTCTGCAAGATGTTCGATTCTCTTAAGACTGCTCTCCACATCCGCATTTAACTCCAGCGCCTTCTCCTTACTGAAGGAATGCGCCATATTCGGATTCACATAATCGGACGTTTGAGAGGTTGTATAGCCGTCAAAGCCCGCAAGCGCAATTTCCTTAACCTGATGATCGCTGCATAGATGAATCATCATAATCATCGGGTTATCAACGATCATGGCTTCTTCATCCAGCAGGTCGCTATATTGCAGTGTATAATCAAATGAGCCGCTCGCCTTAGTCACATTTGAAGTCGCGATCAGCTTCACCTCCCGCGGCATTCTGGCAATGGCCGAAGACAACTGCACATAACGCTTGGCATTACTGATAAATAAATAATCCACCTGATAATCCGCCGGCATGAAATTGATCGCGATAATCACCGGATGATTCCGTCCGATATACTCGTATACTTTTTCTTTTTCATCGGAGACATGATTTCCGGGGCCCAGAAGCAGAATTTTCTTTCCGGACAGCTCGCCCATCAGTCTGTTTACGGCGTCCTTATCCACTAAGGTTGTCTGTTTCTGGTATTCCACATAGAGATCTTCGATATAATCCTTATCATATAGCAGCTTTTTCTCCCCCCTCAGCATATCCAGAATCTCATGAATGGATTTGACGGACAGCTTCTGCTTGTCCATCAGATAGCTGACATAATTGGGATGGCAGTCATGGGAAGCCGAAAGAAAAAATTTAAAACTATAGCCCCATGGAATCTGGCGGTAAATATCCAGAATCGTTACATCGATTGCCTCCAGAAGCTGGCTGCTGTGATAATGCTTCATTCCATGCTCATTCATATACATGGCAAGCAGCTCAATCGGGGCATTTCCCGCGCTTTTCCCCATTCCGTACAGACTTCCGTCCACCAGCAGCATACGCTCCTTCGGAGGATTTTCCAAAAGCTCGACACAGTTTGCATAGGCAAGCTGGAAATTATTATGCGCATGATAGCCGATTCCGATATCGGGCTTTAACATTTCATCCGCCGCATTATAATAATGCATCAGCTTGCTTTTATGAAGCAGCCCATAGGTATCAACCAGCGAAAATGCATACGGCTTGAGACCGTTTACCAGGCCGAGCAGTTCTTCAAATTCTTCGTCATTATAACTGGTAATGGATACCGCCTGGGCAAACACCTTATAGCCCAGTTGTTTGACCTGATGGCAGAACGCAACGGCTTCATGCATCTTTTGTTTTTTAAAAATGATACGAATGCCGTCCAGAAAGCATTCCGATGCCGGCGCAACATGCTCTATCCCGCAGGTTCCGTAATCAATCATTCCCACAATTAAGGAATTTCCCTTATCCAGATCCCCATAGATTTTCTGCACCGCATCCGTATCCGGCATAATGGAGCTGTCCGGATCAAAAGGTCTGCGCTCATCCAGAAAACCGACTTCAATAATATCCATTCCGGCGCTGACCAGACGTTCAAAAATATTCACAATATTGCTGGCGCCAAAGTGCCAGTCATTCACATAACCGCCGTCCCGAAGAGTACAGTCCAGCAGCTTGATGATTTGCTGATTCTTCATTCGCTTCTCCTATATGATTCACTTGCCTTTTCCTCTGCTCACCTTCAGATATTTTATCCGCAGCCCGGCTTTTCTTTTGAAAACCCTAAGCAGCCATTTCGCATCCGAGATATTCCGAATCGGGAAATAAAAAGAGCATTGCTTCCACTTTTCATAGTATTCCCGAAAGCATTTCATCTCGTCATATCGGTCAAATTTTATGATACAGCCGATATAATAAAACAAATTTTGAATCTGCCCGTAATAAAAAATCCCGGTCAGTTTTCTGTCTTCCTTAATTTCCTTCAGGATCAAAAAGCCCGCCTCTATGAGTGTTCTGGCGTGAAACAGCTTTACCTGCGATTCCTGCTCCACACGCTTCATCATACTGCCGCTGCTTGCTTCTCTATAATGATATAACGGTATCTCCAATCCCCTGATCCGATTCACATGACGCAAAAGGGCCGGAAACAGATATTCATCCTCAATGCGGATCCCCTTAAACTCCTGTCTCTTATAATGGGAATCGAAATAATCAAGATATCTGCAAATGACCTTTCCGGAAAACATTCTGTGCCACAGCTCCACCGTCATCTGCCTGCACACCAGCCTTTTCGCAATTTCATTTCTGTCATAAATTCCCTCAGGCAGCTGATAATTGACCTTCGTTTCCTCCGGCGTCTCGTCATAGATCCCGAATTCAAGCATATCATACTTTTCCTGATCCATGCATGAAAGTAAGACCTCCACTGCATTTTCACAGAGCCAGTCATCCGAATCCACAAAGATGACATATTCGCCCCTTGCCTGCCTCATGCCATCCTGCCTGCACAGATAGGTGCCCTCATTCTCTTTATGAATCGCTTTGAAATTCGGACATGCCGATACATACCGGTCAATGATCGCAGGAGATTCGTCCGTGGAGCCGTCATCCACAAGAATGACTTCATACAACTCCCGGTCCGCAGTCTGCTGCCTGATACTATCCAGACATCTTTCCAGATATTCCTGCGTATTATATACCGCTACAATCATTGAAAGCTTACAAGTATTCATAGGATTCCCCTAAACCCAAACGCATCCGTCTTTATTTCAGAATCATGGTATCCGGCAGATAGATATAAATTGTATTTTCATATTCCGCCAGCTCCTGTTCACGATAATTCTGATCGATCGCCGCATATAAATAATAACCTTGTTCTAACAGTTCCGGATACTCCAAAGACGATACGTGAACCGTGTATTCCCTCTGCTCTACAAGATCATTGTCACAGATTGCAGTCAAAATGCAGCAGAAGCTGGAATTATTAAAATACGTATCCGGATAGTTCTCACGAATCAGATCTTTTATCTCTACAAAAGCAGTAAAGAACGTAATCTGCTCATCGCTGAGCTTCAATCCCTCCAGATACGGCGTGATTTCCGTATCCAGTTCCTTGGTATATGTCGGCCGCCTGGTATTTTTATAAGCAACAAACCTTTCATGAATCGTTCCCGCACCCAGCACAAATACGGCGCATAGTGTAAGCGCGATGATCCGTTTTTGATTTGCCGCTTTTACAAACCGATATACCATATAGACTAAAATTCCCATCATCGGGAAACCGCCCCAGTACCAATGGCGCACATCCGACACCGGATAATACTGATGCCATGATGACAAAGCGAAAATGCACATGGATGACAACAGTATTTTTTCCGAAATCTCCGCCTTGTCCAAGCATGCTGTTTTCCGGTTCCTGCATAATCCTGCAAATTCTTTGATAAACACATACAGATTCGTAATCGGCAGGAACAGAAAAATTCCCGACGAAATTGTAAAATCATCCGCATCATGAAACGGAAACAGGCTGCGGTAAAGTGTTTTCAGCGCATGAAGCGCAGCGCTGAGTATATGCTTAAGCTTTGCGCCCAATCCGGTTGCCGCCAGCATCTGATCCGGCAATGCAGTGACTGAGGCTGTCGGGAGCGCTGACTTAAATACAATAAAACGAAAGGCATCCCCTATGCTTGTATTCCACCATTCCTTCCAGGTTCCCTGAACCGTCAGAAATACGAAAAACGGAATACAGACAAGGATAAATCCCAGACCTGCGCAGAGCAATCCGTTTCTGACAGAATACTGCCCCTTTGCAAATAACCGCATCCCGATCAGGCATAATAATACGGCAAGCGCCAGCACCATTCCCACCGGCTGTCTGCACCAAAAAGCCAGCGATACCGCCATTGCGCACAGCAGCATCCAATGCTTTTTTCCCGTATCCAGATAACACATAAAGGCCTTCATCGCACACAGCATAAAAAAGAGCGCATACACACTTGCCCACGAATGAAAGGTTGTAATCCAAAAAGGTGCGCATAACAGCAGGATCACCTGACTTCCGATCACAAGCGCTTTGGGCATGATTCTCTTGAAAATCATATAATACATGCCAAAGCTTAAGGTGTAAAACAGAACCGACAGCACCCTGAGAGACCATATTTTTTCACCGAGCAGCCGTATGGAAAATACCTGCAAATAAACGGTCAAAATACCATACTGTGTCCGTGTCTGTGAAAAAAGCTTTTTCCCATGTATGACATCCATTGCCGTATTAAAAACAGTGCCGTCATGATATCCGTCGATTCCCAAAATCGCACACTGATAGATTACCAGAAAAATCAAAATCAATACAATGAGCTCGATTCCTTCGTTATAATACTTTTTTATTTTTTCCACTTGATCTCACTTCCCGCCGGCCGGCGTATCATACCGACTTAGAATTTCCTTATCTATGCTCGTCCCTCAGCCAGTCGTCCCGCTCCACTAACTGTCTGAAGGTCTCGTTTCTTCGCAGTTCCTTCATAAAATGAATCTGTGCTTTATAATAGCTGACATAGGAAATGCAAAAACGCATAGTGTTTTTCTTTCTGAGCGACTGATACGTAATCTGAAGCCACTTATGAAGCAGCTTCGGAAGCCTGTTATACCAATGTATACTGACCGCGCCCTTTTTCGCCTTATATTCCGAATACATATCGCTGTTGCCCTGATTATACAGGCGCTTATTCAGATATTTCTGCGTCATGCGCCCCGGCGGCGTGATATGCTCGATCACAGAGTCCCCCACATAAGCAAACCAGCAGCCCATCTGAACAATCTCACGGTTTAAACCGGTCTCACCGTCCCCGATCCACAGCCCCGCGGTGTTTTCCGGATGAAATCCGCAGGTTTGAAAGAACACTTCCCTTCTGACAGCCTCATGGCAGCTGTATACGCCGCAGTCGTAATCCGTCACAAGCAGCTTTGCATTCCTGTCATTTAAACTGAGATACCGGTTATTCAGGTATTTCTCCACCCACTTTGGCGGCGTCACTTCCCATCTGGGAATGACCTTTCCGGTAGCAACCGCAATTTTTTCATTTAACTCAAATACCGCGAGCAGCTTTTCCAGCAAATCGGGCGCCGCCACCATATCATCATCCGTAAAATACAGAATTTCCCCCGCTGCCTGCTTAGCCGCCGTATTTCTGGTATAGTGGACGCCCTGTCTGTCCTCATACAGATAGCGGATATTTCTCTCCGGATACTTGCGAATCAAGCCCTCAATCACTTCTTTTGTATGATCCGTAGAGTGATTATCGCAAACCAAAAGCTCCACCTTGTCCGCATCATAGGTCTGATTCAGAAAGCTTTCGATGGTTAAACTGATATACTGTGCTCTGTTATAGGTTGGTATGATAATTGATACGGTATTCATTCTTCTTTCCTCTTACTTTGCAAACAAAAGACGGATTCTCCTTTTCACTCTCCCGATGAGCGTCCGCCCCTGCAGCTCCTTTGCCACGATATTTTTCAGATAGGATCTGTCCAGCTCAAGGTCCGGCAGTACCGTCTCCGGATGCTTTAGCGGAAATTCGATATCCCTTGCCGCAAAATCATACAGGCACTTTCCCTCGGTATGGGTCGCCTCAGCGCTGTTAAATCCGATATTCCGGATCATATTATATTTCGGTGCAATCCCGATTCCGTAATTCCAGAGTCTGGATGCCTCCCACTGCCAGTCCCAGGTATCCACTTTTCCGTTAAATCCCTGCTCTACCATGGGCATATAAAGCTTTGCAAACTTCCTGCCGTAATACTGTTCATGCGCCTTACCCGCTTTCATTTTCTCCCAGGTTTTCATCGTTCCGTCATAACAGCGCCACGCTCTTGCCCATGTCGCCCAGCCCCAAGTGGAGGGAAATCTGGAAAATGCATAGCTGTCCCTGATTTCATAGCTTTGATTCAGATTGTTACCCGCAATCAGGAAGATCCTCTCATCATCCCGGTATCTTTCCAGCAGCTCCTGACAATAGGGATAAAAAGAAGGAAGCGGACAGGTATCATCCTCCAGCAGAATCGCCATCTCCTCCTGCTCAAAAACCCAGTCATACCCGGACACAATCCGGTCCCTGCATCCCATATTTTTATCCGCAAAATTTTTATGAACTTCGCAGTCCCAGTCAATCCTGCTTAGAATCTTCTCCCTAAGCGCCTCGACCTTTTCCTTCTCTCCGGCTCTGCCGGCGCGCGCTCCGTCCGCTACCAGGTAAAGCTTCCTTGGCTTTACCTGCCTGATCGTCTCAAACACCGAAAGCGCCGTATCCTCTCTGTTAAAAAAATTAAACACTACCGGGACTCTTAATCCATCCTGATTCATATTATCTGCCGACTCCATATCATTATCCCAATCTGTTTTGATCTCTTACAGCAGCCTGTCAAGCTCATGCAGCTGCTTTGCCACATACTCCATCTGCTCATCGGTTACCCCAAGCCCGCTGGGTACATAAAAGCCTTTCTCATACAACCGCTCCGAAACAGGATAGCGTTCGCCCTCAAACAGCCCCATCTTCTGAAATACCGGCTGCTGATGCATCGGATAAAAGAAGGGTCTGCACCCGATGCTGCGCTCGGCAAGGAATTTCATAGCCTCCTCTGCGGACATACCGCTGTCCTGATCCATGACCAGACCAAAAACCCAATAAATATTCTGTGCATACTCCGTTTCGCTTACCGGGAGTCTGAAATGCCTGCAATCGGACAACAGTTCCGTATAGTGAGCCCCCAAATGACGCTTCATCGGCAGATGCTCATCTATTTTTTCCAGCTGCGCCACACCGACCGCTGCCTGTATATTGGACATTCTGAAATTATATCCCAGCTCCTCATGAACAAAACGATGTCCCGGCTTATGGCAAAGGTTGCGAAACAGCCTGCAGCGCTCTGCCAGCTCATCATCATCCGTTAAGACCATGCCGCCCTCGCCCGTGGTAATATGCTTATTCGGATAAAAGCTCATAGCGCTGATCGTACCAAAGCTTCCGCACTTCTTTCCTTTATAGACAAGTCCGTGCGCCTCTGCGCCGTCTTCAATCACGTACAGCTCATGACGTTTTGCGATTTCCGTTACCTTGTCCATATCAACGGGAAGTCCGTAGATATGCACAGCCATAATCGCTTTGGTCTTATCCGTAATTTTCTCTTCGATTTGGGATACATCCATATTCCATGTATCCGGCAGGGAATCCACCAGCACCGGCTTTACGCCCTTTCTGACAAGCGCTGCCGCGCAGGAAATAATGGTAAAAGCCGGCATAATCACCTCGTCCCCCGGCTTCAGCCTGAGCGCCTCCACACACAGATCCAACGCAACGGAACCGTTGCATACCGCAATCCCGTGCTTTCTTCCCGTATATTTTGCAATTCCCTCCTCCAGCTTTTTCACAAAAGGGCCTTCCGAAGAAATCCAGCCCGTATCGATACATTCACACAAATATTTCTTTTCATTTCCGTTTAACAGCGGTTCGTTTACCGGTATAAAATCCATGTTGTCTCCTTCCAAGCCGGTTACGGCTTATTTTCTCTGACTATCCTTTCTTTTCTTCTCTCCTGGCTTTCCGGACATAAATGCCGGGCGCATACATGATGATCAGCATTTTCACCTTATTAACGTGGTCTAGCGCAGTTATATACTTACGATATTTTCGAAGCAGCGCGGAATACTCCGGAATCTGCCCGGATGCATGATTATGACCTGCTCCGGCTACAACACCGATAATATTCTCGCAAACAATTTTCCCTAACAATTCAAGCAAGTCACAATATCCCTGCTTTTCACAGACTTGATATACCGCATCCCAGGATTTTGCCACCGTAAGCGTAATATACGTGCGTTGTCTTGTTGCACTCTGTTCATTTCCCTTATTATAGTAATATAATTCTTCTTCACGATACACCATCCTGCTGCATCCGGACAAATACTCCGCAATCGCCGGAAGCTCCTGCCCTCTATGAAGCTCCGGACGTACCGTATACCTTTTCAAAAAAATATCTCTTTTATATATCTTTGCCCAAATGTTCCAACCGATCGGTAATTCACAGCTTCTGACAAACTGTTCCATCAGCCGGTCTCTGCCCTCTATAACGGTAACGGTTCCGTCCCCTATCGTTTCCCTGTTATTTACATTCTTTAAATCATAGACAACTTTTCCCTTTACCTCTGCCAGGTCAGAAGCTTCGGATTCTATAAGCTTCAATAATCTCTCGCAGCAAAGCTCATGCAGCATGTCGTCACCGTCAAGAAATACCACATATTCTCCCCTTGCATGCTGTATTCCTATCCATCTGGCGCTCGACGGTCCGACGTTTTTGACATGAATGATTGACACTTGTGACATAGCCTGCGCTTCAAGCTCATGCAAATACTGTAATGTATCTTCCTTCACGCTGCCGTCATCAACAATTACAATCTCTACATCCTCCAGGGTCTGCGCCAACGCGGACCCCACGCTGTATTTTAACAGTTCGGAAGAAGTATTATAGACCGGAATAATAATTGAAACCATAATCCACCCTTCTCTTTGCTTATAGTCTTAACAATCCGCAGACTATCGCACTTGCTCTATCGACTGATTGCCTACACGGTACACATGATCACAATTTTCAATCGTCGACAGGCGGTGCGCTATCATCAGTATTGTTTTTTCTCCGTGAAGTACGTCAATCGCTGCCATTACTTCTTTCTCGGTTTCCGTATCCAGTGCGGAGGTTGCCTCATCGAATACCAATATATCCGGATCACGATACAAAGCCCTTGCAATTCCAAGTCTCTGACGCTGCCCGCCGGACAATCTCGCTCCGGCTTCCCCGACCTTTGTATCCAGTTTTTCTTCCAGATTCTCCACAAACGTATTCAGCTGCGCTTTCTCAAGACACTTCCAGACTCTTTCATCATCTACACAATCTTCCGTAATACCGAATGCAACATTCTTTCTGATGGTATCATCCAGCAAAAAAATATTTTGCGGTATATATCCGATATTCTTGCGCCATTCGCGCGTCTGATCACAGATATCCGTCCCGTCGACCTCAATCCTGCCCTTGGTCGGGCTTAAAATACCGATAATCACATCCACTAATGTTGTTTTTCCGCCGCCGGACTCTCCGATAAATGCGACGGACTTCCCTTTCTCAATTTCAAACGAGACCTCATGCAGAACGTCCTTGCTCATACCATCGTAACGAAAGCAAATCTGCTTTACGGATATTTTTTCGAGGAGCCCTCGCTTTTCCACATTGACATCCTCGATATTTTCCTCCGGTATCTTTTCCACTTCCCTGATATCATGATAAATCAAATCAATGGACGCCCTATTATACATAACATTGGTAACATTGGCATACAGTGTATTTACGCTTGGAAGTAATTTAAACGCTCCCGTTGCAAACGCCGACAGCTGCACCAGCATTTGTGAAATATCTCCGCCAATCAGAATTGCAATTGCAAGATATCCCAGGATCCCGCCGATACAAATAGCTTCAATCAGATACTTGGGAAGGCTGTTCAGCATATTATTAATCAGTTCTATCTTGGTTGCTTCATGAAATACATTCTTATATTCGTTTACAAAGTACTTTTCCCTATTATTGATCTTAACCTCTTTAATTCCCTCAAACGCCTGCTTTGCATACTGCAGAATCTGCGCTGAACATTTCTGGAACTCTGCGCCCAGCTTCTTGATCTTTCTTTGCAGGCCCAGCATTATAATTAATACACAGCCCCCCATCAGCAGAGCCATGACCAAAGTCATCGCTAAATTGGTGGCCGCCAGAAATATGATAATCAGCAATGCCGTGATACCGTGCGATACCGTCTGCAGGGAATTTGCTATCGACGTATATAAATTCACGGTATCATTACTGATACTTCGCATAATTTCCGCACTGTTTTTATGCAAAAAATACTTGTATGGCTGCTTCATATAGCTTTCCATTAGTTTAATAGAGAATTTCATTCTGATATTCTTGGAAAAACGGTTGATACAATAGGTCATCCACGCCAAATATATATTTTTCACAATATAAAGCAAAATTGCGATCCCGATATAAACCAATAAAACCTGTTTTGTTTCGTCAAGCTGAAACAAATCTGCAATGACCCTGCAATATCGATTGGTATTTATGGCATCCGGTTCCATTGCCAGCTCTACAATCGGCAAAATAATTGCAACTCCCAGCAGCTCAGCGACAGATCCGATGCAAATAATCAGCAGCATACATATGGATTTCAGTTTTGTTCTTCTATCGAATAAATAATTCAGTTCTTGTAATATATTCATAGCTTCTCCATATATTTTAATAGCAGCTGCCGAAATGTCTCCTCATTCCAGTTCTGCGCTTTCTCATATCCGGCCGCAGTCAGTCTATGGCAGACTTCATCATCCTCCCAAAGCCTTTTCACGCAGACGGCAATTTCGTCCACGCTGTCCGGATCAAACAAAAGCGCCGCATCCCCTACCTGCTCGGGAATTCCGAAAATCCTTGACGTCGCTACCGGGCAGCCAAGCACAAAGGCTTCCAGCTGCGGAATGTTGGTCGGACCGCCATAGGTAGGCATCACCAGCGCCCTGGCATACTGATATAACGCCACCATTTCTTCATTTGTCACATATCCGAGAATCTGTACCTGATCCTCCAGTTCCAGCTCCCTGATCAGCGCTGCCGTTTCTTCATAACCGTTTTTGCTTGTCCCGCTGCAGACCAGATTTACCTTGACGCCCTGTTTTTTCAGCTTCTGCATGGCAAGCAGCAGATTCCTGTGATTCTTGTGTTTCCAGAACTGCGCCGGATAAAAAATATACTTTTCAAACACATCCGGTCTCGGATAAGGCTCCCTTTGAATGCTGTCATATACATAATCGGGGGCAATATACGGCAGCGCAACCACCTTTTGTCCAAGCGTTCCGTCCGTATCATAGCACTCCACCATTTGATCCCTGCCCACCCTTGAATCAACCAGAATCATTTTACCATATTTTGCTATATTTGTATAACTTCTCTCCCGGCTTTTATGCACGGAGGGGTCCGCAATCTCCGGAAACCGAGTCAGATAGCGATGCATCAGATCAAATACCGTGATTATGGCGGGCGTTTCCATCATAAAGCTGATTTTATCGGCACAGGGATAGATACAATAATCAATCTTCATTTTCCGAAGTTTACGTCCGAAGGGATGAATATATTTACAAATCTTCCTGCATACAGATACGGGCAGGGCAATTTCCGCCAAATGATAAATGACCTTTTCCAGTTTGTTTTTCTGGGCGTATACGCTGGGAATTCCCAATTTCTCCGTTACCGGCTCCCACTGCCTATACATAACAAAAGCCGTTATCTCATAGTTCTCCTTCGGAAACTCAGATAACGCTTTCAGCATGGCCAGACAATATTGATATGCGCCTCCCGAATCGGGTTTGCGCTCCAGATAAATTCCTATTTTTTTCATAAACGATACACCTTAGCCCCGAGCGTTCATAACCTCCAGTTCCACATTTCCTATCGCGGCGGCAATCTCGCTGTAAGAGCTTTCATAGCTGCCGAGAATCTTCCTGCATCCGGAAAGCGCCAGCATCTCGATCAGAGCATCCTGACCCCCCGCTCTGCTCTTTCTGCTGAAATCCTTCCGATCGTAAAAAATAAGCCTGTCCGCTGCAAAATTCTCCTTCAATATTTGCTGCACCCGGTGGTCATCCGATGCACAGTAAAATTCCGCATTGGGATTTTCCCTCAGAATATCCTGCATTTTCTGAACAAATAATTCCATCGGACTATGGGAAATGGCATCCGCATGATCCGTCCTGCGGATATGCATGCCATAGGTCTCTTTTGTAATCCGGTTCCATAAGGACGCGCCGCGCTCTTTGACCCGGGCGGACGGTACAAAAATCTTCCCGAACATTTCCGGTATTTGATCCAGCTGTTCGAACTGACACCATGCACTGATATAGATATCCTTCTGCCGTGAAATACAGCCTTTGATCCGTTCATGCATTTGCCTTTGGCTGTCCTTTGCGCATCCGTCATCGTAGACCGGAATCTGCACCGCTTCCGCCTTCAGTCTTTTTTTTCGAAGATCGCCCCGGATGCGGCGAAACGGATCTTTTTTGACAGAACGATTACTGACCTCAATGACCTTCACATCCGCCGGGTATTCAAATAAATCTCCGAACTTTGCTCCAAGCGCCGAGTCCTCATTCCAGACAATACAAAGCTTTTGATGATACTTCTCTGCAATCCGGTATGCGGACAGGACTGCGCGCAAACGGTTTCCCAGTCCTGCAGTGGGTTCAATATAAATCATCGTCTTCTCCCTGTTACTTAATAAAGCGTTTGCGAAGCTCATCAAAACATTGCGTTAATTGTGCAATTTCAACAATCCGTTGAGTTTCGCAATTACCTATTTACTTAATCACAGCTTTAGAAGCCTCAATGCCATCAAAACGCACCTTGTCGTCATCTCCGGCGTAGGGGCCCTGCTTGATTTCTACCATTTCCACTTCTTCCAGCACCTGAAATCCATGTCCTCCGGCAACTAACAGGATGATATCTCCCGCAGCCAGAATCCTGCTTTCGAGATAAGCTCTGTGATCATCATAAAAATCCACACGCAGCTTTCCGGACTTGATGACCAGAACCTCCTGCGTGATATGAATACTCCTGTGCACCTCATTATGCACATGGGCGGCTATGATCTTTCCCCCCGGATGATGCATATAAGCAAGCTGCTGCGAATATTCCCCCGGCGTCAGGAAATGAATTCCTTCTTCATGGTAATCATTCCGGATAATAATTGCCAGTTCTTCTCCCTGATGTAATATTCTCTCTATCATAAATTCAGTTTTCCCCCGATTTTCTTAACAATAGCCGAAAGCCTGGCATATTCCCAGGATACATATTTCCCTTCAAGCCATCCAAGCAAAAGCCTTCGAATGAGTTCTATCAAAACGGAAACCGCCGCCGTAACAACCGCATAGATCAATACGATCCCGATTAGTCCGCCGCTATTCATATAATCCGTAACGGCCGCATATCTGTCAAGCACCAGTCTGACCGTTGCTTCCAGCACATATACCGCAACCACGTAGGAAGCCATACGGTTGATCACGCCGTTAGAACCGGTAAAGGTACTGAAAAACAGAAAGGCGAACACGGAGCATAATATAACGGTAATGCTGCCGTCGCTTGCAAACCAGCTGATCGCATTTCCCGATAACAGGGTAAGCGCTGTGTTTGCGCCAAATGTCAGACACAACATAAGCAGAAACATTCCGAAGTATTTCCATCTGTGCTCCCGGCGGCTTACCTGATAAATTCGCAGATATCTTCCGATCAAATACAGAATCACAAACTGACAGACGCCCTTTCCGCCGTCATAGGTAATGGCAAAATCGGGCAGGATCGGCAGAATATCAAAGATCAAAAGTGATAGGATACTCAGATTTCGAAGCTGTTTCCTGCTCAGCTTATCCGCAAACAGATTCAGATAGGGCGAAAAAACCGCCAGCACAAAATAGCAGGTCAGATACCAGTGTTTACGCATATAAATCGGGAAAAAGCAATGGAACAATTCCCGGATCTCAAAAGCGCCTCCCTGCCATATGAAAACGCCAAAATCCAGAAATGCATAAAAAAGCATCATCAGATGAATCTTTCTAAGCTTTTGATAATCCGCTTTTACACTAAAATACCCCGAGATCAGTACAAAACAGGGTACGCCTATATTGAACAGACTGTTATAAAAAAGGGCCAGATACATTTGAAGTCCTTCCAGCTGATTCTTAAATTCGCCGTAAATATGCAGTCCGATAATACCGATTATACTAATGATTCTTAGAAGCTCTATTCCCGATTGTCTGGCACTTTTCCCGTTCATTGGAATCCTTTCACAAAATAAGATACGTTATGGCAGGTTGTGTCCGTTTCATGGCAGATACCCGTTTTTGTCCGTTTATCCGTACTTTTATTTTCCAAGCAGAATCTTTAAATAGGGAGTCAGCGATCTGACAATTGCCGTACCGATTCCAAAATTCTTCCTAAGAAAATAAAACCACTCTTTTCCGGGAAGCCCCTTCGGAGACTCCTTGAGTCTCAGACGCTCCCTTCGGGATAAATTCGTATCCGACCATGTTTTTTTCAGCGGATTTTTCTCGCAGATTCCCACATAACGCCTGGTGCTTTCAATTCTGTATCCCGCTCTTTTCACTCTGAGCCCGTAATCAAAATCCCCCATAGCATGCGTAAAATGACTGTCAAAATTGCCGATCTTGTGAAAAATTCCGGCAGGCAGCAAAACAAGGTTACAGTTAAATGAATCACACTCCAGATTTTCATTTGTCACATCAATCAGATCATATTTAATCCCGTGCTTATGATACCTGATTCCGCCATAGGTCATAGCTCCGTCATGATCGCAGGTCACTCCGATCACCGCCGAGCCCCCGTGCTTTTCGCTCTGCACAATCATTTCATACAGCGCATGATCAAAGACGTCCACATCGTCATTGGCAAAGACATAATACTCTGATTCTATCTTCTGTTCCTGAATATAATCGATGGCCTTGCGCATGCCTCCGCACCAATACAGCCGGCCGTCCCCATGAACAATGTCGATATCATAGCCCTGCTGCTTTAGCTTCTCCAGATTGGCAGCCGTTCCGTCGGTGCTTCCGTCATCGGTCACCACATATCGGATTTTACAGCGGTCATCCTGTACGGATTTTACAAAAGCCGCCGTTTTCTCTTTTCTGTTATAACAGGTAAAAATAATTGTGACTGTTGTCATTTTGTACCTCTCCGTCAATTTAGGGGATATCACTTACATATTATACATGAAAAATATCACTGCGGCTACCGGAAACATCACCGATACGCCTTATACGCACTTTCATGCCAAACGGGATCCGGAGCTATATATACAGCCCTGCGCCTTATTTTGCCCCTTTTCCAAACAGCACCACTCCGATTGTCTGCACCAGTATTTTAAAATCCAGACTCAGTGACCAATGATCGATATAATGCAAATCCAGCTTGACCACCTCGTCAAAATCTTCCACATCACTTCTGCCGCTGACCTGCCACATACCGGTAAGCCCCGGCGTCATGCACAAGCGTCTCCTGTAATAAGGCGTATATTGTTCAAATTCATCCTCGGTAGGCGGCCTTGTCCCTACCAGACTCATATCACCGACCAGAATATTATAGAACTGCGGAAGCTCGTCAATACTGGTCTTTCGAATGAACCTGCCCACTCGGGTGATCCTTGGATCATTCTCCATTTTAAACATAAGCCCCTGCACCTCATTGCGGTCCTCTAATTCCTTTTTTCGCTCCTCCGCATCCACATACATGGAACGGTACTTATAAATTCGAAAGCGTCTGCCGTTTTTGCCGATTCTCGTCTGTGCAAAAAAGATCGGTCCCGGAGAATCCAGCTTAATTGCAATTGCCACAAACGGAAAAGTAACCGCAGTAATCAAAAGACCCGCAATGCTGCCGAGAATATCCATCAGCCGTTTGATCATCCGCCTTCTGTAATCAATCTGGTTTTCCGCATAGGTAATGACCGTAAAGCCGCCAAATTCCTCCACCGTGCTGTGCTTATTCCCCAGATCTGCCACATCAATATTGTAATGACAAATCACGCCCATGGTCTCAAAATCCTTAATCAGCTTGTCAACGTCCCTGCGGTTAATGTCCGACAAATAAATAAAATTCTCATCAATCGGCATCTGCCTTGCAATATCCATCAGGTTATCCCTGCCTGCTACCACAGGGACTCCCATAATCTGCGTTCCTGCCCAGTCCTGATCCATAATGGCAATGGACGTAAGATCCCATTCCAGCTCCGCCTTTTCAATCAGGTTCTCCATTAAATTCTTCACATTCCTGCTGTCCGTAATCACCATGATCTTGATCTGGTTGCGTTCCTTTTTCAGGCTGTTTCTCAAATATTTCTTGACCAGCAAATGCGCTCCATAGGTAACCAGCTCATCTAACACGACAAAATAACCGAACACAAGCCGGGAATAGTTCTCCGCTTCCTTCACGGCAAACAAAATAAAGCCCATACAAAGCGCAATGATAAAATTCCGTTTGGAAATTGCCATGAATTCCACATAATATCCGCGTTTTGTGAAGTTCCGGTTATAGTCAACCGCGGAATGATACAGCAGTACAAAGATCAGAATTCCCAGAAAGACCGTCCAGTGCAGCTGCGGCTCGTCAATCCTGCGCACGGAATGAAAACGCAGATAAAGTGCGCAGAGATATGAAAATAATAAGCATATAATATCCGTAATAAGCAAAAAATACATTTCCAGTACTTCCAGCTGTCTGTTTGAACGATTCATCCTGCGCCTCCTTCCCGTTTCTTACTTTCTCTAGGCAATTGCGAAACTCACTGGATTTTATTGAAATTGCCTATCTTACTTTCTCCGTCCCTGCTTATATACGCGGGATCATGGCAAACTTCTAATCCTCTTGGGGTTTCTCCTCGTTTTCATTAAATTTCACAACCAAAACCCCGTCTATCATCCGAATGGAATCCGCCTGAGGATATAAGCCCATCTGCTTAAACTCCTCCGTCTGCAAAATTGCTTCCTGCACCTTGGCGGACGGCTTTGTGATGCGGAAATTCAAATAGACCCTCATATATTTGACAACGGCGTCATAATTATACCAAGGCTTAATCTCCGTCCCGTCCACTCTGGTCAGTCCGGTAAATGCATCGATGTCCGTATCCGTATTCTCATTAAAAAGCGCCTCGCAGTTTGCAAAGTATACCGGAGTATCAGGACTCCAGTCCGGATTCGCTTCCAGCCGATACGCAAGTCTGTTCAGCATTGCATTCTCACTTTCCGTCATTGCATGCGCACGAAAATATCCCTGATTACACATATAGGCATCGCTGAAAATCAATACCGCCGCACAGATCAGCACAGCCCACTGGCCATAGAGATTGATCCGTCCCCGCGCATCCGCCGTTTTTCCCTGATCCGCTTCCTTTTCCCTGATTACGCCGTCTTTGTCCGCTGCGCTGTCCGTTAATTTCAGCAGCAATACAAACAGCAGCATCATGGAAAACATCATATATCTGTCCACGCCGTTTCCGACGCGGTCACCCATGAGAAACGGAGTTGCATTCATTCCAAGCGGCAGCAGAAGAATCAATAAGATCTGGCAGAGCAGACTGCCCTTTTCCCGTTTTCCGCTGCAGAAGCTCCGATATCCCGTAATCGTGTAATACAAAAACAGCACTGCGGAAATCACATCAAAAACAGTCAGCAGGTTAAAATTCGTATACTCCTTCGTAAATAAATATCTCAGAAAATACAGATACGTATATACAAAGCCTTTGGCGATTCCCTTGAGTGTAAAGGACGCCATCTCATTGACGCCGTGGTAATTGCCAACCGTAATGCCAAGCATCGCCGTAACGATTTTCAGCACAAGATAATACAGCGCAAAGCCTGCTGCCAGTGTCACCACATAATAAAGCACACGCTTTAGAATCGCAGCAAACCCTCTGCCGTTTTCCCATACCTCCAGAAAGATCATCGCAAAGATCAGTGCAATGGTAACGGACATAAACGGCTGATATACGCCTATACTAAAGCACAAAATCACGGCGGAGGCAATCATCCCCTTGATACCGCATCCCAAGCGGTACAATACCCATGCGGATGCAACCGATAACAGCAGGGCAACGCAGAACACGTCACTGTTCACGCCATAGGAAAGGTAGCTTGCAACGCCCGGAAAGGTCACAAGAATTCCGCCTGCAAGCGCTGCCGGAACCATCCTTCGTATCCGCAGCAGATCCACAACCATACAGGTGATCAGGGACAGACAGAAAAGACAGATCATTCCGTTTACCATGGGCATGCTGTATACGGAACTGAGTCTGCTGACTACCGGCAGAAACCAGCGTCCCATTGCAAGCGTATCCCCCTTATCCATGGACATAGGAGTCAGAATATTATTCATCTCGAAATAATTATAAAACTTATTGGTAAACATAAAGGCATGTACCAGAAGACCTATGATAAAGGTCGTGATAAACACGCTTACCTGAAAGCGCTGCCCTTTGATCCATTTGCTGATTTTCTCTGCCGCCGTCATCATTATTCTTCTCCCTCTCCCGCAGCACAGCCCTTTTTCCCTTGGCAGTCTGATTGATTTGAGCGCCTGTCAATGCTTTCTGTATTTCAGTTTTTCCCTCTGCACAGCCTCAATCGGCAGAATTTCCTCGGGCTTTGCCGACAGCGCTTTATAAGCTGCCTCCAGATCCCTTTTCAGCTTTCTGACGCCCTCCGGCTCCAAAGAAGCTGCATGGTCCGTTCCTTTCCAGGTACGGTCCAGCGTATAATGTCTTTCAATCGTGGACGCCCCAAGCGTATAAGCCGCGATATCAATCGCAATTCCCAAATGATGACCGGAAAAGCCGATCTCCTTCACCCGTTCTCCGTAAAGCTCCTTCACGCGATTGATTTCTAACAGACATACATCCTCAAAAGGCACCGGATATCCTGATGTGCAGACATACAAAACCACATCCTTTGCCCTGCCTTTTTTTTCAAATAATTCAACCAGCGCTTCCTCCTCCGCATGTGTCGTCATGCCAAGCGATACGTGAATTTCACCCTCATAATTGCCGCACAGCCACTCCAGCATTTCCGTATGATTGTTGCATGCGGACGGAATTTTAATCAGCTCCGGTTTCAGGGAGGCAATTTCCTTCGCCGAAGTCACATCCCATACGGAGGTACTGTAGGTGATCCCGAATTCCTCACACCATGCTTTTAACTGCTTGTGCTGATCCACATCAAATTCCAGAAATTCTCTGTGTTCCCCATAGGTTCTTCCGTAAGAGAAAGCCGGATTCGGATGCGGTGCATGATACTGCTCCGGAGTCAAAAGCTCCTTTACACAACGCTTCTGGAACTTAACGACATCAGCCCTGCAATAAATCGCAGCCATTTTGATCATTTCTTTTGCGATATCCATATCTCCCTTATGATTACAGCCGATTTCGGCGATCATCCTGGGTTTTCTGTATTTTGTATCCATACTTCCTCCTATCGAAACCCGCATCAAAGTTAACAGGTTTCCGTCATTCCATCTGTGTTTCAAATTCTGCAAAAATCCACATTCGAAAGTCTATCCTTGAAATGCTCTTTTTACATTCGTTACCACATAATTCACATACGCCTGCAATCCCTCTTCCTCGCTGATCACTCCCTTTTCAGCATAATTTGAAACGTCAAAATATCCCAGAAATGAGCTGTCTCCAAACGCCTTCAGCTCTGCGCGGACATCATGTTCCAAAATCTCCAGCTTTCCGTCCAATATGTCCCGAATTGCCTTTTCACATTCCTCCACACAGCCGACATAGCACACACCCGGTCCCCCCCGAAAAGGGGTATCTCCGAAAATAAATGTCGGAATTGCATTAAACATGGATTCCAAAAGCACCGTTCCGTTGCATGAGGCCGTTGCAAAGCAATGCTTTACCAGCTCCTTGGAATCAATGTCGCTGCGCACCAGCTTTACATTACGAATCTTGGTCAGACCGTCGTAAAAGTCCTTATTCCGGTAAGGCTGCACAAAATGCTCCTTTACATATAGCGTAATGCCGAATTTTTCAAGCGCCGCCGCCAGAACCTGAATCATCAGTTCCTGTTCCACAAAGACACCGCCCTTGGGAAGCGTGGTTGCCTCCGGCTGCAGATGCAGAAAAAATACCACAAATTTCTCGTTTTGATAATCCGGTACGCCCGCCAGAGCGTCAAAGTATTTCACGGAGCGCATGGATTTTAACTTGATCCTGCCCCTCTTTAAATAAACATTGTCCTGACGAACCTTGCCCCAGCCTTCCTTCAGGCCGTTTAAATTCTTTTGCGTCAGACTGACCTTAAGCCCGTGCTTTAACCAGGAAATTCTTCTATGCCATACATTGCTTCTTTCAAAATAAGACGTAAAAAACTTTCTGCGCACGGCAATATGATCCTTTTGGGTCATGCCGCGGTGAACCGCCTTGTCATCCAGTCCCTGATTCTCATATCTGAGCGCCTGATAATAATGCTCCAGGTCCCGGGGAAGCGTGATCTCGGGCTCCTTACGATACTCCAGATACTTCTCATAAGTATCCTTCCACATATTTTCCATATCCGTACAGGTCGCAAGCCTCGGCGGAATGCTCGTATCCGAACAGAAGCTCATCGGAATTCCATATACCCTTCCAAGCGCATAGATCACATAATCGTGACAATGATGCGGAATATTGGAAAAACAGATATAATTGATTTTTTTGGTCACAATCATATGATTCCAGAAGCGAAGATGATTCAGATAAAAATGCTTGCTCTCATCCATCGTATACAGATGTCTTTCAAAGTTACGCACCAGCATCTGCATCGCCGTGGATTCATAAGGGATCATCTTCTCCAAAATCTCCCTCGATAACGGCAGCAGCTCATTCATATCATAAAATTCTTCATACCGGTTATGCTCGCAGACATCATAATTCACACAGGTATACTTATCATCATAATGATCCTCCTCATCATGACTTTTACACGTAATCACGCATTCATGAATCGGGATTTCCTGATCCACCCTGCGAAGCATCTCGGACTGAAATCCGTGACAGGAATCCACTCCCTCAAAAAACAAATTCAACTCCATCCGCCCTTACTCCTTAAATCAACCCAGCACGCCATGCGTATTGAGCACCATCTTTTCATTCTCCACCCGGTATACCAGATCACAGTTCTCTATCGTCTTTAACCGGTGCGCAATAATAAGCATGGTCTTTTTTCCGTGAAAACGGTTAATCGCATCCATGATCGCTGCCTCCGTATCGTTATCCAGTGCGGAGGTCGCCTCATCCAGCACCAGAATCTCCGGATTGTGATACAGCGCTCTTGCAATCCCGATCCTTTGTCTTTGTCCGCCGGAAATACGGATTCCGCGCTCGCCGATTTTCGTATTCAGTCCCTCGGGCAGGCCCATGACAAATTCTTTCATCTGCGCCTCTTCCAAAACCTCCCACACACGCGCTTCCTCAATATCATCCGCATCGATGCCAAAAGCCACATTCGCCGCAATGGTATCGTCAATCAATCCGATAAACTGCGGAATATATCCGATATCATGCAGCCATCCCGCATAATCCTCAAATACATTTTTCCCTCCGCTTTCTATGCTGCCGCTTTCCGGCTTCAAAAGCCCGAGCAGAATATCCACAATCGTGGATTTTCCCGCACCGGACGGTCCCATAATACCGACGGATTTTCCGACCGGTATCGTCATTTGGGCGTCTTTGAAAATATAGGGCTCCGAATTCGGATATCGATATGTGATATGCTTCATTTCAATGGAATCGCCAAGTGCAAGCTTATGCGTAATATCAGTGTTCCTTGTGTTCTGCTCAACGCTCTTAAAATAACCGTCCTCATCCGGCATGTCCACATTTTCGTAGACAAAATCAAGAGTGGGCTTATAGTACGCAATATTGGCAAGATAGGTACTCATCCGGCTTGCCGAAGGCATCAGCCTCATAGCCGCTACCGCAAATGCCGTCAGCTGCGGCAAAAGCGCCGATACGCTCTGACCCATAATAACGGCAGCCAGCATATAAGCAAGTACTCCGCAGATACACACGGCTTCAATTAAAAGCTTTGGCACCGATCCGAACAAATTGTTGTCTCTGGCCAGGGTATAATATCTGCGTCCGTATTTTTTATAGGAGTTCAGGAAGGATTCTTCCTTGTCATATACTTTTACATCTTTAATACTATTGATGGACTGTATAATACTTTTATACATCAGACTTTGCTTGATGCGGGACTCCTGTCCGATCTCACTGATTCTGGGCTTTAAAATCTTATTGATCAGCAGCATGGTAATGACCAGAAGCGCACCGATCAGCAATGTCATTTTAAAGTCAATGGCCATAACGGTAATTCCCAGACACAATGCCACTACCAGCTCCGTGAGCAGCTGCATGCACTGCAAAAGAAGGCTGAACACGCCGGTCGTATCACTGTAAACCGTACGAAGTACATCACTGGTATTGGCGTTCAGGAAATATTCATAGGGCTTGTGAAGATAGATCTGCAGCAAATCCCTTGAGATCCGGTACTGACAATTGGAAATAAACGTATGCTGCACATAATAAAGCACATACATATACAGATTCTTGCCGACAAAAATCAATATCAGCAAAACCAGCATCAATTTCAGAAACTGTGCGGTATCCGTAATATGGAATACATCGCAGATGATTCTGATGTACCATGTGCCGTTCAGGGCATCCTCCGACATAATGACCTCTACAACCGGCAATATCATGGAAACACTGACTGTCTCCAAGACTGCACCGATGAAAATCATAACGGCAAGAAGCGCTACGCGGTTCTTTTGCTTCTTATTCAGCACTTTCCCAAATTTCTTTATGATATCTTTCATATGACACCTGTCGTAATCTATTTATAATTCCAGTGAAATATCACATGCACGAACAGTCCCGGCAGCCCCAGAATGCGCTTTTTCTTTTTCTGTGCGGAATTTTCCGAATCCGTTTCTGCCATATATTGCTGCAGAATTGCATTTGTCGCCGCAAAGCGCTTGATCCGGCGAAGCAGCAGATTCTTCCGTTCGTCAAAGGCAATTCCCAACGTCCGGCTTTTGATTGTATGAAATCCGGCTTCGCAGGCCGTCTGACCGCCCAAAATATCCTGCACACAGCCAATCACACCGATCTGCCTATCCAAAAAGCGTTCCAGCTGCGTAAATTCTTCCTCCGTCATATGATTGATATGCAGACAAAGCGTATCCACACCGGCCGGAGGCTTTGGCTTTGACAGCGTACACGGGATAAAATCAAGTCCCCTGTAATGATAGGGCGTCCTGCTATAGCCATCCGTAACCGCAGTAAATCCCAGCTCCTTTAATGCCCTTAACGTATTCCTGTCATAGGTGTGGCCGGGAGCCATAAACATTTTAGCACAAATGCCCTGTTTATGCAAAATTTCCTGCCCTTTTGCAAGCTTCTCCTTCTGCTGCGCAAATGGCAGCCCGGCAAACTCACTGAAGGGATTCAACCCGAGCAGTCCCGATTTCTTCGTCACATAGGTATGCCGGTATCCGTGCTGGGCAATTGTCCATCCCTTCTCCTGCAAGGTGCGCATGATCTCCCAGAACTCCTCCCGCGCAGGGTTTACCGACAGCGTGCTGTCCCGGTTGTCCGGAACGACTCCGAGGATCGGTCTGATATGATACTTTTCAAACAACGCCTGAATCCGTTCAAATTTTCCCCAGTTCATATCAGGCGTTATATCGTCAAGACGAATCAGTATTTTCTTCATGCAAAGCCTCCATGTCAGAGCAATTCATTGCGATGACACGCGATAGTCTGCGATCATGGCATATTTGAGGCTCTGACTCAAATTGCCGTGTAAAAAAATCAGCTGCAGCAATTCTCAAGCAGCCACTGCTCCAGAATCAGAATGTACCAGACCTTTTCCGTCCAAATTCCGCGCTGCGTATAATCCTCCCAATAGGAAGCAACCATCTTCTGGTCGATATAATCTCCGAGCCTGCTTCGGCCGTCGCTGATAATGTTTTCCGCCCAAATCCGCATGGCTCCCTGCTGCAGCCACTCATGAAGCGGTATGCTGAAGCCCTTTTTGGGGCGTTCCATCATTTCTTTGGGTACATAACGGTATAATACCTCCCGCATCACCCGCTTGGTGATCCCTTCGCTGTATTTATACGCAAGCGGAAGCGTCCACGCAAATTCCACCACGTCCTTATCCAATAGCGGCATCCTCGTTTCCAGCGAATAATACATTCCTGACCGGTCCACTTTGACCAGAATATCGTCAGGATGATACTGCTTTAAATCCATCAGCATCAAATTATTCAAGGCCCCCGGCAGAGTACCCGCACGATAGCTGAAATTGCTGTCGGAAAGCCTGCTTCGGTTTTTGGGAAGATACAGGACTCTCGGATCTTCCAGTCCCAGCCACCTGTGCGCATCCTCCTCGCATTCCATCGTCAGGTAACTCCCGGCTTTATATAGCGCCTCATTTTTTCCTGCCACACGCAGACAGGCACGTCCCGCCGCCCGGCGCATACCGGCCGGCAGCTTATGATATCGTTTCTTCAGATTCTCCATGTCGGACTGTGCCGCGCGATACGTATTATATCCGCAGAAAAGCTCGTCTCCTGCATCTCCGCTCAGTGACACGGTCACATGCTCCCTGGTCATCTTGCTGACCAGCATGGTCGGAATCTGAGAAGAATCCGCAAACGGCTCCGAAAAGCACTCCGTCATCTGCTTCATAACCTCGCAGGCATCCTGTTTGTTGATATACAGCTCCGTATGCTCCGTTCCCAAATGCTTTGCAATTGCCTTCGCATACTCCGCTTCATTATACTTTTCCACGTCAAATCCAATGGTAAACGTTCTTACCGGCACGCTGCTCACGGACTGCATCATACTGACCACCAATGCGGAATCAATTCCGCCCGATAAAAAAGCGCCGAGCGGGACATCGGAAATCATCTGCCCCTTTACGGCATCCTGTAACAGTTCCTCCAGGCGGTCCGCAGCTTCCCTCTCCGTACCCTGAAACAAATGGCTCTGTCCAAACGCAGCTGCCTTCGCCATATCCCAATAAGTACTGATCTCATACTGTAAGGAATCCACCTCCAAAGTCAGATATTTTCCCGCCTCCAGCTTCCGGATATCCCGATAAACGCAATAGGGCGCAGGAATATATCCGTATTGAAAATACAGGCTGAAGACATCTGTGTTCACTTCATTTGAAAATCCGTGAACAGCCTTAATCGAGGCCAAATCTGAGGCGAATACAAAGCATTTTCCTACAAAGCCAAAATAGAGTGGTTTTTCTCCCACTCTGTCCCTCATCAGAACGATTTGATTCTGCTGCCTGTCGAAAAGCGCAAGCGCAAACATGCCCTTCATAAGCTGAAGCGTCTTATCGATTCCGTAAAACTCAAACGCCTCCAGAATCACCTCCGTATCGGAGCTGCCCCGCAGTTTGCCGGAAAAACCGTCCCCGCGCATCCGCGCTTCTATTTCCCTGAAATTATAAATTTCTCCGTTGTACGTGATGACATAGCGCCCGCTGCAGGATACCATGGGCTGTGCGCCATTCTCTGTCAGATCCACAATGGAAAGGCGTCTGTGGCCAAACGCCACCCTCTTTTCCTCGTCTATCCAATAATTTCCCGCATCCGGACCGCGTCTGAACATCCGCTGATTCATATTCAAAATGTCGTCAACGCCGTTTCCGCTAAAATGCACCATACCTGCAATTCCACACATAAGCTTACCTCACATTGCCCGGTCGGTAATCCTTCCGATCCATCCGGTCGCTTTCTTATAAAGTCCCGGCAGCAATCCCCTGATTTCTTCCCCGTGATAATAGGTTACGGGTTCCCCGCCGAAGGATTCTTTAAACTTCGTAATGCTTTCGACATCCTCGTTCGTTCCTGCGCCTCCCCAATCATATACCTTTTTTCCAAGATCCTTAAACCAGAGCATATCCTGATAATGTAAATATCTGTTGGCATAACCGATCACATTCGTGGAAATACTTTCATCCGCTCTGAACTGCGATGCGGACTGATAAAGCCTGACACGCGACTGCTCCACGATATAGGTATGATAAACCAATACCTTCGCGCCCATAACCGCCATTGTAATGGCGAACGCACCGGCGCTTGCATAATGCTCAATTTCCGCACGGCATTTTTCCTTCTCATGATAGCTGATCCCCTTGCTTCTCCAGAATTCCTCAAAGAAATCGGTAAACGCCCGGATATCCTCCTGCGTGATCTCTTTTCCGAGCATATACACGCACGCGACGCCCTCCCTCGGTGCACGGCGCACCTCATAACGGCAGTTCTTGGAAAAACGGGATAAAATTGCTTCCTCCTCCTGCGTCAGATCGGATAATAAGGTCTGAAACTCCGTTACGTTCCTTCCGAGAGGCTTTAAAGCCTCCATATAACGAATAATTCCGTTTTGTTTCAATGCCTGCTGCGCATACCAGCAGTCTATGATATCTATTCCGTTATGTTTTCTGGAAATGATCAGCATTTTTTTATCCCCTGTTCAATATACTCCATCCACATTCTGTTAACCTTTTCAGGCGCAAGCTCATCCCTCAGCTTACACGCCTCCCGTCCCAGTGCTTCCTCATATTCGGGATGCTCCAGAATCGTTCGCAGCGCCTTTTCAAGAGCCGCCGCATCTCCTGCCGGAATTAAAATCCCGTTTTCTCCGTTTCTGATCACACTGCGCGGACCACCGCAGGGACAATCCGTGGAAATACAGGCAAGCCCCAGCGCCATGGCCTCCAAAAGCGCGTTGGGCATTCCCTCATACGTGGAAGCCAGGACAAAAATCCGGGACTGATGAATATGCTCCGCGATATTGTTTTTTCTGCCCATAAAGATCACCTTGTCCTGAATCCGGAGCTCCTGTGCCAATGCGCGGAGGGCAGGCTCCGTATCCGAACCTGGAAAACCGGCGCCGTAAATAACAATTCTCATATCCGGATATTCCTCATGAATTTTGGAAAAAGCCTGAAACAGGAGTTTGTGATTCTTGTTCGCATCAAGCCGTCCCACCATGACAATTTCAGGACTCCTGTCCCCCTCATATCTGTCTTTGATAAAGCCTGCGTTCAGAGAGTTGGGGAGAATACGGACCTTCGACTGCATCCCCTTTGGAAAATATTCCTTGGCATCCTGCGTCTGCACAATGATCCCCTTTGCCCGGCGAAACAGCGTCTTTGACACAATCCCCATGATTTTGGACGCATATTCCCTGTTCGGATCGCTCCGCACGGAAACGAAAACGGGAATTCGCGTTCCGATCGTACTAAGCAGCGCCATCATATTCGACTTGCCGATAAAGGAAACAATTACGTCCGGCTTTTCCGTCTTCCAGACATTTTTCAGTTTTTGTAAGCGCTGCATAAAAAAACGAGCTCTGCCGTTTACCGTAACATTCAACTCTCCCAGAATGATTCTCTTTGCTCCATATGCAAGCTCATATTCCTCGTCCAGCTGATACGCCGTTACAATGGTAACCTCATATCCCTGAGCGTGAAAATATTCCGCCAGATTTACTAACACCCTTTCGGCACCGCCCTTTCCAAGGCTGCCGATATAGAACGCAATCTTTGCCATGCTCTATATCCTTTCATATCTCTTCGCCAGATCCTTCACGTCAAAGCCGCCCGCAGCGATCTGCGGGGAAGTATCCTCCCTGCCTTTACAGGGGTCCTGCTGCACATCCCCAGCCTCATAAGCCTCTGCAAAACCTTCCTTGGCCAGTTGAAGCGCCGTATCCGCCCAGTCGCAGGCAGGCCGGCTTAAACTCATCTTGGTTACATTCTTCGTAACGATCACATCATCCGTAATCACATCACTCACCAGACACTTGAGTCCCGCCGCCTGCGCTTCCACCAGCGCAATCGGCATTCCCTCATAATTCGAAGGAAAAAGAAAAACATCCATGCCCTGCAAAAGCAGATCCGTATCATTGCGGACCCCGGTCAAAATCACGCAGTCCTTAAGTCCCAGACTTTCTGTCTTTTCTTCTATCTGATTTCGAAGCGCTCCGTCTCCCACAAAGAGCAGCTTTGCATCCGCGTTTTTTTCATGGATTTGCGCAAATATCTCCAGCATAAACAAATGATTCTTTACCGGCAGGAAATTTCCTACATGACCAAAGACATAAGAATCCGAAAGCCCAAGCTCCCGCCTGATTTTATTCCGCTTGTCCATGGAAAAAGCGAACCGGTCAATCCTGATGCCGTTCCATATGACTTCGAATTTCTTCTTTCCATAAAGCCATTTTCCTGCATCCTGCGAGCATGCAAAGCGTTCGGTTGCCAGACAGTTTAACATCGGGCGGAAGATCTTATGCATCCTTTGATTCCCCGTACTGGTCGAATGGGAATGCGGAATGCGGCGCTTTGCGCCGCCCCATTTACATGCAAGCAGATCAAGCGCTACCGTTGCCGTATCCGTATGCCTGAATACAATTCCATAATGCCCTTGTTTCACCACTTCCCTGATTTCCTTAAAATTTCGAACGGGACTTACGCTTTTCCTGGTCACATAATACAGCTTTCCTCCAAGCGCCAGGATCTCCTCATCAAAGCTCACCTCACGGTGCTCATGGACAATAAAATCAAACTGTACCTTATCCCTGTCGATATTGCGATAGATATTCATAATAAAGTTGCCGATCCCACTCGGTGACATGGAACCCACAATATGAAGCATACGAACTGCCGCCATAGCACCACCACTCCGTCCCTCAAAGATCGTTATTTTGTATTTCAAAAGCCATTCATTTGCAAAAGAATATTGCTATTTAAATTCATATTACTTGAGGTTCTTTTGATACCAGCCGATCGCAAGCGCGATTCCCTTTGCAAAATCATATTCCGGATCATATAAAAGCAGCCTTCTGGCTTTGCTGATATCCGCATTGGAATGCTTGATATCCCCGGCGCGGTCCGGTCCGAAATTCGGCTCCACATGCTTGCCGAGCGCCTTGCACAGATCATAATAAATATCAATCAGATATTCTCTGCCGCCATAGGCAATATTAAACGCATTTCCGGCAGCCTCAGAGGGCGCCAGACAGGCCTTTAAATTCGCCTCAATCACATTGTCAATATAGGTAAAATCCCTTGACTGCTTTCCGTCCCCGTTGATCGTCGGTACTTCATCATGCAGCAGCTGTCTGATGAATTTCGGAATGACCGCTGCATATGCGCCGTCCGGGTCCTGTCTGCGTCCAAACACATTGAAATATCTCATAGCATAGGTATCAAGCCCATACAGCTTTTTATACAGTTTTCCGTATTCCTCATCCACGCGCTTGGTCAGCGCATAGGGGGATAACAGATTCCCCTCCTGGCCTTCCACCTTCGGCAGTACGGGGTGATCTCCGTATACGGAGGAACTGGAGGCGAATACAAATTTCCGGACTCCGTTTTGTCTGGCAGCTTCCATCATATTCAGCGTTCCGCGGATGTTAATTTCCTCATATAAAAGAGGCATCTCAATACTGCGGGGCACACTTCCCCACGCCGCCTGATTCAAAACGTAGGTAACTCCCTTACAAGCCTCCATACAGGTATCCAGATCCCTGATATCCCCCTTGATAAAGGTATAATTTTCTCTGTCTGACAACAAATCCACATTCTCCTGCTTGCCGGTTGAGAGATTATCAAGACATCTGACCGTATACCCCATATCCGTCAGCGCCTCACACAAATTTGAGCCGATGAAGCCCGCGCCTCCGGTTACCAGAAATACACTGTCCTTATCAAATACTAAATTACGATATCCCATTTTCCTATTCCTTTCCGATACCGCGATACAGTTCCTGCAGCATCACAAGTCCCGCCAGAAAAAACAGGGACATATTATATATCATATACCGCGACAGACACATGATCATCATGGAAGTGGCACATACATTCGCCGCGGTCATCAGGAGCACCAGCGCCATCATCCGCGGTGCATCATGCACTTTTCCCTTCTTAAAAAGATAACACATCAAACCGATTGCTACAATATAAAGAAATACCGTTGCCGGATTCAAAAGCGGATGCAAAACGGCGACTGTCCTGATAAAACCGCCCGCCGCCACATAAAAATATGTGTTGATCCAATTTCCCAGGCAGGCCGGCAAAACCGCTTTCATATATCTGCCCGCAAGTTCATCCATCCGAATGCGGATCAACGTACCGTTTGACTTATTTTCCTCCCACTCCTGCCAGGAGAGTCCGTTCAGGATCCCCTCACTGCCTGCTTCCTGTTCAAAAAAGGAATCAAACTGCTCGTACAAAATTTCGAATTTAATCTTATCATGACTGGCCTCATGATGAAGAATCCTGTTTTCAAATCCGCTTCCCGCATCGCGATAAGTATATCCCTTCTCCTGCATCTCATCATAGACAGCCTGAAGCAGCTCCCGCTCCTGCTGCGTAAACCGGCCCTTTAAATTCCGCACATCCTCCGGGTCTGCCGAATACAGCACATTGGTAAGGATCGTCATATTACCGCCGGTATTTCCCTGAGCGTAACCGTACACCAGCCGATTATAACCGCTGATTCCGACAGCGCGGATCAGAAAAGCCAAAACCGTCAAAAGCAAAATTCCGAATATGCGCATAACGCCCCGCCGGGTCCGGCTTTCCGGGCTAACGCAAACCTCTTCTCTGATAGGATTCCCGTTTTTCCCATGCCTACGCAAATTCCTCCGCATTCCTGAAATCTCGGATCCGATGCATACCGCCATCCAGATTAAAAGCATCGGCATCATCTGGCCTCTGGCAAAGGCGGCCAAAAGCGCGGTTAGAAGCGCGGCTGCCGCATATTTTCTGTTCTTTTTTTCATATAAGAACTTTAGCAGCAGCGTAAAGAACAACTGATACAGGGATAACGTAATCCCCTCACTCAAAATGGCATTTGTCAGTATGATCCCGGATGACGACATGACGCCGGTTAACAGATGCGGCAGTAAAAGTACCGCCATGGAAAGCATACGGCCTGCGGCATGCATCTCAAAATGCCTTGTGATATAAGAATACAGATACCATGTCGCCAGGGCCGCAAACAGATTCTGCATCATAGCGACGGCTTTCAGATAAAATCCTGCGCCCAGAACAGTCTTGAACAGCTTTAGCAAAAGCGGATACAGCGGTTCCCGATCCATATAATTTTCCAGATAAGTGACGGAATCAGGATATTCCCCCACCCCAAACCGAACATACAGAAAACAGAAAAAGGCACCAATGATAGCAGGTGCCAAAAATTTCCGTATATTCTTTTTCCCTTCCGTTTCAATATGACCCATACGATTTACAGTCTCCAGTATAAGTATCCTGCCTGTTCATATGCTTTTCTGTCAAGCAGACCCTTGATGTCGGACAAAACCTTAACCCGGTGCCTCAAAGCATACATCTGTCCGATTTGTTCCATTGTCAGAGACTTATACTCCTTGTGCGCCACTGCCAAAATCACGGCATCCATATCTCTGACATCGGAAAGCCCGGATAAGGTAATACCATATTCCCTTTCGGCTTCAGCCTTTTCAGCCACAGGATCTGTAATGAAGGGTTCGATCCCATACTCCCGAAGTTCCTTCACAATATCAATGATTTTGCTGTTTCTGGTATCCGGACAGTTTTCTTTAAAGGTAAATCCGAGGATTGCCACTCTTGCATTTTTAACGGGAATACTTGCCTTAATCAGATTCTTAACCAGACTTTCAGCCACATATTTGCCCATATCGTCATTAATCCTGCGTCCCGAAAGTATGATTTGGGAATGGTATCCAAGCTGCTCCGCTTTATATGTCAGATAATACGGGTCTACTCCGATACAATGTCCGCCGACCAGACCCGGTTCAAATTTCAGGAAATTCCACTTCGTTCCAGCCGCCTCCAAAACGGACTTGGTGTCAATTCCCATCCGGTTAAAAATAATGGACAGCTCGTTCATAAATGCGATATTAATATCACGCTGACTGTTTTCAATCACCTTGGCAGCCTCCGCCACCTTGATTGACGGCGCACGATGTACTCCCGCATCCACCACAAGCTCATAAACGCTCGCAACCTCTTGCAGCGTCTCTTCATCCATACCGGATACGATCTTAGTAATCGTCTCCAGTCTATGAACCTTATCACCGGGATTGATTCGTTCCGGAGAATATCCGATTTTAAAATCCACGCCGCATGTGAGGCCCGATTCTTTTTCCAGAATCGGAACGGCAACCTCCTGCGTTACACCGGGATACACTGTGGATTCAAACACTACGATGGAGCCTTTGGGCAAATTGCGTCCCAAAATGGCACTGGCGCCTTCAATCGGCGTCAGATCCGGCGTATGATCCGGATTCACCGGCGTAGGTACCGCTACAATAAAAAACTTCGCCTCTTTCAGCCTGGTCTCATCAGAGGTAAACTCCACACTGCAGGCTTTGATCACGTCATCACCCACCTCACAGGTAGGATCAATACCGCTTTTGTATTTCTCGACCTTCGCTTTATTCAGGTCAAAACCGATGACCTTCACCTTTTTGGAAAAAGCAACCGCAATCGGCATACCGACATAACCAAGTCCCACCAGCGCAATCTTTTCTTCGCCTGCTACAATTTTCTCATATAAACTCATGTTTTTTCCTCCGGTCTATATTTTCATAAAATACGTGCCAGCTCCTTTAAATAGCTTTCCACCACGATCCGTCTGTCAAATTCCCGTTCCATTTTGGCTCTTGCCTCCATGCCCATCTGCTTTCTGGCTTCATATGGCATGGAAAGGAACTGTCTGACTGCGCGAATCAGATCCTGCGTGTCCTGCTGCCTGACGAGCAGTCCCGTTTTTCCGTTCTCTATCGTATCCCGACAGCCCGGTCTGTCCGTTGTAATCACGGGTCTGCCGCTCGCCGCGCTCTCCAGACATACATTGGACATGCCCTCCGGATAAAAGGACGGGTGAATCGTACACTGACTTTTGAGCATGAAGGGCTTGATATCCTCCTGCATTCCTTCAAATTTCAGAATCCCCTGCTCCTCCAGTTTGGCGATCCTGCGTCTATAGGAATCCGGCGCACTGTCGTCGTCCTCACAGAACCCCAGAATATGAAACTCTGTTTCCGGATGCTCCTGTTTGATTACCTGCGCCATTTCCATAAACTGATCAATTCCCTTTTCCTTTAATACCCTGGATATGAAAAGCATGGAAACAGGCGCATCCTCCGGCGGATATTCCAAATACCGAAAGCGTTCCAGGTTCACTCCGGACCCCGGGATCCGTTTATGCTTCCCCACTGCGATCTTTTTTGCCGTAAAATATTCTTCGTTTGTCTGATTTTGAAAAAACAGACAGGAAACCCTCCGCATCGCATAACGGTACATCCGAATTGTCATTTTTTGCAGCAGCCCGTCTCCCTCTACCGCGGTTCCCAGACCTGTAATATTAGTCAGATAAGGAATCCTCTCAGACGCCAAAACGGCCCCGCCGTAAATATTGGGCTTAATCGTATAAGTCAGCGCCGCATCCGGCTTTACTTCCTTCACAATCTGCCGATATCTCCGAAGCAGCTGCAGCTCATGTACCGGGTTCATGCCCCTGCGCTCCAGCCTTGTCTCATGAAAGATACACCCCATCTCCACCAGCTTGGGAATGAATTCTCCGTCAGGCAGCGCTATGTGCACTTCATACGGCTCCGCCAGAAGCGCTTCCAGGAGTTCTCTTCTGAAATTATATAAGCCAACATCCAAATTTGCAATGATCAGTATCTTTTTCATATACACAGGTCCCGATATGCCGGGAAATATCCGGTTTCCTTTTTCGCGTTATTAAGCTCCCGCAGCCGTTGGTAAACCGTTTCATTGACAATCAGCCTTCCGACGGAAAACTGACAGTCCTGCTGTCTGTTAAACTGCTTTTTGAAGCTGTAAAGGTGATCCTGCCTGCTGCCGAGTCCGCCTCCCAGATGAAAGGTTTTCGCACCGATGCTGCATCCGAAGCATGCAGCCTCATAAAGGAGCAGATTGGTCGGAGCATAGCTTTGAAACTCTTTCTTCGAGGCCGACAGATGGTAATGCAGCTGCCCGCCCCCGAACATAATCACGGACATGGCAATGATCTCTTGCCCAAGCTTTGCATAAAATACCAGCGAATTTTCCTTTAAGTCATCTAATATACTGTCATAAAATGCTTTTTTAAAATAATAGTAATGATCCGCTCCGACTTTGTCCATTGTCGCATTGTAGATGCCTTCAAATTCCTCAAACAGCCTCTCATCCCTGCCCCAATAGACCCTGACGCCGGATTTTACGGCCTTCCTGATCATATTCCTGTTCTTGCTGGAAAGATTGGCCCATATAGTCTCCTTGGAGCTGATATCCATACAGACCGTTTTTCCAAGATCCTCCACTTCATAAAGGCATTCCATCTGATGCGCATTGCCCAGCACCGGATGATAACGGTTAAACTCCGCCACAATCTTATGATCCCGGCAAAAGTCCCTGTAGGCATGTGCCAATGCTTCCTTTTCCGCTTCGCAGGTATCCCCCTTTAACAAAAAACCTCCGTAACCGTAAGGCGTCACGAAATCAAAATATGTTTTCAGCGCTTCATCCTCTGCCTGCTCCGTTCTCACAACGGGAACCGGCCGTTTCATGACAATATTCATCGCCTGCATGTGTTTTCCGTTATAATACAGCAAAAGCGGCTCCCCGTCCCCATTGACCCGGAAAGCCTTCACATATCCGGGAGTAAAATATACATCATGCTGCGCAAACCCGCCGATCACCCGGTTCCATTCTTCTTCCATTGTGAGATCGATTACCTTAATTCCTGCCATAGATTCTCCCTATGCTATGCAATATGCTATGCAATAGCATATTGCAATAGCATATTGCAATAGCATATTGCACCATTACTTTTTTCATTCAGGACTTCCATGCTCCCTCAAATACTGCTTCTGCACAGCCTTTGCCTTTTCTTCGCGGATCGTTGCCAGATTTCCTTCCACATCATCCGTAACCTCAGCCACCTCATCACTGCTTCCGAGCACGACCTTGACCGTCATCCACAGAATTTTCATATCCATGCCAAAGCTCAGATGCTCCACGTATTCCACGTCTTTTTCCAACCGTTTATCCCACTCAATAAAGTTTCTGCCGCTGACCTGCGCAAGTCCGGTCAAGCCCGGCCGCACCGTATGGCGAAGTTTTTCCCTTTCCGTATACCACGGCAGATAACTGACCAATAGCGGTCTGGGACCGATCAGACTCATATCTCCCTTCAAAATATTCCACAGCTCCGGAAGCTCATCCAGACTGGTTTTACGAAGGAACAGCCCAAATTTCGTCAGCCGCATATTGTCCGGTAAAAGCTCCCCCTTCTCATCCCGCTGATCCGTCATGGTCCGAAACTTACAAAGCGTAAAAATACGCTCCCGGTATCCCGGTCTTTTCTGATGAAAAATTACGGGACTTCCCAGCTTTACTCTCACCAGAATCGCAACTGCCAGATACACAGGACTAAGCACAATCATACCGGCGAGCGATATGAAGATATCCAGAATGCGTTTGATACCGTGTTTATACATGCTGCGTTCTCTCCTCAAAAATTCCGCTTTCCCGTAATCTCAGGCATTTTTTCTTCCGAACAATTCCCGCACAAGCCCGATTATCAGCTCCATATCCTCCGCTGTATTCTTAATATCGCTGGGCAGACACACGCCCCTGTCAAAAATATCCGCCGATACGCTGTCTGCGCCGCCGTCATGCGTAAAGAACTCATACCCGGCAAATACCGGCTGTAAATGCATCGGCTTCCAGATCGGACGGGTCTCTATATTATACTCTGCCAAATGATCCATAAGAGCATCCGGCGTTACCTTGCTGCCCGCAGCGATGGTAATACAGGAAAGCCAGTTATTTGCCTCCCCGTCCGGATTCATCGGGTTCATGGTGATCTCCGGTATATCCGAAAACGCCTCCGAATACTGCTTATAAATCGCGCGCTTCCGTGCCAGATGCTCATTCATATGAAGCAGCTGCCCGCGTCCGATGCCCGCGGTAACATTACTCATACGATAATTATAACCGATTTGGGAATGCTGATAATATCTGGCCGGATCCCTCGCCTGTGTCGCAAAGAAGCGCGCCTTTTGAATCGCCTCCTCGTCCTCGGACACCAGCATGCCGCCGCCGGAGGTCGTGATAATCTTATTTCCGTTAAAAGAATAAATTCCGAATCTGCCAAGGGTTCCCGTATTCCTGCCCTTGTAGGTCGCTCCCAAGGACTCCGCAGCATCCTCGATCAACGGCACATGATGCGCCTCGCAGATCGACATAAGCTCATCTATTTTAGCCGGAGTTCCGTACAGATAAACGGCAATCACCGCCTTTGCATTCGGATATTTTCCAAAAGCCCTCTCCAGCGCCTGCGGCGACATATTCCATGTATCCGGCTCGCAATCGATAAAAACCGGAACCGCTTTCTCATAAACAATGGGATTACAGGTCGCCGAGAACGTAAGTGACGGCGCAAATACAATATCACCCTCTTGTATCCCCGAAAGCTTCAGCGCAAGATGAATTGCCGCAGTACCCGCACTCAGCGCCGCCGCATGCTTTGCTCCCGTATATTCGCACATTTCCTTTTCAAAGGCATCCACATTGGGTCCAAGCGGCGCAATCCAGTTGGTATCGAACGCTTCCTGCACAAATCTTTGTTCATCCCCATGCATCGTGGGGCTGGATAGATAGATTCTCTTTCTTTCCATGTCTTTCTCCATTCCGAAGCGTTTCAGCTTCACTTCTCAACGCCGCAGCCTTCTGCCGCCTCCGAAACTCATGGCCGGTCTTCATGCTCCTGTGCATCCTCCTGAGGCACATAAGTCGGTACGATTTCTTTTACAATATCCTTAATGCGGGAATCCTCATGATTTGCTGCGGCCTTCAGATCTCTCAGCTGTCTGAAGAAAGTCAATTCGTCAATTTCAATGGGCTTTCCGATATGAATCAGCTTATTGGCCGTATCCGTCATGCCTTCTTCATTCATGAGCAGTTCTTCATACAGCTTTTCTCCGGGACGAAGTCCCGTAAATACGATTTTGATATCCTCATCCGGTTTGTATCCCGATAAACGAATCAGATTCTTGGCCAGATCCAGAATCCTGACCGGTTCTCCCATATCCAGGACGAAAATCTCACCGCCTTTTGCATAGGCGCCCGCCTGAAGCACCAGGGATACGGCTTCGGGAATCGTCATAAAGTACCGGATAATGTCAGGATGAGTCACCGTCACCGGTCCGCCTGTTTCTATCTGCTTGCGAAACAGCGGTATGACGCTTCCGTTACTGCCAAGCACATTTCCGAAGCGTACCGCCACAAATTCCGTATCATAATGACGATTAAACGTCTGAATAATCATTTCGCAGATCCGTTTGGAAGCTCCCATGATATTGGTCGGATTAACCGCCTTATCCGTAGAAATCATGACGAATTTTTTTACGCCGTTCATGGCTGCTGCCTGAGCCGTCTTCCATGTACCGAACACATTATTTTTGATCGCCTCATTAGGGCTTATCTCCATCAGCGGTACATGCTTATGAGCCGCCGCATGATACACGATATCCGGATGATACGTATCAAAAATACTGTTCATTCGATTGGTATTTCGAACCGAGCCGATCAATACCAGCAGGTTCAGTCTGGGATGCGTTGCCAGAAGCTCCTGCTGAATGTCATAAACGCTGTTTTCATAAATATCAAAAATAATCAACTGCCTGGGCTGATGCGTTGCGATCTGACGGCAAAGTTCACTGCCGATAGAACCTCCTCCGCCGGTTACCATGACCACCTTATCCTTAACATAATTTAAAATAGAATCCAGATCCACCTTAACCGGTTCCCTGCCAAGCAGATCCTCCACATCCACATCCCGGATCTTGCTGACATTTACTTCTCCGTTTACCAGCTGATACACTCCCGGCAGCGTACGAAGCTTGCAATCCGTTTCCTTACAAATGTTAATCAGATCCCTGATAATATATTTCGGTACGGAGGGAAGCGCAATGATAATCTCATCAATAGCATACTCCTTCGCCGATTCTATGATCTTATTCCGGCCTCCGACAACCTTAATGCCCTGCACATATCTGCCCCATTTATTCTTGTCGTCATCAATCACGCATTTGATACTCATGGTCGAATAATGGCTGCCGATGATCTCTTTTATGATGACATTACCCGCATCCCCTGCGCCGATAATCATCACAGAGGTCGCATTCTTACTGTTATTCATTCTATGCTTTGCTTCCCGCAAAAATCTGTAGGAAAATCTGCTCAGCAGCGTCAGCGCAAACAAAAGCAGCAGAAAAATAAAATAATAGCTTCTCGGAACATAATGCCCGGTATAATGCAGCCCCACGCACTGAACCAGCGCGCTGACCGCGCAGGCGGCCGCCATATTCTGCATCTCGGTAACGCCGGCATAGGCCCACAGACTGTGATACAGTCTGAACAGATAAAATATCAGCAACGTAAACACAATCCCAAAGGGCAGAAACCACTGCATATTATCCACATACTGCTGCGGAATTTCTCCGATTCGAAATTCAAAACGCATCAGCAGCGGCATATAACTGCTGATCACCACCGCCAGGATATCATATACGATTAAAGAAGCTCTGCGTACCGCCAGCTTTGTATTTAAAATCTTTTTTCCGACTTGTTTCATATTTACACCTGTTTATACATATTTATTACCGAATCTTTTGCATACAGCGGCAATAAACAAAATATCCAGCGCTATTTTACCATAATTGCTTCGCAGTTATGATAACTGTATGGCCGCTTTGCGTTCATTCTACCACATTTTTCTCCGTTTTCATAGTAATGAGCATAAATAGCGTGGAAAAGCACAATGGCATACAGGGATTGGAGGTATATTCGGTCAGACTGACCAGCATAAACGCGGCGGCCGTCAGCAGCAGCATAAACTGCTTCTCACTGCGCTCCCTCCCCGTCCAGATCTGATACACTGCGGTTACAATCATTCCCAGAATCAACAGGAAAAATAAAATTCCCGCCGGTATTCCAAAATCAAATGCATTCTGGAGAAAGGAATTGTGCGCATGACCGGACATCAATTCATAATCCCCGTCATAGCCCATTTTCGGATGTCCGGACCAGGAAAGATGCTCCAGATATTCCTTAAAAATAGCAAGCCTGCCGTTGGACATATCATTAGCCGCGTACAGCTTTTCGGAATATTCCGGATTCCCTGAGTTCTCTGCGGCACCGGAAAGCTCAGGAGTCCTGACGGATGCAAGCTCCGTCAGGATCAAAAGCTCCTGATCATTTGACACTTTATCCTCCAGATAAGTTTGAATAAAATTCTCCGGAACCCAGAATCTTCTGGCCCAGAGCCTGACAAGCGCCCTGAAATACATATAGCTGTCGGAATCAAGCGCCTCCCCTTCCCTGATTGCAAAGTCAAAGTCCTCGGCATCGTTCAGATAAACGGGTTTGTTCACCACAGCGGGAATACATCTGGTAGTAGTATAGACCACCGGAATACTGAGCATAAGCGATAATACCATAATTCCCGCAATTCTCAAATAAGTCCTGATCCTCGGCCGATATACAATTGCCGCTCCGATCGCGAGAGTCAGACACAGACCGATCACTGCAATAATTGCGGTTCTCGCCACCGTCAGACTGATATAGGCAAGCACCACGCCATTGATCAGCCATTCCTTCCACGCCTTTCGAAAGACAGTGCCGGTATCCCGCATTTTCAAAAACAGACAAAGCAATGCCGCCGCCTCCACCATGACAAGATACATCCCCGTACTGGCCACGGTATGAAACCACATCGGATATCGGATAAACTGATAATAGTGATAAGGTCTGTGCAGATAACACATAATAACCATGAAACAAAACTGCGACAGAATCGCCGTTATCATATTATGAATCAGTTGATCCTTTTCACGCTCCGTATAATCCTGCAGATAAAACAGCGTAAACGTAACCGCCATCAAAATCGGCCAGAGCTTACCGTAGCTGTTAAAGATCATAAACACACACATCAATCCCCAGCAAACCGCCAGCGGAAGGTTCCATTTCTGCTCCCGGATCCTTCTGAGGTTCCGGATCGTCCGGATCAATATAATGCCCCAAAGATCCGCTGCGGCCACCATCACGCGCGCCGCTTCCACGGCATGTGCATCCGGACCCTTCATATAGCAGTACACAATACCTGCCGGAATCATCAAAAGACTGAAAATAACGGTAAACAGATTGACGACCTGATGCAGGCGATAGGTCAATATGACAATCAGCCCAAAAAGCAGAAATACCCAGTTTCTGGCCACATCCTGCTTCCATTGAATCGGCGCATCCACATATTCCACCCCTGCCCAGAAGAGGAACACAAAGCATACTATCTGCAGATAATTGAGCCATGTCTTTTTCCACAGCCGTGCCGCAGGCATGTCCGTTTTTTTCACGCTGTGACTGCCGTCCCGCCTTTCCAAAAGCCTTACGCGGCATTCCCCTTTGTAACATACATACCCGGATAACATAAGCATGAGAATACAGGCCGCCGCATACACCAGAAGATCCCAGATCTCACCGCCGAAGATCCGGGCAATACATAACTGATAAAAGCAAAAAAAGTCAAGCAGAACACTGCCTGCAAATAATACTATGAGCCCTGTCTTTTGGACCTTGCGAAGCATCTTTTTCCGCCTCAGAGCTTCTGTCAGACAGGTCGTTCCCACGTATAACAAAAGCCCGGTAACGATAATTCCCGTTATACACAAAAGGATCAGCAAAGCGGAAAACTGCTGCGTGTACTGAAACCGGATCAGAATTGCCTGCTCGGGATAAGCCGCATTCGCATACGCAAATATGCCGCATTCGTCAATTTGCAGTGCGCTCTGATCCGCATATGCTATTTTCAGTGTTCCCTCACTTTCAAAATGCACATTCAGACCGATATAATAAATATTTCCCGCAGTCACATCCAGCTCCGGTGTAATCCTGACATAGCCAAGCGTCTGTATATCCGTAAAATACAGAATTTCCTGATACAAAATCTCCAGATTTTCGTCATACAGGGTCACAAACACCCTGTCCATGCTATGGACATCCTCCACAAGCCCTTCCACACGGATTTCATAAATGTGATCCTGCTTCGGCATAAATTGCTGCAGCACAATATTCTCCATTGTGACGGCTCCCGTATAGGAAGGCTGCGTCTTGGCATATCCCGAATAGGTGGAATGGTAAAAAAGCCGTAACGGCCATACCATCACACATAGCACAATGACAACCGTTACCAGAAATATCTGCAGTTTTGTATTTTTTAGAAATATTTTTTTGTTAATCCGCTTCATATTTCCTCATTGATCATTTTTTTCGGCTGCGGGCAATGACCGCCGCTTACCTCCCTGCCCCCGAATACAAATGCCAGAAGCAGCGGAAATCCGAAATAAAAATACAATACATATCTCGCCAGTACCGCCGGCCCTAACAGAACCGTCAAATACAAAAACAGGATCGGAAGTCCGTATGCACACATCCGATATCTTCCCTGTGACAGCTGATAACACAGCCCAAACAAAAACATCCAAAAATAAAACGCCGGATGGAACAATATTCTGACTCCGGGAATTTTCTGCCACGAAATTTCCAAAGACAGTTTTCGCACAAATTCATCCAATGCCGGAATCAGGCTGCTTCGCTCCCCCGGACGCTCGGTTTCATATCCGAAATAAGAGCTGTCCTCATAAACAAAGCTATAAGTCCGGTTCCCCTGATAGCAATTCAAAGACGCATAGGGATACCAGAAACCGTAATTATTTACCAGAAACGCATCCAGATAGGCCGCCGGATGCTCCATGCCCACCGAAAGCCACAGCCTCCAGAATTCCCTCCGGTGAGCCGTATAAGCCTCACTGTCAAAGGCTGCCTTCACAGGGTCGGACAGTACCGGCCGATATCTTTGAAGCGCCTCGTCAGACAAAAATTGATGCAGCGTCTCCACCTCGGACTGATTCAGGCTTTCATAATCATTCCGGTAAACTCTTGCAAGCTGCTGAATCGGTACGCTTAACATTTCCTGTTTTTCCAGATCATCGGCATTTGTCAGCATCTTAAGCCCGAACGAGCACACAAAATACACAGCCAGGATTGCCAAAAAAGAAAGCGCCAGCTTTTTCCGGCGTCTGACCGATGCCGGAATCAAAAACGGGGCCGACAGCACCAGTGCATAAATCCCGTTATTGCGCAGCAGCAGCATCGCCGCTGCGCACAGAACAAGCGCACCCGCTGCCCCGCTGATACGAAAATCCGCCAGTGTTACCAAAAACAGCAGCAAAAACACAGTAAATAAGACATCCTTTGTGGAACAAAGCGCATACATGGGTATGACGGGAAAAATACAAAAGTACAGTCCTCCCAAAACGCGTATCCACCTTCGAATTCCCCATTCCTTCATTCTGTAAAGAATATAGCTGAAGCTCAGGGCGGTAAAAACCGCCTGGCAGATGATATAAACCGCAATTCCGGCATTATAGCTTCCGGTAATTTTGTAAATCACCTTGATGGTCCATCCCAGCAGCAATACATGTGCAAGCGGATGATGGGTCGTGTATTTTGCAGTCAGAACCATATTCAATTCCGTTTCTGCGTCATATAAAAAGAATCCCGGATAAGACGCCAGAAAATAAGGCATCCAGCACAGCAGCACAATTCCCGCATAAATCCAAAAACGCTTCTGCCTGTACCAGCGCTTTCCGGTTCCCGCGCTTTCCGGTTCCTTCGACTGTAAATCCTCTTTCTTCCCCGTGGGAACCGCTTTTATGACCTCGAGGCCTCTTTGCTCATACCTCTGCAGCAGCCAAAACAGTCCCGACGTCAACAGGAACGAAAGAAGCGTCAGGAAAAAGATACCGCCCCAGGTTTTCCCCGAAGCATAACCGATACTTCCTTTCGCTTCAAGCTGTGCACCAAATACCATTGCCGCGGCAAAAAGCACTGCATATATCGTTGCAAACAAAATACTTCTATTCCGGTGTTTTTTCTTCTCCACTGACAATTCTCTCCCGCACTACGAACTGAGGCGAACGATTCATACTGATATACATTCTTCCGATATATTCGCCGATCAGGCCAAGCATCAGCATAATCATTCCTCCGATGAACACCAGCGCCGACATCATGGCACTGAATCCCGCCGGCACTGCCGGATTGAAAAACTTCTTGATTACGGTATAAATTCCGTAGCAAAATCCGCAGACAGCCGTAAAGCCGCCGATCAAAGTGGCAATTCTGAGCGGCTTAATGGAAAATGCGGTAAATCCGTTAAACCAGAGACTAAGGAGCTTTTTCATGTTATAACCGGAGGTGCCTATCTCACGTTCTCTATGTGTAACATCAACATTCGTAATATTCCTGGTCGCACGGAGCACCAGACCGATCACATACGGATAGCAGTTTTCATACCTGAGCATATCATCCACTACAAAACGCCTTGCAGCAAAATAGCTGGAAATATATAACTCCCTTGGCTTGCCCAGCATCACTCTGGTCATCAGTTCATTTGCCCTGCTGCCGAAATTCCGGAAGGCAGAGTGCTTTTTATTCGAGTACTTGGCATATACGACATCGCTTCCCTGTTCTATTCCCTGCAGCAGCTTTCCGACCTCATTCGCAGGGGTTTGTCCGTCGTCATCCAGACATACCACAACATCCCCCGTTGCCTCATGAAATCCGGCCATCAGCGCAGCATGCTGTCCGAAATTTTTAGCCAGATTGACGCCGATGACATTCCGGTTCGTTGATACAAGCCGTCTGATCGTATCAAAGGTATCATCCGGAGAGCAGTCGTTGACCAGTATCAGCTCATAGGAATCGTCCCTGCGCTGCTCCATCGATTGTTTAATTTCTTCCACCACCCCCGGCAAGGTCTGCGAAGACCGATAGCAGGGTATTATAAAGCTTACCTTCATAGTTCTCCTATTCTCCGCCAGACTGATTCGGCGATTCTTTAGTTTCATCCGGATTGAGCATTCCCATGAAAATCACATCCTGAAACCGCCCGTTCAGAAATACATGCTCACGAAATCTGCCCTCTTCTGCAAATCCTGCCTTTTCATAGCTTCTCTTGGCTCTTGGATTCCCTGCAAGAACCCGCAGCATAATCCTGTGAAGCTTTAGCTTCGAAAATCCGTACCGTACGGCTAAAACCGCCGCCTGCGTTCCGATTCCCTGTCCTAAGGCTTCCTTTTCTCCTATAAAAATACCATATTCCGCTCTTTTGTGCTCCCTGTCAATATCCCGGAAATACACACTTCCGACCGGCCGATCATCCGCTTTCCTGCAAATCATAAACTGGACCACATGTCCCGGTTCTATCTGTGTCTTGATCCAGTTCAAATGCCCCTCTCTGGTAAACGGCTTTTGATAGATAAAATTCTCCCTGACAAAATCCTCATTACGCCACTTTACAATCAGATCGGTATCCTCCGGCGTCATAACCCTCAGATAAACCGTATCGCCTTCCAAACGCTCCGTTTTCGATTTCTCCGCATTCATATTCATTTCCCGAAGTTCATCCCCACTCATATCAGCCATCACCCTGCCTATCAGACTACAGCTCCGCACCCGCCTGCTCCAGCTCCTGATAAAGCCGCACCTTATACACCATAAACCGCTTCTCTCCGTCCACCTTAAAGCATTTCTCCGTATCCAGCCTGATCTCATAGCCCTTACTCCTGTAATAAGCTACAATCCAGTCCATATCCCGGTCGATTCCGGTGACAAAGTAAACATTGTTCATGTGTATCAGATCGGACTCTATATTTCCGATTCCTCTCCGGGACAGCTTCTCCGCATAAATAGGACTCTTTGACGTCCATCCTCCGCAGATATCAAAATTTCTGTAGCTGTTATCCACATTTACAAACATTTTCTCGGAATATTTCACCGTAGAATATACATCCACAAGATAAAAATGATCGGGATGCTCCATAAAATAGCCGCAAATCAGCTCCCACTCACGATTTACCTGCTCCCTGCGCTCCTGTTCCTGTTCTACTCTCCGGACATTTTGCAGGACCGGTATGGCAGTAAGTACGATTAATAAAAGCGCCGCTGTCAACGGCCAATATCTGCGATACTGCGGAATATAAGGCGTCCTTTTATCACCGTGCTCTGTCGCCGCTGCCGTCTTTATCCGGTATTCCTCTAACAGCCGATGCATCTCTATCAGCAGCATAGCCGCCAGAATCAACACCTCTGTCAAATAGAGAGAATTCGTAATCCTGTCACGCATTCTGCCGCGCATGATCAGATACATCCAGCTGACCGAGCGCATGGAAAACAGCAGCGCGAGCTTCCACACAATACCGATATTCTTCTGCATGATTCCCGTAATCAGAACCAGCAGATACAGCATCCGGACAACATAAATCCACGGCGCGTCATCCGTATGGGTAACCTGATATAAGTACAGGCGCAGTCCGTCATACAAACCATACTTAAAATAATCTTTCCCAAGAAAAACACGATTATAATTCACAATATTGTTTAATATATCCGCATTAATCTTGTCATCCAGCGCAAAATTATAATTATTCAGAAGCTCAACTTCCGCCGCCGCAAGACCGATTCCGTTATAATAGGCCTGATTTTCCTCATAATCAGGCGGGCTTTCCTGAAAATCGTAAAGCTCGGTGCGGTAATCAAAAAAGGTGTCAAACTCCCTCCACTCCTCGCTGCCGTATGCGATTTCATTTGAGATCAGACCCACTCCCATTCCGACTAAAACCACAATCAAAGGCGTCAGATATTTGAACAGATTCTGAATTTTGAACGGACCGGTTTTCGTTTTAACGGAACCCTGGAACCATTTCGCAAGTCCCGCCGCACCAATCATGGGACACAGCAGCAGCATCATTTCCATTCGCACATAAAAAGCCAAAATTACCAGAATCATACTGATTATATTTTTACGAATAAATTTCCCCGGCTCCAGCCTGTCATCCGTCGTATAAAAAAGAAAGATTCCAGTCGCCGCAAGCAAAGCGCAGGTAACAGAATACTGTATATAAATCAGCTCGTACAATAGCAATCCCAAAAGCAGAAAAAACTGGGTCACGATCACAATGCATTTTTTCAGAAACCCGGCAGCAAAAGAAATACTTCTTTTCGCAATCAAAAAGATACACAAAAAATGGCAGGTACACAAAAAAATGCCATACCATGGCAGGGATGGCACCAGCCTGTAAAAAATACTGATTAATACCCCTGCCGGGTACAGCATCTGAATATTCATAGGGCTCGGCGAACCCGTATAGGTACCCGACAGGATATCCTTTAACATGACATCGTCATTCAGATCATAATAACAATCAAAGCTATACCAAAGCAAAATACTGCACACTGTCACAACAACCAGCGCAAACAGCGTATCACGGATTGTTTTTAATCTCTGTTCTTCTTTCATACGCGGTAGAACTCCTTCACTTTACCGGCAATATACTCTACCTGCTCCAGCGTAAGCGTATAGTACATCGGAAGCCGAAGCAGTCTTTCACTCTCCCTCGTAGTATAGCGGTCCTCCCCGTGAAAACGCCCAAACCGCTTTCCGGCAGGCGCAGTATGGAGCGGTATATAATGAAATACGGATAAAATATCATTCTCCTTCAGGAAAGCGATCAATCCGGTTCGCTCCTCCAGATCTTTGGCCTTAATATAGTACATATGGGCATTGTGCACGCAGCCCTCCGGAATCGTAGGGCATTCGATCACTCCCTTTTCCTGAAGCGGTCTTAATAATTCATCATACCGTTTCCAGAGCGCAAGTCTTTTTTCATTAATCACATCCGCCATATCAAGCTGCGCCCACAGATAGGCAGCATTCATATCACTCGGCAAATAAGAAGAACCGAGGTTCACCCATGTATATTTATCAATCTGTCCGCGGAAATATTTCGCACGGTTTGTCCCTTTTTCCCTGAGGATCTCCGCATCCTCAATATATTTCGGATCACGGATCAACAGTGCGCCGCCCTCGCCCATACTGTAATTTTTGGTCTCATGGAAACTGAACGCACCGAAATCACCGATGGTTCCGAGCGCTCTGCCCTTATAGGTGGACATGACGCCCTGCGCCGCATCCTCAATCACCAACAGATGATGCCTCTTTGCAATGTCCATAATGGTATCCATCTCACAGGAAACGCCCGCATAATGTACCGGAGCAATCGCCCTTGTCCTCTCCGTGACAGCCGCTTCAATCAGATTTTCGTCAATATTCATCGTATCCGGACGGATATCCACAAATACAGCCTTCCCGCCGCGCAGCACAAACGCATCGGCTGTGGATACAAAGGTATAGGACGGCATAATCACCTCATCCCCTTCCTTGATATCCGCAAGCAAAGCAGCCAGCTCCGTCGCATGCGTACAGGAAGTAGTTAATAAACACTTGCTTGTGCCGGTCTTTTGCTCAATCCATTCGTTACACTTTTGGGTAAACGGACCGTCACCGCAGATCTTCTGGTTTTCCACTGCCTGCCTGATATATTCAAATTCTTTTCCCGTATAGGGCGGAATATTAAATGGAATCATACGGTTCTCCTCTATCTGCAAAATCGCTGTCTAAATTATTTAGTAGTATACCATTATTCGTCCAAAGATACAACTTTTTGACCAATCTTCCTCGCAAGCGTCTTTCTGATCCATTCGACCGATACGCATATGACAAATACGGCTGCCACGGTTACGATCATATGCGGCAGAAAGGTCCATTTCCCCGCCTGACTGTGCACCTGAAACCACTTCGGCCACAGATAGCGCAGATAGAGCTGCTCATGAATCAGATAAACAGCCATCGTACACGAAGCAGCCTCACAAATCAGCTTTGACAATTTGACAGACTTTATATGTACTTTGGTGAAAATACCGAAAAATCCAATGGAAGCAGCCAGACAGAATATATGATTGTACGTATAAAAACGGTTCTTTAACACAAACTCCGCAAGCATTCCCCTTGTCAGGTACAGATAACGCACGGCAAAAGCCGCGCCTGCGGTTGCCGCCGCGCCTGCCAGATACAGCAAAACCGATCTTCTCGTTTTATCAAATACCGGACATCCATACCTTCCGAAATATCCTCCGAGCAGATACACGCAAATCAGCCAGAGGACATCGTATCCCTTCCGATCGGTCGGAAGCTCCATCGGCAGTACCGACTTGGAAACGGAAAAGATCACAAAAAGACAAATCAGAATATTCCTGAAGGTCCTACGGTCCAATTTCTCCATTCCGGCATTTAAAAACGGCATGCACAAATACAGTACCACATAGGCTGTGATAAACCAGTACTGCTGTGTCACAACCGGAAAAATCACATTCATCCAGTCATAAATCGAAAATTGCGCCAAAGAGATAACGTTTCCATCCTGAGACAGATTTCCCGTCAGCCCCAGCAGAAGTGTAATGCAGACAGAATAAAAAATAACGGTTCCCCACAGCCGCAAAAGCTTTGACAGCCGGAAGCTACTGTGCAGTCCGAAATATCCGCTGATTAATACATACACGTTCACAGCCACAAGGCACAGCGCTTCCATGACCCATGCAGCAGCCGCTGCGCCGTTCATTCCTTCCGCTTCCGAAAGCGGCCTCAGAAGATCTCCCTTCGACAGATAATGCAGGGAAATAATCATGCACATGGCAATAATCCGAAGCAGCTCAAAGGACGCTTCCCGTTTCTGTTTTGTTGTCCGATATTCCTGTACCTGTTTCATTCCGATCTCCAAGACAATTCCTATTTTTTAATATATCCCGCAATTCCCGTGCAATCCGCCGGGCTCCCTTTGCGTCCACAAGGCTTTGCATACGCTCGCTGACCGCCCTGCGCTCCTTTTGATCCTGCAGTCTGCACACCGCCTGATAAGCCCTATTAAAGGACTCCTGCTTTTCCAAACGCAGATCCCCCAGATTTACGCTGCCTGTTTTTTCGGCAAACGCCTGCGCTCCTCTTTTTTGGTTATCCGCAAAATAATATACCAGCGTCGGCACGCCCACTGCGCATAATTCATACAAAGCGCTTCCCGCCGCCGCAATCGCCAGATCACTTGCTTTCATTACCTGCGACAAATCAGTCAGATTCTGCAACAGCGTAATGCTCGTTTGGCCTTTCTGCTCTTTTTCCAGCTCCCGAAGCTTCTCCGCGTCGGGATAATATCTGCCGCATACCACCTGAATCCGGCCGCGAATCCCCTTTTTCAGAAGTCCCTCGGCGAACAATAGGCCCGCGCCGCAGGGATCTGAGGCCCCTGTGGTAATCAGTATATTCAAAAGCTCCGGAGCGACTTGATAAGTCTCCCCGCAAAAGCCCGGTCTGACCGGAGCAAAATGCGTTCCGAGCAAATACTTTCCTGCTGCCTTTTTGCTTTCATATCCGAGCGTATCCGCATACATATTATAGTTAATCAAACAATCCACAGGATAATCCGCTTCTCCCAGATCGTCCATCCAGACCAGCGCATGCCCTTCTTCTTTCAGGGTACGGACATAGTGCTGCGTCAGGAAATAGCTGTCCAGTACGATCAGGGCGTCGTCCCGGATTTTCTCCCTGAGAACGAAAAGCTCCTCCTCCATCCGGCGATACTGCGTTTCAAGCACACAGACCGGATATCCCCTGTCAAGCACAAGCTGCTCCGCCTCATGATCGGCCAGTAAAAATACCGGCTGCATCCCCAGTTTTTCACAGGCATCCGCAATGGTCAGACAGCGCATGAGATGTCCGTAACCTATCTGCGCATTTGCGTCCGCCCTGAAATAAATCACTGTTTCATGCTTAAGACGATGTTTATAAATCACCACGACGGGCTCCGTCTCCGTGATCTCTATGGTTTCATATCCGGTTGCTTCCAGACTTTTTCTGGACGGCAGATTCCCTATCTTTACCTCGGCTCTGATATAGCTGCTGTCCGGAATTTCCGCAAGCGCCTGTTTTTCGATCAGACGAAACATCGGCTTTAAATAGCCGCGCCCCCGCATCTGCGGCGCAATATTGACGCTGATCAGATAAGCATATCTGCCGTGGGAATCCCGGCCCCTGTCCTCCCCTGTTTCGGAGAGCCTGTCCAGACGGACCACGCCCACCGGCTCGTCCCCGTCCAGCATCAGATAATGATAACATCCCGGATCTTCCATTTTTCTTTGAAACCATGAGACATGATTCTCCCATGGCACGGGCTGCGTTGAAAACGACTGCTTCCTGGTCTCGGGATCATTGGTCCACCGGAACAAAAGCTCCTTATCCGATTCTGAAATTCTCCGTAATCTTACCGCCATATTCTCTCCGCCTTATCATTTCACAATATGCTCCCACTGAAGGGGCGTCCCTTTTTTTATACCGCAGGCCGCCCGCTTTCCCAGTACTTCATCATAATACTTGGGCTTCATGCCGTTTGCAGGACGGATCACTCTGATATTGTGCTCGCTGAACAGCTCCCCGGCCTTCACATCCTCTACAACGAAAATACTTCTGCGGAATCCGTAATTGCTCATTTCCTGCTCCATAGGTCCGTAAAATGCAGTCCCCAAAGCAGCCTCCACATTTCTGACCTCCGTCACCATAGCTCTGAATTCCTCCGGCGTCATGGAAAAAGAAGAATCCGGATTCTCAATTTTCCTTCCGAGACAGAAATGCTTCTCTATGATGCTTCCTCCAAGCGCAACCGCTGTCGCCGCACTCAAATGTCCCATGGAATGATCCGATAAGCCGACCGGAATACGGAATCTGTTTTTCAAATCCGTAATGGTCCTTAAATTCATCTGCGAAGGCTCAGCCGGATAGGCGCTTGAGCATTTCATCAGGGCAAGCTGTTTATTTCCGGTCTGATAAACGGCGTTCACCGCCTCCTCAATTTCTTCAAGCGATCCCATACCGGTGGACATAATGATCGGCTTTCCCTTTGCTGCCACATAGGATAAAAGAGGAAGATCCACCATTTCAAAGGATGCAATCTTATAAAATTCCATCCCCATTTCTTCCAGAAAATCCACTGCCGTACGATCAAACGGCGTGGACAGAAAATCAATCCCCGCCCGGTCCGCTTCTTCTTTTAATAAAGGCTGCCATTCCCATGGCGTATATGCCTTTCCGTATAATCCGTACAGATTTTCTCCCGCCCAGGTACCCCCGTGAATCTGAAAATATTCATTATCACAGTCTATCGTAATCGTATCCGGCGTATAGGTCTGAATCTTCAAGCAATCCGCACCGGCTTCCTTCGCCGCATGAATGATCTCCTTTGCGCGCGTAAGACTTCCCGCATGATTGGCGGACATCTCCGCAATGATATATGCAGGATGTCCTTCACCGATGATTCGGTTTTTCACCCTGATTGTCGAGTTCTGTGATGATGTTGTCATATTTGCTCCCCATTCTGCGCCGCTCTTTGCGCATAACAAGTTTGCTGTCAAGCAGCGCGTCATTTCCGTTTCTGTTTCTTATATTCTGTTGCCGCTGCCCGCCCGATATCGCTTATATTCTATGATCGCTGCCTGCCGTCTCCGGATGAAGAATGCGAAACTTCATCTCGGCGATCTCCCAGTCCTGCAGCGTATCGATATCCTGCACATTCCTTTCATCCTGGATAAAGGCCGCGGTATCTTCCATGATAATCTTTTTTTGCTGCATAAAGCTTTCGACCCGGATACAGTAAAACTGTCCGCAGTCATGATAGTACGGTTCCAGGTCCTGAGAACGCATGGGCATACACTCCGGCCACTTCGCCTTCAGACGGTGATTCTCCATAATAACGCATCTCTGGGGTGGAAACGAAAACTTCACCACGGGAAGGACGCTGTCCGCCTTTTCCCTTGTCAGAATTTCCATCGCCTCCCGGACGGCCTCCTTCGTCAAAAACGGCGCCGTGGGATAAATAATACAAGCCTGAGAAAATATCTGCCCGCGTTTTCGGTATTCCTCCAGAACCTCGCAGACCACATCTGCCGTTGTTGCAAAATCATTCGCCGTCTGTGCGCTCCTCATGAACGGCACCGCTGCGCCGGCCTGCCCTGCAATCCGCGCAATCTCCTCATCATCCGTCGACACCATCACAGTGTCAAACATGCCGCTTTGCAGCGCCGCCTCAATCGAATAATTTATAATCGGTTTCCCCAAAAAGGGTTTTATGTTCTTGCGCGGAATCCTTTTACTGCCGCCGCGCGCCGTAATTATCGCTATCCTTTTCATTCCGGTATCCTCATACTCGTGCGAATTTCTTCAGGCAATTCCGAAAGCCGCACCGTTTCCGAATATTCTGATCATATCGTCCGAATCTACTTCCTGTAATGCTCCACAATTTTCCTGACCGCATGAATGACATCCTCCACATCCTGATCCGTCAGAGAATAATAAAGCGGCAGACTTATGATTTCATGATAAAGCTTCTCCGCATTCGGACACAGCCCCTTTCGGTATCCGAGATGCTCATAGTACGGATGATAGTAGACCGGAATATAATGCACATTGCAGCAGATATTTTCCGCTCCCATCGCGGCAAAAAAGCCCGCGCGGTCAATCTTTAATTGTTCGGGACGGATTCTCAGGATATATAAATGTCTTGTAGTATCCGACTCCGGAATCTCCTTCTGCACGAAAAGCTCCGGCATTTGGGAAAAAGCCTCGTTATAGCGGACCACAATTTCCTTTCTCCTCCTACAAAACAACGGCAGCTTGTCAAGCTGGCTGCACAGCAAGGCTGCCTGGATATCCGTCATACGGTAATTCATGCCGAGTCCGATCTGCTCATAGTACCACGGACCGTCCGGCGTATGCTCCATGAGGTCCGTATTTCTGGTGATGCCATGTGCGCGATACAGCACCAACTTATCATACAATTCCTTCGAATTTGTCAAAACTGCGCCGCCTTCGCCCGCAGTCACCGTCTTTACCGGATGAAAGCTGAAGGTCGTCATATCCGCAATGCTGCCCACCGGCTTTCCATTATATAAGGTACCGATCGAATGCGCGCCGTCTTCAATCAGATATACTTTTTTCCCGCTTTGTTTTTCCTGCTCTTTGCAGATCCGCATCAAAGAATCCAGCTCCACCGCCTGTCCCGTAAAATCAACCGCAACCACTGCTTTGGTTGCCGGCGACATATGCGCCTGCACGCTGTGCGGATCAATATTGTACGTATCCGGATCAATATCTGCAAACACGGGTCTTGCCCCGCAGTACAGCGCACAATTCGCCGACGCCGCAAAGGTAATCGGCGTGGTAATCACCTCATCCCCCCGTGCGACTCCCGCCGCCTGACACGCAATATGGAGCGCCGCCGTTCCGTTGCTGCAGACCACGGCATAATTTGCTCCTGTCAGAGCGCACAGCCTTTCCTCCAGCTGCGTAATCTTCGGACCGCAGGTCAGATAATCACCGGTAAGTACCTCGCTGACGGCTGCCACGTCCGCTTCGTCAATATATTGATGTCCGTAATATAATTTTGTTTCCCTGACCGGCGCTCCGCCGTCAATAGCCAATTGTTCCATCAGATCAGCCTCCCTTACGTTTCTCGTTTCTACTCTATCCTGTCTTTTGCATCTTCCGGCTGCGTTTCCCAAATGCTCTCATAATCGTAGCCGTGCAGATACGCTTTCATTTCCTCCAAAACTTCCTGATAATCTTCTTCACTGATTTTTCTTTCTCCGTTTGCCATCTGCAAAAGCATCTGATAGGACACTTCCCTGGAATAGTGAATCAAATCCATATAATTATCCAAATCGGTGATCAGCTCAAAATCATTCTGAAAATAATAAATTTCCACATTGTCATATGCAAACAGACGCTCCATTATATACGCTTCATTATACAAAATCGCATCCGTCTGATTCAGGCGCTCAAAATCATTCCAGAACAAAATACTGGCCGGCGGAAAAAAGATGATAAACTTCGTATCCGGGTGCGATTCTATGATCGGACAGATATTTGTATCCATATTGGCCGTAATCCCCGGAATCAGAAAATCCGTTTCATATGTCTGCTCTGAGCATTCCACCGGCGTATAGCTTAAAAGCGTTTTTTCCCTGCTGTATTCAAACAGCTGCCAGGTACTGTAATAATCTGCCGGGTCCGCCGCCTGTGACGCATCCACGATCGGCTTCAAGATATAATTTAACAGAATATCCTTATTAAACCAATAGGAAACATCATTGAAAATCCATTCATCATACAGATAATCCGGCAACGGATATTTGATCTGCTGCGTATCCGCGGAATAGGCTGTAACATCCACAGCCAAAAATACCGTGTCCACCTGATTATGACTGCGGTCCACCTGTTCCATTGCATTGGCGATATCCTTCGGATACGCCCCGTTATAAGGCAGTTTTACCAGATTCACGGAAAATAAATCCCGAAACCAGTCCGTACTGAAATTTACGGTAACGGATGAGCCCAGCAGTACCGCATTATACTGCGTATTTCTTGCAAGCCCCGGATTCTGACTGAGCTGATCCTCAATGACATAAGGATATCCTTCTAACGGCTTATGATATTGAAAAAAAGGATCCACCACAATGACGAGTATCATGATTCCGAGACATCCCGCCACAATGATTCCAAACAGTACTTTCAGAAAACGACGATATTCCTTCACGTCGATACTCCTTTATCGGTCAGAAATTGTAATAAATAAACGTACTCACGCCCGCCAGACTGACAAAGCTCCATAAAAACAGAAATGCAAGCGGTACGGCGTGCCATGCCTTCGGTTTCCAGGTTTGCACCTTTTCATGAGCATTGGGAAACGCCAGCACAATCACAAAGGATGCGGCCAGATATCCGGCGCATAACAGCAGATCCGCATACCTGCTTCCCGTCATATGAAGTATTTTTAAGAGATACCAGAACTCATCCACACGGAAGGTCTGCAGCAGTGCTTCGCCCGGCATGGAGATACCGCCGTGAAAAAGCCTGCTAAAAAACGCCGCGGCAGTATGCACATTTCCGGTCTTAAAAAACACCCAAAACACACTGATATAAACCAGATTCAGTATCCATAGGAAGACCGATCCCGCCTTTTTCCTGCCTATGGCGTCAATCTGCTTCTCAAAAATTCTGCAAAGTACAATTCCGATTCCGCCGGACAATCCCCAGATCACATAGCCCCATCCCGCGCCGTGCCAGATCCCGCTGAGCAGAAAAATAAGGATCGTATTCCAATAGGTCCTAAGCGCTCCGTTCCTGCTTCCTCCAAGCGGTATGTATACATATTTTGTAAAAAATCTGGTGAGCGTGATATGCCAGCGTTTCCAGAACTCTCTGACCGTTCTGCCCTTATAAGGAGAATTAAAATTGACCGGCAGCTCCAGATTTAACATTTTCCCGAGTCCGATTGCCATATCACTGTAGCCGCTGAAATCGAAATAAATCTCAAAATAATAGGACAACATGACAATGACCGCCGAAACCGAATTTAACGCCTCCAAATGCCCGTAGCCATATTCCACCGCCTGCGCCAGCACATCCGCAAGCAAAACTTTTTTTGCAAGTCCCAGGATAAAGGAAACACAGCCTTCACTGAAATGATCGGCACGCAAATGCTTTTTTTCCTCTGACTGAAGCTGCGGAATCAGCTCCTGATGCGTCACGATCGGCCCGGCAATCAGCTGCGGGAAAAAGGATACAAAAAGCGCATAGTCCAAAAAAGAATACTCCCCCGCTTCCCGGCGGTATGTATCAATGATGAAACCAATCTGCTGAAATGTGAAAAAACTGATGCCAAGCGGAAGCAGAATTCCCGGAAGCGGTATATGGGTACGAAACAGCGCATTGATATTTTCCAGGAAGAAATCCATATATTTAAAATAGCCAAGGACTCCCAGGTTTAACATCACGCCCAAAATCATGAGCGCTTTTCCGGCATTGCGCGATCCTGCCGCCTGCTCCCGGCATGTCCCGTCCGGAGGTTCTCCTGCAGGATCCGCGCCGTGCGCCTGCCCGGGCGTCCTTCGTATGAGCCGGTACAGAATATAGTTGACTAAAATACTGCCCGCCAGAATGAGCAGATAGGATATCTGAAAATACCCGTAAAACCACAAAGACATTCCCAAAAGGAATGCCTTTGCTGATTTATATTTCCGAAAATGATTCAAACCAAAATATCCTATCAGGCAGACCGGCAGGAAAAGCAGGATAAAGATAAAGGAATTAAACAACATAACGGTTATTTCTCCAAATCAACATCTTTTAACAGCTCTTTGATCTGCTCCGCATTCAGCCACTCCGTATTATTGCCCGAACTGTATGAAAATCCCTCAGAAACTTTTTTGCCTGCAGGCTCAAAGTTCTGACGCTCGTTAAATTTCATCTGCGGATATACGATAAAATGCTTATCATATTCATAGGTGGTAAAGGAATCCTCCACGGTTACCATGATTTCGTGAAGCTTCTCGCCCGGACGGATTCCCACCTCAGGCATCTGACATCCCGGCATCATCGCCTGCGCCAGATCCGTAATCTTAAAGGAAGGGATCTTGCTGATAAAGGTTTCGCCGCCCCTTGCTTCCTCCAGTGCCTTAATCACCAGCTCCACGCCCTGTGTCAGACTGATCCAGAAACGTGTCATGCGGTGATCGGTAATCGGAAGCTCCGTTCCTCCGTTTTGAATGATCTTATGGAAAAGCGGAATGACAGATCCGCGGCTTCCTGCCACATTTCCGTAACGGACAATCGAAAACGCAATATCCCTGTTTCCCGCATAAGCGTTAGCCGCAATGAACAGTTTGTCGGAAACGAGCTTGGTGCCGCCATACAGATTGACCGGATTCACTGCCTTATCCGTAGAAAGAGCCACCACCTTGCTGACCCCGGTATTTAAAGCCGCCTCGATCACATTCATGGCGCCGTTAATGTTGGTCTTGATTGCCTCATTCGGATTGTACTCGCAGGCGGGCACCTGTTTTAGCGCCGCCGCATGAATGACATAATCAACGTCCCGGAATGCGCGCTCCATACGCTGTTCATCCCTGACGTCTCCGATAAAGAAACGCAGCTTTTCCTTATACTCACGAAACTCACTTTCCATCATCCACTGCTTGAATTCATCCCTGGAGTAAATAATAATCTTCTTCGGATTATAATTTGTTAATACATATTTAGTAAAGCATTTTCCGAAAGAACCGGTTCCTCCGGTGATCAGTATCGTCTTCCCGTCCATGATATTAGTTTCGTATGCCATTGAAAGCCTCCTGTAATATATTTTGAATACTCATTTCTAAATTATATTGTTGCCATATCAAATTCCATTATAGCCGCCTGCCGCTTCGCAGCCGCTTGTTTTTCTTTTGCGTTTATTCTATCATGAATCTGCGATTCATGATCCAATTCGTCGCTCGCCGAATGTGCAAGCACATTCTTCTCGCTTGCACTCATTCTATCATAATCCCCTACAAAAGACAAGAAATCGAAAAATGACTATATGTCAGTGCAGGACTTTCGGCTGCGCCGTAATTCTACTTTTGCCTGCGCCGTAATCCGGCAATTCGATTTGCGAAAACTCAGGATCGTGCTATACTGTTACCAAACACTCAAAACGGAGGGCCTTTCCATGCAGCAAAAACGAATTCCCTACCTTGATCTGCTTCGCATCATATCCTGCTTTTTGATTGTGCTGGTTCACGTATCCGCACAGCATATTGCCGATCTTCCCGTGGACGGCTCCGCTTTTTATATCACACTGTCCCTGGACTGTCTCGGTCTGATCGGCGTACCGCTCTTTGTCATGATCAGCGGCGCTCTGACCCTGCGCCCTGAGTATCATGTGCAGTTAAAGAATATCCTGCTTCACAAAACCCTGCACTTTTTCCTGCTTTATTATATCTGGAAAGCCTTTTATCAGGTCTATGCCCTTCTTGCATCAGGACAAGCGCTGACCCTTTCCAATATCAAAAACGACGTCGTACTTGCGCTGATCCAGAAAAGCGGCTATTACCACCTATGGTTTTTACCCATGCTCGCGCTCCTGTATATGTTCCTTCCGATGATAAAAAAAGACGTGGAAAGCAGCAAAACCGTCTGCCTGTACTTTCTGTGCGTATTTTTCATTACCGCACTGCTGTTCCCAACGCTGTTTCATTATGAATTTAAATTTAAATATCTCTTTGTCGACTTTTTGAATCAAAATGACTTCTATCTGTTCAGCGGTTATCTGGGCTATTTCATATTGGGCCACTATCTTCACGCCTTTACGGAATCCCGTGACCGCAAATGGCGCCTTATCATCTATCTGCTCGGCGTCCTGAGCTTTGTACTCGCCTGCGTGCTCGGTATCCGCGCCTCCCTTGCGGATCAGGCGCCCTCCTACATTATGAACACGCCCTTTGCCGCAACGTCCTTTTTCATGGCAGCCGCTGTCTTTGCCGCATGTCAGGCCGTTTTATACACAAGAACGCTTTCCGAACGTTTCTGCCGCCTGCTGAAAACCTGTGCGGATACCACGCTGGGAATTTATCTGATTCACCCGCTGGTCATAGAATTCTTGAAGGAAATCGGTCTTGATACGGATATCTGTACGCCGCTTTTGTCCGTTCCTCTGATTACCGCCTGCATTGTACTGATCTGCGGCATCGTTACGCATCTGCTGTTAAAAATTCCCGTACTGAAACGCCTGCTTCGGTAGGCCTTCAATTCTTCTTTCCGTATCTGACTTTACGGTACAGGCGCAGTGCCTTGTCATAGATTGCAAAAAGCAGTACATTTCTGATATGCAGATCAATCATTTTCTTTTGTTCCCGATCATACATTTGGTCATAATAGGGATTCTGCCGAAAATTCGGAAATCGGTCAAGGATTCCCCTGCGCAGCTCCCGCAGAAAAGAAAGCTTCGGCACGGGAATCCCTATCATATAGGAAAATAAAGTATTGACATAATACAGCTGTGTAAATCTGGCCTCTATCTCGGGAAGATATGTTTCATAAACTCCCTGCTCTTTGCAGGCATTTACCAGAAGACACGCCGTCTCCATCCGGTTTTGGCACCGGGTCTGCGTAATCCTGTGCACCGTGGAGGCCTCATGCTGATAATAATAATATAACGGCTCGTCCACCAGTTCAAAATGCGTAAAATGCAGCATCCAAACCGGACCTGCCGCATTATCCTCATAAAATACGCCCTCCGGGAAGCGCAGCCCATACCTGTCAATGACCGCCTTTTTATATATCTTAATCACCATGCTGCCGGAAGCCAAAACCAGCTTTCTGTATTTTGCCTCCTCCAGGATTCCCGTCTGATCCGCCGTATGATTGATCACGGTTTTCCCGGGCTTCATGGAATGCTCATAGGTAATCTGATACTGGCACCCGACGACGTCGGCGCCTGTTTCCTGCGCCTTTTGCAATAATTTCCCGTACATGTCCGGGCTTGCCCAGTCGTCGGAATCCATAAAGCCGATCCACTCTCCGCTTGCATACTCCATCCCCAGATTTCTCGCTCCGCCCTGTTTGCGGTTCTCCGTAGAGTGCACGGCACGGACAAGCGCCGGATATCTTTTCTCATAATCCTGCAGAATTTGAAAGGAACAGTCCGTAGAAGCATCATCCACCGCAATGATTTCAAACTCCCGTAAATTCTGAGAAATCAGGGAATCCATGCAATAATTCAATTTTCCCTCTCCGGCCATATTATATACCGGAACGATAATGCTTAACTTCATACTCCACCGCCAGTTTCAAGCGTCACGAATTCTCTATTCCTCAGACAGCTTTACTACAATCACTCCGTTGATCATTTGCACAGAATCAGCCTCCGGCCAGCATCCCATATTCTGAAACTGAGGCGTGTCAATGACGCTTTCTTTATTTCCTCCGCCTGCCTGATCATAGGTATGCCCCAGATCCACCTCTATGATTTTAACAACAAAGGTCTGGTTGCGCATCAAATTCACATCATTGGTTCCTATCATATACGGAATGCGCTCCTGCAGCCACTCACGTTCCTCCGTCTGTATCGTTCCCGAAACAAACAGCGGCGCCTTAGGATCATAATCCTCAAGGCTCGTAATCCGTTCCTCCATCCGGACTGCAGTCGCATAGGTCTGCTCCCAGCATAATTCCAGATTGTAGTATGCAATATTATCAATCAAAGTAAAGTTCAGGACAATGCCCATGGTAAGAACCATAACCGCATTGGAAAACCATCCGGTCAAATATTGATCCGTCAGCTTGATCAGCAGCATGTATAATAAGACCACACAATACAGCATCAAGAAGCGGTAAATGACATCCTGCGAAATAAAATTCCACAAATACGCCGTCGGAATAAACAAAAGACTTGCCGCAATCAAAAGCACGGTCTGCAGCTTTTTGCGGTAAAGCCCGGTCCTGATACCGATCATCAGATATGCCGCAAGCAGTGCAAGCATAAAAAGGATATTCAAAAGCTCATACGCGGTAAAATCGGAATTTCCGCCGACAAACAATTCGATAAAGGACATGGCATCCCGACCCAGAGTGGCCGCTAACGCACCGACCCCGGGAACTGCAGCCTGATCGATTCCCATATACCCTGCAAAGTCCACGTTATGATATTTCATCATAATCATCAGCCCCGCATAATACAAAATCATGCCGAGCGCTCCGCCTGCAAGCGCAATTCCGCCCTTTTTCAGCAGCTCCCGATTCCCGTATTTCTGTTCAAAAATATCAAGGATCAGCCTGATCAAAATCAGATAAACGGATACGGAAAGGTATGACTGGTAAATCGCCACCGTCAGCGCCAGACAGATCGCATATGCCATAAAGCCGGGAACACTTTTTTTCTCCCAAAACCAGACCGCCATCACCGACAGCAGAAACCCGAACATATATCCGTCAACGGTAAACATATATCCTATCGTATCCGTAAGCGCCGGATATGAAACCAAAAGCCCGCAGCACAACAATACCGGAACCGCATTCGACAGCTCCAGAACAGCAACCAGAAAACCCGCAGCGACTGCAAGATAGAATATCGTCAGCACGCCGTTCACCCAGGGCAGACTAAAATAAGAGCTCAGCCCCGTCACAACATTCAAAAACCATCTTCCTAAAGACAGCGGCCAAAGGAACTGATCCGTATGGATATTATAAACATAATCATGATTTGGCAGCTTATTCGTAAACATATACATATGCACCAACAGTCCCATACAGAATGTTGCAAAAAAAGCCAGCTTATATTGTTTTCCCAAAGCATGATACTTCTGAACCAGCCAATTTCCCATGTTGATCCTTTCTCCCTCCTGCCTACCGCTCCTGCACTATCTTGCCGTTCTCCACGCGAAATACCATATCACATTTCTCAATCGTCTGAAGCCTGTGCGCAATGATAATCAACGTCTTTTTGCCGTGAAGCCTGTTAATGGACTCCATTATGGCAGCCTCGGTATCATTATCAAGCGCCGAAGTCGCTTCATCCAGGATCAGTACCTCGGGATCCTCATACAGTGCCCGGGCAATACCGATTCTCTGGCGCTGACCGCCCGATATACGAATACCGCGTTCTCCGATTCCGGTTCTGTCCCCTTCCGGAAGTCCGTCCACAAAGGCATCAAGCTGTGCTTCTTCTATCGCGTGACGCAGCTTTTCTTCATCGATCTTCTCCTCCGGAACGCCATATGCAATATTTTTGCGGATATCGGCATTGAGCAGTGCAATCATCTGCGGAATATACCCGATATTTTTGAGCCATTCCCTGTAATGTTCCCTGACATTCACGCCATCCGCCGTAATCTCTCCGTCCTCCGGTTTTAAAAGGCCCAGAATGATATCCACAATTGTGGTTTTGCCCGCGCCGGAGCCTCCGACAATTCCAACCGCAGATCCTACCGGTATGGTCAGATCGGCATGGTCAAAAATATATTTTTCCGTATTCGGATACTTATAAGTAATCTTGCTAAGACAAATCTCCTTTGTGACCGGAAGCTTCTCCTTTGCCTCCACCGCATAGGACAGATCAATTTTATCCTCGCTGATATCGTCCAGCAAATTGTCGCTGACATGAAAGAAGAACGGCTCGCAATAGGATATCTGCGTCAGCTGGTTATTAATCCTGCTCGCGGACGGCATCAACCGCACCGCGGCCACCGCAAAAGCAGAAATAATCGGAATCATATTCCCCACATCCGCACCGGTAAGCACCAGTACCAGCATATAAGCAATCATACCCGTAATACATACTGCCTCAATCAGGAGCTTGGGCGTATTGGCAAACATGCTGTAGGTTTCCATCGCATTGATATAACCCCTGCCCTGCTTTAAATATTCCCCGATGAAATACTGCTCCTTAGCGTTTACCTTAACCTCTTTAATTCCCGTCACGGTCTGCGTGATCCACTCATACATGGCGGCTCCATAGTCCTGATTGGCTTTTCCCGTTCGGTTCATGATCGGCTTGATGATCTGTTTAATCACAATCAGCGTAACCACGAGCAGTACACAGAGCGTCAGCGTCATCATAGGGTCCATCACAAATAATGTAATTCCGAGCGAAAGAAAAACAATCAGCTCCGAAGCCAGCTGCAGCATGGCCAGAATCAGCGTATACATATTGTTGATATCCGCCGTAATACTTCTCTGAATCACAGAGGTCTCCGCGTTCAGGAAATACTCATAATCTTTGTTTACATAACTTCTCAGCAGCCGCTCCGCGGTCTGGAACTGATTGGTATATACAAAATGGTACATTCTGCGGTACTGCCAGAACAAAAAAGCATCCTTTGCAATAAAAATCAAAATCAGAGCAAGCATGGCAAAAATCGTAAACTGAAGCGTGGTACGAATATGAAGCACACGACACGCCGCCCGCACAAATGCATATTTATTCAAAACATCCGGCTGAATGACCGCAGTCACGACCGGAATGACCAATGAGATACTCATGGTTTCCAGCAGCGCACCGATGATCATCATTACCACCAGCCCGGCCATCTGCCGTTTCTGTTTTCGATCCATCAAAATCCGTATTTTCTTTAAGTCCTTCAGCATCCTGTTTCTTTCCTTCCTCCCTGCCCGGGACAGCCCTTCGAACGAATCATCCCCCGGACCTCTCCGGATGCTTCGCATCCCACGCAATCTTCATAAACGCATGAACCTCCTCCGGCTCATAGGCATCATATATATATGGTCCGATATTCACCTTCTCATCGGCAAATTCTATGGAATCCAGCGCCGAGGTAATGATGGACACAGCCTTGCTGAAATGAATTCCTTCAATAAAATTCAGCACTTCAATCGGAAATTTTCCCCTGATCACCGTACACTGCGGATATAGTGACGCATAGTCAAGATCATCCCTCGGGTGGGGCTTAATCACGACATGTGCATTCCCGCAGTAATCACGAAGGACCTCGTCGCTGACCGCCTTTCGCACCTCCGGATGATCTCCCGGAAAAGCCTCAGTCAGAAATAATACGCAGTCCTCACATCCTGCAAGCTTTTTCGTGATCTGCTCTGCATCCGGCAGAAAAATGTCCAGCATAGTTTTCTTCTGCCCGCTGTCCAGCGCCTGTTCCATAGGTTTTCTGGGCACTTCCTTATATTTTTCAAACGTATAGTCAAACACGGAAGCATCATTGACCTCCATATCCAGACAATACTTTCCGTACCCGTTTTGTATAAAAATAATATTTTTCGCCGCCAAAGCCGCCTTTAATTTAAAATGTCCCTGATTATCCACATGCGCGGCATCAAAGTTTTTCAGGCAGTCAAGCCCGTCCTCCACCGCATGATAATAAATGTGATGGCAGCTCAGATAATAACCGATCGGATCGGAGTCGCAAAATACATAGATATCCTGATATTCCCTGAAATTAATGTCAATAAACCGCCCCTGAAGCTTACCGAGCTTCTTGGTAAAAATAATCCGGTTGATCATATGTCTGACAATATTATGATGATTTTCCTTATATTTCATAATGTCCGGAAAATTCTCCGCACGCCGCTCATCCAGTGTAAGCACTCTGTCAAATACGCCGGACGCCTTAAGACGCTCTCCCAGATCTCCAAAATCCATAAATATCTTACTTAATGCAATGTCCGCCTTTCCCTTCGGCCCGTCCGTCTGCGGCAGATTCATTTCCTTTAAAACAGAAACATACACATGATATAAGGTATGGCATACATAAATTCTGGGACGCTGTTTTTTCTCACTGTTGCCCATGGCCTATACGCCCTTCTCTCCGCTATATTTTCTGATTCCATAATCCCGGTGACAGCACCTTGGCAGGGCTGAGCGGTCCCTCCCCGGGCAGCTGCAAATCCCCGGTCAGCGGTGCCTTTCCCCGTCGGTTTTCATTACCCTTTTGAAGCTCCCCGATCTGCGCCATCACCGCAAGCAGACGCTCTGCCGCCGTCTCGGGATTCCAGGTATCCCTGATCGTTTCATAAGCGCACCTGCCCATGGTAAGGCGCATCTCCCGGTCATTTAACAGCGTTTTTACATGCTTTTTCATAGTATCAAAATCTCCGTTTCGATACACAAAACCGTTCTTCCCATCTCGAATGAGATCAGGAACCGCCCCGATCGCCCTGCAGGCAACCACAGCGCACCCGCTGTTCATAGACTCATTTAATACGGCTCCCCAGCCTTCTCCGTAATCACTGGTAAACAAAAAAAGGTCTGCCAATTCCATTTGCTCCCTGACCTTCCCGGGCTCCATAAAGCCCAGAAACCTGATGCAATCCTCTACTCCTTCTCTGCGTGCCAGCTCCTTTAACTGCCCTTCCAGTTCACCGCCGCCGACCATACGAAGCTCACAGTTCAGATTCTCCGCCTTTAATTCCTTCATCAGGCGGACGGCCAGCTCCGGATGCTTATAAGGAATAAAACGTCCTGCCCATAGAATTACCGGTACTTCATGATCCCGGCGTTTTGAGTGACAGTCATCCTCCTGATATCGTTTACATTCCGGAAAATAACCGAAGGAAAACATCTTGCCCGGGTATGCATGAATCAAATGAAAATCCGATGCCACGTACGCTCCCGCGCATAGCAGATATAAGGGCGCCTTTCGAAATCTGATATGGTCATGATATTTCTTCCGGATTCCTCTCGGAGAAACCCATTTCCACTGTCCCTCTTTATAGATTCTTTCACTATAGCGGAACGTCAGTTTTCCCGAAAGAAGCCTCGGCTGTATTAACTCTTCATCCTCGCAGCCGCCAAAGATCACCACATCGCTTTCAAACAGCAGCTGCCTTGTCAGCTCAGGCTGTTCATAGGAACAGACCAGATACGGGATTTCTCCCTGTTCTGCTCCCCAGCCCATATCCTTACGTTCCCGGGTCATGGGCCGGGTCTGGATAAAATGATAGTCCCCTCCCAGCGCCTCATAGAAGCAGTTCGATAACGGAATCTGATGATGATTGATATAGTTACTGATAAAGGTTAATGTCATGATAAATCTCCAACAATCGCTTATAATTCGCATCGGCATCATGTGTCCCGGCGGCCCTGCCGCGTGCAGCCACAGACAAGCGCTCCGCCATATCCGGATCTTCAAAGATTCTGGTAACGGCGGTTGCCAAGGCGCTGACATTCTCTCCGGTATAGAGCAATCCCTCAACGCCGTCCGTCAGCATATCCGGTACGCCTCCCACCTCGGAACTGACCACCGGAACGCCCAGCAGCATTGCCTCCCCGACGGAATTGGGAGAATTCTCTATTGTCGAACAGGAAACAAATACATGTGACTTTAAATACCGTTCACACATCTGCTGCGCCGTAAGCTGCCCCAAAAAGGTTACCTGTTCTTCCAGATTTCCTTCCCTGATCAGCTCCTTCAGATATTTTCCATATGAGGAAATTTTGATCTGATTCACAAGGTTCCCCTCACGGATAACGGAATCCCCTGCCACATATAAATGAATATCCGGATAATTCTTTTTCAGCAGTGCCAGCGCCCGCAGCATAAAATGCAGTCCCTTAATCGGGTAATTCCCCTGACTGACAAAGACGGTATGCTGCTCACAATGCAAAAGCTCCCACTGCTTGCCGTAAAAATTACTGCGCATGGTCTCGTTCATAAAATGATATTTCACATTCGGATTTACATGTAAAACCGCGCCGCGGTCAAACCGGGTTCTGCCGATCACATTCCCCGTAAGCCTCAAAGCCTCTTTTTCACGCTCCCCGCGCATTTTCATCTTTTCCCGCTGACTGATCAGGTTATCCTTTTTCAGATAATCCCGAAGCAGACTCCGATGCGCAATTTTTTCGGGAATGCCGTCCAGATAATGCTCCGCACACAAATAACAAACGCCCTGCATTCCGATGACTGTTTTTTCCGGCTTTCCGAAGGCTCTGACCGCCGCCAGGGTATGTCCGTACTCCGTTCCGAAGCAGTGCAGAATATCCGGCTGAAACTCATTTATAATTTCAGCGATGGACTGCTCCAGACCCGGATCGTAGGTTTCCTCATGAACGGTATCCTCGGCGAATCCAAAATAAGAAATTCCCCGCTTGTCCGAAACGCCCTTGACCGGAGCTTCCCGGTATGGGAAGCAGACTCCGAGCGTAACGCCGCTTTCCGAATCTCTGAGTATCCGTTCAGACAGGCCGGTAAGCCAGCCCTCTTTGTTGCTGTATGGAATTCCAAGTTCCTGCGCTATCATCGGTAACATGATATTGCAAACCCAAAGTACCCTCATTCCCATTCCTTTCTGCGATCCTGTTCTTACGACACTGCGTCAGCCTTTATATAGTATCCGTTTCATGCTCTGATACCATGCAGAAAATCTTTTACTTTCGGCCAGCCGGGATCTGAGCGGCGCAAGCGTTAAAAGCAAAACCGCACGATACCGGAATCTCATGGCGAAACTCATATATTCCTTGGTAATTTTTTTATGCTCCGCCTTGGAGCGTTTCCGGTTTTCTGGGGTTTCCGAAAAACCGCCGCCCGCATAGGAGCAGACGGTAACCGGCAGATACTGCGTTTTCATTTTCAATTCAAAAAAGCACCATAAGAAATGCTCATAGTCCGCACGGACCGCATATTCCGTCCGGAAAGTTCTCTCCCTCCCCGCATTGCGGATCTGCATGGGCCGGATCACCCCGGCAGGATAAAAACAGCATTGGTGACAGGGAACGTTCCGATAGCATCCGAAAGCATCCAGCTTCGGATTACTGCTCACAGGATTTCCGGTCTTCCGCTCATAAATATTTCCGTAAAAAACCATGTCCTGATGCGCTCCGCTTTCCAGGATCATACCATGCACCCGCTCCAGCACATGTTCGTCGAAGAAATAATCCCCGCAGTTCAAAAACAGAACATAGCGCCCCTTGACTTGGTCGGCCGCCTGATTCATTGCATCATAAATTCCCCGATCCGGTTCTTTCAAAAAACAGATGTTATTATATTTGTCCAATACCGAAAGAGAATCATCCGTAGAACCGCCGTCTTTTACGATGATTTCATACTCCCGAAAAGACTGATTTGCAATACTTTCCACTGTTTTCTCTAATTCAACGCCCGCATTCAGGCAGACCACGATAATACTGAAAAAAGGATTCATACTCTCTCCCAAATAAACCGAAAAGACCTCAAAACAGCCACGTATGATACGGCAGCAGCCGCACCCGTTCCCCGTATGCTTTATACAGGAACGCCGCAAAATGCACTGCCGCGAATAAAATAACGCCTGCTTTTACTATTTTTTGTTTTTTCTCATCCCGGATACTGTTTACGACTCCGGGCAGTAAAAACACCTGCATGATTGTCATATAGGTTCCGACTCTGGATACCTCCGGAATAAACGAGCCGCAGACATATAACATAAGCGCTCCGTTATTCAGCCGGAAATACATTTTGAGCCCGGGCCTCTCCCTCCAGCCCTCCTGATCAAACGCCAGACAGAACAGTAATACCAGCAGGCACCTGATAATATTGATATAGGAGGTTCCTCCCGCTAAATAACTTGTGTTATTGTAACTCGGATACAAATATAAAATGATCCTTAAATAAACGTCTCCAAATACTAAACCGCTTACCGCAAGCAGCGACAGCAGTATGATCTGCCATCTTCTCCAGGTACAGTTCGCCAACAGATAGAGCGGAATTACCAGCAATACTGATTTATGAACTGCGGATGCCAGCAGTACGATCAGGATGAACTTCGCATACTGCTTCTTATGAATATAGGTAACCGCATACAGCGCCAGTGCCATTGCGAAATAATAACGCATGGTATTTAACGATTGATAATAATAACTGAACGCCATAAACAGATAAAAGCTGAATACAAACTTCTCGCTTAAAGCATACAATGCCTTCAGCATAAAATAAACCGTGAAAAACGCAAAAAAAGCAAAAAACAGCAAATAGCTGTCCTTTCCAAATAAATGCTCCAGTACCTTAATCAGCAAATTAAAGCCCTTTTCGGTAGGTACGATAAATCCGTACCATATCCGGTAATAATATTCTTCATATGTCGCATAATCGCATCCGACCTGATATCTGCAGGCCGACACTGCAAAGAGCATCAAAAAGATCCCGCACAGGCAGATCCGATTCAGAAACTGCTGTCTGGTCATTCCGTATGCCGGCAGTGTTTCCGGCTTGTGCACCAAAAATGCAGCTGCAGTTGTCATTATAAGCAAAAGGATATAAATAATCACTTCGCAGCCTCCCGCATACCTTCCTTCATCAGTTCATAGGCCCGGCCGACCGATATTTCCCCGCACATTTTCGCTTTGTGCTTTAATAAAAACCGGACTGCAAGAGGCTTTCTGAGAAAACCATATAGATGATAGTATAATGCGCCTCTGTCAAAGAAAAATTTCTCATTATAGCCATGAAACCAAGTGGAAGGCCTTGGTATCTCCGTTCCGATTGTCTCGGGAACCCTGAATACCTTGAGCCGTTTTGTAATGCATTCCTTGATAAACAGACTGTCCTCTCCGCTGCTATACTTAGCTCCGCCGCCAAACAATAAGGAAAAGGTAATATTCTTCTGATGCATTTTTTCAGTCCGGATCGCAAAGCTGTAGGTCGGATATCTGCCGCAATTATGCTGCTTTACCCTCCCGAAGCTGTCGATATGATACGTACGGCGCTCTTTAGAAACCTCTATATTAAACAGCAGCATATCCGCCTCCGGATGCGCTTCAAAGGCCTTCAGCACGATCTCTCGGTAATCCTTGGCATATACAATATCTTCATCGGAAAACAGGCTGATATCATGATCCGCGCGCAGCAGTGCGTTGTTGCGGCTAAGTCCCACGCCCTTTTCGTCAAAGGAATAGGCTTTGATCGTATGACCGTTCAGATCCCATTCATCGTAAGCATTTTGACCGCATTGATTGATGATAATGGTGTCGGAATCAATATGCATTTGCTCGGCTAATGTACGCGGATCCTTGTTTACTGCGGATACCAGGAGTTGCAGCGTCATGAATGATCTCCTTTTTATATTCGGTAATAGCATTTCGTAAGTTTATATAGCCTGCCTGTCATGACGGTACAGATGACGCGGCAGTTTCTAAGCGCCAGATTCTGAAGGACGTGATCCAGTTTTTTACTGTTTTCCTTTCCCTGCGGGAATTCCAGAATCACCCCTCCAGCCTTTTGAATTTTATCGTAAACCTCCTGATCGCCGGGGAGCAGCTCCGTCATACTGATTTCGGGATAGGCGCATCCCCCGGTCAAATAGGACAGATTTGCTTCCAGTTCCTTTTGATATGCGCCGCCTGCAGGTTCCGGAAAGCGTATCCCTGCAATGGGAATCTCCGGATAGCGGCGGGTGAATTGTTCCGGAAGGTAAATGGCGTCCTGAATGGTCAAAAGCAAAAGCAGCAGCAGAAGCATCATTACGGAGAAGCCCACTGCGCCTGTCAGCGCCGCCCTGAGTACGTTGTCCGCAATTTCCTCCGGGCTTGGCTCATCGGACTGTATAATCTCTATGGCATCCAGTTTTTCGCCGTCTGCGGCAAAATGCACCACTGCCTGCTCAATCGCGTCCTGAAACAGCTCCGTTTCCTGCAGATCCTTTGCAGTAACCACAGTTGTCAATACCCTGACGTCGGCGTAAAGCCATGCTTCTATACAGCTGTCCACATAGCTTCTGTCATAAGTATCCGGCAGCAAGGTCATAGCGTAGCCTAGGATGGCGTCCGTTGAGAGTAATTCATCCCAGGTAGCTCCGTTATAATAAAAATCAAAAAAGCTCTCGTCTTCGATTTCTTCAAAGGTAATATAATATTTGCTTGCCGCAGTATATTTTCTGTGCTTCATAACATTTCCATGCCAGAGCGCATAAATTCCGCCGCAGATCAACGCGCCCGCAAGCGCGGCTATCACGATATATGCAATTTTTCTTAGCAGCAGCAAAAAAGTAAGCTTCAGATCCACGCCCTCTTTGCTTAACTCTCTTTGATTCATTTACTGATCCTCTTTATGATGTTTCGCAGGCTCTCCGTTTTCCTCCCGCTTACTCTCATGCGGTTCATCCCCGCGGTACTTTTCGGACTCATTCTCTTCAAGCTGTTTTTTCAGCGCAGTGGTCTGACTTTCGTCCACGCCCTCCGTACTCTCTGGCACAAACAGGATCTTGAGTGTCAGCAGCATCAGCTTCACATCAAGCCAAACCGTATAATTTTCGATATATGTTAAATCCAGTTTTAATTTATCATAAGGAGTCGTATTGTATTTTCCGTATACCTGCGCATATCCGGCAAGTCCGGCCTTGACCTTCATACGAAAGGCAAATTCCGGCATGTCCTCCTTATATTGCTCAATGATTTCGGGACGTTCGGGCCTCGGGCCGATAAAGGACATATCCCCTTTCAGGATATTAAACAGCTGCGGAAGCTCATCCAAACGTACTTTACGAATAATTTTACCCACAGGTGTGATTCTGCTGTCATTCTTAGACGCCAGCCTTGCGACCCCGTCCTTCTCCGCATCCACCCTCATGCTTCGGAATTTCAGAATTTTAAATTCTTTTTCTCCCCTGGTACAGCGTACCTGCTTGTATAGAACGGGGCCGCCGTCATAAACCTTTACCGCAATGGCAGTAAACAGCATAAACGGAGAAGCAATGATAATCAGAAGCAGCGAACAGATAATATCAATCATGCGCTTAATCATGCGCTGTTCAACAGTCAGTTCATATTCCCGGATCAGAAAGATCGGCGTGTCAAATACATTTAACTGCTCCGCACTCTTTACCAGTACATCCGGAATTTTCGGCATGAAATAAATCCGGATCGATCTGGCATAGCAGTATTTCATCAGCCGGTTCTTATCCTGAGCGGAGATATCCCACAGAACAATCGCATCAAATTCCCCCGAATCCGCTTTTTCACAGACCGTTTCATATCCGGCGCTGACATTGATCGTCTCCCGGATACTGTATTTATCCTTTCTGGAATTGAACTTACGCACAATATCGGAAATATCCCGGTCCCCGTGAACAAGCAGCAGCTTTCTCGGCGGATACAGGATATGATATACCTTATTGCTGATAAAAACCCATACGGCCGCCACAATGAGCTGAAGGGCTGTCATTTTCAGGATCGGCGGTACCTCCACGACCCAGTTTGCCATCAGGGAAATTTGAAAATAAGAAATCACATTGACGAATAATAAGGAAAAGACCTGCGAGAAATATACGTCCGTTCCTTTCAAATAGCCGACCTTCAATCCCCCATAGGTATGACTGAAAAAAAACAGCAGCGCAAAATAAATAAGCAGAATCAGCAAATGTCCTCTAAAATAGAATTTCAGTCCCCCCGATGTTTTATTGTGAAAACGAATGATTTCATAATATACATGGAACCATGTATACGCATATATCGCTGTCATAAAGACCAATCCCAGCAGGGAAAAGCCCGCTATGATCAATCGTTTCATGGAGTCAAATTTCTTCATCATATCGACAAACGCCTTTCGTATCTTGCGAACATATCGCTTCTATAAAAATACAGTAGGAACCATCATGCTACATACGCCGCAGTGTTGCTCTCAGTGCCCAAAAGCAAAAATAATAACAGCTCTTGATCACACCCAGCTTTTCCTGCTTTCGATACAAATTCCAGATGCGCCTCATGGCCTCTACCTTGTTGGAGGACAGGGAATGCGCGGGTCTTCTGTAGATCGCGGTTACCGTATCCATTCCATAAGCAGTATGCCCATTTCTCAGGATTCTCCACCAAGCTGCAGTATCCTCACTTTTGACGTCGGGCATCCGAATCAGGCTTTTGGGAATTTTCTGTGTATCAAACAAAACCGTTGTAGTAAAAATAATCGTTCTGGACAATGCCTGCCGGTAATTCAGCGTTTCCGGTACATGAACGATTTTTCCCGTTCCGGCCGCCTGTTCATCACCGAATTCATAGGCAGTAAACACAAACCCGGCATCCCTGCGCTTTAAGAATTCCAATTCCTTTTCCAGCTTGTCCGCCTTCCAAACATCATCCGCATCCAAATAGGCAATATATCTGCCCGCCGCCTGATCCACGCCGGTATTTCTGGCTCTTGCCGCGCCTTCATTGTGTTCTTTTTTTATCAGTCTGATCCGCTCATCGGGCCTTGCTGCAAGCTGTTCCTCTATTACCTCCCTGCTGCGGTCGGTGGAGCAGTCATCCACCAAAATCAGCTCCCAGTCCGTATAGGTCTGTCTTATGACCATTTCCATGGTCTGTTTAATATAAGCATCGGCATTGTATACCGGCACCACAATACTGATCATTTACGCATATTTCCTTTTCAGATTCATTCAAACTTACAATTCCTCTTTTACCAGATAAATGGGACGTCTCTTTACTTCCATATAGGTTTTACTCAGATACTGGCCCACAATACCGATACACAGAAGCTGTACGCCGCTGAGCAGTGATATAATGCAGACCATGGACGGCCAGCCTGAGGTCGGATCGCCAAACGCCGCAGTTCTGATGATAATAAATATGATCAGCACCACTGCCAAAAAGCAAAATAAAACGCCGAGTACCGATGCCACGGCAAGGGGTGCCGTGGAGAAGGCCATAATTCCCTCCAGGGAATAGACAAACAGCTTCCAAAAAGACCATTTGGTTTCTCCCTTGACACGCTCCACATTTTCATACTCCAGCCACTTAGTCTCATATCCGACCCATCCGAAAATTCCTTTTGTAAAGCGGTTATACTCTTTCATGGACAGAATCGCATCCACGACCTGCCTCGTCATCAATCTGTAATCCCTTGCGCCATCCACAATTTCCGTTTTACTGATTTTGCGCATCAATTTATAAAACATACGTGCAAAAAAAGAACGAACCGGCGGTTCTCCCTTTCTGCTGACTCTCCTGGTTGCAACCGAATCATACCCCTGCTCAATATAGGAATACATTTCCGGGAGGAGCGCAGGCGGGTCCTGCAGATCCGCATCCATTAGCACGGCAAAGTCCCCCTTTGCCTTACTAAGTCCCGCATAAATACCTGCTTCTTTCCCAAAATTTCTGGAAAACGACACCAAATGTACCCGCAAATCCTTTTCATGGAGTTTCCGAACTTCTTCCACTGTATGGTCCTTAGAGCCGTCGTCCACGTAAATGACTTCCAATTCTATATCCTTTTCATGAAAAAAAGCTTCCTGCTTCATGAGTTCTTCATAAAAATACGGTACATTCTCTTCTTCGTTATAGCAAGGCACTACAACACTTAACAGCTTCATATGTTTGCTCCTTCATATTATCTGTCTATATAGGCATTTGCTCGTTAATAGCGCAAGAAAAACAAATGCCGCTTCGCGTCGCTTGTTTTTC
>CAYTIH010000002.1:0-89872 GCA_964437825.1 uncultured Clostridium sp. | reverse complement strand
CAGCGTTCTCTTTGCCGTAATAAATTTATCAAAGGGCAGGCGCGGAATCTTAACAACGCAATAGTCCAGCGTCGGCTCAAAGCTTGCATAGGTCTTGCCGGTAATGGCATTTTTAATCTCATCCAGGGTATATCCCAGCGCAATCTTGGCTGCAACCTTTGCAATCGGATATCCGGTTGCCTTGGATGCAAGCGCCGAAGAACGGCTGACACGGGGATTGACTTCAATGACGCAGTATTCAAAGCTGGTGGGATGAAGCGCAAACTGCACGTTGCATCCGCCCGTAATTTCCAGCTCACTGATGATATTCAGCGCCGAGGTACGAAGCATCTGGTATTCCTTGTCGGACAGCGTCTGAGAAGGCGCCACTACAATGCTGTCTCCGGTATGTACGCCGACCGGATCGATATTTTCCATGTTGCAGACCGTAATCACATTGCCTGCGCCGTCACGCATAACCTCATACTCGATTTCTTTCCACCCGGCAATGCAGCGCTCTACGAGAACCTGTCCCACGCGGGAAAGTCTGAGTCCGTTTTCCAGTATTTCCTCCAGTTCAACCTGATTATGGGCAATACCGCCGCCGGATCCGCCAAGAGTATAGGCAGGACGCAGCACGACGGGATAACCGATTTTTTTTGCAAATGCCACGCCGTCTTCAATATTTTCAACAACCAAAGACGAAGCAACCGGCTCTCCCAGCTTTTCCATAGTATTTTTAAATTCCAGACGATCTTCTGCTTTCTTGATCGTCATGGCAGTCGTACCGATCAGCTTTACGCCGTTTTTCTCAAGGAAACCTGACTCTGCAAGCTCCATACCGAGGTTTAAGCCCGCCTGCCCGCCCAAAGTAGGCAGCACGCTGTCCGGCTTTTCTTTTAAAATAATCTGCTCCAGTACCCTTGCGCTCAGCGGCTCGATATAAACCTTATCCGCAATATCCCCATCCGTCATGATGGTTGCAGGATTGGAGTTTACCAAAACAACCTCTATTCCTTCTTCCTTCAGGGAACGGCATGCCTGAGTTCCCGCATAGTCAAATTCTGCGGCCTGACCGATTACGATGGGGCCTGAACCGATCACAAGTACTTTTTTAATATTCGGATTCTTAGGCATTTTTCTTTTCCTCCATCATATTGATAAACCGGTCAAACAGATAACCGGAATCCTGAGGTCCGGCGCATGCTTCCGGATGATACTGCACGGTAAAAATATTCTTCCCGGTATAGGCAAGCCCCTCATTGGTTCCGTCATTGACATTGATAAACGCCGGAGTCGCCACCTTGGGGTCAAGCTTGTCCATGTCTACGACATAGCCGTGATTCTGAGAAGTGATATAGACTCTTCCCGTTGCCAGATCCTTGACCGGGTGGTTTCCTCCGCGGTGTCCGTATTTCATTTTAAAGGTATCGGCGCCGGTTGCCAGCGCCATCAGCTGATGGCCGAGACAGATGCCGAAAATCGGAATATCCGTTTCATAGAGCCTGCGGATTTCCTTTATGATATCAGTACATTCCTTCGGATCTCCGGGGCCGTTGCTGAGCATGATGCCGTCCGGCGCATCCGCGATGATCTCATCCGCAGAGGTTCCTGCAGGGTATACCGTAACATTGCAGCCCCTCATAGCAAGCGAATGCGCAATATTGTCTTTCGCGCCAAGATCCAGAAGCGCTACTTTTTTGCCGGTTCCGTTTAACTGCCGTACAAGGGAAGGTCTCTTTTCTCTTGCAGACATATCCCCGTCCAGAAATCTTTGATACTGCTGTGCGTCAAACCATGCAGAGCCGGAAACCGGGCCGTTATCCTTCAGGTCCGCAGTACCCTTTACCTCAAATTTTTCCGCGCAGGTTACCTTTTCCACAACCTTGCCGGTCGTATATTCCTTTAATCTCGGAAGAATTTCACTCAGCTTATATTGCTCATTTGTGGTAATCATTCCATTCATTGTACCCTTTTCACGCAGGATCTTCACAAGTGCTCTTGTATCGATTCCCGCAATACCGGGAACGCCGTTTTTCTCAAGGAAGCTCTGAATCGTATCGTCGCTTCTGAAATTGCTCGGTATTCTGGATAATTCCCGCACGATAAAGCCGTCAGGCCATGGTTTTTGGGATTCCATATCCTCATGGCAGATTCCGTAATTTCCGATGAGCGGGTAGGTCATGCAGACAGCCTGTCCTGCATAGGAAGGATCCGTCAATACCTCCAGATATCCTGCCATGGATGTATTAAATACGATTTCACTGATAATTTCTTTTACGGCGCCGATATGAGTTCCCTCAAAAACGCTGCCATCCTCCAAAATTAAAAATGCTTTCATAAGTTAGTATCTCCCGTCCGGCCTCATGTCTCCCGTTTTCAAACACAATGTGACCATCTTTGCATAATCAGTTTATTATAACACAGGGAATCCGCGGCTTCAACAAAAGAGTTTTAACGACAGCTCGGAAAGTGTTTTAACGGCAGCTTGGAAAGCTCCGAGAAAGACCGGATCATGATCTGCGGATTTTCTACCTCGCCAAGTCCGTAAGCAGCATAAATCATCGGTATCCCGGCCTCCTCACAGGCATCGGCATCCCCTTGTGTATCACCCACATAAACAGGCTTTTTTAACCCGTTTCTTGCAATCAGGCGTTTCAGCGTCCCGCTTTTGGGCGCCTTCGTATCCCCGTAGCAAAGATAATCTGTAATACATGCTTCGATTCCGCAGCCCTTCATGCAAACCTCAATATATCCCTTCTGACAGTTGCTGACAATAAAAAGCGGAAAATGCTCTGCCAGTTGTTCCACTGTTTCCCTTACCCCCGGATAGACTTTTCCGGGCTGCGTATATAAAAACTCATTTTCATAATCAAAGCAGCGCCCGGCCATCCGTTCCAGTTCTTCTCCCTGCAGATCGGGAAACAATGCTTTTGCAATTTCATCCATCGGTTTTCCAAACAGGCCCGTTAAGAAGCCCGCATCCAATTCCTCTCTCCCAGGATCATACCTTCCGATCACTTCATTCCATGCTTTTGCCACCGTCTGCCTGGAATCCCAAAGCGTACCGTCTATATCGAAAATCAAACCGTCCGTTTCTATGATGGCCGGGACCGCGCCCTGCTTACCTCCCATAGTCCGCTGCTTTACTTCTTGTCTTGTCATAACGTCTGCTGTCCTCCTGAAAACCCAAACTCCCTTCCTTTATTTTACTGAGGCAGGGGGAAAATGCAATTATTTCTTTCGGATACAAGTATTCCCTTTTTAATGAAGGTTAAAATTGCAAAAGCCATCCGAAAAAGACCTCACAGGGAAGCTTGGATATCCTCCCTGAAAGGTCTTTATTGATCTTATTTTTCTTCTTTTCGGGTACTGCCACTGATCAGTACCTGTTTTACTTAAAATAAGCAACGCCGGATTCAAAAATTTTCAAATCCTGTTCTCCGTAAATATTGATTGCGACATGTTCGCCCCGTCTTTCGGAATGCGCCATTTTGCCTAAGCACCTGCCGTCCGGAGAAGTAATACCCTCAATTGCTTTGTAGGAGCCGTTAATATTCCACTCCTCGTCCATGGAAATATTACCTTCCGTATCCGCATACTGGGTTGCCACCTGACCGTTTGCAAAAAGCCTGTCAACCCACTGCGCGGGAGCGACAAAACGGCCTTCTCCGTGGGATGTGGGGTTTACATAAGTTTTTCCGAGTTCCGCGCCCGCAAGCCAGGGGGACTTGTCGGAAACCACTTTAATATATGCCATCTTGGAAATATGTCTGTTAATGGTATTAAAGGTCAGCGTCGGTGAATCCTCTTTTTGTCCGACAATTTCTCCGTAAGGAACCAGTCCAAGCTTGATCAGTGCCTGGAAGCCATTGCAGATTCCCAGTGCAAGACCGTCCCTTTCGTTAAGCAGCTTCATAACGGCTTCCTGCATCTTTGCATTTCTGAAAGCAGTCGCAAAGAATTTCGCGCTTCCGTCCGGTTCGTCACCGGCGGAGAAGCCGCCCGGGAACATAATGATCTGGGACTGTCCGATTGCTTTTTCAAATTCTTCCACGGACTGTCTGATATCCTCGGCTGACAGGTTGCGGAACACTTTTGTAATAACATTGGCGCCGGCACGTTCAAACGCCTTTGTACTGTCATATTCACAGTTTGTACCCGGAAATACCGGAATGAATACTGTGGGCTTTGCCACCTTATTCTTGCAGATATGAATGCTCTCTGCCTGATAAAGTCCCGTATCCACGGGGGTTACTGCTTTTTCTGCCTTTGTCGGGAATACTTTTTCCAGCTTGGATTTCCAGCTTGCCAGAGCTTCCTCCTGTGAAATCACGGTGTCACCGTAAGCAAATCCGCTTTCGGCCACTTCGCCAAGCAGTGTATATGGAATCGTAACCTTTGAAAGTTCTCCGGCAGGAATCTCTGCCACAAGATTGCCCATCTCGTTTGCAAATAATTCTTCTATTTTTATGCTCTTGGCAATCTTCACGCCAAGGCCGTTGCCGAACGCCATTTTACTGAGCGCTGCAGCTGCGCCGTTTGCATCCGGCACATAAGCGGATACAATCACGCCGTCTGCAATCAGCTTCTGAACAGCTTCATACATTGCCATAACCTTTTCGTACACGGGTACGTCATATTCATCCTTTTCCAGAGAGAATTTCACAAGCTTGTTTCCTGCTTTTTTAAGCTCCGGCGTAATGATATCCCGCTCTTTTGCAACATCCACGGCAAAGGATACCAGGGTGGGCGGAACATCAATATCATTGAAGGTACCGGACATACTGTCCTTTCCTCCGATGGAGGGCAGTCCGAAACCGATCTGCGCGTCATATGCACCGAGCAGCGCTGCAAAAGGCTGGCTCCAGCGCTCAGGGTCCGCGGTCATACGGCGGAAGTATTCCTGGAAAGTGAAACGTACCTTTTTATAATCACCGCCTGCTGCCACGATCTTACTTAAAGATTCCGTTACGGCATAGATTGCGCCATGATACGGACTCCAGCTTGACAGATAAGGATCAAAGCCGTAGCTCATCATAGTTACGGTATCGCACTTGCCCGAAAGCACAGGAAGCTTTGCAACCATGGTCTGTGTTTCAGTCAGCTGGTATTTACCGCCGTACGGCATATATACGCTTCCGGCACCGATGGAGGAATCAAACATTTCCACCAGTCCCTTCTGGGAACATACATTTAAATCATTCAGCATGGAAAGCCACGCCGCTTTTACGTCATTTTTTGCTACCGCATCGGCAACCGCCGGGATCGCGATCTTCCTGAAATAATTGTCTTTTTCAGCAGGCATATCCACCTTTACGCTCGTTTCCTGATGCGCACCGTTCGTATCAAGGAATGCTCTGGAAATGTTGACAATTTCCTTTCCTCTCCAGTTCAGCACCAGCCTCGGCTCCTTGGTAACGACCGCAACCTTAACCGCCTCCAGATTTTCCTGCGCGGCATACGCAAGGAATTGATCGGCGTTCTTCGGATCCACAACAACAGCCATACGCTCCTGGGATTCGGAGATTGCAAGCTCGGTTCCGTCAAGTCCCGCGTATTTCTTCGGCACCTGATCCAGATCGACGGTAAGTCCGTCCGCAAGCTCACCGATCGCAACGGAAACACCGCCTGCGCCAAAATCATTGCACTTCTTGATGATGCGGGTAACCTCTTCACGGCGGAAAAGCCTCTGTATCTTTCTCTCCGTAGGCGCGTTTCCTTTCTGAACCTCCGCGCCGCAGGTCGTTAAGGACTGATCCGTATGTACCTTGGAGGATCCGGTTGCGCCGCCGCAGCCGTCGCGTCCGGTACGTCCGCCCAGCAGAATAATAATATCTCCCGGATCGGAATTTTCACGAATTACATTTTTTCTCGGAGCCGCACCCATCACGGCGCCGATCTCCATTCTCTTTGCCACATAATTCGGATGATATACTTCTTTTACATAACCGGTTGCAAGACCGATCTGATTCCCATAGGAGGAGTAACCGCTTGCTGCGCCGCGCACCAGCTTTTTCTGGGACAGCTTGCCCTTTAAGGTCTGTGATGCCGGCACGGTAGGATCTGCGGCGCCCGTAATACGCATCGCCTGATATACATAGCCGCGGCCGGAAAGGGGATCACGGATTGCTCCGCCAAGGCAGGTTGCCGCGCCGCCGAAGGGCTCGATTTCAGTTGGATGGTTATGTGTCTCGTTTTTGAAAAATACAAGCCATTCCTCCGTCTTTTTGTCGATTTCAACAGGCACTACAACAGAGCAGGCATTGATCTCGTCCGATTTCTCCATATCCTCCAGCTTGCCGTCTTTTTTGAGCTTTCTCATTGCAATCAGCGCAAGATCCATCAGGCAGACAAACTTGTCCTTTCTTCCGGCAAAAACCTCCTGTCTGGTGCTCAAATAATCCCGATAGGTCTTTTCAATGGGGGTACGATAAAGGCCGTCCTCAAAGGACACATCCTTTAATTCCGTCGAAAAGGTCGTATGACGGCAGTGATCGGACCAATAGGTATCCAACACACGGATTTCCGTCATGGTCGGGTCCCTGTGTTCTTCCTTCTGATAATAATTCTGAATATGCAGGAAATCCTTAAAGGTCATGGCAAGTCCCAAAGAATCATACAGCTTCTTAAGCTCTGCCTCCGGCATATTCTGAAATCCGTCTAAAACACTGACGTCTGCGGGTTCCTCATACCGGGTCACTAAGGTGTCCGGCTTCTCAAGCCCGGTCTGTCTGGAATCCACCGGGTTAATGCAGTATGCCTTGATTTTCTCAAGTTCCTCCTGCGTCATGGAACCCTGGATCAGATAGGTCACAGCCGTCTTAATGATCGGTTCCTCGTCCTCTTTTAAGAAGCGGACACACTGCACAGCCGAGTCGGCTCTCTGATCAAACTGGCCCGGAAGATATTCCACGCTGAACACCTTTGCATCCGCAGGAATTTCTATTTTCTCCTGATACAAAATATCCACAGGCGGTTCGGAAAATACCGTTTTGCATGCCTGATCAAACACCTCGTCAGAAATATTTTCCACATCATAGCGGATGAATACACGAACCTTCTCTACATCACTGATGCCGAGATAGCTCCTGATCTCCTCCTCAAGTTCTTTTGCCTTTACGGCAAATGGTTCTTTCTTCTCAACGTAGATACGTCTCACACTGCCCATGAATCTTCTCCTCCGCCTTTCGTCCGTCTATACGGCTTTATTTCTTTCAAGTGTATACGAAACCACTTCTTTTTTCAAGAAGGAAGCATGCATTTCATCACAGAGCCTGTTACTGGGTGGAAGCATCCATGCTGCACACTCGGCACGCTTTCGCTCCGGTTCAGGCGCAGCGGTACTAAGCCGCTAAAGTACAGCGGCTAAGGACCGGCGCCCTTACAGGGCCTCGCTTAGCAGCATGAATGCTTCCACCCGTCCCTTAGGCAAGCTAATCCTGAAATCTATGCGTGCATCTCATGCGTGCATCTCATGCATGCATCCTATGCATGCAGCCTGTGAATCAACTGATAAATCATATCTCCTTCCTTCATCAGCGCTTCCCGATTTTCAAAAAAGATAATTCCATCCGTCGGTGCGATAATCTGCGCCTTAACGCTGCCCTCATACGGGTCCAGAATCTCTCCCAGCACATCCCCGTAGCGAACCTCATCTCCGACCCGGACATGCTGTCTGCTGATTCCGCCCGTCATGGCATGCACGGGCGTCAGATCCTCCTCCATAATAACGTGGGAAATATAACCGCTGTGGCTTTCATAGCGGATGAGCCCCATCCTGGTCAGGAAACGAAGCACCGCCGCAACCGCCTGCTTTGCACTGCTTTCATCAATCCGGCTGGTTTCATTGGTATAGACGGAAAAGGCAGCCGTATTTTCATTCTGCCAATTATAATTAAGCGTCTTGGTATCAATCGGCATCGGTTTTCTTACAACGACATAAGGAAGGCCGAATAAATTTGCCAGCGATGTATTCTGATATCCGGTTTCCATCATCCGTACATGCGGCGCAAATTCTCCCTGCATATAAAAAGAAGTAAACTGAATGCCATAGCTATATTCCTTGATCCGTCTCATAACGCCGTCGGCAATCCTTGCTTCTGTGGTGTATCCGCTTTGATCCGGTTTTTCTTGATACTGAGGCGTTCTCCGACGGAAAGCTCCAGCGCAATTACATTTTGTACCATAAAATTCCCCTGTTTCTTACATTGAACAAAATAATACAATCTGCCGGTTACGTGTTATTCGCGCAAAAATGCCCCAGGGGAAACCCCGGAGCACTTCTTTGGCTAATTTTCCTTTACTAATCCCTGCATGATGATCACAAGTTCCTCGTTAATCATTTCCTCTGTGATTCCCATAGAGCAGGATGCAATCTTAAGTCCCTCCAGTACGAACATGATATTCCGTGCCATTGCCTTGGGATTTTCGCATACAAATTCTCCGCTTTTGACGCCCGATACAATCAATATCTCCAGAATCTTAACCGCTGCGTCGAACTGCTTGCGCAAAGTATTTTCTTTTTTGGGCATGTGGTTTTCAAAAAAGAATTCATAAATAGCAACCGTAAGGGTATCCTTTTTTCGCAGCAGTTCTTTTTTCTGTTCCTTCAAAAACAGCGTCAATATATCAGCTGCGGTCGCATCCTCTCCTATTTCTCTGGAGAACACATCATCCGCCTCCTGAGATTCTTTTTGAAGAACCTGCAAAAACAGTTCCTTTGTACTGTCAAAATACAGATATAAGCCTCCCCGGCTGATCTCACAGGCATCCACGATATCCTTCATCGTAACCGTCCTGTATCCCTTCTCAGAAAAAACCTGCCGCGCCTTCTCCAAGATATATTCCTTTTTCTGTAATGACTTTTCTCCCATATGTACTCCTCATTCCCCTCTATGCAAGCGGCTTGTCCCAGAATTCAACCAATTCCTTCATCTTTGTAATGACCTGCAGGAAGATCCTGTTTTCCACGCCCTCCGTCCACACTCTGGATTTCGTCATGCCAAGCAGAATATATTTGGACAAAATATCTCCAAGCTCATGCAGCTCCTTGATTGTTGCTCTATCGATAAAAGATTGTTCATCCTGTGGTGTTCTGATACGGTTTCTGGAATATGTATACACGTAATTTTTGTTCATGAACGCTGTCGCTTTTGCTTCCCTGACAAAGGTCATCAGAGTGCTGTCATACACCGGAAACGTTACCGACCTTTCTGCAATTCCTTCGCCGGAAAAAGTGGAGGTCACGTCCTTACCGCTTTTTGATTCCAGCCACGGAATATATCCGGCCAGTTTTTCAATGTCATTTCGATATTTCTGTATAAGTTCTTCCGTTGCACTCTTATCAACGCCCATGATTTTACCTCTCAATCCACAGTTGCTTATATAGTATCATACTTCTTTTGTGTCCGCAAGCAAGTTATCACCCATTCAGCGGCATTCTTTTTTTAATTTTACCGCATCTGGAGGTTTTCCCAAAACAATCCGTATTATTTAGTGCGAAAACTTTTTATTCTTTAACGCTGCACCCATTATTTTCCTGCAGAGATTTTTTCCATTTCCGGTACTAAATCCCCAGTAATATTTTCCATTATTTTCTTTCAAATCGCATTTTTCTATAGTATAATAAATAGCAAAAAGTAACCAGAATCAATCCGGCCGAATGTTCATACAAAAACAGCGTTTATAGATAACTATAAAGATCGACGGCCAATCTGCCGTATTTCATTGTTCTCTCATAGATTCGTATTTTCACCATACATTCTATCACAAACAATACCAATAAACCTATGGAAAGGATATGATACATAATGGAAACATTGTCATTTGCCCCCGGAGCCACCATCATTCAGACAGGAGAACGCATCGGACAGCTTCTGCTCATTTCAACAGGCAGCGTCATGGGGACCAGCGAAAAGGGTGATATTTTTCTTGGAAAAGGCGATATTCCCGGCATCTTTGATTTTTTCTGCGGTTATTCCTTCTATACTTATGTCGCCACGGATCAGGTGACCTGCCTGCGCTATCCGCTTTCCGGCGAATCGGATCTGCTGGCGCTTTTGAAGTCTTCCGCAGAACTGAATGAGCTGTTTTCCGCATCGATATGCCGCCAGTGCTGCAGCATTTTGGATGACAGCATTCTGCAAACCTATAATTGCAATCTTTTTTACAAGGGAATTCTTGAATATTATCACGACTACAGTGATTTATGTAATAAATACGGAATTACTCCCAAGCAGCTTTCCGATGTGTCAGAGCTTTCACCCTTCCGTACGGATGACACACTCCCCGATTATCTTTCTTCCTATTATGAGACTATCCGGGATCTTTCGCCTGCGGTCCGTGCCGGTCTGTTCCGGGATCACCCCGAATTTACTCTGGGATTTATTCAAAAGACCTCGGATGATATCCATCATGTACTGGAATATTTGCAGCTCATTGCCGATTATCAGGCAGATTATGCTTATTTGCTGCTGAACCATAACGGAATTGACCTGTTTGATCTGTATACTTCTCTTTGTTTCCAGCTGCAAAGGCGCAATGAGGATACCATGTCCTTAAATGCCGCCATCAGCAAGCTGATGATTCAGATGGAGGGTCAGGTTTCCATTAACAGGGCTCTGTATCAGTCCCGGATTGCCGATTACAGCAATCAGCTTCAGGCAATTACCACACGGATGGAGAATCAGCATCCGTCTTCCTCGACAGAGGATTTTCCTTCCTCTCTTGTCGATTCCGTCCATACGATTTTAAACTACTGCGACTATCCGGAGGACTCCGCAAAGCAGTTTATCACCAATCTTACCGCCTATCGGAATCTGAAGGACAGATCTTCCACAGAGGATACTGCATCCGTCCTCAGAAAACGTTTGACAAAGGCCTTTTACGAAATCTATACCGCAACATTACAGTATAGTCTGAAAGGCCAAGAGATACCGCTGCCGGTCAGACTGTTTCTGCTGTTTGGTTATGTTGACGAGGAACTTGCCGGAAAAGAAAACACACTGGCGCTTGTAGAAATTGCAGAAAATCTTACAGATACCTCAGCCCATGGAATTTTCACCATGTATGACTGGCTGATGGCTATTTATAACGGAAAACGGGAACCCAGCCGGAACGAATTCGACAGTGACTATACGCAGTATCTGCATGAGCTGCGTTTTGCAGGCAAGATTAATGCCGCAACTGAAGAAAAAATGAAGCGTGATCCTGCAAGCAGAGTGATGTTCGAGCTGCAGAATATGTTTCCCAGCGTTAATAAAATCACATGCGGCCGTATTACCACGTTCTGTCCTCTGTTTTCAGAACACAACTGTCTGCATTCTCCTACGGAAACGCTTACCACACCGGACAAGCTGCAGAAAGCGCTGAATTATGTCCGCGCCATCGATTACAGAGCATTTTACAGAGATGTTCTGTTTGCTTTGCCGGAGGCCAATATCACACATGAAACCGTTCAAACGGAGGTACTGCCCGATATCATCCTGATGCCGAATATCGGCATCCGCGGTGTTCTCTGGCAGGAAATTGAAGGAAAACGCCGTACAACACCGAGCCGGATGATGCTCTCGATCCTGTGCCAGGAGGATATTACGATGCTGATCACCAGATTAACCGGTGAATTCCGCTGGGAAATGTGTAAACGTGTGCAGGGTGCTCGCTGGAATGATGTTTCGGAAGCATCGCTGACCAGCGAATATTTCGATTACATTCAGTTCTATAAAAAGAACAATGATCTTTCTCCGGATGCCAAAGAAAAAATCAAGATCGGTCTGCAGCGTGCCAGAAACAGTTATCGTGAAATGTTTGTCAGAGATTATATTCAGTGGATTTATTATGAATCCGCCGGCTCGCCAAGAACCAACAAGATCGTCAGAAAGATTCTGTTCAAATATTGTCCTTTCTCTGCATCCATCCGGGAAAAGCTGACAGTGAATCCGCTCTACAAGGAACCGCTCGAATACCACCGCATTCATACCGCGCAGGATCTGCATCGCCTTCAGAATGTCATGCATAAGATTCAGAACGCCGGTAAACCGATTCCGGACGAGCTGTTAAAGCAGCAGAAATTCCTGGAACATTAACTTGAAATATCATCCGATTTTCCGAGGAATATCCGGGAACAGACATTCAAATACGGTTATTTCTGCGTATTGAAACGTCCGTTCCTTTGCAGTTTTTTGAAAAAAAAGAAAAAAGATTGCTCTTTAACAAAAGAACAGTCTTTTTTCTTTTCACCGGCTTGCAGATATCCCGCAATTTTATGATCTTGCAAACAATACGGACTGCAAAAGACAGAATTTTGTGAATTATTTATTTTCGAGTACTCTTCCACTCTTTTCTCTGTGTCAGGTAACATAATCCGCCAACCACAAGAGCTCCTCCGATCAGGTTTCCTATCGTCACGAATACAAAGCTCGGAAGCGCGTCCGCCACATTTAAGGAAGCCAGCTGGGTATCGGTAAGCGAATAGATCTCCTTTGCTCTGTCCACATAATCCCGGTTTAAGGAAGCCAGAATTCCGGCAGGGATATAATACATATTGGCAACTACGTGCTCATAACCGGACACCACGAAAAGCCAGATCGGGAAAAAGATCGCCAGAATCTTTCCTGCAACATCCTTCGCCGCCGCAGCCATCAGAATTGCAACGCAGACCAGCACATTGCAGAGAATTCCTGAAAAAACCGCTTTATATGGAGAAATCGCGATTTTCTTAACGGCTACGCTTATCGTATAGGCACCAAGCTTTCCTGCCGAGTAATCAAACTGACCGCTGAAATACACGATCACATCCACCAGAAGGGCTCCGACCAAGTTACTGAAGAATACCACGACCAGATTTCTGACCATCCGGGACCACTTAATCTGCTTATCCCATGCAGCCATGGACATCAGACAATTTCCCGTAAACAATTCACCGCCGACAAGCACAATCATCATCAGCCCTGCCGGGAAAATAACGCCCGCCAGAGTTCTCTGAAGGCCCACATTGGCAATATCGTATACCGCCACATTACTTCCCGAACCTCCAAGCGCTATAAACATTCCTGCCAGAATACCGAGCAGAATCATTTTTCCAATAGGAAGATTCGCTTTGCCCACCCCGGCCTTCATATTTGCTTCCACGACTTCTTTGGGGTTATTAAAATTAAGCTCCATTTTCTACCTCTCCATATCATCTGTTTTATCGTATCGTCATACGGACCGGAACACTGAAATGCCGTATCCTTTCCGTAAAATCCTGCACAGCTGCTTTTCTATGTTATCACTCTAAGGCGCAGAAATCAATCATTTCGACAGAATTCAGCCATACGAATCGACAGCAGTTTTATCCACGCATTTTACAAATTTTGAAACGGCGCCATGGTAATATAATGTCATTTTCATGCAATATAATTATAGATTTGTGTCGATAAAAGTAATATATTAAAGACAGTTCAACGTGAGTTGAGCTTGCTAATTAGCAATTCCGGAAGAATTCCCCTTTTACACAAAACAGAGGCTCTAGGTAATTCCTAGGGCCTTTGTTTTACAGGAAGACAGGAGGTATACATGTCTTACAAAAATGTGATTTTTGATTTATACGGTACGCTTCTCGATATCCATACCAATGAGAACAAGTCTTATCTGTGGAAAAAAATGTCCGAGCTTTTCCGCGCATACGGTGCCTATTATACTCCGGCGTCCCTGAAAAAGACCTACCTGGAATATGTGCACTTATTTGAAAGCCAGCTTGACGGTCCGTATCCCGAAATTCAGCTCGAGCTTGTTTTTTATCAGCTGCTCCGGGACAAAGGAATCGAAGCCGATCCCGCACTGATCTCTCACATCGGAATTACCTTCCGCACCATTTCCAGAAGCCGGCTTACAACGTATCCTGATACCATTGAACTGCTGTCCGAGCTAAAGAAGCATCATTTCGGCATTTATCTGTTGTCCAATGCACAGCATATGTTCACAGAACCGGAAATGATGATGACAGGACTGATTTCTTTTTTTGACGGAATTCTATATTCTTCCGATGCCGGCTGCAAAAAGCCTGATCCGAACTTTATGGAGCTGTTGCTGCAAAATTGGAATCTGGACCGGGATACCTGTATCATGATCGGCAATGAAGCTTCCAGTGACGTTGCGGTTGCAAGCGCCTGTCACATGGACAGCATCTATCTTCATACCAATCTGTCTCCCGCACAGGAGGACGCTCCCGATGCCACCTTCCGGATACCGAATGGGGACCACAAAAAGATTCTTTCATTCTTAAAGATTTAACGGCGGCTCTATTTCCTGATTGTCACGAGGCGTCGTAAGTCTGTTTAACGGCTGCGCCCACCTGACCGCATTTACCAGAATCCTTTGAATCACGGGATTTTCATAGATCGGATATTCCTCATGTCCCGGCTGGAAATAAAAGATTTTGCCGTTTCCCCGGGCAAAGGTTACTCCGCTTCGAAATACCGCGCCCGAAGCAAACCACCCTTCAAATACGACATCATCCGGCTTCGGAATATCAAAATACTCACCATACAATTCTTCTTTTTCCAATTCGAACTGTTCCGGAATCCCTTTAGCAATCGGATGCGACGGACTTACCACAAACAGCTTTTCGCGGTCTTCGTGTTTCCATTTGAGCGTCATGGACGTTCCGAGAAGACGGCGCAGCGGTTTACAATAATGCGCGGAATGAAGCGCAAGCAAGCCCATACCGCGCATCACATGTTCGGCAACCCTCTCTGCATTCTCGTCGCTTACCTGCTCATGTGCGGCATGTCCCCACCAGATCAGTACATCCGTATTCTCCAGAATCTCCTGTGTAAGACCCTGTCCCGGCATATCCAGTGTAACGCAGCGTATTTGCATATCCTCTTCTTTTTCCAGAAATCTGCGGATCGTCCCATGTATTCCCTCCGGATATACCGCGGCAATATCCGGATACTCCCGCTCATGAATATATTCGTTCCAAACAGTAACACGTATCATATTTGCACTCCTTATATCTATATTTTGCATAGGCAATTGTGAAACTCACTGGATTTTGTTGAAATTGCATAAATGATAGAAACAACACAGACACGCTTGCGCTCATGTCTCATTATTCTGAAAACAGCGGCTTAGAAAGTCCGCCGAAGCCGCTATATCTTCCAGCTGGTTTCGGGAGCCGAAATGCTCAATGGCAAAGGTACCCCGATAACCGGAATTTAAGACGGCGCTTACCAGCTCTCTCATCGGAATCACACCGCTTCCGACACTGGCGCTGTACATTTTTTCTCCCCGGATATTTTCTTTTGCAGTCTCACCCTCTTTGGGTATCATACTTCTGTCCTTACAATGCACATACCCGATTCTGCTTTGCAGAAGTCCCAGCTGCTCCAGCGCATCTTCTCCGCTATAGAGGAAATTACCCGTGTCAAATGCACAGGATAACTCGGGAATCCGCTCCAGAAACCATTTCACCTCTTTCCCTTTGGCAAATACCGCCGCCGTATCATCAAAATCTTCCATATATACCTGTATGCCGAGCCGACCTGCATAGCGGCACATTCTGCGCAGCGCCCGGCACATCCGCTTGCGGCAACGCTCCCTGTCTTGATGCTCCGAAACAAATCCCGGTACCGCCAGAACATGATGAATCCCATATTCGGATAACCTTCTTAATTTCTTTCGGTAGGAAACATCATAGGGATGATTTCCCCAGTCAAAAAAGAAATACACGCTATGAATCGGAAGACCGCATTCCTGCAGCCGTTTCACAAGCGCCTCTCCCTCTTTCGATAAATCATGATCATCCATCTCCACACCGGTAATCCCGTGCTCATGAAGCACCTTCGCTATTTCCGAAAGCTCTTTTCCCGTCTGCCTGCATGCTTCCCTGACATGATCATAAAAGACAGTAATCTGCATGTTCCCTCCATTCCGAAGCCTTGCTAATGCTTCTTCCTCCAAGCCGCAGCTTTTGATTTCAAAAGATACTCATTTTCATGCAAAAAAAGTATATCACTTCTTGCAAAACAGAGCAATTCGCGGTTTAATAGTGATAGATTGATCACGTGTCATTGCAGTAAACTGCTCTGACACGGAGGATTAATGTGAAAAATAAGCTCGATAGCTTATTTTTCACACGGCTATTTGTGCCGGAGCGTCACAAATAGCTCTGATGGCGGACGAAAAACCGCCTTCGCGGATTTCTCTTCGCCCGGTCGCCAACGCTCCGGAATGGAGATTATTATCAAATCTAATTTGTAAGGATGTTAACACTATGGAACATTTAATTATTCCCAACGGGTATCACTCGCAGCTGAATCTGCATGATACACAAATTGCAATCAAAACAGTAAAGGATTTCTTTCAAAATCTTCTGGCGCAGCGTCTGAATCTGCTCAGAGTCTCCGCACCGCTCTTTGTAGAACCGGCTTCCGGTCTGAACGATAACTTAAACGGCGTGGAACGTCCCGTTGTCTTTGGCATCAGGGAACAGAATGACGCAGAGGCGGAGATCGTCCATTCCCTTGCGAAATGGAAACGTTACGCCCTGAAAAAATACGGTTTTTCCGATGGTGAGGGGCTCTATACGGATATGAACGCCATCCGCAGGGATGAAATTACGGACAATATTCACTCCATCTTTGTCGATCAATGGGACTGGGAAAAAATCATCGGTAAAGAGGACCGTTCTCTGGAGACGTTAAAAGCAACCGTAAGACAGGTCTACAGCGTGCTTCGTAAAACGGAAAAATACATGTCCATTCAATATGATTACATACAGGAAATCCTTCCGAAGGAAATTTTCTTTATTACAACACAGGAGCTGGAAGACATGTTTCCCGATAACACGCCAAAGGAACGGGAATACTATATTGCAAAGGCAAAGGGCGCTGTCTGCATTATGAAGATCGGCGATTTGTTGGAATCCGGACAACGTCATGACGGCAGAGCGCCGGACTATGACGATTGGAACTTAAATGCGGATATTGTTATTTATTATCCGGTGCTTGATATTGCTTTGGAATTATCCTCCATGGGTATTCGCGTGGATGAGGATTCCCTTGCCGAGCAGTTAAAAAAGGCCGGCTGCGAAGAACGCGCCAATCTCCCCTTCCAGAGGGCCATCTTAAACAAAGAACTGCCCTATACCATCGGCGGAGGCATCGGACAGTCCAGAATTTGTATGTTCTTCCTCAGAAAGGCTCATATCGGAGAGGTACAGTCCTCGATCTGGCCCCCGGAAATCACCAAAGAGGCGGAGCAAAACGGGATTCAGCTGCTGTAAAAAGCCATCGTATCAGATATCTAAAAGGGAAGGCGCTCCTTCAGTCCTTTCGCGGCTATGAAGACGCCTTCCCTTTTTCTATCCCCGCTGCAGGATCTTCCATTCTTTCGCAATCCCTTGTCGAGTTTTTTGTAGCGCTGTCTATCCAACCGAAACACATCGCTTCCTCAACAGCATCTGCATACCGGAATGTACCATCTTCTTTTGGCCTGCCTCGCTTTACAACAACCCAGCATTCCGGCTCTTTATCATAATTTTTCTCCAGCCATGCGCGTAACTCGTTTCTATTTTTTGCCGGCAGCAGGTTATGTTGCTTCATACAATATCATTCTCATTTCTCACAATTGATTCGCCGTTACGGTATGAAAAATCACCGCTTTGAAAAAGCGTTTTTTTTAATAAAATTATGATAAATCCTGTTCATATATTTTTCTATTGACAGTTAGTATTATCTAACCTAAAATAGTAAAAGCTAACAAAAAATAAGTTGAGCATAGCAATTGCCGAATTAATACTAATTATGTGTTGTTTCTATCATTTGTGCAATTTCAATAAAATCCAGTGAGTTTCGCAAACGCCTAATTAATACTTATATCAGAAAGGAATATCATGATGAATCAATCCGCATTTATTGAATTTAAGGATGTTGTAAAAACCTTCGGCTCCGATGACGGTCTTCAAATTGCAGTGGATCATGTAAGCTTTACAATTAACGACGGCGAATTCCATACCGATTTTCTATAACGGCATCACTTTTACAAAGGTAATCCGCGGTCTTACCGCCTCTCCCGAATATGAATATATGTGCGCCTCCACGGATCTGGAAATTGATTATCACAACATTGCCTACATATATATGTCTTACCGGGGCTTTCCGGCCAAGGATTACGTTCTGCATCTGATCGATACCGGCGACATCACCGTAGCATACGTGCTGGAACACACCTCCGCTCTGGACGAGGTACTAAAGCAGTTGGAAGCATACGGCATGACCGCCGATGATATCACGCAGGATATGCTGAAGGAACGTGTGGAGGGTATGAATGAGGAACAATTATTCAAGATGTTTCCCTATACCCAAATGATTATCACTACGGCAAAAGAGGATGTCCTTTCTTTAGAATCAGAGCTGGCAGACGCCCTAAATCAGAACTATGCCGTATTTGTGGACCGTTCTTCCATCCCCGGCATTAAAAATTTTGCGGATGAATTGGCCCAGCATAAGCAATTCTCCTATGCATTTTCCCTGATTTTCGTATTGATCGCCGTTCTGGTTATCATGACCACTATGAGCAGAATGGTGGACAAACAGCGTACACAGATCGGTACCATGAACGCCATGGGAATGAAACGCCGTAAAATCACTTTCCATTACATCAGCTACAGCTTCTTCATATCCCTGATCGGCTCCGTCATAGGACTGCTTTTGGGAATCTTTGTCCTGGGTGCATGGTTCGTATCCTTTTTTAACTTATACTATACCGTACCCGACTGGAAGCCGGGTTATGATTACAGCTATTTTGTTGTTATGCTGGTCGTCGTTTTTATCTGCTCCGGCAGTTCTTACTTAAGCTGCCGCAGGATTTTAAAAGTGAAGCCTTCAGAATCCCTGCGTCCTGCGCCTCCGAAATCCGGAAAGCGCTGCCTATTGGAACGGCTGCCGTTCTGGCACCGACTCGGATTTTCCGCACAGTACAATCTGCGGGATATTTCCCGTTCAAAGCTGCGTGCTTTTATGGGCATCTTCGGTACCGCTGTCGGCATGATGCTGATGGCATGCGGATTTGGCTGTCATGACACTTTGGATAATATCATGGAATGGAGCTTTGATAAGCTGCAGAACTATAATTATGAAATGGTATTGGATGAATCCATGAAAACCTACGATGCAGATGTCCTGGCAGAAACATATCACGGGGAGCTGATCATGTCCGCCGGCGTGGAAATTGCCGCTGCTCCCCATGCCGTTTCCGAAGACAAATCCACCTGCACGTTGATCATTACCGAAGGAAAAGGATATTACGGCATTACGGATGTCAATCAGGAGATTGCGGAACCAAAACCGGGCTCCGTCGCTATTACCAGAAAGCTTGCGGATAAGCTCGGTCTGTCCATCGGCGATACCGTTTACTGGCATATCTATGAAAAAAATGAATGGTATGAATCAAAAATAGGCATCATTAACCGAAATCCCAATATTACCGGCCTTACCATGCTGCGGGAGGATTTTGAACAAACCGGCTGTGAATATCGTCCTTCCTCCCTCTATACCAATGAAGATGTATCGGGATATCAGGGCGATTCTGTCACTGCCATCCATGACAGCTCCACTCTCCGGAGCGCCTATCTGGAAAGTATGCAGGTGATGTATCTGTTGCTGGCTTTCATGATCGTTTTTTCTGCCATCCTTGTGATTGTAGTGCTGTATAATTCCGGTAATCTGTCCTATAACGAAAGAATCAAAGAATTCGCAGCCTTAAAGGTTATGGGCTTTCAGACAAAGCAGATTCGCCGCCTTCTGTCCCTGCAAAATTTATGGCTTTCGCTCATCGGTATTATCATAGGCGCACCGTTTGGCCGTTATCTCATGCAATATATGTTTGACAGCAACGGAGACAGCTACGATTATCAGGCTGTGGTTTCCATTCCGTCCATGATCCTTTCCGGACTTTTTGTACTGGTCATCTCCATACTGGTCAGCTTCTTCTTTTCGAAGCGAATCAAAAATCTGGATATGGTGGATGTACTCAAGGGAATGGAATAATCGCCAAAAGGCTTCAAAATCATTTACTGCGTACTTAAGCAGGAATAACCAAGCAGGCTTTCATCCACTTCTTTTGCACATTCGCGGCCCTCTCTGATCGCCTTGACAACCAGGGACTGTCCGGAGTGCATATCCCCTGCAACAAACAGGTTCGGAACGGAGGTGGAATAATTACCGGACATCGTCTTGACATTGGTTCTCTCCGTAATATCAACTTTGAATGCATCGGTTACATACTTCTGGCTTCCGAGAAATCCGGCTGCAATGAGACACACCTGCGCGGGCAGAGCCTGCTCGCTTCCGGGAATCTCCTTCATATTCATACGTCCGGTTTCAGGATCCTTCTCCCAAGTAAGCTTTACGATCTTGACGGCCTTCAGGTTTCCGTTTTTATCCTTCTGGAATTCCTTTACGGTCGATTCATAGATTCTCGGATCGTGTCCGAATAACGCAATGGCCTCCTCCTGACCGTAATCCGTCTTGCAGACCTTGGGCCATTCGGGCCACGGATTGTTATCCGCTCTCGTGTCGGGTGCCTTCGGCATCATTTCGATCTGTGTTACACTCCTGCAGCCAAAGCGGATAGAGGTTCCGACACAATCATTTCCGGTATCACCGCCGCCGATAATTACCACATCCTTATCTTTGGTGGAAATATATTGTCCGTCCTTAAAATCGGAATCCAGCAGACTCTTGGTTGCTGCTGTGAGAAAATCCACTGCGAAATAGATTCCCTTTGCATCCCTTCCCTCCGCTTTAATGTCACGGGGATTTGCAGCGCCGCAGGCCAGAACAACACGGTCATATTCCTTCATCAGCTTTTCTGCCTTGATCTCTTTTCCGACATTGGCATTTGTGATGAATGTGATTCCTTCTTCTTCCATGATTTTTATTTTTCGGTCAATGATATGTTTTTCCAGCTTCATATTGGGAATACCGTAACGAAGCAGACCGCCCACACGGTCGTGACGCTCGTAAACGGTTACCAAGTGACCTCTCTTATTTAATTGATCCGCAACCGCAAGTCCCGCAGGACCGGAGCCGACAACCGCCACTTTCTTTCCGGTGCGGACCTTGGGAGGCTCCGCTGCCGCATAGCCCTCCTCATAGGCTTTTTCGATAATGGCATATTCATTTTCCTTGGTCGCTACCGGATCTCCATATAGACCGCAGGTACATGCGTTCTCGCACAGCGCCGGACATACTCTTGATGTAAATTCCGGAAAATTGCTTGTTTTTTTGAGGCGTTTATAGGCCTGCTCCCAGTTGCCCGTATATACCAGATCATTCCATTCCGGAATCAGGTTATGCAGAGGGCATCCGGAGATCATGCCCGCCAGGGTCGCACCAGACTGGCAGAACGGCACTCCGCATTCCATACAGCGGCCGCCCTGGAGCTTTTGTCTGTCGATCGGAAGATGCTGATGGAATTCATTAAAATGCTTTACTCTGGATTCCGGTGCCTGCGCATCGGATACTTCTCTTTCATAATCCATAAATCCTGTTGGCTTTCCCATTTTCACATCTCCTTACTCATTATTTTTATTTGCATAGAATGCTTCAATTTGTGCGTTTTCTGCGCTTAACCCCTTTTCCTCCATCTGGACGATCAGCTTCAGCATTCTTTCATAATCATGAGGAATGATCTTCTTAAACTTCGGCAGATATTCTCCGAAGTTATTTAAGATTTCCTTTCCTTTTTCGGAATTGGTATATGCCACATGCTCCTTGATGATATCCTTTAATTCCAGAACATCATACTTGGAGGTAATCTCGGTGGAGGACACCATTTCCTTATTCAGTCTGGTATAAAGATCATTGTCCTCATCCAGTACATACGCGATACCGCCGCTCATACCGGCCGCAAAGTTCTTCCCGGTCTTACCGAGAATGACCGCACGTCCGCCGGTCATATATTCACAGCCATGATCGCCAACGCCCTCGGCAACCGCAATCGCACCGGAATTACGAACGCAGAACCGCTCGCCCGCGACACCGTTGATAAATGCCTTACCGCTCGTAGCGCCGTAAAGGGCAACGTTTCCGATGATGATATTTTCATCCTGTTTGAATTTACTTCCCTTCGGAGGATAAACAATCAGCTTGCCGCCGGAAAGTCCCTTACCGAAATAATCGTTGGAATCACCCACAAGCTCAAGGGTAAGTCCTTTCGGGATGAACGCGCCAAAGCTCTGACCGCCGGCACCGTTACAAAGAACACGATAGGTATCCTCCGGCAGATCATCCCCGAGCCGTTTTGTAATCTCAGAGCCGAGAATCGTACCAAAAGCACGGTCCGTATTGGTAACATCCACCTCCATGCTTCTCTTTTGTCCCTGAGCAATTGCCTTATCCAGTGATTTTAAGAGTACCCTCTCATCCAGTGTTTTTTCCAGCTGGAAGTCATAAACCTTCTTGGGATCAAAGGTTACTTTATCCTTCATTCCGACATAGGGATTGGACAGAATTCTGCTCAAATCTATCTTCTTTTGATCCTCTGTCAGCGTTTCTTTTACTTTTAACAGATCGGTACGTCCTACCAGCTCATCCACGCAGCGTACGCCCAGCTTCGCCATGTATTCACGCAGCTCCTGCGCAATGAATCTCATGAAGTTCTCCACATATTCCGGCTTGCCGCGGAAACGCTTGCGAAGCTCCGGATTCTGTGTTGCCACACCGACCGGACAGGTATCCAGATTACATACACGCATCATGACACAGCCCATGGTAACGAGCGGCGCCGTCGCAAAACCGAATTCTTCCGCGCCGAGAATCGCTGCAATCGCAACATCGCGGCCGCTCATCAGCTTACCGTCCGTCTCGATACGCACACGGTTACGGAGTCCGTTCTGAATCAGGGTCTGATGGGTTTCGGCAAGGCCAAGCTCCCAGGGAAGTCCCGCATTGTGAATGGAATTTCTGGGCGCTGCTCCGGTACCTCCGTCATAGCCCGATACCAGTACAACCTGCGCGCCCGCTTTTGCAACACCCGCCGCTACGGTTCCGACACCTGCTTCGGATACCAGCTTCACGGAAATTCTGGCGTCCCTGTTGGAATTCTTTAAATCATAAATCAACTGTGCCAAATCCTCGATGGAATAAATATCATGATGAGGCGGCGGCGAAATCAGGCCTACGCCCGGCGTTGAATGTCTGGTCTTTGCAATCCACGGATACACCTTTCCCGCCGGAAGATGTCCGCCTTCCCCGGGCTTTGCGCCCTGCGCCATCTTGATCTGAATTTCCTGTGCGCTGACCAGATATCTGCTGGTAACGCCGAAACGTCCGGATGCTACCTGCTTGATGGCGGAGCACTTGTTCAGTCCGTCCGGTCCGATCGTCAGTCTCTCAATATCCTCACCGCCTTCACCGGTATTGGACTTTCCATGCAGATTGTTCATTGCAATGGCAAGCGTTTCATGAGCTTCCTTGGAAATGGAACCGTAGGACATCGCGCCGGTTTTAAATCTGGTTACGATGCTGTCCACACTCTCTACTTCTTCTAAGGGTACGGTCTTTTTCGGATAATTAAAATCCATCAGTCCGCGAAGTGTCCGGATATTGTTTTCATCATCCACCAGACCGGTATACTGTTTGAACTTGTCATAATCTCCCAGTCTGGTAGACTCCTGCAGCATATGAATGGTTGCCGGATTATACAAATGCTCCTCCGCGCCGCTTCTGGCTTTATGGCGTCCCGGACTGTCCAGCGTCAGGTCATTGGAAAGTCCCAGCGGATCAAACGCCATGGAATGAAGTTCATCCACCTGCTTCTCGATATCCTGAATCGTAATGCCTCCGACACGGCATACCGTACTGGTAAAATATTTGTTAATCACATCCGCGTCAATACCGATGGCCTCGAAAATCTTGCTGCCCTGATATGACTGGATTGTGGAAATACCCATTTTGCTGGCAATTTTGACGATACCGCCAAGGACCGCATTGTTATAATCATTGACTGCCGCATAATAATCCTTATTCAGCATATGATTCTCAATCAGTTCCCTAATGGACTCCTGTGCCAGATACGGGTTGATTGCACTCGCACCATAGCCCAGCAGGGTAGCAAAATGATGTACCTCTCTGGGTTCAGCGGATTCCAGAATGATTGCCACGCTGGTTCTCTTTTTGGTCTGTACCAGATGCTGCTGCAGCGCGGAAACCGCAAGCAGGGAAGGAATTGCCACATGGTTCTCATCCACACCTCTGTCGGAAAGAATCATGATGTTGACGCCCTCTCTGTAGGCTCTGTCCACCTCCAGAAACAGACGGTCAATTGCCTTTTCCAGACTGGTGTTTTTATAATAGGTAATCGGAACAACCTCGACCTTGAAACCGTCATGCTTCATATTCTTGATCTTTAACATATCGGTATTGGTTAAAATCGGGTTGTTGATTTTTAATACATTGCAATTCTTCGGCATTTCTTCAAGCAGATTTCCGTCGGTTCCGACATAGACGTTCGTACTGGTTACAATTTCCTCACGGATCGCATCAATGGGCGGATTGGTTACCTGTGCAAACAGCTGTTTAAAATAATGGAACAACGGCTGATGGCTGTGGGACAGCACCGGAATCGGAATATCCGTACCCATGGCAGCAATCGGCTCCGAACCGTTTCTGGCCATCGGAAGAATGGATTCCTTGAGTTCCTCATACGTATATCCGAATGCCTTCTGCATACGCTGTCTTTCTTCATATGAAAATTCCGGTACTCTTTCGTTCGGAATCTTGAGATCATGAAGCTCTACCAGATTATTATCCAGCCACTCTCCGTAAGGCTGTCTTCTCGCATAGGACTCCTTTAAGTGATCATCGTCAATGACCTCGCCTTTAACGGTATCCACAAGGAGCATCTTGCCCGGACGCAGTCTTTCTTTTTTCACAACCTTCGTCGGGTCCACGGGAAGCACTCCGACCTCAGAGGACAAAATCAGCTGATCATCGTCCGTAATATAGTATCTGGAAGGACGAAGGCCGTTACGGTCAAGCACTGCGCCCATAATATCGCCATCGGAAAATAAGATGGATGCAGGTCCGTCCCACGGCTCCATCATGGTCGAATAATATTCATAGAAATCTTTCTTTTTCCGGGACATTGCTTTGTTATTTGCCCACGGCTCAGGAATTGTAATCATCACGGCAAGCGGAAGCTCCATCCCGGACATCACAAGGAACTCCAGCGTATTATCCAGCATAGCCGAATCGGAGCCCGAAGCATTAATGACCGGAAGTACCTTGTAAAACTCCCCTTTCAGATGATCGGATTCCATGTTTTCTTCCCGCGCAAGCATCCGGTCGGCATTGCCGCGGATCGTATTGATTTCACCGTTATGTACGATGAAACGATTGGGATGCGCTCTTTCCCAGCTGGGATTTGTATTGGTAGAAAATCTGGAATGCACAATGGCAATCGCAGAATCGTAATCCTCACTCTGAAGATCCTGAAAGAATGTACGCAGCTGCCCTACCAGGAACATACCTTTATATACAATCGTTCTGCTGGATAAGGAAACCACATAGGTATTGTCAGAAGACTGTTCAAATACTCTCCTTACCACATACAGCTTTCTGTCAAAATCAAGACCCTTATTCACATTCGCAGGCTTCTTAATAAATGCCTGCATAATATATGGCATACAGGATAATGCCTTATGACCAAGCACACTCGGAACAGTGGGCACATTTCTCCATCCGAGAAATTCCATGCCCTCCTTTTCCACGATAATCTCAAACATCTTCCTCGCCTGATTCCGTTTTAACTCATCCTGCGGAAAAAAGAACATACCGACGCCGTATTCTCTTTCTGCTCCGAGATCAATTCCCAGTTCACGGGTAACCTTACTGAAGAAACGATGGGAAACCTGTGTCAAAATACCGACGCCGTCACCGGTTTTGCCCTCTGCGTCCTTCCCTGCTCTGTGTTCCAGATTCTCAACGATGCTCAGTGCATTTTCCACCGTACTGCGGCTCTTGGTTCCTTTGATATTGACAATGGCGCCGATACCGCAGTTGTCATGTTCAAAGGAAGGATCATATAAGGGAGCCTGAGGTACTTCTTTCGCTACGTCAAACATAAATCTGTCTCCTTTACGTTTTTAAATGAATACATGTATACAATCTTGCGCTTTATTTATGGTATAGTATACACCTTCCGTTTTTCACTGTAAATAGTTTATTTTCTACAATTGTCTGATTATCTGATTATTTTGAATATTAGTTTTATATTGTCAGTCTTTATATGGAATTTGTTTTTTGAAATGCTTGAAAAATAAGGTTTTTCAGAATGAAAGACAAACAAAAATAGAGCCGATTTTTTCAGATCTTTTCTGATTTATTGATAAAAACGGCTGCCGGAATTGAAATTGTTGCAAAAATGAAACAACTTATAACCGCGGCCCGGTTTGTTTTGATCAGTCCAAAATAGAAGGTGATATAAACCGAAAGGTTAGCGGCTGCATGAAACAACACAGGTACAAAAAAGCTCTGATACCGTTCATATACAGCGCTGATCAACAGCCCCATAAAAAATGCGTAGATTCCCTGTACCACATTCCCATGAAGGATGCCAAACAGCAGGGAGGAAAGCAATATTCCCGGTATCACGCCAAGATATCTTTTGCATTTATGATAGAGTACGCCGCGAAATACCATTTCCTCCGAAATGGGAGATACCATTCCGTATGCAAAAAGCCCAAGTAAAAACGGAACCGCATACTGCGCGGCCGCAACCTCCTGATAGGTTTGTGAATAAAGCGCCACCTGCCCAAACTGCGCCAGCAGATTCAGCGTCATGGAAGCGGTAATTGCAAGGATCAGCACCGGAATATATTCTTGATAGCGTCTGCGCAGGCTGACAAAGCCTTCCTTAATATAGCCCAGCATCAGCTTTCGCGGCTTCACTGCCACACTCTGTCCGCCGCAGCAGGTCTCCTGCAAAAAATGTCTTCTCAGAAACCACGCTCCGACCATCATGGCAATCGCATTATCCGCAACAGTGACGACATCCGTATTTTCTAAAAAGTCCATATCCCCGATGCCGCCCTGCTGCGCAAAAAACCGGGTCGTCATACCAAGCAGATATAATGCAATACTACTGGCCAGGTAATAAATAAGCAGCGGCAAAAACACATCGAGAACGGCCTGAAGGGTAACTTTATTCTTCATTTTTCAATCTTTCCTCCTGATTCAGTGGAAACTGATTTTAGCAGCAGCGTTTCCAGTTCCGCCTTTCACAAAACGGCGGGCTTGCTGGATGCGATCCCCAGCTTCAGCCCTTTTTTCTTCCACGCCGAACGCATGAAGCGCGTACTGCACGGATCCGCAGATCCCCTCTTTCGGATCGGTCAAAGTTCCGTCCGGATCAAATAATATGCTTGTATATCTTTTCACTTTGATATTCCTTTCTTTCGCCATTATCAACAGGAAACAAACAGTTGACATCCGCCGCAAAACTCTTTATAGTAAACAATAACGCTAGGGGAGCTATTGCTGAGATTGGGCAAAGCATCGCTTTGCTCTAACCCTCATCACCTGAACCGGATAATACCGGCGTAGGGAAGCAAGCTGTGTATTACTATACACATGAAGCCCCTCTTTGCCACAAGTCAAGGAGGTTTTTTTTATGTATAATTTTTTTGCAAATCCCACTGTGAACAGTTGGGATGAAAACGTATTTGAATTAACCACGGCAGGTATCGTTACCGTAATCGTACTGATGCTCCTGCTCATTCTGGCAGCCATTCTGCTTCGTCAGAAAAAGGAACGCTCCGTGAAAACAGCTACCAAGCAGCTGGTATTCTCAGGCGTCGCCATGGCACTTGCCATTGTCACTTCGGAAATCAAATTTGCCAGACTCCCCATGGGCGGTTCCATTACCCTGTTCAGCATGCTGTTCATCGTTCTGATCGGCTACTGGTACGGTATAAAAGCCGGGCTGCTCACGGGCTTTGCTTACGGTCTGCTGCAATTCGTCTTAGATCCGGTATTCTACTCACCGATCCAGCTGTTAGTAGATTATCCGCTGGCTTTCGGCGCTCTGGGCCTGTCCGGTTTCTTCTCAAAGAAAAAGCACGGGCTGCTCCTCGGATACATAGTCGGAGTCATCGGACGTTACATTTTCGCAGTGATTTCCGGCGCGGTTTTCTTTGGATACTATGCTCCGGACGGAATGCCGGTACTTTTGTATTCCTTAAGCTACAACGCAGCCTATATCGTGCCCGAAGCCGTTGTAACCCTGATCCTTTTAGCAATTCCGGCAGTTGCCAAGTCCATGAACCGTGTGAAAGCCATGGCCGTGGAAGGATAAATACCGATTTCAAAAATACAGATTTCAAAATAAAACGGCTTAAGCTTCCGGCATAATTCCTTTCCTTCCCGTTTTTCCGATGATCAAAGGCACGGAAATATATTTGTGAAAGAAGGAAATAATCGGTCCCAATCCGAACGTGCAAAACAACATACCGATTCCTGCCCACCTTTTCGGAGTCAATTCCTTTAGTCTGTTTATAAATTCCATTTCATACCTCCGACAGCGGATTTTCCTTCATGTACGCCATCAGTTCATCCACAGTGGTAAACGCCATTCCGGTCACAGTATCCGCACAGCCGTAATAAATCGTAATTCTGCCGGTCGCTGCATCCGACAGCGCAGCACATGGGAATACCACGTTCGGCACGTCCCCGACACATTCATAATATTCATACGGCGCCAGAATATAATCCCTGCTGCGGCGCAGTACCTTCCAAGGCTCATCCAGATCAAGCAGCGCAACACCCATTCGATATACAAAACCGTTACAGGTCGTGATCACGCCGTGATAAATCAAAAGCCAGCCCTCATCCGTTTCTATCGGTACCGGACCCGGACCGATCTTCGTAGACTGCCATGCGGACTCATCCCCCTTCACGGTACTCATGACATGTCTGTGATGTCCCCAAAATTCCAGATCGGGACTCTGGCTGCAAAAAATATCCCCAAAAGGCGTATGACCCGTATCGGAGGGCCTTGACAGCATCATATAACGGCCGCCGATTTTTCTGGGGAATAATACCCCGTTTCTATTATAGGGCAAAAAAGCATTCTCAAGCTGATAGAATTTTCGAAAATCAAAGGTATAGGCAATGCCGATGGTAGGTCCGTGGTAGCCATTACACCACGTAATATAATAACGATCCTCAAGGAAGCAGACACGCGGGTCATAACGGTATTCCCGTTTGGTTATTTCAAGGTCCTCCCCTTCAAAATGAACCGGCTCGTCACTGATATTCCAGTGAATGCCATTCTTTGAAAATCCCGGAAAAATATCCATACTGACGGATCTGCTGTCACATCGGAATACTCCGGCAAAGCCATCCTGAAAAGGAACGACCGCACTGTTAAAAACACTGTTGGAGCGTTTGACCGCATCCCTCCCGATAATCGGATTTTCACTGTAACGCCACACGGGCATCCGATATCCTTTAGGCTTCTCCTGCCATGGAATACCGGGTAACTCAGTTCCAATGATTCTACTCATACTAATCCTCCATGTCAGAGCAATTTATTGCGGTGAGAAATTCGCGAAGGCGATTTCTCATCTGCGATCATGGCATATTTGAGACTCTGACTCAAATTGCCGATTGAATAATAAGCGATCGAGCTTATTTCTCAATCTAATTCTGAGCGACACTTATTTTTCAATCTGTATTCTCCTTTTCCTTTTTGCTGCAATTACCGCATGCCAGCCTGATCAGGACCTCCACCATCTGCTCCATATCCTGTACGCAGGCATATTCATATCTGCTATGATAATTTCTGCCGCCGGTACAAAGATTCGGACACGGAAGTCCCATATAGGAAAGTCTCGCTCCGTCCGTGCCGCCCCGGATGGGAACGCTGTAGGCGGATATTCCAAGCGACTCCATCACTTCCATCGCCCGGTCAATCAGTTCCATATGCGGCTCGATCTTTTCACGCATATTATAATACGAGTCCTTAATTTCCACCGTAATCAGCTGCTTTCCGTAAAGCGCGTTGATCCGATGCGCGGCCTCCTGCATGATTTTTTTGCGTTTTTCAAACAGTTCTCTGGAATGATCCCTGATCAAAAAGGACATATAGAAGGTTTCCGCACTGCCTCCCATGCTGCTTAGATGATAAAAGCCCTCATAGCCCTCTGTTTCTGCCGGAATTTCATGCTGCGGCAGCAGGGCATAATATTCCATGCCTACAAGTAGCGCGTTGATCATCTTTCCCTTAGCTTCGCCCGGATGGACACTTCTTCCCTGCACCTTTACCACTGCTCCCGCGGCATTGAAGTTTTCAAATTCGATTTCTCCAAGCGCTCCGCCATCCACGGTATAAGCCGCGTCCGCATCAAACTGTTCCAGATCGAAAAAATCAGTTCCGCAGCCGATTTCTTCATCCGGTGTAAATGCGATTCTGATCTCTCCGTGCTTCACCTCCGGATGGGTCATTAAATATGCCGCCATGGACATAATTTCCGAAACCCCTGCTTTATCATCCGCACCGAGAAGCGTCGTACCGTCCGTAACAATCAGATCCTTTCCCTGATAAGAGGCAAGCTCCGGAAACTCCTCCACCCGCATGATAATCTGCTTTTCCTGATTCAGGATAATATCCTTCCCGTCATATTGTCTGATAATGGACGGTTTCACCCCTGCGCCCGTTACTTCAAAGGAGGTATCCATATGCGCAATAAATCCCAGCTTCTTGCACCCGTTTTTGCTGCCTGCTGCTGCGGCGTTTTTGCTGCCCGATTCCGCGTCTCCATGGTTCTGCCGCGTTTTCTCCGGGGACATTTGCCCGAAAACAGTTGCCGGAATCCTGGCATACACATAACAGTGCTCCTTATCATAAGTAACATCCGTGACTCCCATTTCATAGAGTTGCTGCGTCAAAAGCCCGGCAAGATCATGCTGCTTATAGGTGGAAGGATGGGTATCCGTATCCTCCGAAGATTGTGTATCGATTTTTACATATTGCAGAAAGCGTTCTATTACGTCTGACATTTGATATTCCTTTCTGTTATCGGTTTCCTTGTGTTTACGCCGGCGATTCTCTGCCGTTACACTGCTTACTTAGGGAATCATTCCAAAATAATTCGGGCAGCAGCATTTCCTCCACGATTCCCGCCGCACATGCAACCAGATTGCTGCATGGTCTCTTTGCATAGTACTGCGCGGTTCTTTCAGACGGCGCTGCGCTCTCCTCCCGCTCCTTAATTCCAAGCAGTTCACGGCATATGATGGTATTTTGCTTTTCCTGAAAGGCGTCTGCAAGCTTTCTGACCATTTCATAATTTGCTGTTTTAGCCGCTTCATTTTCCGGGTCCGTATTCCCGCATTTCAAGCCGGTTAACAGTGCCATAGCCGATACGGTTCCGCACACCTCGCGCATTCTGCCGATACCGCCGCCCATGGAGCATGACAGCTTCAGCGCTGTCTCCCTGTCCATTCCAAACAGATCCGCATAAGTGACAAATACCGATTGGCAGCAGTTAAATCCGGATTCAAAGGTCGAAACAGCCTGTGCGATACGACTTTTCATGATTACTTACCCTTTCCTTTTCTATCCTATGTGCATGAAAGTACAAAAAGTGGGAAGTTCTCACTTCCCACAGGATCAGTTTTATTTATTTTTTCCGCAGCACTTTTTATATTTCTTTCCGCTGCCGCATGGACAGGGATCGTTCGGATATACCTTGGGAGCCTTGCGGATGGTGGTAGAAGATTTCTGCTCTTTATAAAGTTCTTTTCTCTTCTCCTCATCAAAAATAGCATTCCACTGTTCCAGATTATATAACCAGTCCGCCTCTGCGGCTACCATGTTTTTATATAACAGCTCTTTATCAAATCCAAGGCTTACCTCGGTGTCTTCTTCCATTTCTTCAATGGGATTAGGGGTCTTTAAGCTATCATTAATACCGTCCAGAAATCCTGTCATGGTCATCAGATCCACCTGATATTTTTCGGCCAGCTCCTTGACCGTTCCCTTCACTTCCTCATCCGGATTTGCCAAAAGAAGTGCATAGATATCCTTTTCTTTCTGGAAATAAGCGCCCCAGAGCTTTTGTAACTCTCCTTTGTTGGCAGTTTCGGAATATGCCATTTTTCTCCATGTCTCTAATAATGCCATATTGTTCATTCCATCCTTTTTTATCGCGTTTTCGGAACCATTCGGTTCACACATGCATATAGTATATAACACTTCTATCAGAAATTCAAAAGCTTTTTACGGTTTTCTCGAGTTTTCACAGGATTTTCTCATATAGATATAGAAGCCGTAAAAATTTTTTTTCAAATAATTGTATAAGCTCCAAATCTGCGTCAATACTATGACTAATCATTGGACCCCCTCCATTGATAGTAAAACCAAAGAGAAAAGAATAATTTTATCCTCCCCTTTATAAAGGCAGCCTCTTTCGGAGTAGTCCGGGAGGGGCTGCTTTTTCTTGACCGGAATGGGCTGTTTTTTCTTCGCTGTTTTTTCTTCGATTGCCATTCTTTCCCCCGCATGCTAATATAGAGTCAGAACAAACATGTGCTTTCACACGTTCCGTTTTCCGGCGGTACGGCTTTTACTGCGTTTGCAGCTGCGCATCGCCGATGATCCTTTTGGAGGAATTCTCTTATGAAAAAAGAAAAAAAAAGGCCCGGAAAAAGCAAACAAATTGCCGCTATCATCGGCATCCTTCTGTTGGCTGCCATGTATATTATGACACTGGTATTTGCCTGCTGCCGTTTCCCCGGTGCCGGCAACTTGTTCATGGCAAGCCTTTTTGCCACCATTCTGGTTCCTATTCTGATCTGGATCTATGTATGGCTATACGGGATGCTGACCCGCAAAAAAACGATTGCCACCCTGTTTCCCGACGCGCCCACCGATGAAGAAATCATAGAAGCCCTGACCAATCAGCCCCGGGAAACGGAAAATGCTCCTCAAAACAAATCATAAGATTTTGCTAATATCAGACCGGAAAAGACGATTCCGCTTCCTACACCACGCCCATCTTCGCAAGCTCAGATTTTACCTGCTCATAGCTTTGATAACGAATCGTGTGCCAGCCAAGCCCGGCCGCCGCATCCAGATTCTCCTGCAGATCATCTATAAACACGCATTCCCCCGGGCAAAAACCATATCTTTGCATCAGCAGCCGATAGATTGCTTCCTCCGGCTTAATAACATGATCCCGATATGATAAAATATAGCCGTCCATATCGTCAAGAAAGGCAAGGGGCTCCGGATTGTCCAGATAGACCTTTTCCGGATAATTGGACAATGCCAGAACCTGATAGCCTGCCGCTTTCAGGTTACGAACCCATGAAACTGCATGCTCTCTTTTCAGGACGATCCCCTTAGTGTCGGACAGTACCTGTCTGATCTGCGGTTCCATCTCCGGATCTTTTTCTATAAACTTTCCCAATACTTCCTCATAGCTCAAAAGTCCCCTGTCCAATTCTTTCCAAAAGCCGCTTCCAAGCGTTGCGTTTCGGATTCTCTCCAGTATGTGCTCACAATACCCGTATCTTGCGATAAACTGATCAAAGCAGAAATCCACCATGACATTTCCTATATCAAAAATGACCGTTTTTATCATTTGCATAACCTACCCTTTCCCTGATCCTCCATAATCAGCTTCAGTAAATTCTTCGCCGGTGCAGACAATGGATTTTTATCCGCAGACACCAGACAGAAATGCCGCTTGGGAATCATTTTATTAAAGCGCAGTTCAAAGAGCTGGCCGCTTTCCAGACAGCCCGCAGCAAATTCCCTCATCACGCAGCCCACGCCCAGACTTCTCAGCGCAAACTGCACGATCATATCGCTGGTGGCAAGCTCAAATTCCGGACTGATCTGCACCTGATTTTTTAACAGAAATTCGTCCATATAGCTTCTGGTGCTGGTATTTTTCTCAAGCAGAATCAGCGGCATCTCAGTTAAGCTCTGAAAATCAAGCGTTTTATTTTTATACCGGATAAAGCCCCTTCCCGCAACGAAAATATCCTCGATTTCCTTCACCACAAGGCTCTGCAAATTCTCCGCCGCTTCAAAGGGAGTACTGACCAGACCAAAATCGATTTTTCCGCTCTGCAGATTCTGAAGCGTCGTCGGCGTCGGAGCATTGGTAACTCTCACACGGATGCCCGGATATCTTTCGTGAAACTGTTCCAGATAGGGCAGCAAAAAGAATCTGAGCGTCATATCGGAAGCGCCGATTTTCACTTCTCCAAGCTCCAAATTCATCATTTGCCTGAGTTTTTCTTCCCCAAGCTCCATCTGCTCATAGCCCTCGGAAACATAGCTGTAAAGCAGCGTTCCCTCCTGCGTCAGCCTGATCCCCCTGGATCCTCTGACAAAGAGTTTCACGTTCAGCTGCTTTTCCAGCTGTCTGACAGACTGACTGACAGCCGGCTGTGATATGGACAAAACGCCCGCTGCACCGGTCAGACTTCCGGTCTTTACGATATAGTAAAACACCTTATAATACTCCAGATTAGAAATCATGCGAATCCTCCATTTGAGTTTCTATCCCGATTCGGACGGCAAAGGGGCACCGCGCGGAGCGTTTTATATCATAGGAAATCAGCGTACTGCAGCAAGTTTGTTTCCATGATATATGAAAGCCGCCTGCCCCAACGCCGGAGCAGACGGCCTTTCATATATTTTATTTGGAAAGAGGGCTCTTTCGCATAATAATATCATGACGTCCCGGTCCGTTGCTGACCATGGTAATGGGATATCCGATCTGCTGTTCGATAAATTCTACATAGTTTCTGCAGTTTTCCGGCAGTTCTTCATAGTTCCTGACGCCGCGAATATCGCATTTCCAGCCGGGCAGTGTTTTCAGTACGGGCTTTGCCTTTTCCAGCTGATGGGTCACCGGGAAATCCGTTGTCACTTTGCCGTCGATTTCATAGCCGACACATACCGGAATCTCATCCAGATAACCGAGTACATCCAATACGGTAAACGCAACATCCGTTGCGCCCTGCAGGCGGCAGCCATACTTGGAAGCAACACAGTCAAACCAGCCCATACGGCGCGGACGTCCTGTCGTAGCGCCGAATTCGCCGCCGTCGCCGCCTCGTCTTCGCAGCTCATCCGCTTCCTCTCCGAAAATTTCGGATACAAATGCGCCTGCACCGACTGCGGAGGAATATGCCTTACATACCGTCACAATCTGTTTAATTTCATAGGGCGGAATCCCCGCACCGATGGCTCCATACGCCGCTAACGTGGAGGATGAGGTTACCATCGGATATATACCATGATCCGTGTCCTTTAGGGTTCCGAGCTGACCCTCTAACAGAATCGTTTTTCCGTCCTTGATCGCCTGATCCAGATAGGAAGCGACATCACATACATAGGGTGCAGCCATTTCTTTATATTCATGCAGGGTATTTAAGAGTTCCTCCGGATTCAGCAGCGGTTTATGATATAAATGCTCCAGCAATACATTCTTGGTTTCACAAATACGTACTACCTTTTCCTTTAACAGCTCCTCGTCAAACAGCTCGCTGACCTGAAAGCCGATCTTGGCGTATTTATCGGAGTAAAAAGGCGCAATACCGGACTTGGTCGAACCAAAGGACTTCCCGCCGAGCCGTTCCTCCTCATACTGGTCGAACAGGATATGATACGGCATGACCATTTGCGCCCTGTCAGAAACAAGGATCTTGGGCATCGGTACCTTTCTGTCCGTAATAGATTTTATTTCGTTAAATAAAATCGGAATATTCAGCGCAACACCGTTTCCGATGATGTTGGTTGTATGACCGTAAAAAACACCGGACGGCAGGGTGTGGAGTGCGAATTTTCCATAATCGTTCACAATCGTATGTCCCGCATTTGCTCCGCCCTGGAATCTGACGATAATATCCGCCTTTTCCGCCAGCATATCCGTAATCTTGCCCTTTCCTTCATCTCCCCAGTTTGCACCTACTACTGCCTTTACCATATTCCTGATACCTCCCGCTTTTCATCATTGATGCGGTTTCTTTTTCTATAACCGCACCGGGTTTCTTTTGCAAATGAATGGTGTCCCACTTATCCTCTGGCGTCGGACCATGCACGGATCCGAACAAATTCAGTATACCGCAGCTTTCATCATAAGTAAATGCAATATATTTTATGGTTTTTATAAATTATATTTATATCATATTTCTTTGCAGGCAGACTTCTTGACCATGCATCCTTTCGCATATCATTTATTTTTTATGTTTCTTTTTGTAAAACACAACGCCTACGGCCGCAAGAATCACAACTACAGCCGCTGCAACGGCTGCAATGATGCCTGTTGAAGATTTTTCCGTGATTTCGGCTGTATCAGCCGAAACTGCCGTATCCGGTTCCTCAGAAGGTTCGTCCGAGGATGTATCCGTGTTGTCCTGTTCCGGCGCTGCCGCATCGCTCTTTACCAGCACCATTGCCGAAATCGGCGCTACCGTTACCTTTCCGCCTGTAATCGTGTCAAGTACCTCTGTTCCGGCATCCTCACCGTTGATATAAACATCCCATACGCCGTCCGGAAGTGTAACCGTTGTTTCCGCATTGTTTGCATTGAAAATTACAAACAGGCCGTCCGAAACCTCTCCGCCGATACCGCCTGCAATATCAAATGCAACTACATTCGCATCCAGGCCGTCCACAGGAGTTATGCCGTTTCTGACATCGTCCGCATTCGTTAAACGCAGCGCCGCATGCGCCTTGCGGAAGGCAATCAGTCCCTTATAATATTGATAAGTATCCTGATATGTCTCATCCTCAAGCAAATACCATTTCAGGCTGTTGACAGAATCCGGAGAAGCATAGCTGTTCTCATTTAAGCTTCCGTCTTCATTCACCTTAGAACGAAGCATCTCCTCCCCTGCCTGCATGAAAGGAACGCCCTCAGAGGTCAGGCAGATCGCAGCTGCAAGATTATTCATTCGAATCTGGTCCTGCTCGGAAGCGGAAACTGCGGAGCTGGTAATGCGGTCCCGCAACGACAGATTGTCATGACAGGATGCATAATTAATAGACTGAGCAGGGGTCGTGCACCATGAAGTCAGTCCCATAAAGCACTCCTCGATCTTGCTTTCCAGTCCTGTTGCTCCGGAAATAAATCCGGTTTCAGAGTTATCAAACACATTTCCTCTCAGAGCGTCACGAATCGTATCGCTGAAATATGCAAATTTCGGAGTCTCGGTTGAGTTCACCTGTGTTGCCAGCGTGTATCCCGGCTTTGTTAGGCTTGTAGAAAGCGTCCATCCCTCACCGTAGAAGATAACATCCGGATAATCCTTATGAACCTCTTCAATAATTTCGTTCATCGTCTCCGTATCAATCAGTCCTGCCAGGTCAAAACGAAAACCATCGATATGATACTCGGACGCCCAATACTTCACGGAATCAACAATGTATTTTTTCACCATGCTTCTTTCCGTTGCCGTATCGTTACCGCAGCCGGAACCGTTCGCATATACACCGTTCTCATCAATTCTTGAGAAGTATCCGGGTACAATCTGATTCATACAGAAATCGGAGGCACTGTAAACATGGTTGTAAACCACATCCATGACAACACTGATACCGTTATCATGAAGCGCCTTTACCATTTCCTTTGTCTCTTTCACTCTTACCTCGCCGTTGTAGGGATCTGTAGAATATGAGCCCTCCGGCACATTGTAATTCACCGGATCATATCCCCAGTTATACTGCTCGGTATCCAGCTTGGTTTCATCCACGGAGCCGTAATCATAAATCGGCAGCAAATGCAGATGAGTAATTCCCAGATCCTTGATATGATCAAGGCCTGTCGGAATGCCGGACTGCGTTGTTGTCCCGGTCTCGGTCAATCCAAGGTATTTTCCGGTATTTGTGATTCCTGAGCTTTCGTCAGAGGACAGGTCTCTGATATGAAGCTCATAGATCACGGCATCATTGATTGTCAGACCCGCATTGGGATTGGTATCCGTATCCCATCCCTCCGGATTGGTGCTCTCTAGGTCAATAACCATCGCACGTTTTCCGTTCACGCCGGTGGTACGTGCATACGGATCGCATACCTCATTCACTGAGCCTCCTACGGATACCGAATATGTATAGTAAGTTCCGTTTAAATCTCTTTCTTTTTCAACAACCCATGTACCGTTTACATCAGCACTCATAGGAAGTTCTTCGATGAGATCCTTCGTCCCTTCGGTACCTGACTCATACAGATTTACCGTTACGCTGTCCGCTGTCGGCGCCCACACACGGAAGGTTGTCTTTTCACCGGTCCATACCGCACCCAGATCATCCCCCGTATAAGTATAAGCATCCTCAAACTCAGCGGTGGAATAAATATTAGGCATATTTACATCATACTCATTTCCGTCATGCACGATCTGATAGCTTTTTGTCAGATCTAACGCTTCGGATAATACTACAGTATATTCCTTCTCATCAGAAAGAACCTCCGTAATGGCTGCCTCTCCATCTGCGCCTGTTACGGTAAAGGCATCCGCTAAATCTCCTTCAATTTCACCCGTCATCGTAACAATAATGCTCGTTTCCCCATCATATACTGCGCTGACCAGCTTGATGCCGGTAATGCTGTCCTCTCCAAGCTCCATCGTATAGCCCTCGACTCCTGATTCTACATAGACATGAACCGTTCCGGAAACCATCTCGGAAACATCAATAAATTGATCCGCATCAACATCCTTTGTCCAGTCCTGCATACGTACAATAAATCCCTCCTGCGTTGCTCCCGGCGTTACTACCTTGGCTGCTACCATATCGCCGTCTTCTTCCACAAACTCATAGTCGCTTCCGTCCCCGGTGTCCCAAAACCACACGGACCATCCCTCATAATTACCATCCTCACGATGGTAGTGCAGCTTAATGACCAAATCTTCTGCAGCTTCTAACGGCGTTACATCAGTAAACGCAGTTAAAACGGATGTAAAAAACATGATCACCATCACGGAAAACGTTTTCCATTTCGTCCTCATTTTAATCTCCATTCCGGAGCGTCAGCAACGGGGCGGCGGTAAATCCGCGAAAGCGGTTTCCCGTCTGCCATCAGGGCTATTTGTGACGCTCCTGCACAAATAGCTGTGTGAAAAATCAGCATATCAATGTGATTTTTCACACTATCCCTCCTTAATGTAAATTTTGATAAATCAAGTATATAACACTTATATCAGAAAAGCAAACTTTTTTCGAAATTTTTCGAAATTTTCATCTTTCCGCTGCAGCACGCACCACGCCAAACGAAAAGAGGGCATCTCTCAAGTCATAATACGACTTGAGAGATGCCCTCGCCTTTTGCCCGGCAGTCAATTACACATTAATTTCTGCCTTCACGCCAAGCAGTTTTTTATTTCGATCCAGAATCGGTTCTATCACATTCTTTAGAAACGCTGTTACCTGTACGCCTGCACGTCCGGTATATTTGGACGGATCCATGGTCTGTTTCAGTTCCTCCAGGGATAATCCGAAGGAGGGATCCGCTGCAATAAGCTCTAACAGGTTATTATCCCTGCCTTCTTCCTTGACAGTCCTTCCTGCTTCCATCGAAAGCTGTCTGATTTTCTCATGAAGCTCCTGCCTGTCACCGCCGGCCTTCACAGCATCCATCATGATATTCTCCGTCGCCATAAACGGCAGCTCACTCATCAGCCGTTTCAAAATTACCTTGTCATGCACCACAAGACCGTCTACAACGTTTAAACACAAATCCAGCACGCCGTCAATCGCAAGAAAGCCCTCCGGAATGGAAAGCCGCTTATTGGCAGAATCATCAAGCGTTCTTTCAAACCACTGCGTTGCGGAAGTAATTGCCGGATTCATGGCATCACAGATCACAAATCTCGCCAAAGAAGCAATACGCTCACTTCTCATGGGATTTCTCTTATAAGCCATTGCCGATGATCCGATCTGGCTCTTTTCAAACGGCTCCTCCACTTCCTTTAAATGCTGAAGCAGGCGGATATCGTTGCTCATCTTGTGCGCACTGGCAGCAATGCCTGCCACCACATTCATAACTCTGGTATCCACCTTTCTGGAATAGGTCTGTCCGGACACAGGATAGCATTCCTGAAAGCCCATCTTCTTTGCAATCATCGGATCAATCCGGTCTATCTTTTCCTGATCTCCGTCGAACAGCTCAAGGAAACTTGCCTGCGTTCCCGTCGTTCCCTTCGATCCGAGTAATTTCATACCGCCAAGTACATAATCCAGATCCTCCAGATCCAGACAAAACTCCTGCATCCAAAGCGTTGCACGCTTACCGACAGTCGTCGGCTGCGCAGGCTGGAAATGAGTGAACGCAAGTGTGGGCATATCCTTATATTTTTCTGCAAACTTCGCCAGCGTCGCAATTACATTCACCAGCTTTTTCTTAACCAGCTTAAGCGCCTCAGTCATCACAATAATATCCGTATTATCGCCGACATAGCAGCTGGTAGCACCCAGATGAATAATCCCCTTTGCCTTCGGACACTGAACGCCGTATGCATAAACATGACTCATGACATCATGACGCACTTCCTTTTCCCTTGCCTTAGCCACGTCATAATTAATATCATCCTGATGCGCCTTCAGCTCCGCAATTTGTTCCTCCGTAATATCAAGCCCAAGCTCCTTCTCCGTCTCTGCGAGAGCGATCCAGAGCTTCCTCCACGTCCTGAACTTCATATCAGGAGAAAAAATATACTGCATCTCCTTACTTGCATACCGCTCCGAAAGCGGACTTAAATATCTGTCCGTACCCATTTCCCTCATCCTTCCTGCGCCGCAGCGCACAAACCTTATGAATGATTACTTATCAAACTCTCCGCGGATATCCTCCTGCGGCGGCTCCATCGGATATTTTCCCGTAAAGCAGCCTTCACAGATTCCAAGCTTACCGCCGACAAGCTCCGGCAGTCGTTCCAGCTTCAGATATCCAAGCGTATCCGCACCTATGATCTGTCTGATTTCCTCCACGCTGCGGTTATAAGCAATCAATTGATCCCTTGCCGGTACATCCGTACCAAAATAACATGGCCACAAAAACGGCGGGGAGCTGACACGCATATGAACCTCCTTTGCGCCCGCTTCCCTGAGCATATGCACAATACGGTCCGAGGTCGTACCTCTGACAATGGAGTCATCAATCATGATGATGCGCTTTCCGTTTACCGCCTCTTTTAAAGCGTTTAATTTTATCTGGACACTGCTCTCCCTGTTCTTTTGTTTCGGCTTGATAAAGGTTCTTCCAACATAGCCGTTTTTCACAAATGCCTGTCCGTAAGGGATGCCGGACTGCAGTGAATATCCGAGTGCTGCGCAATTCCCCGATTCGGGTACTCCCACAACCAGATCCGCATCCACCGGCGAATCCATTGCCAGAAATTTTCCAGCCAGAATTCTGGAATTATACACGCTGACTGAGTCAATATAACTGTCCGGTCTGGAAAAATAAATATATTCAAAAATACATCTTGCCTGCTTTTCGGAGGCAATACAATGAGAAAGATCGGACTGAAGCCCGTATTCCGGACTGATCGTTACGATTTCTCCGGGCAGTACATCTCTGACAAACTCCGCACCGATCGTATCCAGTGCACAGGTTTCCGATGCCAGCACATAGGCATGATCCCGTTTTCCGATGCAAAGCGGTCTGAATCCAAACGGATCTCTCGCGCCGATGAGCTTGCGCGGTGACATAACAATCAGGGAATACGCTCCCTTAATCTTATCCATAGCGCGTCCGACAGCTTCTTCTACGGTCTTGGAATTCAAACGTTCTCTGGCAATATGATAAGCAATGACCTCTGAGTCAATCGTGGTCTGGAAAATCGCACCCGTATACTCCAGCTCTTTGCGAAGCTCGGGCGCATTGATCAGATTGCCGTTATGCGCAAGGCCGAGCGTACCCTTCACGTAATTCAGCACCAGGGGCTGCGCATTCTCTCTGGTACTGCTGCCGGCGGTAGAATACCTTACATGACCCACCCCAATATCGCCCTTTAATTTTTCCAGTATATCGGGAGTAAACGCTTCATTTAAAAGTCCCATATCCCTGGAGCTGACTACCTTTCCCTTGGGACCCTGCGTATCGCTGACGGCAATGCCGCAGCTTTCCTGACCTCTGTGCTGAAGCGCGAATAATCCATAATAAATCGTGGATGCCACATCATTTCCGTCGAAGTCATACATGCCAAAGACACCGCATTCCTCACGGATCTTATCTGTTACTTCCATTTGAATGTTAAAATTTTCAGTCATTCCTGTGTCTCCTGTCATTCCGGCGCATTATCGGTGCAAAAGGCGCAGTACCGTTTCCGGTGCTGCGCCCGTAAATGTTTATGCCAAGCCAAGACGCTTAAATACTTCATTATATGCTTCTTCTACATTACCAAGATCCCTGCGGAAACGATCCTTATCAAGCTTCTCATTGGTATTTACATCCCACAAACGGCAGGTATCCGGGCTTGTCTCATCAGCCAGAATGATCTGACCATGATAACGGCCAAACTCGATCTTAAAATCAATCAGCTTAATACCCGCATTCAGGAAATATTCCTTATATACTTCATTTACCTTAAATGCATATTTCGTGATGGTTTCGATTTCTTCCCAGGTTGCCAGGCCAAGCGCTACTGCAAAATAGCTGTTGATCAGCGGATCGCCCAGCTCATCGTTTTTGTAGGAAAACTCAATCGTAGGCTCCTTAAACGGAGTTCCTTCCGGAACACCGAGTCTCTTTGAAAAGCTGCCTGCTGCCACATTACGGATGATCACTTCAAGAGGCACGATCTCAACCTTTTTAACCGCAGTTTCCCTGTCACTCAGTTCTTCTATAAAATGGGTAGGTATGCCTTCCTTTTCAAGTAGTTTGAACACATGGTTCGTCATCTTATTATTGATGACGCCCTTACCGGCAATGGTTCCCTTCTTTTCGCCGTTGAATGCGGTTGCATCATCCTTGTAATCAACGATTAATACATCCGGATCCTCTGTTTTAAATACTTTTTTTGCTTTTCCTTCATAAAGCTGCTCAAGTTTTTTCATGGTTTCCCATCCTTTCCATTGTATCCTTTCAATCGCTGCAATCCGATGAAACACAGTCTGTTCTGGGTATCATCTGACGCAACGATTATATAACACTCCAAACTAATCCGCAATAATATAAAAAAATTTTTATTGCAGTATCAGAAAAAAAGCGATCAGGCAATCAGTTTTACGCATACTTTTTTTCATATTCGTCCACAAGCTCCAGAATACGCGGCGCAAAGGACGGATACTCTTTTACCAGATTCCGGATCTCTTTTCTGCTTTGATCTGCCATTTCCTGGTTTTGTTCCATCTGTTTTCGAAGCTTCTGGCGCCGGCTGATGTATTTATGTCTGATTTCCACCATTTCCTTTGAATCTAATAACGCGTTTGACTGATAAATCCATATCGTGGGATCATAGAGCTGATATCTTCGCAGAATACGCAGCATTTCCTTTTGGTAATAATTCATATCCTCCATGACTCTGGCATAGTCCGCTCTCAGGCTTCTCTCCTCCCGAAACAGCTGCAGCTGCCTTTCCAGACTCTTTCCGCTCTCGGCAGCATATTTCATATACAGATAATCCAGCAGATTTGTATTATTCACATATCGTATTTTCACTCTGTTTTGCAAAAGAACCAGCTTATGGACACAGCGATCCACCTTCTGAAGCTCCGTATCGGCTTCACGGAATTTGACAAAGACAAAGGTCAATACCCCCGCCGTAATAAATCCTGCCAGAATGTAGCCAATTTGGGTATCCATATGAAGTACAAACTGGAACAGCAAAAGGGCCGCCATACAAATCGCCATTGCGCAGATACAGACCACCGAAACGGCCTTTGCGCCCGCCATTGCTTCAAACAAATCCTGCTTGCGGATCTCATAAGCCTGCCGTTCCGCATCCAGACGCTTTAAATCCTTTTTGATCAGCCCCTGATAGTCCTCGGTTTCTTTGATTTTTCCGATTCCTTCTTCAATTTCCGATTCCATATGCTCCATATAGCGGTATTGTTCATCCGACATGGCGCTGTTTCTCACAGGATTTTGATTTCTGCTCTCCTCCAGAGTCTGCAGACTTCTGGCGCAGGAAAGGATATCCGCCTTTTCCGCCTGCGGCAATGCTTCTATTTCTTCTATATCAGTCAGATAAGAGGTAACGCTTCCATATTCTCCGGAGAGTGTTCTTAAGGTCTGCTCGGCGTCCTCCATCTGCTCAAGCAGGCAGCGTACATACTTCTCCCGCTGCCCAATATCCTCCAGATCAAAATCTTCTCTGCGGACATTGAGGTTTTCCCATTCCCCCGGATCGGCTTCCAGTTCCTCATTCAGTTTTCTCTTTTCACGTCTTCTAAAGATTTTTTTCCATAATCCCATGCTGTTATTCCTCTGATTTTTGTCCGCCCGTTCAGCTCTGTGTATGTGAGCGGTATTCCTCCTTCAGCTGATCCGCTGTCCGTTCTACCAACTCATAATATTCTGCGGGCTTTCCGTCCTCCCACATCTGTTCCATACGCGCAAGCTTCTTTGCAGAGTCCGAATCCTGCCACTGTTGCCTGAGCTGCTCCAGAATATGATCCGCCTCCGTTTCCAGTTCCTTCAGTTCCAGCGAAGATGCCAGCTTCTGTACCTGTTCCTCTTTTGTTCCGTGCATTTTTACGGCGCAGATATAATAAAGCATACTTTCTCTTCGATATGTAATCTTATATGCCTTTTCAAACATTTTCTCCGCCATGGAAAAATAAAACATTCTGGCGGCAGCTTTTCCCATTGCCATATAAAGTTCTCCGGTCAACGCCAGATCCTTACCGGTTACCAGAGGCAGAAGCCTTTGATATTCCAAAAGCGCCTGCTCATAACAGCCCGAAGATGCAAGATAATCAATCCGCTTTTTTTTCTTTTCATAAATATTCAGCTTGGAATTTTCCTGTATTACCTTCAGAACCTTATTTTGTTCCTCCGGCTCGCAAAAATGTCCTGCTTCCAAAATCCGTGCCACAAAGCTTCCCAGCGAATTTCCGTTTCTAAGCATCGCATTCAGCTCTTTGGCAAGCTCCGAAAGTCCCAGCTGAATCTCAATCCACTCGATCAGCTGCGCCGTGATCCATTCTCTGTCCAGCAGAAAGGCATTTGTGCAAAGATAATAACACAGTTCTTCCAGAGAATAGATTCTGTTCCCTGTCTGAACCATTTCATATGGAGTTGTCGCATAATTTCCGATACAGATTCTGACTCTACCCATTGTGTATACTCCCGCAACGCTATACTTCCATAACCCTATACTTCCACTACTTCCTCATACACGGTATCGCACGCCCCGAAAAATTCTCCGAATCCGAGATCCTTCACGGAAAGCTTCATATGCTTTCCGTCCTGAAAGGTCATTGTCAGGCGGATTCTGGAAGCATTTCTGGGTCTTTCCGGAAACTCTTCCAAGGTCATCCTGACCTGCTTTTTCTCTCTCCCATTCAGAGGCGTCACAACAAAGTTCAGCTCATTTCCGCTTTCCAGTATGAAATCCCATTCCCGGTTCACATCATACCAGTTCACTCCGGCATCCAGAAGCGGATAGTACTGCTCCTTTCCCATGATCACTGCCATCATACCGATATTGGACTTTACCTTATCCTCTCCCAGATAAATATATTTTTCCGAAATTTCTCCCGGCTGTATTTTTTCATATACCGCATAGCAGGCGCCCTTGCTGTAAAGATTATTTCCCTGAAAAACTCTCCTGCTGCGGCACATAAGCCGCAGCGCTTCCCTGCACCAGCCGCCGGAAAAGCTGTCTCCGATCAGATATATGCAGGTAACGATACGTCCCGCAGTCAGTTCTTCTACAATACCGCAAAGCTGCTTATCCTTTTGCTCCGCCTGTCTTGTATGGTACGGTTCTTCTTCGGGCAGCGGCTCATTTGTAAACTGTTCAAAACTGCGCTCCTCGATCAGGACAACCACAGGATTGGTGCGCCGGTTGCATTCCATCCGCGATGATTTCAGCACACCCGAGGTATAGTCCAGTGCAATCACCTCATGCACCCTGAGTTCCTCAGGCTGATGCATGCAATACTGATAAAAGCTTTCCACATGGCTCTGGAAAAAGAGATGCTCCCTGTCCATCTGAAGATAGTTTCCTATCTGGCCAAGTACCTCCACCATTCTGCTGTCGAGCCGTTCCACGGTAATCATCAGATAATCCGGACGGTCCGTGCCGGTTGTCAACGTCAGCAGCGACAGACTCCTCTTTACAAAAAGCGCAAGCAGGGAAACCGCCTCGAATAACTCTCCGTCCAGCTCGATCTTCTCCCCGTTTCTGGCACGCTCCACCAGATTTTGAATCAGAATGCCCTCCACGCCGTCTCCGTGCTTGACGGCATCCCTGCCGAAAAACCATTGGTTTACTTCATAACGCTTGCACAAAGCGGTCGGAATGCTATACTGCTCCTTACCAGCTACAAGACTGACCGTTTCCGGCTGAGGCTTATCCGATTTGCAAAAACTGATCTGTGAAATTTGATCTCCCAGTTCAAAGCCGGCATACAGCCGGTTCTTTTTTTCCCGAAACAGCATAGCTTCCTTTCTCCGTTCCCGGATTTAGATATAATCATACGGTCATCGGTCCTTTCACTAATCCGTAACCGCAGCATTACAAAGGGAACAGTCCTTCTGTAACAAATTTTTTACATTCATATTCCTCATACAATTTATGATATGTAGGATAATCCTGCAGCGTCTTTGACACAATCAAATCATTTAATATGTTGTATCTGCTGTCCTTCGCATTCGGATCCGTATCGCCCTTACTGATCGTCCCGCTCTCTGTCAGCTGCTCGTTTCCGCCGTTTTCTTCCGTAATATAATACTGCAGCGTCTCTCCGAAAAACAAGACAAAGGAATGCACAAAAATGCCCTCGTACATATTCATCATGGGCTGCGTCAGATATTCTCCGTTCTCGTCACCTTTTTCAATGACATAATGTAATATCACGTGTGAATCCGGTCCCGTGCGGTATTCAATCATCGTCTTTCCCGTCAGAATTTCCACGCACGAAACCGCCTGCGCATACTCTTGGAAGAACGGAAAGCAGATTCCCTTTGTCATAAAATATTCCAAAAACTGCCTTACCAGATGGAGTACTTCCTCGCTCAGTGTCCGTATCTGACCGGCATAGTATTTTAAATAAGCCAGCCGGCATACATCATGCAGTTCTTCCCCTCTATAAAACAGTCTGGTAAAGTAAGGGAACATTTTCTCATCCATAACATGTCCCTTTACAAAATAATCATATGCTTCATGCGTCAGATAAGCAATCTCGACGCTTCGCTTTGCTCCATGCTTTACATAAGAATAAAACATGGCATTCTTCTCGCCCACGTAAACACCGGTAAGCAGCGTCTGAACCAATATTCTTTCGCACAGATCGTTGGAATCCAGATCAAAGCTGTCTGCCGCCTTCCAGATATCCCGCATATCCCTGGTAGTGCCTTCATAATACGCAATCAGATATCGGAGCATATTCTCATCATATTTGTTCTGTGTGAACATATGGAAGGAAAGCTTGAGCATTTGCGCATCCGGTCTGAACTCATTTCGAACGATCAGCCTGCTCAAAAGCCGTACTACAACCGACGGTTCTACCTGCTCATCCCCATAGGTGCACAGCCAGGAATATGCCTTTTCAAACATGGTGCGCGCTATCATAATTCTGATAAATTCCGCACGTTCTTTCACACCCATATCATCCGCAGATACCTGGTCGATCATTAAGTCCGTTTCCCGAATCATGTCATTCTCATAATAGTACTGGGTCAGCTTCAGACGGATCTCTCTGCGAAAGGCATCCGTGATCCGGTCAGATTCCCAAAGCCTTTGATAGCAGACGGCATTCTTCTGTGTAACCACTACACCGCTCTGGGTATTTTCACACATATAGAGATCCAGTCCCAGATGGTTTTGGACCTGACCGGTCAGTTCCTTGACAAAACGCCCCGGAAGCATAAGCTTTTCTATGACATAGGGCTCTCCTGCAAGCTGTCTGTTTCCGTCCTCATCCTGCAGCATTAGTCTGAAATCCGATCCGTAAATCGGAACGATTGCTTTTCGGTCAATTACCGGATAGAGTGTTTCGCCCTTTAGCTTATCATAAATCAGAACCACCTGCCTGATCCGGTCGTCCTGCAGCGTAATCTGGTTGGAGAACAGAATCGGTATCAGCTGAGCGGCAATCTCCTCCTGCACCATGGCAGGCTGCAGCAGCTCCTTATACAGGTATGCCAGATTCTTATTGATATGCCCTTTTTTCACCTGTTCCAGCACGAAGCTCTCCATTGCTCCGCGGTAGGTCTGCGCAATCTCCGGATATTTCGTTTTATGTTTTAAGATATTCGTATATAAAAACGCCTTTTTTTCGTAGTCCAGATCACTATGATACGCAAAGTACATCATCACCATCTTGGGAAGCTCTCTGTCAAATTCCTCCGGCATGGACATCATATAAAATTCAAAAAGCCTTGTTACCCGAAGTTCTCTTTCCACCCCGAGAGAATACCAGCTGAAATATTTCGTCTCTGTTTTATTTCCCTTAATCAATAAACTGCAGATCAGCTGAAGCGTTTCATCATCCCGTGAAGCAAGGTAACACTTTTCAAGAATAAAACGCAGTCTGTCCGAATAATTTTTGGTCTTAGCCGCCAGAGAATGAATCTGCAGTATCAGATCTTTCTTAAGTAAATCCTTCTTGGCCGCATAATTTAAAACCTGCAATTCAAATTCGGACAGTTTCATCAGTATGGTCGGATTGACGCTGAGAAGCGCCACCGCTTCCATATACAGTACGGGACTGGTACAGCCTTCATAGAACTGGTGCTCTAAAAACGTCCATTTCTTATAAGGACTTTTACTGAATTCCTCCCGCAGATACAACAGCAGCCATGCAATCCTCCAGTTTTCGGGATTCCTTGCATAAATCTGCTCCACCTCTCCCGCTACCTGATCCACATAATTCTCATTCCGGTTAATTAACGAGGTCAGGTACAGATAATAACACCATTCCTCCTCTTTTCTGCTGGCGTAGGTCAACTCGGATGCCACTTGGTCCAGAAGCCACTTAGCTTCATTACCGCGCTCCTGCGTAATCAAAAGCTGCGCACGAAAAAGCCTTGCCGGAATACTCTTCTCATCAATCACATTCATTCGCCCTACAAGCTTTTCGGACTGCTTCAGCCATGTACCTGCATTGATCTTTTTCATACGAAAGTCCGCATACGATTCCATCATATGCAGGGTAAGCTCCCGCATCTCACGCTTCATGGATCTGACCGGCGTCCTGGCCTGGGGCTTCGTTGCCAGAATCTCAATTTGTATGGAACAAATATGGTTATAAAGTCTGACACAGCCGTAGTTATTGCCTGCATGAAGCCTGCTGCTGTCAACCTGAAATGCAAAGTTACAGATATTTCCCAGGAAATCATCATCTGTCAGAACCTTCTTTTCCACAGAAAGAAAATCTCCGTCCGTTTCTATCGCAAGCGCCGTATAGCCCCAGCCGTTTCTGGTAACGGTGATTCTTCCCTCCGTAACTTCCGACGGGTCCTCCATACGGATCCGGTCCTCCATGGGTACATATTCAATTCTCTGTTTTTTATTGATTTCTACCAGAAATTCATCCACATTCTGTTCGTTTCCGCGGGTTTTGGATAAGCCCCTGTAGGCTCCCAGATATCTGATATCGCTTCCATGAAAGACGCACGGAAAATCAGGATGATAAAACAAAGATACTGCTTCATTCCAGCTGCTTTTCGCCAGATTGGCAAAATGAAACAGATTTTTGACAGGCCCCATCGTGGAGTTTAAAACGCCATGCTCCACACAGACCACATAAGGAATCGTATACTCCCCTGCACTTGATATAATATAGAAATTGCCTTTATGAATATCCCCTTCCTCCATACCGCTGCCGGAGAAGGAGTAAAAAATTTCAGCCTCCGTCCCTTCAAATTCCGTCGTCAGACAGCTCATACGCATACCGGAGGACATTACGTTCCCCTTTACCTTTTTACCGCCGTGGGACTGCAAAAGAAAGCTTCCCTGAACGGACTCTCCCTTATGAACGGACAGCTCAATCTTACGGCTGGAAAGCTCCAGAGATCCTGTATCGTATTCAAATTTTCCTTCCATCAGACTCCGGGTAATTGATTCCACGCCTTGCAACCATCCTTAAAAATAATGTCCGAAACCGGTCTTCTTTTCCCATACCGGTTTTCGCCAATCATTTATATTATAGTTGAAACAACCCTATTACGCAACAAAACGAATTTGATTTTTTACGAACTGTTTTTTTACGGACAACGGATCAAAAGGAAAGCCGCTCCGGTTTCACCTGCCCATGCAGCTCGCGAACCAGTTCAGCCTCCGCCGGACAAGTTCCCCGGGTAGTCACGGCGCCTGCGGATACGGCCACGCTGAAACATATCCTCTCCTTGAAAGGCATCTGCATGGCTTTGGCATAAGCGTAAGCTCCGACCATGGCATCTCCGGCTCCGACAGTCGAGTGCACGGCAACCTCAAGCGCAGGCGCATAATAGTTCTCGTTTTCTGTCAAAAACACGGCGCCGTCTCCGCCTAAGGATACGATCACTTCCCCGATCCCTTTGTGCCTGAGCACATTGCCCATGAAAACCGCGCGCGCTATGACGGCATGTTTCTTTGCATTCCCCTGCAGGCGGTCATCGCCGCTTTCTTTTTCATACCGGATACCCGCCCGCTCACAATAGCGCTCCAATTCCCGCAAATTCGGTTTTACGATATCCGGTTTTTCCTTTATCGCTTCATCCAATACGTTTCCGTCCGCGTCAACGAATACTTCCCCTGAGTGCGCATGAATTTCCCGGGTCAGCCGGCCATAATAATCAGCCGATATTCCCCCCGGAACGCTTCCGCTTAAAATCACCAAATCTCCCGGCTTTATCATCTGCATCAAAGCCTTTTCAAATTCCTCCGCTTCCCGGGTACTGATTACCGGCCCCGGCTCGTTGATTTCGGTTATGCAGCCTTTCTCATCCGCTATTTTCAGATTCGTTCTGGTATTGTTTTTTACATATGTAAAGCAGTTTTCAATCCCAAGCGCCTCCAATTCCTTCCGGACCGCCTGCCCGGCGCTCCCTCCTAGAAATCCCGCGGCAATGCTTTTTCCGCCAAGGCTGTTTATGGTTTTAGACACATTGATTCCCTTTCCTCCCGCATCTTCTCTTGAGGTCAGGATTCTGTTCAGTTCCCCCACACACAGCTGCTCCACTGTGACAGTCTTATCAATAGCCGGATTCAGAGTTACTGTTATAATCATAGTATCTTCCTTTCTGGGACGGCTTGTAGCAAGTTTCAAAAACAACATAATTATAGGCGAAAAACCATAAATTATCAATCCGGCCTGATGAAGACTTTAGGCAATTGCGACGCAATGTTTTGTTGAGTTTCTCAAATGCCTGATAGGGCCATCCAAGGATTACGTATATGATAAAAGCCCCGAAAAATCAGTTTTAATGACCTTTCAGAGCTTCTTTTTTATAAATCCGCCGGATTCATAAAGCCGGCGGATTTATCTTGATTTGAAAGATTCTATTAAGATATCTTTATTTACTGCGCCAACAGCAGCATAATCTTATTGGATCTGTTTACAAACTTGGTCATTGCCTCAGGATCAAGCGGCGCCTGCTGCAAGAGCGCAAGGTCATACAACTGCTCACAGATGGTATTGACATTTTCTCCGTCCTTATGCTCCAGTATATACTGAACCAGCTTGTTGTTGGCATTTAATGTCAGAGTCAGGCCCTCCTTGCCCATCCCCGGCATATTCATGCCCGGCATGGAGTACATCTTCATCATATCCTGCATACGTCTGGTTTCCTCGGACAGCGTAATCATGGAAGAAATGTCCTTATTTTTCAGACGCTCCACCTTAACGGTTACATTATCCTTCTTTACCACCTTCTTAAACAGCTTGGAAAGCTCCTCGGTCTGTGTTTCCAGCTCCTGCGCCGCCTTTTTGGAGCTCTTGGCCTTCATATCATCGGTAATATCCGCATCAATTCTCTTAAAATGAATGCCCTCGTTCTTGGCTTCCAGCTGGGAAATAAACGGCTGGTCGATATTGTCCTTTAAGACCACCGCGTCCATTTTGGCTTTACGGAACATATTGATATACTGGCTTTGCTGTATCTCGTCGGTTACATAGTAGATGGTCTTTTCTTTCTTCTCCTCCTCTGCTTCTTCATCGGCATCGGAGCTTTCCTTTTCATCATCGTTTAATTCCGCATGATCATCCAGCACCTCTGTTTCCACCTTTTCTCCGGTTTTCACATCGGTTGCGGCTCCCTGCGAATTTTCCTGTGTGCCCTCGGCGTTCTCTGCCTCATCGGGATCTGACTTCTTCACTTCCAGACATTCAGGCAGCGTCAGATATTCACCGTCAATATTCTTAAACAGAATATAATCCGTCATTTTTTCACAGAATTTATCATCCTTTAAGCAGCCAAACTTGATGAACGGACTGATATCATCCCAATATTTCTGGTATTCTTCTTTTTCCGTCTTGCAAAGGCCTGCGAGCTTGTCAGCCACCTTCTTTGAAATATAATCGGAAATTTTCTTTACAAAACCGTCATTTTGCAGTGCGCTTCTGGAAACATTCAACGGCAGGTCCGGACAGTCAATCACACCCTTAAGGAGCATCAAAAATTCCGGAATGACTTCCTTGATGTTATCGGCAATAAAGACCTGATTGTTATACAGCTTGATTGTTCCTTCCATGGACTCGTATTCCAAATTGATCTTGGGGAAATACAGGATACCCTTTAAGTTAAACGGATAATCCATGTTCAAATGAATCCAGAACAGCGGCTCCTTATAATCCATGAATACCTTTCTGTAAAATTCCAGATATTCTTCTTTGGAACACTCGGAAGGATTCTTTGTCCAAAGCGGAGTCGTATCATTTAACAGTTCCGGTCTTTTTACGATTTTCAGTTTCTCGGGATCTCCTTCTTTTTCAGGCTTGATCGTCTCTACCACAGTATCGGTATCAAGCTTTTCATCCGCGTTAATCGTCTGGGTATCCTTGGTATCCGCCTTGGATAAATAGATTTCATACGGCATAAAGGAACAATACTTTTTAATAACCTCTCTTGCCTTATACTCGTTGCAGAACTCAAGACAATCTTCATTTAAAAACAGGGTAATCTCGGTACCGACCTGCGTACGGTCGCCATCCTTCATATCAAACTCGGTTCCGCCGTCGCATTCCCAACGCACGGGCTTTGCATCCGGCTGATAGGATAAGGTATCGATATGTACCTCATCAGCTACCATGAATGCGGAATAAAAACCAAGACCGAAATGACCGATGATCTGATCGTCATTTGCCTTATCCTTATATTTTTCAATGAAATCAGCAGCGCCTGAAAACGCGATCTGATTAATATATTCCTCCACCTCATCCGCAGTCATGCCCAGACCGTTATCAATGAATTTCAGAGTCTTCTGCTCCGCATCGCAGATAACCTGTATTTTATCTTTTCGATCCTCCGGATAGGTATATTCTCCCATCATCTCCAGTTTTTTCAGCTTCGTAATGGCATCACAGCCATTGGAGATCAATTCTCTGTAAAAAATGTCGTGATCCGAATAAAGCCACTTTTTGATAATCGGGAAAATATTATCGCTGTTAATTGATAAGTTACCATGTTTTGCTGCCATATTACTATCACATTCCTTTCTGATTCCTGATTCACTCTGTTCAAACCGGATGCTTTTAACATCTGCTCGTTTTACTAGAACACAGTTTAAGTCTGTCACAAACAAAAGTCAAGATAAAATTAGCACTCATTTCAAATGAGTGCTAATAATTTTACTTCAAGCCGCATAAATTCAAGGGTTTTGCAATTCTTAAATTTTTATAACCTTTTATTCCGTTCCGAAATAGCTGTTATAAACATCAAAAAAACTATTGGTAGTCACCTGTTCGTCATGAATGAACGTGATTTCTTCCCACAGGGACTCATTCAGATTCTTGGTCAGATTTGCAACGAATTCTTCATACTGTTCTTCAAACACCTGCTTTCTGCGCTCCTCGACGATCTTGATCTTATTCACATCGGTCTGCTCTCTGTCAAAGGTGCTGATGCATTTGATAATCTCATAGCCGGATGCTGTTTCCACCACTGCACTGATCTCCCCCGTATCCAGAGAGAAAGCGGCTTCTTCAAATGCGGGGTCCGCTTCTCCGTGACGCAGATAGTACGTGTTGGTGTTGTCCTCATTATACTGCTCCATCAGGCTTTCAAAATCCTCCCCGTTTTGAATCTGCTCCCAAACCTGACACGCCAGGGCATATGTCTCCTCCTTCGCTTCCTGCGTGGACTCCACCCGGTTTCCCGCACTGTCCAGTGTATACGTACGAATCAGTATATGCTCCACCGTAATGGTTCTGGCCTCGTCGTCACTGATCTCCGGATTGATATCCTTGATAATATAATAATAGACCTTATTTGCCAATGCATATTCCTGATACATCCGGCTGATCTGGTCAAGCGACACATCCAAAACCTCGATCTCCCTGTCATTTAAAGAATCAAAATATTTCTTGGCTGCTTCATTCGCCGCTGCAATTTCATTCTCATCAAGTGTAACTTCTTCCCGCTTGGCCAGAAGCGTCATAGCCTTGATTCTTGCAATTCTGGCAAGGACGGTTTCCTTCACATTCTCCTCCAGAGTAGTTCCCTGAAAATCCTTCTCCCAGATCTGCGGTCCGAATACATTTTCATACTGATTCTGCGTATTGGTCAGATAGACCATTAATTCCGCTTTTCTGCAGGATACGCTATTGATCCGGAACACCTCATCCTTTTCAAAACCGGTAGTCAGTATGACTCTGGTTGCAGAGCCCTTTTTACTGCAGCCCGTGGACAGGAGACTGACCATACATACCAAAAGCATAAGCAGTATGATTTTGGGGCCGATTCTCTTTTGATTTCTTTGATTTCTATCATTTCTTTGATTCTTTTGCTTCATTGGATTCCCGCTTACTTTACCTTGATCTGCGCTCATTTTGCTTTGATTTGTGACTGTTTTCCTTTGGCCCTTCAGCTTCATGCTTCCGCTTCCTTCATCATACCCGTTTTCAGCTGCTGTTCTGCTTCCAAACCGCTGCCTTACTGACAGCTTTCATTTCCGTCAAGCAAAAGATAATCCTCTCTGCCCGTCACTGCCCTGATATAGTCCTGAATGCCGTTCCATGGATGGGAAAAAGCCATTCCTCCATATAAAAGGGCGGTTCTATGGATATCCGAGCCCGCCGTCATCGGCAGATCAAATTTCAGGGCATACGCTTTCGCCTGTTCATCAAAAGCAGGATCATTGTGCGATATACTGAGTCTGCAGGCATGTGTTGCATTCACGCCCTCAACTCCGTCCACATATTCCGGAAATAATCGTATTTCGGGAATATAAGCCTCTTTCCTGTAGGGATGCGCATGAATTACCATGCCGCCGTCCCGATGAACCATAAGGTACTGTTCTTCAATAGACGCATCCCTGATTTCCGGGTGTGCAAGCAGCCATTCTCGTGAAAGCCCGTAAATCAGAAATTCAGTCCCCCTATAACAGGATTCCCAGCCAAAAAACACCTGTAATCCAAGCCGTTCCCCTTCTTCTTTGGCATTTTCATATCCCTTACAGAAAGCATTCACCCAGTCCTGCCATGACAGACTTTTGTCCACGTTCGTATTTCCGTAATAAAAATGATTTGTCACTATGATGCCCGTATATCCGGCTTCATAACATGCTCTTGCCATTTCCCTTCCGTTATTTGCCGAACAGGCACTGGCTTCACTTGTATGAAGATGTGTCTCATAAACATACGGATAATCCGGATTCAAATTCAGCTTTTTCATTCTTTTTCCTGCCTGATCATCACCGCGCCCCCGCATAGCGGGCGGTTGTATTTCGCACGCTTTGTGCGCTCAACAGGGAACGGCCGACCCATAATAGAATACACGGATCTGTATGAAAGCATACAAATCCGCGTATGTAAATGACTTATGTTACCGCTTTACGATGATCTCATCAGTCATCATCTATTACATATCTACCACGTACCAATGTCCTCCGATCTTTGCAACAGTCAGATAAGCAGAATCCTCATCCGTACCCTCGCTTCCCTTACAAACCAAAGTAATTTCCAGGTCGTAAGCCTCACTGATCTGCCATTCATTATAATATTCATCTTCCAGACTTCCTTCCAGATCTTCGATATCTTCCTGATCAAGCGCCTCCGCCTCATCGATCCTATAAGTGATCTTTACATGATCGCCGCAGTCAATGTCCTCGTAAACTTCTTCCCAGAACTCATCTTCATCGTCATAGAAAAGCCGTAAAGATATCGAAAAATCCTCGCGTATTTCCTTCGGAAATGCCTGCATAAGCTCCTGCATATCACGTTCCTGCACTCCCTTTACAAAATGCTTTACCGCACTCTCATAGCCGCGGCTTCCGGAAAATATCCGAAACACCAGAACGCCGATGACTGCAATGACTGCAGCCAAAATAATAACGGTCGCGATAATACCTACCTTTTTATTATGCTTCGATTTTTGCAGATCCGCATTCGGATAGCCATACGCTCCGGACGGCTGGCCGCTTGGGTACGGTGTCTGATACATCTGCTGGCCATACGCCATATTCGGATTCGGCTGCATTCCCTGACCCGGCGCGGCATTCATTCCGGACTGCTGCGGCTGACCGAATGCCCCGTTTGCTCCGGGCTGCGCCTGCTGGCCGAATGCCCCGTTTGCTCCGGACTGCGCCTGCTGTGCATTCACAGGCGTACCACATGTACTACAAAATGCAGCATTTTCCGGCAGCTGCGCGCCGCAATTTCTACAAGTACTCATCTCTCTCCTTTATACTCCTCTTTTGTCTTGTATGAAAACCGGCTGCTACCGGATTATTTTCTCCTCTCATATTTCAGAAAAACATACGGAATATCAAAGTAGGTCTGTTCTTCACTGTCCGCTGTAATCTCCCACTCAGGCATAGCATCCAGATTCGGAAAGTAGGAATCCGCCTCATACGCATGATCAATCCTGGTTACATGCACTGTATCACAGTAGGGGAGCATCATCCGATAAATACTCTCACCTCCGATGATAAACACATCCTTCGTATCATACTGATCCAATTTCCGCAACAATTCTTCCAGACTATGTACGATATGCGCATCCTTTACCTGATAGCGTTCATTCCTTGAGAGTATGATATTGGTCCTATTCTTTAACGGCAATCCCTGCGGAAAGGTTTCAAGCGTTTTTCTCCCAAGTACAACAACCTTTCCCGTTGTCATCTGCCGAAACATCTTGTGATCATTCGGTATCCTGACAAGCAGCCGATTGGAACACCCGATTGCCCAGTTATTATCTACCGCAACTATCATATTCATATTAATCCCCATTCCGGAGCGTCAGCAACGGGGCGGCGGGAAATCCGCAAAAGCGTTTTCCCGTCTGCCATCAGGGCTATTTGTGACGCTCCTGCACAAACAGCTGTGTGAAAAATCAGCATATCAATGTGATTTTTCACACTAATCCCCATGCCGCTGCTATACAGCGGCTCAAATAGCAATGAAAAATGCTTGCATTTTTCCTGATTGAAACCTAATAACTCTTTGCGAAGGAACCGCTGTTTCGAGCGATTAGAGTTATTTTTCAATCTATATTTCTCCCGCCTCAGGCACTTACTATACTCTATAATAACAAAATCTTCCATTCATTGCAACAAAATTCACAATATCTTGATCAGACTGCAATTCACGATACCTTCATCAGATTGCAATCGGGATATCCGTAATCTGCGGTCCGGTTACATAATTTTCCACTTTCACGTCATCCCTGGTAAACTGATAGAAATCATGAATCTCCGGATTCAGCCAGAAAGAAGGCGCATCATAAATCGGTCTGGAAATCAATTCCTTAATGATGGGAATGTGTCTGTCATAAATATGGGCATCCGCAATTACATGCACCAGCTCTCCCACCTGCATATCACAAACCTGCGCAAGCATATGCACCAGCACAGCATACTGAGCCACGTTCCAGTTATTAGCAGCCAGCACATCCTGCGATCTTTGATTTAATATTGCATTTAATACCAGCTTGTCCCCATCCTTTTTCTGAGTCACATTAAAGGTCATGCTATACGCGCATGGATATAGATTCATCGCATGCAGATCCTGATGCACATAAAGATTCGTCATAATTCTTCTGCTGAACGGATTATTTTTTAAATCATAGATGACACGGTCCACCTGATCCATCATACCTTCTTTGTACTGATGCTTCACACCAAGCTGATAGCCATATGCCTTACCGATGGAGCCGTCCTCATCCGCCCATTCATCCCAGATATGGCTGTGAAGATCATGGATATTATTTGATTTTTGCTGCCAGATCCACAGAATCTCATCCGTTGCGCTTTTTAACGCAGTCCTGCGCAATGTGATTAGCGGAAACTCCTTGGAAAGATCATAGCGGTTTACCACGCCAAACTTCTTGATTGTATAAGCAGGCGTTCCGTCCTCCCAATGAGGCCGCACCTTTTCCCCCTCCGTACTCGTTCCGTTTTCTATAATATCCTGACACATATTGATAAATACCTGATCCGCGTAGCTCATGCTCTGTCTCCTTATGATCCATTCTATACCTATTATCTGTCCCACTTATCGGCCAATGAATTAATCTGATCCGCAAACTTAGCCAGATCCTTATTGGCTCCGCCTTCGTTCCTATGGATAACGCTAAGCAGCCTCTGTCCCGCTGCAAGCAGCCTTGAAAATACATCGCTCGAAACCCTGGATACTTTCTTTTTGATTGCAACAGGCGCCGCCTCATATTCAAAGAGACCTCTTGCAAGATCATATCTGGTACCGCTATAGGGTGCGTATGTATCGTATCCGTATTCATTTCTCAGACAGGCTGCAAAGGAATCCGCTACACTGTCCTCTCCGTGAACGATAAATACCTTCTGCGGCTTTTTCTCAAAGCCCTTCAGCCATGCAATCAGACCGTTTTTGTCCGCATGACCGCTAAGTCCGGCCAGCGTAGTGATCTTCGCCCTGATGTCAATCGTCTCTCCAAAGAGTTTTACTTCATGAGTTCCGTCCACCAGAATTCTGCCGAGTGTCCCGACGGCCTGATAACCGACGAACAAAATGGTACATTCCTCCCGCCACAAATTATGCTTCAGATGATGTCTGATACGACCCGCTTCACACATACCGGAAGCGGAGATAATAACCTTAGGGGTATCATCAAAATTAATCATCTTGGATTCATCACTGGTAATAGCCAGATGTAAGCCCTGAAAGCTAATCGGATTAATGCCCTGTCTTACCAGCCTCATGGCATCTTCATCAAAGCAGTCCGAGACATTCTTCTGAAAAATTCCCGTTGCTTCCACTGCCAGCGGACTGTCCACATAAACCGGGAAATCCGGATGACCCTCTACCAATCGGTCCGCCTTGATCTGACGCAGGAAATAAAGCATTTCCTGTGTACGTCCGACGGCAAAAGAAGGAATCACCACATTTCCTCCCCGATCGAACGTCTCCTTCAATATTTTGGTCAGCTCTCTTACATAGTCGGGACGCTCCGTCGTATGCAGTCTGTCACCATATGTAGATTCCATCACGACATAGTCCGCATCCTTTGTATATGCAGGGTCCTTGATTAAGGGCTGCGACGTATTTCCGATATCACCGGAAAAAACAATCTTCTTTTCCACGCCGTCCTCATTCATCCAAACTTCAATACTCGCAGAGCCAAGCAGATGACCGATATCCGTGAAACGAATTTGTATTCCCTCACACAGTTCAATTTTCCGTCCATAATGACACGGAACCAGAAGCTTGATCGTTCCGTCCGCATCCTCCATGGTATAGAGCGGCTCCTGCGGATCGTTATTGACGCTTCTTTTGGCTTTCCGATTCTTCCATTCCGCCTCCTGCTGCTGAATATGCGCACAATCACGCAGCATGATACTGCATAGATCCGCCGTTGCCTCCGTCGTCAGGATCTGTCCCCGGAAACCATGCGCATACAATAGCGGCAGCATGCCGGAATGATCCACATGCGCATGCGTCAGCAATACATAATCAATTTCCGTCTCCGATACCGGAATTTCACAATTTTCATATACATTTACGCCCTGCTCCATACCGTAATCCACCAGGATATGTTTTCCGCAGGCCTCCAGATAGTGACAGCTTCCCGTTACCTCATGATCCGCACCTATAAATGTAAGTTTCATACTAATCTCCATTTCTGAGCGACTTGTCAAAGCTATTTGTTTTCGCTCAGAAACAATATAGCCAACGCAAATAAATTCGCGTGTGAAAAATCAGCTTGCCGATTGAAATATAAGCTATCAAGCTTATTTTTCAATCTATGCCTCCCTGTCAGAGCAGTTTACTGCGATGACACGCGATGAGAAATTCGCGGAGGCGATTTCTCATCTGCGATTATGGCATATTTGAGGCTCCGACTCAAATTGCCGATTGAAATATAAGCTATCAAGCTTATTTTTCAATCTATGCCTCCCTGTTTTTCATTTGTTTGATCAGGTCTTCGATAAATACATGCTACCGTTGCTTTTTTTGCCAGAAGATACCCCATCATACTCAGATAGGGCCAATTCCACAAATTATAAAAAAAAGAATTCGCCCGGCCAAACTGCTGTCTCACTGCCTTAAGGAAAATATCCATATCCTCCTCGGAATAAGCATCTCCGTGAAAGAAAAAGATTCGACCCCCATATTCCCGCTCCAGCCTTTCCTTCAAATCCTTTCCGGCCTGTTTATCCATGTCCATAAAGGCAATTCTGTATTTTCTTGCCGCATACACTCTCACATATTCGGCTCCGGCTCCGCTTGCACCGCCTAAAACAACACAGTTCTTAACACCGGACCATACTCTGGCCTTATCACAGATGCTCTCCGGTAATTCCCTGATTTTCTGTATCGTACAGGCGGACAAATCCCTTTTTTGAAAGCCGTACCTGTCAGTCAATTCCTTCTTTTCACCAGCGAACATTCCCATAATTCCTCCCTGAACACAATAGAAAACCAGCCTTCTCCGGTCTCCTAATACTCACCCGTTGTATAAACCACATTTGTAAACGGTAATGTGTATTTTCCATACTCCAGATAATCCGTAAGTTTCATATACCAAAATTCTCCCCAAGATGCCAGTTTTATATAACAATCCTGCTCCTGTATCCGGACAATTCCCGTAATGGTCATATAATGACTTTTTACCGAATGTCCGCTTGGTACTATCAGATCTCCTTTCTGATAATACAAAGGAATTCTTTTTTTGCGCCCGATCACAGGGATCGTCGGCCCGGCTGCAAAGATGAGCGGCAGATCTTGTTTCAGCTGTGCACGAATCATCTTTTGGATCTTTACAAGCTTTTCCTCTTTTTTCCCCGTTATCCGCATCGGACGAATTCTATATGATACTTGTTTTTTTCTGAAATACCTATTTGCAAACAGAGGATATATATAAGGAGATATTCCAAATCCCGGAAGGATATGTATCCACCTTCTTTCCATTCTACAGACCATTCGCATGTATTCCTGCCTGTCTTTTGGCAGCGGTTCCATTCCCAAATAAATGCCGAGGTCCGTCAGTGCCACAACTCCGCAGCCAAAATCATGAATTCTGCGGTTTTTCCCATATTTTTTTTTCTTAGAAAACCACATCTGACTGCCCGCCGAATATCCGCACTTCAGAGTCTGCATTTCATTCATAGCATGCCCTCAGCTGACCCTCGCACGCCTTAAGGCTTTCGAGCAGCTCCGGATTGAAACGACCGCACTCGCCATGAATAATCATATCCATTGCCTTCTCATGGGAATATGCGCTCTTATATACGCGCGGGCTGACCAGTGCATCATATACATCAACAATTCCGACAATCTGGCTCCAGATCGGAATCTGATCACCGACCAGATGATCCGGATATCCCTTGCCGTCGTAACGTTCATGATGCCATCGGCAGATTTCCAGACAATACCTGTTGAATTCTTCATCCTGACCAAGATCCAGCTTTTTCAAAATATTATAGCCCTTGACCGTATGGGTTTTCATGATTTCGAATTCTTCTGCGGTAAACCGGCCCGGCTTATTCAGAATTGCATCCGGTATGGATATTTTACCCACATCATGCATTGCCGATGCCGTAGCCATTTTCTCAATTTCTTCATCCGTAAAATGATACGTAGAAGCATGATCCTTCAAATAGGCCAGCAAAATATTCGTAAGCTGCCTCGTACGCATGATATGTGCGCCTGAATCACCGTCCCTGAATTCCACCAGGATTCCCAGTGAATCAATAATCTTTTCACTGAATTTCTTGTATTTGATCTGCTCCTTGATTTTTCGCGCCAGCTCTTCCTGCTGTTTGGCTTCATCCACACATTTGACCAAACATACAAACCGCTGTTTTTCATTTTTTATCGGCTTAATTAACAACGTATACCAGTGATAATCCGGCCCGAATCCGTCTCTGACACGCGCATCAAAATAAATCTCATCCCCGGATTTGTCAAGTTCCGACCGCGTTGTCAACTCACGACACGACCGCGTTGTCAACTCACGATACTTTTCTTTGAAAACATCCAGATCTGCCGGATGAATCCTGCTTCTTTCATAAACCTCCACCAGCCTATGAAAGCTTGTAATGACAGGACCTTTGTGTTTTTCGGAATCCATGAACATAATCGTACATCTGTCCGCCGTCGTATCAATGACATAGATTCTTCGAAACGACTCCCTCACAACGAATTCAATCTGTTCCTGGAGATTCCGGTTAATAAATTTTAGCTGCCTCTCCTTTTGAATATTCTCCATAATACCGACAATATAACGCCTGCCGGCCGAATCTGAAACACCGGAGCTTTGAATCCGGTACCATTCATAGTGCTCCATCAGCCTGTTCTTCAGACGAACCTCTATCGCTGCCTTGCTTTCTCCGGAAAATACCGAGAGAAGCTTGTCAATATCCTCCGGATGTACCTCTCCGCGTTCAATAATCGCATCGTGGTAATTCTCTATTGCGGCTTTCTGCATCTGACCGGATTCCTCCGTCTGAAAATACAGACTCAGTGTATCCTCGTATTCATTGAATTCATATCGAATAATACCCGTGCTTCCCATTGCCAGATTTGCCCTTGCACGCTCCTCCAGCAAATCAATCTGCGCCGTTTTTAATTCCGTAACATCCAACCTGATTCCAAGGTATACCGCAAGGCCGTCCATTTCATCAATCTTTACGCCCCTGCACTGAACCCAGCGTATCTTTCCCGTCTGCCCATGAATAATACGATAAACCACATCAAACGGACGGCTCTCTCCGGCAGCTTCACGGATCGCTGCCGTAATTTCTTCACGATCCTCAATATATATATGCTCCCGATAACCGTTTGCATAATCCTTTGCCGACTTTCCGGCCAGTTCACAAAACGCATGATTCACTCTGAGAATTGTCATGTTGTCATCAACCAGGAATTCCACAACGCCGCCCGGTATTGCCGAGTAGGTTGCATCGAGCGCAGCCTTTAGCTTCATCCGCTCATTCATCCGATAATCCACACCGCGTATCAACGCAATACAGGACACTCTCTCATGATCCTCCGTAAATATCCTGACAAAGCGCAGTGCCGTCCAGTGATACCTGCCGTCGCTTTTTTTCAGGCGGAATTCCAAATGAACTTCCTGATCTCCGGTATGAAAAGTATCAAGCAGATAATCCCTGTCACACTTTTGCATAAACAAATCGTATTCTTCGGGATGCACAAAACCAAGCAGCTTATTCTTGAACCGCTCCGTAAAATTCCCCCGTCTCTCCATACAGGCTCCGAATTCCTCATCCGATTCAAATACCATAAATGCATTTCCCGTCAGATTCACCGCAGCCACTACGGGATATATCGTCGCCAGCGCACTGTTTACTGCTTTTTCAGCCTCATCCCTAAATCGTTCTTCCTCATTAATATATCTCGGACAAAAATATAATATGTATGCCTCTTGCTTCTCATTCCATAAAAATTCATTCAGATTAATTTCCGTCGGACCGCCAAACTCCGGCATACGAAGCATAATCCGTTTCTTTTCCGGATTCTCTTTTTTCCCTTCATGCATCGTCAAGCATTCCAACAGCAGGGATTGATATTCTCCGCAAAACAGTGCATCACACGTTTCTCCGATTACCGTCTTTGGAAATGCATTGCGGAAAGTCCGGTTACAATACAAAACATTATGGTCACCTTCCGCAAACACAAGAACACCAATATTGGTCATATGCTCAAGCATTTCGTAAAGATTATCCATCCTGCCCCTCCTTAACCCAAATTCATAACCACCTCATGCAAATAATTACTAATATTATATCATGTTCACTCGCAAGCCCGCACCTTCGCTGCTTTATCGTCTGCTTCGCAGACTGCTTGCTCGTTAATAGCGCATGAAAAACAAATGCCGCTTCGCGTCGCTTGTTTTTCTTTTGCGCTTATTGTATCATAATTTTTTCGGCAAATACAGTTCTTTAGCTTCAATATTATACATTTTATGACAAAATAATAATTTCAGGGAAAACTTTCAGAAAATTCAAAAGATATGTACCGCTTTCAGATTGTGTTTTCTCACAACAGAGTATTTCCTATGACATAAAAAACTCCGGTATCCACCGGAGTCTCTCGAGCGCGAGACGGGACTCGAACCCGCGGCCTCGACCTTGGCAAGGTCGCGCTCCACCAACTGAGCCACTCGCGCATATGTCCGTGTCATCACGGACAATTATGAATATAACGCATATTGATCTTTTTGTCAATAACCTATTTTCGATTCACCTAAACCTCGGCAGAAGCTTCTTCCCCGTTCTCTGTTTCCTCTCCTTCCGCAGGTACCTCACTTCCTGCAGGAATCTCACCTGTAATATCTGCCATCGTCATTCCCGCACACTTCACACGGTAAATACGAAGCAGCGATTCCTCGATGCGCTCAATTGATATTTCCCCACTGTTAACCGCATCTAAAACGCCCTGATATGCCTCTTTAAAATTCTCCGGCATCAGTATCATATCACAGCCTGCATTGATCGCATTCACTGCCGCCTCCGCGGAAGTATAATAATCAGTAACTGCCGCCATATTCATGGCGTCCGTAATAATAATTCCTTCATAGCCCAACTGATTGCGTAAAATTCCGGTATTGATATCGGAGGACATCGTTGCAGGAGTATAGTCAGCCAGAACATTCGGTAAAGAAACCTGTCCTACCATGATAAAGTCCGTTCCGGCCGAAACAGCCATCCGGAAAGGAACGATATCCCTTTGCGTAAGTTCTTCTTCCGTAAGCTCCACCGTAGCTCTGCCCTCATGGGGATCTCCGTCCGCACTCCCGTGCCCCGGAAAATGCTTTGTGCAGGCACTGATTCCATTATCCTGCAGACCGGAAATTGCCTGATACACATAAGAGGAAACAAGCTCTGCATCCGTTCCGAAGGAACGCTCTGCAAACATGCTGTTGTTTCCGTCATAAATATCTGCTACGGGTGCAAAATCAACGTTAAATCCGAGATCCTTTAAATACCTGCCGATTTCATTATAAGCATTGTAAGCTGCTGTCGCATCGTTCTGACTGCCAAGATCGCTTGCTTTTCCCGTATTGGATATATCACTGACTGAGTCTGCAACTCTTGCCACCGTGCCGCCTTCCTCATCCACGCCAAGGAAAAGCGGATATCTGCTCATTTCCTGAGTTTTCTGAAGCATTTCGGAAATTTGATCCGAAGATTGAATATTTTTAGCAAAATAGATGATACCGCCAACCGCATAGGTATTTAAGGCTTCCTCTGTTTTACTGCCGGCAACAACAGCCTGATCAACACCTTCCATCATGGATTCCGGCGTCACAAAAAACAATCCTGCTACTTTTTCTTCCGTAGTCATTTGGGAAATATAATATCTGGCCACCTCATCCACCGGATTTTCCACAGGGGTTTCCTCCTGCTCATCCACAACATCCGGAGAAGTGATCTCAAATACATCCTGCGGCGGTTCTTCCTCCTCGGATATGTCCTTAGCATTGTCACGGCCGATCCATTTAACCAGCATTTTCCCTCCATAAACGCCGGCGCATGCCAGTCCCGCGATCAAGACAACCATAACCAGATACGCAATGATCTGATTCCGGATTCTGCGCTTTCTTCTTGCTATCCGTCGGACGGATTTTTCATCCATGGGTTCTTCAGGCTGTTCTTCTTCCTCCTCATCCTCCCGATCCTCCGAAGCCGCTTCCTGATCCTCGTCTTCTATATATTCGTCCTGATCTTCTTCCTCTATGGTATCTGTATCATAAACATCGTCCTCAAACTGATCGTCATCATACACGTCAATATCCTTTTTTCTGAACATGAAACTACCTCTCTACTCTAAATCTTGTATTTTACCAACCTGATACTAGCAACATCATACCCTATTTTGTGCCGAATTTCCACTAATTTATCAAAGAAACGCCAAATTGTGCATTTTTTGCTATATACAGTAGGGAAAGCGCCTGCACGAAACAGACGCTTTTCTATCACATCATTTATTTCTTTCAATTCTATTCATTTCTAATTGCCGCAAGCGGACTCAGCTTCATGGCACGAAGTGAGGGAAAGAATCCTGCTGCCGCAGCCACAACGATGGCAAAGCCAATTCCGCCCAAGCTTAACCACGCCGGAATATAGGACATTCCCGTGGATACTCCAAAAAAGCTCCCTCCTGCGGAAACCTTATTAATAATCATTGATATAAGGTAACTCAGTCCTACCCCGAAAACTCCGCCGATAAAACCGATAAATGCTGCCTCAAGCAAAAACATGCTCTGAATATTGCGCATATTGCAGCCAAGTACCTTCATAATTCCGATTTCCTTGGTTCGCTCATAAATAGACATCATCATCGTATTGGTAATACCGATTGCCGCAACAAACAAAGCTACCGCGCCGATGCCTCCCAGCACAGCCTGAATATAGGAATACTGCTTCTGGGAATACTCCACCCATTCCATATTACTGCTGGTCTGATATCCCAATTCGTTAATTTGCTTCTGAACATCGGTGACATTATTCATATCATCCACATTTACATAAACCTGATTATAATAAAACTCCTTATACGGCTTGCCTGATTTCGTGGTAGGCTGGCCGGGAATCGGCTTGTTCTTGAAGATCTGCTTTAGCTGTGCGGTCAGCTGATTAATATCGCATAACACATAATAGCTGTAATTACTCCAATCTTCTATGCCTCCTGCCATCACACCGCTGGTGGGAATCAAATATTTCTTTGGCTTTGCTGCGCTTGTTCCTTCCGAGGAATACATGTAATTCCAGTAAGCTTCCTGATCGAATATAATAAAAATGTTATCGTTCATCAAATCAACGTCAGGAACCTCCCCTGTTTCCCAATAGTACGCATTCGTACTCTTCTCATAAAAATCCGTCAGGACCGTATTTCCATACAGCAGCTTCAGCTCCTTATCGTCGGATGAAGGAAGCTCCCCTTCACCAACCTCGATTCCAAGCTGAGCCAGTGCATTTACATCCATTCCCTGAATCTGAAGCCATGCCATATACTTTCCGCTGAATGCCAATACGCTTACCTGCAATACAGGAGATACAACCTCCACATGATTCATTTCCTGTATCTGCTCCACGACGCTTTCACTTAAGTACTGCGACGTAATCTCCGAAGAATTATAGCTGGGGTAGACCGTAATTGTTGTCATGCTCCCATATGCTTCCATTTGCTCCAAAGTGGCCTTATTCAGCCCAAGTCCGATGGAAATCATAACAACAATAGCCGCCGTTCCGATGATAACGCCGAGTACCGTCAGGAAGGTACGGATTTTTCTTTTCCAAAGATTACTGCCGCTCATCCGCAGCATATCAAGAAAACGCATACTTATTTTCCTCCGTTTTACCTGTTATGCAGCATTTAAAGTATCTCATCCTCTGCTTCCTTATCCAGCTCCTGCAACAATTTTTTCTTCTTTTTCTTTTTTAGCACAATCAACGTTATGACTGCTGCAACTACAACGGCTCCTGCTGCGCAGCCGATCACAATATACAGGGTTTTCTTGCCGGACTTGCTCTCCTCTTCCATCATGGAAGGATCATCCATCATCCAGTCATCCCCCGTAAAATCATCATACACCATTTCATAAACATATAACTCGATATCCTTGTCAATTGTGGTTACATTACCGCTGTCATCCTCATAGGAAATATGCGCTGTAACGATTCCCTCATTCGGCATAATACCGGTCACCATTGTATCCACGTTTCCGGTCGCTCCCGGATCAAGCTTTCCTAAGAATACATCTCCTCCCGATACATATTCCTGATCAAACTTTACCTGAACATTATACAGAGTAGTCTTTCCGGTATTATAAATGCTGAACATGATGTTTGACTCTTCATAGGCTGCTATCGTATTCGGAGATATTTCCATGGAACCGATCTCATATTTAGCTTCCTGATAAATCGGAATGGATACGTTCGCATTCTGGGTATAAGGATTTGCCTTGGAATCCTCATAATTCATAGTCACATTTAATACATAGGGCTTCTGGCTTAAGTCCGCTCTTGCCGTCATTTCAATGGAAATATCAATACTGGCATTCGGCGCAATAGAATTTTGAAAAATCGTACTGGAACCGGACGTCGGCAAAAACGGCGCTACTCCTGCAACCGACTGCGTACTGTCTCCGCCGCTGGCAGCCGCCTGCAAATCAAACAGGATATTGGATACCGCAGTCTTCGTGGACGTATTCTGAATATGTAACGTCAATGTAAAAGTATCCCCTGCAAACACCTGCGCCGGATTGGTTTCAAATCCGGTTACAATGATTCTCGGTGTGGATACGTTTGCATTTTCCTCTTCTTCTTTTTTGTCACTCTCGGGTGAGCCGTTCACCTTAATATATGTAATCAAAGTTGCCGTTTCTGTCATATTATTACGCTCATAGGTGACATCAAACTTAAGCTCATAATATCCCGAAACAACATCCTTTCTTACATTGAACACCCAGCCGATCTCCATGCGGTTATCATAAAGAGTATCTCTGGTTTTATTGCCCGGGAGAGAGGGAATTACCTGACTGTAGCCTGTCTGCTCTATCTCAAACGGCCATACCTTAGAATCCGCAGACATCTGCGGCGTAACGATAATATTTGTCAGACTTTCCTCACAAAAATTAACAACCGGAAGTACGACCATACAGGTCTGTCCATAGTCCACGGTCTGAACCTCCAGATTGCTGTAAAGGCCGATATATTCGCTTGTGGAGCTAAGCGGAGTATCCTCAATTCCATGCTTTGCCGCAAAGGTCTCCATCTGGCCCCGGATATCTGCCACATAGGTGTCCAGCTCCGTTGCTGTCATTTCAGAATGCTGGTCTATGTAGGTTTTCGCATCATTACAAATCTTATTTAATTTTGTCCGGTTTTCTACCGTAAAATCATAAATCTGCTGAAGGTTACTGTTATAATTGTCAAGCATTGCCTTTGCAGAAGCTCTCGTAGTACTGGAACCCGAGAAATATTCTTCATTGCTTGTTTCTTCAGGCGTCGGTGTCGGGGCTGCTGTCGGTGTCGAGGCTGCTGTCGGCGTCGGGGTCGGTGTTAGAGTATCCTGCGGGTCTCCCGATCCGTTTTCTGAATTTGCCGGCGTCGGAGTTTCCGAACCGCTTTCTTCATTTTCAAACAGTATGTCGCCTGCACTTGCTTCCACAACCCCAAGATACTCTGATCTGCCAAAAGAAGTATCTAAATCCGATACGGTAAGCGCACCGGCAAGCACAGTCAAAATCACTGCTCTCGTGCAACATTTCCCGATTTTATTCCACATTTTCATTCGTTTCATGCTCCGTTTCTCCGTTATCCTTTTCGTATTGCAAAGACATGGTATCCTCCGAACCGATATCCTGCCCTGCCGTTTTTGAATCATCCGCGCCTTCGGCTGTTTGCGTCTGTGCGCTCTGTTCCATTATATCCGCCCTGCTGATATCCGCCTCGGTTTCCAGCCGATTTGCAAAAAGTCCTTCCGGATTGTGATTTTCCTCTATTTTTATAATCTGTCCGTCCTTGATATGTATAATCCTGTCGGCAAATCCCGCCAGGTAATTGTCATGCGTAACCATTACAAGCGTCTGGTGTTTTTTTCTGACCACTCTCTGCATAAGCTCCATAACCTCTCTGGAGGTTTTGGAATCCAGATTACCTGTCGGCTCATCGGCAAAGATAATTTCCGGTTCCATGACCAATGCCCTTGCAACTCCCACGCGCTGCTGCTGTCCGCCGGACATCTGGTTCGGCTTATGCTTCATATATTTTTCCAGACCAACCATTTTCAACGCCTTGATTGCCTTCTTCTTTCGTATGGAACGGTCCATTCCCTGAAAATTCAGGGGTAATGCCACATTTTCCACGGCATTCAACGTATTTAACAGATTAAAGGACTGAAATATAAATCCAATATGCTCCCTGCGAAATTTTACTAACTGGTTTTCTCTCTTTTTCTCAATATGCTCACCGGCAATCACGATTTCGCCCTTCGTCGGCTTTTCCAAACCCGCCAGCATATTCAAAAGCGTCGATTTGCCCGATCCGGATGCTCCTACAATGGAACAGAATTCTCCCTTGCGGATTTCAAAATCAACACCATTGAGAGCGCGAACCGTTTCATCCCCTACGTGATACAATTTATACAATCCCTTAACACGGATTGCAGCTCCCTCTTGTTCCATAATATTTCCTCAATTACTGTTTTTTCTGCACCATTCGATTAGACACCGTACATCCTCAAAAAGTTTGTTTTTCACAAAATATGTCTAATTAAATTTAAAAATCTTCTGGCAGATTTTATAGCCCTCCTCGGAGATTTTTCTGCCTCCCTTTCCCGGTAAATTCATAGAGGTTCCGAGAATACCGTATCTCAGCTTTTTATAAATATATTTATCCTTATTTTTGATATATTCCCAAAGTTCATTTTTCTGCTCTATTGCTTCATCCGTCTCCATTTTGATCAGCATGATGGAGGAAACCGTCGTAATGATCGCGAGATAATTGAACATATAGTTTGCCAGCTTTTTATTCAGGCTCTTGGGATTTTTTTCAGCAAAAAAGTCCAGCATCAGCTTATTCACTCTGATCTGCTGATCGATTCTTCCCATCATCACGCTCTCATTGACAGACTGATCCTCTCTGCCAATAAAATAACGGTAAAAGTTCACATCCAGATAATACATATTCTTCACCCACGGAAGCGGCTGGAACACGAACAGATTATCTACATAAAATGTATGCTCAGGAAGCTTTAATCCACAGTCCTTCAGCAGCTTCGTTCGGAAAATAACGGAATGCATCAGGATATACTGTCCCTTGTTAAAATGCTTTACATCATTCCAGGTAAACATAGTATTCACAGGCAGCGCATGTCTGTAAGCCATAACCTTATGTCTTTTCTCCCCTGCCTTTTCATAGACAAAGTTGCTGACCAACATATCCAGGGCTTTTTCTCCGCCTACCAGACTTCTCAGTGTGTCCAGTATGATCCTGTAGGCACTCTCCTTTACCCAGTCATCGGAATCAACAACCTTAAAAAAGATTCCGCTTGCATTCTCAAGTCCCGTATTAACCGCAGAACCGTGCCCGCCGTTTTCTTTATTAATCAGTCTGACAATAGTGGGATATTTTTTCTGATATTCCTCGCCTATTTTCTGCGTATCATCATGGGACCCATCATTTACAATTAGGATCTCCACATCCTCCCCGCCGATCAACAGAGAATCGATACACTTTCTCATATATCCCTGTGAATTGTAGCATGGTATTGTAATTGTCAAAAGCTTCATATTTTCCTCTCATTCTACCGTTATAACGTTTTTTCAATCAGAAGGCTCCTGCGCACCGACACAAATTGCGCTTCGATCCGGTACCATTGCTTCTCAATCATGTTATAGATTACCTTATTCCGATTTTCCTTTTACTGAAAGCGCGAATTACCCAATCTGATATTCAAAAACTCCGTATAAGCACAAAAAGCTGCCGGCATGGGATACTTTTCTTCCGTCTCCCTGCCCTCAGCAAACAGCATTCCCGATTCTCTTTTTTCCGTGAGCTCATCCACCCTGACTGCATATCCCATCATATGCCATTCCTTGTGAGTAAATACATGCTTTGCTTTTTTCAGTTCCTTGATATAAATGGGCGCATATCCCATTCCTTTTACGATTTCCAACACTTCCTCCCGGGTCCGGAAGCCTTCCACCCACGGAAATTCGTACATGCCTGCAAGTAAGCCTTTGTCCGGTCTTTTTCTGATTGCAGTCCTTTCCGCATCCTGAATGACGAGTATGGTATAATTCTCAATCATTCGAGCCTTTTTCGGTGCTTTATGCGGATACTCCGACTCACACCCGTCAAGATGCGCCCGGCAATCCCGCTGCCACGGACATTCCCCGCAATGAGGCGTTCCGTTCGGAATGCATACTGTAGCACCAAGCTCCATCAAAGCCTGCGTAAAGGCTCCCGGACGCTCTTTCGGAATGATCCTGCGTACCAGTGCTTCCATCTCGTTTCTGGATGTCTGCAACAGGATATCCGGTTCGTAACGGACTGCCCTTGACAGGATTCGAAAAACATTTCCGTCCACTGCCGGTTCCGGGTGCCCAAATGCTATGGAGGAAATTGCTCCTGCCGTATAATGGCCGATTCCCGGAAGCTTTAAAAGCTCCTCATAGTTTCCGGGCATCTCTCCGTCATACTCCTCCATGATCCTGACTGCCGCCTTTCTGAGATTCCTTGCCCTGTTATAATACCCAAGCCCTTCCCATAGTTTGAGCAGTTCTTCCTCCTGCACCTCAGAAAGACTTTTTATATCAGGAAGCCGTTTCATAAACCGCTCATAATACGGCTTTACCGCTTCCACTCTGGTCTGCTGAAGCATGATTTCGGAAATCCATACCCGATACGGTGTCGGAGTTTCCCGCCACGGTAATACACGTGCATTTTTATCATACCATTCTAACAACGGTTTCACAAGTTTTTCTATATGTTCCATCATGATTCCTGATTCATTCCTGCTTTATGCTTATGCCGAATCTTTATACGGTACTCTGGCAGCCGGCACCACTTCCGCCGCCGCCTTTGTATGTACCAGCTGATCATCAAAGAAAATTTGCGCTCCGAAAGCCTTAAGCACATCCCGTTTCGATATTCCTCCCAGGAAAAACGCCTCGTCAATCCGTACGTTCCATGACCTGAGCGTCCGAATCACCCGCTCGTGGGCAGGCGCACTTCTGGAAGTAACCAGCGCCGTCCTGATAGGCATTTTCTCTGAAGGAAGCTCTCTTTGCAAATCGGAAAGTGTCTTTAAGAATTTTGCAAAGGGGCCCTCCATCATAGGATTAGATGCATTACGCCGCTCATTTTCCTCAAAAGCATCAAGCCCTTTTTCCTGAAAAATCCGTTCGGAAGCATCGGAAAAAAGCACTGCATCGCCGTCAAAAGCAATTCTGATGCATTCCGGTTCCTGTTCACAGTCATAAGTGTGAATCCCATCAGCACAAATAATACCTGCCGCAATCCCATGGTCAATCGCTTTTTTTACATCCTCTTCATCCGCAGATAAAAACAAGTCCGTATGAAAAGCGCTTAAATATGGCGCCAAAGAAGAACCGCCCGCCAAAACCGCCCTTGTAATATTGAGTCCGTATTCGTGAACGGAATGAAATACCCTAAGTGATGTGTCCGCACTATTTCTGGACATGATAATCACTTCCACTCTTCCCTCCTGTCCGGGAAGAGAATTAATATGAAGCAGCGCTTTGATCAGAGCAAAGCCCGGCCCCGGCTTTAACAGATCCTTTTCATGCTCCAGCTGATAATTGCAAAAGGCCTCCACGCCTTCTGTTTCAAAAATTTCATTTTCATAGCTCAAATCAAACAAAGCTCTGGTCGAAACGCCGATCACCAGCTTACCGGAAAGATCAAATCCCATGGTAACCTCCTTCTGTTTATGACCGGCAGCCCTGACTTTATACCGCTATGAAACTATCTGAGCCTGTTACACTCATATTTTTCAAAGGTCAGGATACAATTCTTTATCTGCTCATAACGCTCTTCAAGCGCTCCCGGAGCCACCTCGATATCAAGCGCCATTGCCATCGTATTAATCATGTCCTGATTGATACGGTCATGCATGGACACAAGAATATTCAGCTTCTCCTCATAGGTATCCGCATCCAGAAACTTCAATAGCTGAGGATCAAGCGCTTCCTCCGATGCCTGCCGTGCAATAGCCGCATTTCCCTCCTGCACAGCCGTCTCCTGCCGGTCCGTATTCACTTTTATTGTTTCAGTATCCGATTCAGATTTCGATTTATTCTCCACACGCTGCATCGGTACGGCCAATGTTCTTCCTGTGATCAGCTCGAATCGGTTTCCCTGCTTTGCATCAGGATACTTCGCATGGTCTACAGGACCCATAAACAGTTCAAGATCTCTGACAAAAATCCCGAACGGCTCATACAACGCCTGATACACAACCTTTCTTGTGCCATCCTCGGAATCCGTTGCAATTGCCAGAATCTGATACAAATTTCCTTTAAAATGTCTGTAGATTTCATAGGGCTTTGGATTTTCCCGCATATTGGATCTCCTTTACATCAAACTATACTCTTATCATACTCCTTCCGCGAAATCTTGTCATGCCCTATTCCTTCCAAATGCAATTGTGCAGATAATCAAAATCAGAACGTTTGTTCTTTTTACATGCTCAGTATATCGAACTTTTGTTCGAAAGTCAATGACTTATCCTATTTCAAGCAAAATCCTTACCTCACAGGAGCTTTCCGGAAATACCACGGCGCATAATCTTTCCTGCAGTTCCGTCATCCGCTCCGAATTCATATGCTCCAGCCTTGTGTGATATATTCTCAGATCATATTTTCTGCTTCCGTCTGCCTGCGTAATTTTAGTAAGATTGATCCCGCTGTGATAAAGTCCGCATTCGTTCAGAACCTGCGAAATTTCGTCTTTATATTCGTATTCCAATTCATCATAAAAAGCTTCATCATAACAGAAATCCGACTTTCGTTCGCGTGCCTGAACCGTTAATGTAATGCAGGAAATAATCACAAGGAGTAACCCGGCGCTGACTGCCCAAAACAGCCCGTTCCCATGTAAGTCTTTTTTTGTTTTCCGTTTCATTCCCGCGTTTTCCATATCTTTTTCCTCCGTTTTATCCGTTTTTATCCATTTTTATCCGCTGCTTTCCTATCCGCTTCCCAATTTTTACTCTGATCTCAATGATTATGCAGTGATTGAAAGCTATTGAAAGAACCTTATAGATACAGAATATCTCATCATGAGGGCAATAAAACGGACTCTGAAAGAAATGTCCCCAAAAAAAGGCTATCTATGATATAATTTTCCATGAATACATAGATGAATCTAAAATCATGGAACGGACATATCAAAAGCACGGAAAGGACGTATCAAAATCATGAAACGTATCGATAGGAAAAAGAAAACGGCTGCGCTGTTTCTGTGTCTTGCGTTCCTGCTGACGGCATGTGCGCAAACACAAACTGCTACAGAACCGGAAGCCGAAACACAAACACAGGATTCTCCTTCCGGAAATACGGAAATATCCGTTGATCCGGAGAATCTGCAGATACCGGATGAGGAAGCGGGAGATCCGTCGGATCTTTATAAAGACATTGTAGACCTATACTATCAAGCTTTGTATGAACGCCAAACATATCCGGAAGACCGGAACACAGAGCTCTATGATACGGAGAGTCCTTTGGTTTCATCGATTATAAATCCCTATTGGTCATGGGAGAATGCAGATGATATTCTGTCTAAAGTAGGTTTTGCTCTTTTGGATTTGAATGAAGACGGCCTGGATGAGCTTGTGATCGGCTGGAGCGGTAATGAATTCTGGAACCTGGAAAGCGGATATCTATTTGCGGTGTATACCATGGTGAACGGAGAGAGCACGCTCGCTATTGAAGGCTGGGAAAGATGTCTTTATGTAATCGGTCAAGACGGTTACATCTATCAGAACGGTTCAGGCGGTGCATGGGACTCAACTTTTACAAAATACAGATTCAATCCGGAATATGAAGGATTTCTTGAACCGATAGAAAAGCTTTATTCTTGCGGAGATCCCGGCGTTGACTATTGGTGGGAACATATCACCAATCCGGAAGATATCGGGGCAATTGAATATACCGAAAAGCATGAGGACTTAATCATAGACCAGGATGAAGCGCTTGCGGCCGGGCAGGCATGGATGGAATCCGGAGCCGTGATTCATTACACCCTTTTCAGTGAATACAGATAAGCAGAAAGGATATTTATGATTAAAATCAGGGAATTCTTATGGAGTTTCAAACATTATCCCGTCAAGGACTGCGGCAGCTTTCTTCCCAATATCATCGGCTTCCTGCATGAGGATAACCGGACTCGCCCGGCCATGCTCATTATTCCGGGCGGCGGCTATTGTGTCGTCAGTCCGACAGAATCCCGTTTAGTGGCGGATAAATTCTACGCTGCAGGATACCATACCTTTATTCTCACCTATACGACAAGCTGCTCAGACATGCGAGACTTTTTAAAGCTCCCCATAGCCCCTCTCGGTCATCAGCCTCTTTTGGATCTCTCACGCGCCATCAGCTGTATTCGCCTCCACTGCGGAATATGGCATGTGGATCCTTCCCATATTGCGGCGTGCGGTTTTTCTGCGGGCGCACATTTAACCGGTTCGCTTGCCGTTCATTTCGGACAAGAATTCCTCCAAAGGGATACTGCTTCCTACCTTTCGGAATTTTATCCGCCTGACACCGGCGTTTCGACTTACGATATTCCGGATCCCTGCAGTTGCGGCAATCCTACGCCGGCTCTGAACCGTCCTGACGCAGTCATTTTGAGTTATCCGGTTATCACCACGGACAGCCGTTTTTGGCATGAAGGCTCCATAAAATCACTGACCGGGCAAACCCCCGCAAATTCGGACCTTGCATTCTACAGTCTGGAAAAACAGGTAACTTCCCAAACCCCGCCTGTTTTTCTCTGGCATACCGTTACGGATGATGCCGTTCCAGTTGAAAACAGCCTGCTATTCTTTAACGCCTGCCGAAAAGAAAAAATTCCGTGTGAGCTTCATCTGTTCCCTGAAGGCGCTCACGGTTTAAGCACTGCAGATGAAGCATGGCAAAACGGCAATTACGGAGAAGGCAGCGAGCTTTGTATGGAGCAGTTCTTTACAATACTTCAGGAAACCTCGGTGCATGAACCGGAGCGGATACCGCCTCTTGCGGCACCGCTCCTTGCACACCCAACACTCACCTATTTTGTCGGTCATTGGGGTCATATTCTGGCAAAGCACCGCGGTTTTTCTGTTTCATCCCGGGGTAAGAAGGATGAATGCGTAGCGCTCTGGCCTTCCCTTGCAATGCATTTTTTAAATCGGTTTGGATTCTAAAAAATGTGCAGCAGCTTCTTTATTCAAACGGAATAACCGCTCCGTCATAATTGTCCGTAATGTACTGTCTGATCTCATCCGATTTTAAGACGTCCACCAACGCCTTGATTGCATCATTGTTCTCATTTCCTTCTTTGACTGCAATGACATTCACATAGGTCTGTGCGGCTTCGGACTCCGAGGTTTCATAGGCAATAGCATCCTTTGCAACACTTAATCCTGCCTGCAGTGCATAGTTACCGTTTAAGACTACAAATGCAACCTCGTCCCTGACTCTCGGAATCTGCGCAGCTTCCAGCTCCTGAATTTTGACATCATAAGGATTATCCACAATATCATTCACCGTAGCCTCAAGACCCGCTCCCTCTTTTATGGTAATGATACCGTTTGCCTGTAACAGCAGCAGAGCGCGCGCTTCATTGGTCGTATCATTCGGAACGGCAATGACATCACCGGACTCTATTCCTGACAGATCCGTCTTGGTTCCGGGATAGATGCCAAACGGCTCATAATGAATGCCTCCGACATTTACCAGATGCGTTCCATGCTCCTCATTGAAGCTCTCCAGATATGGGATATGCTGGAAATAGTTTGCATCAAATTCACCGCTCTCCACTACATTATTGGGCTGAACATAATCATCAAATACGGTAACCTGCAGATCATAGCCCTGTTCCTCTAAAAGCGGCTTTGCCTGTTCGAGGATTTCCGCATGCGGCGTTGCACTTGCCGCTACGGTGATGACGGTCAGTTGCGTTGTATCCTTCTTTTCCGATCCGCAGGCCGTTAAAAAAGTACCTGCTAAGATTCCTGTTAATAAAATGCTTAAAATTCTCTTTTTCATAATGTTTCTCTCCTTTTCCACCCCTTTGGGGATTTTACATATTTATTATTTATCAGAGAAAGTTTTCTCCGATTTTAACGTATTCTCCTGTCAAGCTTTTTGGACAGGAACATGCCGATTGTCTGGAAGATCTGTACCAAAATCACCAGCAGAATTACAGTTACAATCATGATATCGGGCTCATATCTGTAGTATCCGTACCTGATTGCAATGTCACCAAGACCTCCTCCGCCGATTACGCCTGCCATAGCGGAATATCCCAGAACCGTTCCGATTGCAATCGTCACGCCCACTAAAATAGAGGTTCTTGCTTCCACCAAAAGAACTCTCAGTATAATCTGCAAATTACTGACTCCCATGGACTTGGCCGCTTCGATGACGCCGTCGTCCACTTCATTCAGCGAGGATTCCACCATCCGCCCAATAAACGGAATTGCCGCCGCTGTAAGCGGTACAATGGTTGCCGTCGAACCATAGCTTTTGCCTACGATCAGCTTGGTCAGCGGAATAACCAAAATTAACAGGATCAAAAACGGTACGCTCCTGATAATATTGCTGATCACATCCAGAATCTTGTATATGACTTTGTTTGGTCTGATCCCGTTTTCTCCTGTAACCGTAAGTGCAATTCCAAGCGGAAGGCCGAACAGATAGCCGAAAAACGTTGAAAGCAATGTCATTTGCAGTGTCTCGAGAATTCCTATTAAAATCATATTTACAACAGCTTTATCCCACATAATCTTTCACCTCCTCCACCGCAAGACCTCTTTCCTTCAGATATGCTATCATCAGATTTCCAACATCTCCATTCTCCGGAAGTCCAAGGATCATTTCTCCATGAGCGGTTCCGCTCACATCCGTGGTATTGGCTCTCAAAATATTCACCGGACTTGCAAACTTCATAATCATATTGGCTATAACAGGTTCAAAGGATGAATTCTCCGAAAAAACAATTCGGATACATCTGCCTGTGCGTATCTGCTCCACTTCTTTTCCGAACACGGAAGCGGACGCATTTTGATTATCGCCCTTAAAAATCAATTTCCTTGCTTCCTTGGTCTGCGGATGACTGAATATTTCCAATACCGTCCCGGATTCTACCAGTTCCCCGTTTCCAATGATTCCGACATGGGTGCAGATCTGCCGCACCACGGACATTTCGTGTGTAATGATTACTATCGTGATGCCATACTGCTCATTAATCTGCTTTAAAAGCTCCAAAATAGATTTCGTTGTCTGGGGGTCCAGTGCACTGGTCGCCTCATCGCATAATAGAATTTTGGGATTTACGGCAAGCGCTCTTGCAATGGCCACACGCTGTTTTTGGCCTCCAGACAGCTGAATCGGATAAGATTTTTCTTTATCCTGAAGGTCTACGATTTTCAAAAGCTCCCTTGCTTTTTTCCTCGCCTCCGATTTTTTGCATCCTGCAGTGATCAGCGGAAAAGCAATATTATCAACTACATTCTTTTGCATCAGCAGATTAAAATGCTGGAAAATCATCGCAATTTCCCGCCGCTTCTTTCGAAGCTCCTTTTCCCTTAAACCTAAAAGCTCCTCTCCTTCAATTAGGATTTGTCCCTCCGTAGGCTTTTCAAGCAGGTTCAAGCATCGCACCAGCGTACTTTTTCCCGCTCCGCTCATTCCGATAATGCCGTATATTTCTCCCTTTTCAATGCTCAAATTAATGTTCCTTAATGCCTGTACCTCGCCATCCTTTGTTTCATAGCGTTTGGACACGTTTCTGATTTCTATAATGGAACTCATTGCTGCAGTCCTTTCTGTGTTTACGATCTTTTGGCGTCTGAATCCTGTCAATTTTGAATACTTGTCTTTTTGTCCTATTGTATGCACAAAAAAGCAGGTATCCTTTCGGTACCTGCTTACTGACTATCCAAAAAAGCTCAGCTCATTCTACCGCCCGGATACTGTATCGTTTCGTATGCATACAGCACATATCCTGCATCATGATACATTGACACATGCACATAGTCATAGCGCTCTTTTCAGTCATTGTGGTGTTCATGTTCATTGTTGTACGATTGTTTCTTACAGTTCTCATGGCGTCTCCTTCTGCGTAACGGTATCCTGCAGCCTGAACGATCTTTTGCTGCGTTACCTTACACGGTCTTTTGTTTTATAATGTCAAGTCTGCTGCAATTCTTTACGCTTTCCTTGACACAATTCACTTTATCACATTTATTTTTGAATGACAAATACCAATAGCTTTAGGCCCGCTATAGTTTTTTCCTATATCAGAGCCTTCCTAACAGCAGTCTCTTTTTGCGTAACAGTTCAGCCTTTTGGCTTAATTCTTTTGGCTTCACTGTTACGAATTATGCAGTATGCATAATCTCGCGCACGGTTCTGTTCACAGCACTTTTTGATTGAATTTTTTCATTTCTTCTATATATAACTCTGCCAGAGGGCTCATAACCATATCGTCTCTGACAATATAGCCGATATGCATAACTTCGTCTATGTCAAGCGGCACTGCCACGCAGCCTTCTCCGTTTAATTCCTCACAAATAATTCCGGAACAGAGCGTATATCCGTTTATGGCAATCATCATATTCAAAATCGTTGCCCGGTCATTGGCATGAATCCGTTTTCTGTAAGGATAAGTGCTGAATACCTCTTCGGCATAATAAAAAGAATTATGCGTCCCCTGGTCAAAGGATATGCAGGGATATGCGTCCAAATCCTTCATCGTAATTATTTTTTTACTTGCAAGCGGATTTGATGCGCTTAAGTAAACATAAGTATTACAAGCGAATAACTCCGTAAAAATCAGATTATTCTCCTTAAAGTCATTTCGAAGCACCTTTTCGTTAAACTCATCCAGATACAGGATTCCAAGATCACTTCTGAAATTCTTCACATCCTCAATGATCTCATGCGTTCTGGTTTCATAAATTGCAAAATCATATTCTTCCATACCGATCTGCTTGATCATTTCTGCGAATGCCTTAACCGCAAAGGTATAATGCTGTGTGGATACATGAAATTTCTTTTTATAATCCTGCTTATTGATATAACGTTCTTCCATAAGCCTGTACTGCTCTAAGGTCTGACGTGCGTAGCCCAAAAACTCTCTGCCTTCCACAGTAATCTGAATTCCCCGATTGCTTCTGTTAAATAAGGTAATTCCGATTTCATTTTCCAGCTCTCTGATGGTTCCTGACAAACTCGGCTGTGAAATAAATAAAGCCTTCGCCGCCTCATTCATGGAGCCCCTGTCCGCAATCTCAACCACATATTTCATCTGCTGTAATGTCATGCCCGCTGTCCTTTCTTTTTCACTTGGCAGATATCCCCAAAGCTTCATACACTTTCGGTATCTTCTCATAAGCTTTAACGTTTTGGAGCTGCCCGACGGTTTTTCTTTATTCACATATGACGCCGCCGCCAAGCACATATTCTCCATCATACAGTACCACAGCCTGACCCTTAGTAATGGCCCTCTGCGGCTCATCAAAAATCACTTCCACCCTTCCGTCAGGAAGTCTTGTTGCAAAAGCCGGCGCCTCCTGATGGCGGTATCTGATTTTGGCCGTGCATCTGATTTTTTCATTCTGTGCAGGATCCATGGACTGATCCATGGATATCCAGTTGAAATTTTCCGCAACCAGTCTTTTACGAAACAAATCCTCATTATTTCCCAGAATTACCTGATTTTTGTCAGGATCGATATTACAGACATAATATGGATTCTGTCCCGAAATTCCGAGTCCCTTGCGCTGTCCGATCGTGTAATGACAAATTCCCTTATGCATTCCGAGAACGTTTCCGCTGCTGTCTACAAATTCACCCTCCGTCAATCCTGCTGCATGCTCATCCCCTAAATACCGCTTCAAAAATCCGGCATAATCCCCATCCGGTACAAAGCAAATGTCCTGACTGTCATGCTTTCCTGCATTGATCAGTCCCGCCTTTTCCGCAATCTCACGAACCTCTTTCTTGCTGTAATTTCCCAACGGAAAATACGTGTGCGCAAGTTCTTCCTGCGTCAGGCTATACAGCACATAGCTCTGATCTTTTGCAGTGTCTTTGGCCTTTTTCAGGCAATATCTGCCGGTGTCCTCCCGGTACTCTATCCTGGCATAATGTCCGGTTGCAATCTTATCATAGCCAAGCTCCTTTGCGCGTCTGAGCAAATGGTCAAATTTCAGATAGCGGTTACATTCTATGCAGGGATTGGGTGTTCTTCCCTGCTGGTACTCACGTACAAAGGGGCGAATTACTTTTTCTTCAAAATCATCTGTGAAATTAAAAACGTAGTATGGTATATTCAGCTTTCTGGCCACCGCTCTGGCATCCTCCACATCATCAAGTGAGCAGCAGGTTTTCCCTCCTTCCGGAGCGCTGTCCGGGACCGCCAGGCCATTATGAATTAATTTCATTGTTGCTCCCATGCACTCGCAGCCCTGATGAATCAGTAAAAAAGCGGAGGTGGATGAATCCACGCCTCCGCTCATAGCTACCAGCACTTTTTCAGAGCTACGCATGAACGTCCTCCGCATGACATGCTTCGCAGTCAAAGTTGCAAAACTGTTCTTTGTCATAAGGAATTCCGTGCTTTTCATAATAATCCTGTATCGCAGCCCGAACCGCTTCCTCCGCTAAAACGGAACAGTGAATTTTGTGTGCCGGAAGTCCGTCCAAGGCTTCCACTACCGCTTTGTTGGATAATGTCAATGCTTCTTCTAACGTCTTTCCTTTGATCATTTCCGTTGCTATAGAGCTCGTTGCAATTGCAGAGCCGCACCCGAATGTATTGAATTTTACATCGGTTATAATGTTGTTCTCCACTTTAATATACATTCTCATGATATCGCCGCATTTTGCATTTCCGACTTCCCCGATTCCGTCAGCATCTTCCAGCTTTCCCACGTTTCTCGGATTTTCAAAATGATCCATTACTTTTTCACTATATAACATGTTTCCGTTCTCCTTTCTCAAGCTCATCCCATACCGGTGACATATTCCTCAAATATTCCACCACTTTGGGAACCTCACGAATAATGGCATCCACATCTTCCTCTGTGTTTTCCTCACAAATAGTCAGCCGCAGGGAGCCATGCGCAACCTCATGCGGAAGCCCAAGCGCCAGCAGCACATGACTGGGATCCAAGGATCCTGATGTGCAGGCTGACCCTGAGGAAGCTTCAATTCCTTTCCTGTCAAGTAATAACAGCAGGGACTCTCCCTCGATTCCTTCAAAGCAGAAATTAACATTGCCCGGAAGTCTGTTTACGGGATCACCGTTCAGTTTGGAATGCGCAACGGCAGATAAACCTGCAATCAGCTTGTCCCGAAGCTTTCTGACATATTCACTGTTTTCTTCCAAATGGTCAATGCTTTCCTTCATTGCCGCCGCCATAGCTACAATCGCAGGGATATTCTCCGTTCCGGCACGCTTTCCGCGTTCCTGTGCACCGCCCTCAATCACATTTGTCAGTACAACGCCCTTTCTGGCATACAGCACGCCTACGCCCTTCGGTCCATGGAATTTGTGTGCCGACAGAGACAAAAAGTCCACGTTCATTTCTTCCACATCCACAGGAATATGTCCGACGGCCTGAACCGCATCCGTATGGAATAAGACGCCCTTTTCATGGCAGAGCTTTCCGATCTCCTGAATCGGCTGAATCGTACCAACCTCGTTATTGGCTGCCATAATCGTTACTAAAGCCGTATCCTCCCGAAGTGCTTTTTCCACATCTGACAAACGCACGACTCCGTCTTCATAAACGTCAAGCAGCGTGATTTCAAAGCCTTCTTTTGCAAGCTTATCCAGGGTATGCAGCACCGCATGATGCTCGAACTTGGACGATATGATATGCTTCTTATTTTTTCTCGCTCCAAACCTTGCTGCAGACAATATTGCCTGATTATCCGCCTCGCTTCCGCCGGAGGTAAAATAAATCTCTGCCGGTTTGGCATTCAGGCAGGCCGCAACCGTCTCCCTTGCTTCCTGCAGCTTTTCCGCCGCAAGCTGACCTGTGCGGTGCAGACTGGACGGGTTGCCGTAGATATTGTGCATGCATTCCGTCATCACCTGAAGCGCCGTCTGACTCATCCTCGTTGTAGCCGCATTATCCGCATAAATTACTTTTTCTTCTATATATGAACTCATGTTCAGCCTCCTTATCCTAGTATCTTTCTAGGATTTATATTATTTCCTATTTTTCAGTTTGTCAATAGGAAATGCGGAAACGCTTTCACATCCTCTAAACGATAACCCAAAAACAGGGTATGACTATGCAGCCATACCCCCTATTTTTTCTATCATTTTCGGAAATTATTTCAGAATCTCTCCCACAATACGGTTCACTACTGCACCATCGGCTCTTCCCTTTACCTTAGGCATCAGTTCCTTCATCACCTTTCCCTTATCCCTAGCAGAGGGATTTTCAATGCCAAGAGATACAATCACATCGGCAATCGTCTTTCTGATCTCCTCTTCGCTCATCTCCTCCGGCGCAAACTCACTTAAAACTGCAATTCTGGCTTTACATTGATCGATAATATCGGTTCTGTCCGCAGGCGCAACTTCCATGGTCTCTTTCGTCTGTTTCAGTTCTTTTTTTACAACCTCGAATTCCTCAGCCTCAGTCAGATCCTCTCTTTTATCAATTGCCTTATTTTTCAGAGCGGATAACAGCATGGACAGGGACTCTTTTCTGTCCTTGTCATGATTTTTCATCGCCGTTACCATTTCCGCTCTTACCTTGTCGATCATACTCATTTTCTGTAATTCCTTCTTTCTTTGCTTTCCATGATGCCGCATGATCATTCCGATAACTGACACGATCTGCTAACCACCCGGCTCATTATTTTAACATCTTCGTAACCAGGGATTCCTCTTCCATCTGATTGCGAATCATCATATTCTTGTACTCCTCCAATACCTCATTCTTTTTCTGCTCGGAAATCATCTTAGGAAGATCCAGATCCTCAAGACGGCTTTCTGACCCGATCAGATTCTCTGAAGCATTCATATTGTAATTGTAGGCATGCTCCAGGGCATTGGCACCGGACCCCATGCTGCTTCTGGCAGAGCTTACCATATCAATCGCTTTATCAATCCGGCTGATATCGAATTTGCCTGTGACATTGTATCCGTCAATTCCAAGCGCTTTCAGAGTCGCGTCCCCTGTCTTGATATCCGGACCGCTGCCATCCGGATTTACTGCCATACTAAGGGAATTTTCGCCGTTTAAAACATTCTTGGTATTGAAGGTGGTACTGCCTGCAATATCACTGATGCCCTTCAGATATCCGTCAATTTCCTTCTGAATTGCCTGCTTATCGGAAGATGTCATGAGTCCGTTTGAGGCCTTTACACTTGCCTGTCTGATGGACTGTAAATAATCATGAATACCGGAAAGGGCGCCGTCTGCAACTTTGGTCAGGCTGATTCCATCCTTGGCGTTGGCAGCCCCTGCATTCATTCCGTTGCTCTGACTTTCAAGCTTCTGTACCTGAGTTAAGCCAGCCGCATCATCCGCTGCGCTGTTAATCCTTTTGCCGCTGGAAATCGTTCCGTAATTAACGTTACTGTATCCTGTAACCCCGCTTATTCTCATATGCCTCACAGCTCCTTTCAGATTCCTTCATCCAGCATCATACCCCGCATGGTATGAAGATGCTCTATCATTTTCTGTATTTGCTCACTCGGAATTTCTTTCACAATCTCTTTACGATCTTTATCCATGATCGTAATCGTATAGCGATTGATGTCATCATTGTATGCAAACTGCGCTGATTTACCCATGCTCTTGAGCCGTTCCTTGGCATTGTCCATGGCTTTTTGCGCCATAATCCGGTCATAAGGACTGACAGTTTCTTCCTTTGACAGCTCTTTTACAGCTTTCTCTTTATCCTTCTGAGCATTTACGGATAAGCGTTCTGTTCCGGCCAGACGTTCTTTTTCAGCTAAAGCCTCTTTTCCCAAAGGCGTTTCTGACTTAGTCCGCGCTTCTTCTCCTGACAGCAGCTCTCTTTCCTTCAGCTCATTGTTATCAGAAAAACGCTCCCCTGCCGTAATTGCTTCCTTCTCAGGCAGTAAATCCTTTGCAGCGCCTGATTCCGTGTTGGACTTTTGAGCAAGCTCAGCATGTGAATTTCCCTCCGCTATTTTAGAGGAACTCACCGTCTGCGGCTTTCCTACTGTTGTTTTTTCAGCCGCTCCTTGATAAAGTTGTGTCTCATGATATACCTTTGCTATCTCCATACACACACCTCCATGTGTCATGTGGACATTGCTCCTATTAAAATTATATTATATCTGAAAAAAAATAGCAACCTTCCGAAAGCGAATTTTATAACACAAAATCATAATATTTCAGAACTTTACGCTCCTTTTTTACTGCTGTACTTCACAATCAGTATTTCCACACTCATTATATCGTTCATTCTTCCTGTTTTGACCGCTTCCTCACTGTCTATGCACTCATCCAGCGCCCTTCTCAGCTCCTCCCTTGAAAAGCCCGCTGCCTGCGCCACATATTTTCCGGCAATAAAAGGCGGCAGACCGACCTTTTCTCCGATCTGGCGTTGATCGGCGCCCTTCTGTTTTAATTCTTTTACCTGAAGAAGCAGATTAAACTGTCTGGCAATTAAAAACAGGATTCTCATAGGCGGTTCCTTTAATGTCAGCAAATCATAATAAAGCTCCAATGCCCGCTTCTGCTTTTTGTCTACCACTGCACCAACCATGTCAAAAATCTGGCTGGTAATTCTCGTGGTGCATACAGCCGCCACATCCTCAGACGTAATAACGTCCCGACCCATTGTATAGCAGATAAGCTTTTCCAGTTCCCGGCAGATATTTTCCATATCCGTACCGGTCTTTTCCAAGAAAAACAGCATGGTCTGCTTTGTAATACTTTTATTTTCTTTTTTCAGCATGCCCAGAATCCACTTTTGCAGTGTTTCCTCATCCTGTGCCGGAAATTCTACAACACGGCCGCGCTCCCTGACCGTTTTAAATATTTTACTGCGTTTATCCACCTCTTTCTCGGTGAACAGAAACATGGTTGTTTCCGGCATAGTTTCCAAATACTCTGCCAGCTCTTCTCCGCCTTTCTTAAACAGTCCGCTGTTGTTCATGACAATAACTCTGTGCTCTGCAAAAAAAGGCATCGTCTCAGCCAGATCGATGATCTCTTTGACCGGCACATCCGAATCCTCATAAATATTCAGATTCATGGTATCGCCTTCCGGAACCAATGCGGAAAGCAGCTTGCCTCTATATTGATTTTTTAAATAAGCTTCTTCACCATACAGAAGATACATCTGCTTAAAGCTGTTATTCTTGATATCTTCGAGAATTGTTCGCATGCCAAATTCCTTATTTCTCAATTTTATCCGACATTATACTTGCAGTGTGAACGAAAGAGCTGACGCTCCTTCGTTCACGGGCTTCGCGCCGCTTGTTTTTCTTTTGCGCTCTCATTGTATCATACTCGCAAGCCCGCACCTTCGGTGCTTTATCGTCTGCTTTGCAGACTGCCTGCTCGTTAATAGCGCAAGAAAAACAAATGCCGCTTCGCGCCGCTTGTTTTTCTTTTGCGCTTATTATATCATACTCGCAAGACTTTATCACCCTAAACTTTTGTGCTGGGCTTATGGAACTAAGCTTATTAAACTAATCTTATCGAAAGGTTTCTACCGTATAGCGTTTGCCGTCCGTCCGGATCGTAACGGCGCCGTGTTCCATAGTGGTCAGGTATGTGATTTTCTGCGCCTCCAGACGTTCCAATGTCTGTGCCGAAGGATGTCCGTACATATTATTCCGTCCGCATGATATTACCGCAACTTCGGGACTGAGCGCCTCCAGAAAGCGCTGCGAACTGGAGCTTGCCGATCCATGATGACCTATTTTTAAAAGATCACATACCTCCGGCTGTGCCAGCTGCGACAGTGCCTGAAGTTCGCCCGCCTCATCCGCATCCCCCGTAAATACGGCCTGAAAGGAGCCATACTCCAAAAGCAGAATCATGGACAACGCATTCCGGTCATCCGAACCGTCCGCATTCTCCGCGGGATACAGGCAGCGAATCGACATTTTTCCGTTATAATAGGAATCTCCTTCGCACATATAACAAAGCTCCACGTTTGCTTTCGCTGCCGCCTCCGTCATATTCCGCCACGCATCATCCCTGGGCAGCGCTTGGGACAGAATCAGTTTCCGTATCCTGATTCCGCTCTGGGTATCGGATAACAGACCCAAAACACCGCTGGTATGATCGCTGTCCAAATGGGACAGAAATACGGCATCCAGTGTATGAATCCCTCTGCTTTTCAAAAACGGCTCAAGCCGGTACTCCGCCAGCCCGGACTGGTCTGAGCTTCCGCAATCGATCAGCACCGCATGTCCGCTTTGCACTTCGATACAGGCGCCGTCTCCCTGCCCCACGTCCAGCAGCGTAACCGTCATTCCCTGTTTTACAGAAGCTGTCAGAACCAGAACCGAACATAAAATTCCAAAAATACCGATAATATAGGTTCTGAATTTTTTTGCATAGATCCATGAAAAACACCGCCGGCCGCCTGCTCCTGCCTCCCGTCTTCCCGCTCCTAAGGAAAGTAACAGAAATCCCGCTATCCCCGCCGCATATAGGACCAGCTGACAGGCTTTGGGTCTGCCGACAATCCAAACGGCGCCGGGCAGCCGGATCAGAATTCCGCCTCCGTTTCTATAGCCCCATAAAAGAAGGCTGCATACGGCTGCGGGGATCCTGACGAGCCATTTTGACATTCCTGCGCATAGAAGAATCATCAGACCGCTCCCCACTACCACGCCTACCGTCGGCAGTACCAGAAAGTTCAGCCACATGGAATACAGCGAATATTCGTAATAATGATAAAGCAGTACCGGAAATGTCACCAGCTGAATGGACAAACTGACATAAACGCTCCTGCGGGCCCGCCCGCCGATCCCCTTTCCTCCCTTTCCGAAAATCTGCTCCATTGCCGGCTCCAGGCATGCCATTCCCATAACCGCTCCGAATGACAGCTGAAACCCGGCCTGATAAACATAGCGGGGCTGTTCCAGCAAAAGGCATACCGCCGCTACCGCTAAGGCCGTCAGCATATCATAAGTTCTTCCGACTCTTTTTGCATTTAAACTGATGGCAAACATTAAAATCGCCCGGCATGCGGATTGACTCATTCCTGTCATCATCCCATACAGCACCATAAACAAAATGCAGATCCCCATATTGAACCTGTGCGGAATGCGAAGCCTTGCAAGCAGCCTGTATAACCCCATTCCAATCAATGATACATGAAGTCCCGTCTAAACCCGAAACTTTGACACAAATGTGCAAAAGGGCAGTTTGTTAAATC
>CAYTIH010000001.1:99236-106947 GCA_964437825.1 uncultured Clostridium sp. | reverse complement strand
TGCTTGCTCGTTAATAGCGCAAGAAAAACAAATGCCGCTCCGCGTCGCTTGTTTTTCTTTTGCGCTTATTATATCATAAAAAGCGGTGAATTAATATAGTTTCGAAAAATTTCGAAAAAAAATAGGCACATTTGTACAAAAACCACAATAAAAAGATGTTAAATAGTTCCAAATCTTTATTTTTTTTGTAATCATTATTGTCAATCTTGCAAAAAAGTGCTAAATTGAAATTGCAGTCGAAAATAATTCAAAAGTTTTCGATTCATAATGGAGGATGTGCAGTGGAGACGACAAAGCCTTCGAGAGGAGCGGGTATTTTGCTCCCGATTGCGAGTTTGCCTTCAAAGTATGGAATTGGAACCTTTGGCGCAGCGGCCTATGAGTTCGTTGATCTGCTTTCGGATCTACGCCAGAAATATTGGCAGGTACTTCCTTTAGGGCCGATCAGCTTCGGCGACAGTCCATATCAGGCATTTTCTGCATTTGCCGGGAATCCCTATTTTATCGATCTGGACTATTTGGTTCGAGATGGATTGCTGAGGCAGGAAGAGATTGATGAATGCGAATGGGGAACCAAAGAGGATGAGGTTGCATATGATCTGATCTTTGAACATCGGTTTTCCGTGCTGAAAAAGGCATTTACAAAATTTAATACGAATCAAGCAGAATATCGGAGTTTCTGTAAAGAGCAGGAGGCCTGGCTTAGTGGCTATTCTTTTTACATGGCGTTGAAAACGTTTTCTGAAAACAGAGAATGGCTGGCGTGGAAACCTGAATTGAGAGATCGGAATCCTGAAGCGCTTGAAAAGTATAAAGTGCTTTTAGCCGAGGATATCGAATTTTGGAAGTTTTGCCAGTATGAGTTTTTTACCCAGTGGAATGAGCTGCGCGGCTATGCGAACCGCAAAGGAATTCAGATAATCGGGGATATTCCGCTGTATGTGGCGCTTGACAGTGTCGATGTGTGGGAACACAGGGAATTGTTTCAACTAAAAGAAAACGGAGAACCTGAATTTGTAGCAGGATGTCCGCCGGATGCTTTTTCCGATGACGGTCAGAAATGGGGGAATCCTTTATATGACTGGAAAAGGATGGAAGAGGACGGCTTTGACTGGTGGAAACGCAGAATCGAAGCCAACGCCCGATTTTATGATATCATCCGTTTTGATCATTTCATAGGTGTGGTTCGGTATTATTGTGTGCCGGCAGCGGATCCCAATGCAAGGAACGGGCACTGGAACAAGGGGCCGGGCAAGAAGCTGACGGATGCAATCACACAGGTATTGGGAAACGGCAGAATGATCGTTGAGGATTTGGGTGTGGTTGTGCCGGGAGTGAAGAAGCTGGTGCAAAGGACCGGATGGCCGGGAATGAAGATTTTGCAATTTGCTTTTGAAGGGAATGCGGATCATGAATTTTTACCGCACAATTATACAGATACCAACATGGTTGTATATGGCGGAACCCATGATAATGAGACACTCGCGGGGTATTTTAGTGAAAAGTGCGAGTACGAACTGACATTCCTATACAAATATCTGAATATATACAGCAGAGAGGAAATTCCGGACGCTCTGATCAGACTGGGGTATTCCAGTATTGCCAATATCGTAATATTCCAGATGCAGGATCTTTTGAAACTCGGAAATGAAGCGAGAATGAATCTGCCGTCCACGATTGGTACGAACTGGAAATGGCGTATGAGTAAAAATCCGCTGAGTGCAGAAAGACGCAGCTGGATCAGAACCTTGGTTATACTTTATCGCAGATAATGCGGTAATGATAACATAGATAACAAATGGTATAAAATACCACGAAGCAAATGGGAGGAAAAAATGATGAAGAAGAAATTATTAGCAACTCTTCTTGCAGCAGCTATGGTAGTATCCTTAACTGCTTGCGGCGGCTCCGACAGCGGAGATAATGCCGGCAATGACAATGCATCTTCAAATGATGCAGCAACAGATAATTCTGCAGATTCTACAGATTCTACAGATTCTACAGATGATAGCAGCAATGAAGCTGTAGATTACGGAACCGGTGAAATCAGTATCTGGGTAGCAGAGAACGTTGTAACCTTTACCCAGAATCAGATCGCAGCATTTCAGGAAGCTCATCCGGAATATGCAGGTTATACAGTAAATGTTGAGCCTGTAGGTGAAGGTGATGCAGCCGGTAACATGATTACAGACGTTGCAGGCGGTGCAGATATTTACGGCTTCGCTCAGGACCAGATCGCTCGTCTGGTATCCGCAGGTGCATTAAGCCCTGTTACAGGAGATAATGCAGCATTCGTTTCCGCAGAAAACGATGCAGGTGCAGTTGGCGCAGCAACCGTTGGTGATATGCTTTGGGCATATCCTTTAACATCCGATAACGGTTACTTCTTATATTATGACAGCAGTGTTATAACAGATACCACATCCTTAGAGCAGATCGTTGCTGACTGCGAAGCTGCAGGTAAGAATTTCTACTTTGAAATCAACTCCGGTTGGTATCAGACGGCATTCTTCTTTGCTACAGGATGTACACTGACTTATGATACCGATAATGAAGGTAATTTTATAGCAGCAAATGTAGACTATGCATCTGATGCAGGTCTGGTAGCATTAAAGGAGATCATTGAACTTCAGTCTTCTTCTGCTTTCCAGAACGGTTCTTCTCTGTCCAGTGCAACTAACGTTGGTGCTATCGTAGACGGTACATGGGATTCCAGCGCGGCTAAGGATGTTTTCGGTGACAATTATGCATGTGCTAAGCTTCCTTCTTTCACAGGTTCTGATGGAAATACTTATCAGTTAAGCGGCTTTGGCGGATTCAAGTTATTAGGTGTTAAGCCTCAGGAAGATGCGAATAAGTTAGCAGTTTGCAACGCTATGGCTCGTTACCTGTCCAGCGCAGAAGTACAGCTTGCTCGTTACAGCGAAGCAGGTTGGGGTCCTTCTAACTTAACTGCTCAGGCAGACAGTGCAATTCAGGCAGATGAAGCTCTCGCTGCATTAGCTGCTCAGCTTGCATACACAATTCCTCAGGGACAGTATCCTGATGATTACTGGACATTAGCCACCTCTCTTGGTGATGATATTATTACTGGCACATATAATACTTCCTCCAGTGATGATGATCTGATGGGCGTTCTTCAGACATTCCAGGATACCTGCATTTCTTATGCACAGTAAATAAATACTAAGTAATTTCAAAAACCAATATAGACGGCAGAGAGTTTGCTCTCTGCCTGTCTATGTTCTGTTCGGGAAGGACAGTTACTTTTGGCAGTATATGTGGGTAATCTTCGATTGTTACCTGCAGCAGGGAAAACACAATCGGGAGGGATTATAAGTATGGGAAAAAATGCGAATTCCGGCAGCGTAAAAAAAAACAAGGGTGTGGGAACCTCCATCAAGAGATTTTTCGCTGCAATCGGATTTGATATTAAAGAGATAGGGCTGACTTTTAAGGAGGGAGATTGGAAAACACGCCTTTCTTATATTATATTTGGTTTTGGCCCTATTTTACGTAAGCAATTTTTAAAGGGCTTTGCGCTTTTGGCATTGGAAGTGCTGTTTGTACTTTATATGGTGGGTTTTGGATGGAATTATCTGAAGGATATCGGAACGCTCGGAACCACAGGCAGAGGATTTAATCCTGACGGAACCGTTACATATGGAGATAACAGCTTCTTAATTCTGTTGTACGGACTATTGTCCATTATTATTATTGCCGTATTTATTTTGTTATGGCGCATAAATATCAGGGAGAATCGAAAGGAAGAGTTACTTCTTAAGGAAGGAAAAACGCTTCCGACAATGAAACAGGATTTTCATTCTCTTCTGGATTCCAATTTTGATAAGACCTTGTTGGCATTGCCTGTTTTGGGAATTTTTGTATTTACTGTATTACCGATTATTTTCATGATTTGTATCGCATTTACCAATTATGATTATAATCATCAGGCACCGGCCAAACTGTTTACATGGGTTGGTTTAGAAAACTTTAAGAATTTGTTCTCCTTCGGTACTTCGGGCTTTGCAGCTACCTTCTGTACCGTACTCGGATGGACATTGGTTTGGGCATTTTTTGCAACATTCCTGACTTATTTCTTGGGAATGGGCGTTGCAATTCTGATAAATAAAAAGGGAATTAAGTTTAAAAAGCTTTGGAGAACCATTCTGGTTGTAACCATTGCTGTTCCGCAGTTTGTTTCCTTATTGTATGTTTACAAGATGTTTGCAAATGACGGTTTGGTTAACGCCTACCTTTTGAAGTGGGGCTGGATTGACAGTTATATTCCGTTCTGGTCCAATCCGACATTGGCAAAAGTCATGATTATTGTCATCAACCTCTGGATCGGTATTCCGTATACAATGTTAATTGCAACCGGACTTTTGATGAATATTCCGGAGGATTTGTATGAAAGCGCAAGAATCGACGGAGCGAGCTCGTTCCAGATGTTCCGCAGCATTACCCTTCCCTATATGTTATTCGTAACAGGGCCGTTCTTATTGACTCAGTTTACCGGCAATCTCAATAACTTTAACGTTATTTACCTGCTCACACAGGGCGGACCGCAGTCCATGAAGCTGAGCGGCGGCGCCGGATATACGGATTTGCTTGTAACATGGCTGTATAAGATGACAGTTAATGATACGAACTATCGAATGGCGGCCGTTATCGGTATTATGGTATTCGTTGTCACGGCAGTAATCTCTCTGGTTGTATATAATATGCTGCCGTCTGTAAAGGATGAGGAGGGATTCCAATAATGAAAAATACTTCCATGAAAAGAAAAAGAGCGGTGAGCAATGCAATTACATATATTGCGTTGATCATAATCAGTATTATTTGGCTATTCCCGTTTGCATGCTTATTCCTCCAGAGCTTCCGCTCGTATGTGTCGGAGTTTGGCGGCATGGTGGATTATCTGCTGCCGAAACAGTTTTCACTTGATTCCTATAAGTTCCTGTTCAGCAGCGAAAGTAAGTTCTTCCGTTGGTATTTGAATACCCTGACTATTGCGGCTTTCGTAGCGGTACTTCAGACGGCCGTTGTATTATGTGTCAGCTATGTGTTGTCACGTATGCGTTTCAAAGGACGTACGTTTTTGATGAGATTCTGGCTGATTCTGGGTATGTTCCCCGGATTCCTTACCATGATCTGTCTGTATTTCCTGCTGAAGCAGTTCCATTTAACACAGGCAGGTGCAATTCCGGGATTAATCCTGATTTCAGTAGCAAGCTCCGGTATGGGATATTATGTTACAAAAGGATATTTTGATACGATTCCGAAGGCTCTGGACGAAGCAGCGAGAATCGATGGCGCTTCCAGAGCGAGAGTTTTCTTTACGATGATTATTCCGATGTCGAAACCGATCATTATTTATGCAGCGTTGGTTGCATTTATGGCTCCTTGGTGCGATTACATTTTTGCTTCTTATGTTGCCTTTGGTTATTCCGACAGCTATAACGTAGCGGTAGCGTTACAAAGATGGGTATGGACTAACGATTATCAAGGCTATTTTACACGATTCTGTGCCGGTGGTATTTTGGTAGCGATACCGATTACAATTCTGTTTATGTGCTTACAGAAGTACTATGTAGAAGGTGTTACCGGTGGCGCTGTCAAAGGATAATATGGAAAGTATGCGCTACAGGGCAGATCATTTGTCAGGCAGCGTGATATTACCGGATGTCTGAGGACTGTCCGGATCATGATTCATGTAATAAAACGGTAGCCCTTGTGACTACCGTTTTTCATGTAATAGGAAATTCCCACGAAGGTCTTGTATAGTGAAACCTTCGGAGAATGCATACCCCTGATTTAAGTGTGTGCGAAAGCAGGCAGATAGGAGTAAGAATGAAAAAGAAACAGATCTTCAGTAGATTATTGGCGCTCATACTCGTTGTTTCCATGCTGACGTCCTGTAGTTCCAAAACAATCCCAGAGCCTGTGGAAGATCCGGACGTTACTGAAACTGACGAATCGGAAACAGGAACGCAGGAGCAGGAGACTGTTACCGATTTGGTCTATGAATATGACTATGAGCAGGAACTTCAGATTATCGATGATAATTTTCGAAATTATTATGAAATTTTTGTTTATTCTTTTTACGATTCCGATGGGGATGGAATCGGAGATATTAACGGTGTGATAGAAAAGCTTGATTATATTGCAGATATGGGCTTTAACGGAATCTGGCTGATGCCGATTATGCCGTCAACAACCTATCACAAATATGATGTGGTTGATTACTGCAATATTGATGAGGAATATGGAACACTGGAGGATTTTCAGATTTTGGTGGATGAATGCCATAAACGCGGAATCCGCTTGACGATTGATTTTGTAATGAATCATACTTCAAGCCGAAATCCATGGTTTTTGGAGGCATGTGCTTATCTGAGAGACTTGGAGGAAGGAGAGGAACCGGATGCGTCCGTTTGTCCGTATGTGGACTATTATCATTTCTCCAGGGAAAAAGTGAACGATGCCTGGTATGGCGTGAACGGAGCCGCATGGTATTATGAAGGCGTATTCTGGTCGGAAATGCCTGATCTGAATTTTGCAAGTGAGGAATTAAAAACGGAGTTTGAAGAGATAGCCAAATTCTGGATTGATATGGGAGTGGACGGCTTCCGAATGGATGCGGCAATGCATTTTGAAGAAAGTGATATTACTTTTAATACGGAGCTGCTTGACTGGTTTTATACTTACTGCAAGAGTTTGAATCCTGATTTTTATATGGTATCTGAGGTTTGGGCCAATAAGGTAACGATCGCTTCATATTATCAGAGCGGAACACCAAGCATGTTCAATTTTGATGTTGGAGGCGCGGAAGGAAGATTGGTGAAGACTGCCAGAGGAACTGCAAAGGCGGAAACCTTTGTTCAGGCTATGCTTGGCTATCAGGAGGATTTTTCCGCAGTGAATCCTGATTATATAGATGCGCCGTTTATTACCAATCATGATATGGGACGTGTGGCAAATGCATTGATGAATAATGAGGATGATTTAAAGATGGCGTGCGGACTGCTCATGACGATGAACGGAAGTCCGTTTGTATATTACGGTGAGGAAATCGGTATGCAGAGCAAGGGTACGAAGGATGAGAACAAACGTCTGCCGATGATCTGGTCGGATACGGATCCCACAGGGATGACGAATGGTCCGGCGGATGCGGATGATGGGATCACCTCTGCGTTTGAGGGAGTGGAGGAGCAGATGGCAGATCCGTCGTCCATTCTCAATTATTACAAGCGGGCGATTCGATTGCGTAATGAGAATCCGGAAATTGCCAGAGGGAAGATTGAAATTGTGGATTCTCTGACGGACGGGCATGTCGCATTTATTACAAAGACATATCAGGATAGTATGATGGGAATTGTTTACAATACCTCCGATGAGGAAATGACAGTTTCCTTATCGGGCTCCGGCTATGAGGACATGAAGATTCGTGGCTATTTGACGCTTCATGGAGAAGTGATTACGCTGGAGGAGGGAACGCTGACAATGCCTGCAGGTTCCATTTGTATCTTGAAATAGTTGAAATAGGGCATTTTTCTGGATTTGACGTTCGGATCAAAGATTTGATCCGAACGTTTTTTCTATATTTTGAAAATAAAAAACAAGATATTTTAGTAAAAAGTGATATATTTTTAATGCAGACCTCAGAGAAATTATGCTATAATGTCGTTAGACATTATAGCGGCCCGCA
>CAYTIH010000001.1:0-99136 GCA_964437825.1 uncultured Clostridium sp. | reverse complement strand
GCGAAGCGAAGTGGCCAAAGGAGGCATGATTGCGGAGAAATCATGCAATAATGTCGTTAGACATTATAGCGGCCCGCAGCGAAGCGAAGTGGCCAAAGGAGGCATGATTGCGGAGAAATCATGCAATAATGTCCATGGACATCTAAAACTTTGTCACAGGTAAAATGAAAAAGGAGTATTACATATGAAGTTAAGGCAAAAGATACTGACGTTGGTAGTTGTGCCGGTAATCATAATGGGAGTCATTATCTATATTGTTTCTTCGGTACAGATTCAGAAAGCGATGGAACAGCAGAATTCCTCCGGCTTGGAGGCAACGGCTACTTCTATTTATAATACTTATAACAATTCCAAGGGAAATTATCGTCTTGATGAAAACGGTAATTTTAAAAAAGGAAATACCATGAACCTGTCCCAAAATACGGACATCATTGATTCTGTCAAAAGCATTGGCATGGAAGTGACGGTATATTATGGTACTCAGGTGATGCTTTCTTCCGTTTTGGATGACGCCGATGAACGTCTCACGGATATTCCCGTACCGGCCGTGGCAGAGCAGAAGGTATTGACCGACGCAGAGGGAACCTTTGTTTCCGAATTGACCATAAACGGAAAGAAATATTCGGCATATTATTGTCCGATTATCGATACCAGCGATCAGCCGCCGGTCGGTATGGTTATGGTGGCAATGCTGAAATCGGATTTGACAGCAAGCATCAGAAATGTGCAGTATACGGTGCTGCTGGTTACGATTGTGATGATTATTCTGTGCACTGTGATCGGAATTTTAGTTGTGAATTTGCTGATTCGTGCACTTAACAAAGGAATTAAAATTGTAGATGAACTTGCGGCAGGAAACTTAACGGTTGAAGTTCACAATAGATTGCTTGACCGGAAGGATGAACTCGGAAATATGAGCAGAAGCGTTCATTCTTTGCGGGAAGAATTGATTAATATTATTTCTACCATTAAGCAGCATAGCAATACTTTGATTGAGGCTGCTGACAGGCTGAAGGATTCTGCGCAGCATTCGACAGAAATGGTGGAACAGGTAGAAAAAGCAGTGCAGGAAATAGCCATTGGGGCCGGATCCCAGGCGGAGGGGACCCAGAATGCCACTGAGAATGTAGTCGCAATGGGTAACATGGTGGAGGAAACCAAGGCAGAGGTAATGGATTTGAACAAGAATGCCGATATCATGAAGACCTCCGGTATGGAAGCAACGAAAACGCTGGAAGAACTGAACACAATTAATGACAGAGCCAAGGATGCCATTGCGATCATCTACGAACAGACCAATATTACCAATGAGTCTGCAGAAAGGATCAAAGAAGCTACGCAGCTGATTAACAGCATTGCGGATGAAACAGGACTGTTATCCTTAAATGCTTCCATTGAAGCCGCTCGTGCAGGAGAGACGGGCAGAGGCTTTGCGGTTGTTGCTGCCCAGATTCAGAAACTGTCAGAACAGACGAATGAATCCGTCAAGCAGATTGAAGATATTGTCGCCGCATTAATCCAGAATTCCAATCATGCAGTTGCTACAATGGATGAAGTCAGGGAAATTATGGATAAGCAGAGTGAACATGTGCAGAAGACGGATACCATTTTCCGTGAGGTTCAAAAGGGAATTGAAAGCTCTATTCAGGGAGTAAACCAGATATACGAAAAAACACTGCAGCTGGATGAGGCCAGAACCGGCGTTGTAGATACCGTACAGAACCTGACCGCGATCGCACAGGAGAATGCAGCCGGTACAGAGGAAACCTCCGCATCCACGGCAGAGGTTAACCGTGCCATGAACGCCATTGTTCAGGCCGCACAGCAGTTGGATGTGATTGCAGGTGAACTGAATAAATGTATGGAGATTTTCCAATTGTAGGAGAAATTGAAACCGGGAATAAGGAAGGAAATGGTATATGGCTGAAATTAAGAAAATCATATCGGAAATGACTTTGGAGGAAAAGGCTGCACTTTGTTCGGGAGCGGATTTCTGGCATACGGAGGAATTTAAGCAGCATGGAATTCCTGCCATGATGATGTCCGATGGACCGCATGGACTGAGGAAACAGGATCTGGAAGGGGATCACTTGGGCGTGAATGATAGTATTAAGGCCGTCTGTTTTCCTGCAGGCTGCGGAATGGCTTCTTCTTTTGACAGAGAACTTGTGCAGCGTATGGGAGCAGCGCTTGGAGAAGAATGTCAGGCGGAGCATGTAGGAGTGATTCTGGGACCTGCGGTGAATATCAAAAGATCGCCATTATGCGGACGGAATTTTGAATATTATTCGGAAGATCCGTTGTTGGCAACGGAAATTGCAACGGCGCAGATTCAAGGTGTTCAGAGCAAAAATGTAGGAACCTCCATAAAGCATTTCTGCCTGAATAATCAGGAAACCAGAAGAATGTCCGTATCTGCCCAGGCAGACGAAAGAACCATGCATGAGCTTTATCTGGCGGCATTTGAGGGTGCAATCAAGAATGCAAAGCCGTGGACAGTGATGTGCAGCTATAACAGAATTAACGGCGTTTACGGATCTGAGAATGAGCAGACATTAGCCAAGATTCTCAGAGATCAGTGGGGTTTTGAAGGCTTTGTGGTCAGTGACTGGAGCGCAGTGAATGACAGAGTTCTGGGGCTGCAGGCCGGACTTGATTTGGAAATGCCAAGCTCCTTTGGAGAAAATGATAAATTGATCGTAGAAGCGGTTAACAATGGTACGCTTAAGGAAGAGGTGCTTGACCGGACGGTGGAACGAATCCTGAATATCGTTTATCGTGCGCAGGAGAACCGGGATGAGAGTGCGGTTTTTGACCGGGATGCCCATCACAAGATATCCAGAGAGATTGCGGCGGATACCTTGGTACTGCTCAAAAATGAGGATGGAATCCTGCCATTAAAGGATGGCCAGAACATTGCAGTAATCGGAAAGTATGCCAAAATGCCCAGATTCCAGGGCGGAGGCAGCTCTCATATCAACTGTCATAAGATAACGGCATTTTTGGACTGCATGGAGGAAAGAGGAAATTATAGTTATGCTCAGGGTTTTGATGACGCTGAGGATGTGATAGATGAGAACCTGCAGAAGGAAGCAATTGCCGCAGCCATGAAGGCGGATGTTGCGGTAGTTTTTGCGGGATTACCTGACAGCTTTGAATCTGAAGGCTATGACAGAAAGCATATGCGTATGCCGGATTGTCAGAATGAGCTGATCAGAAAGATTGCCGAGGTACAGTCCAATCTGGTGGTGGTATTGCATAACGGTTCTCCGGTAGAAATGCCATGGATTGGACAGGTCAAAGGCGTGTTAGAGTCCTATCTTGGCGGGCAGGCCGTGGGCGGTGCGCAGTATGATGTTCTGTTTGGCAAGGTGAATCCCAGTGCAAAGCTGGCCGAAACGTTTCCGATTAAGCTTTCGGATAATCCGTCCTATCTGAATTTCCCGGGAGAACCGGAAAAGGTGGAATATAAGGAAGGAATTTTTGTCGGATATCGTTACTATGATTATAAGGATATGGAGGTACTGTTTCCGTTTGGACATGGACTCAGTTATACAAGCTTTGGATATTCAGGCTTAAAGCTTGACAAAAAGAGTGTGAAAGACGGTGAACGGCTTCAGGTATCCGTGGATATTACAAATGAAGGAAGCGTATTCGGAAAAGAGATCGTACAGTTGTATGTGCGGGATCCCGAAAGCACGGCAGTCCGTCCGGTGAGGGAACTGAGGGAGTTTGCCAAGGTCGCTTTGGAACCGGGAGAAACAAAGACGGTAACCTTTACGCTTTCGGAGCGTGCATTCGCTTATTATGAGCCCAAAATTCATGACTGGTATGTGGAACCGGGAGAATTCGTGATTGAGATCGGGCGGTCTTCCAGGGATATTGTACTTTCGGAGAGCGTCATGGTGGAGGGAACAGTGCTGCTTCCGGATCATTATGATGAAAATACATTGGTAGGAGATGCAATAAAAGATCCCAGAGTCAGGGAGATTGTGCATGGTCTTTTGAAACAGGGCTTCATGGATTTTGGAAATTCCGAGGATGGAGCTGCCTCCGAGGCAATTACCGATGAGATGATGGCGGCCATGTTTGAATACACGCCGTTTCGTGCGGGACTTTCCTTCAGTAACGGCCGGTTTGGCAGGAAGGAAATGGAGGAAATGCTGGAAAAAATGAATGCGGCCATCCGTTCCTAAAGCAGCGGTAACAAGAATTTCAGGATATATTAAGGTGCCCCCGAAAAGTCTGACTTTTCGGGGGCACCTTACATTTCTGCGACGGTTGGGGCAGATTATTTTCTCTTATAGGTCAATGCCGCAGCCACAAAGCCCTTGAATAACGGATGAGGTCTGTTCGGTCTTGACTTTAATTCAGGATGCGCCTGAGTTGCAATGAAGAAAGGATGGGAAGGAATTTCACACATCTCAACGATTCTTCCGTCGGGAGAGAGACCGGATAATTTCATCCCCTTTTCTATCAGGACGGCGCGATAATCATTATTGACTTCATAACGGTGTCTGTGACGTTCATGGATGGTTTCTTCTCCGTATAACTCAAAGGCCTTTGAGGATTTGTCAAGAACACAGGGGTAGGAGCCCAGTCTTAAGGTTCCGCCGATGTCTTCTACGCCATTCTGATCCGGCATCAGGGCTATGACAGGATTCATGGTTGCCGGATTTAATTCAATGCTGTGTGCATCGTCATAGCCTGCCACATTTCTGGCATATTCCACAATGGAAAGCTGCATGCCCAGACACAGACCGAGATAAGGAATATTGTGAGTTCGTGCATAAGTAATGGAGGTAATCATGCCGTCAATACCGCGGTCGCCGAAACCGCCGGGTACGAGAATTCCGTGTACGTTATGCAGAAGCTCGTCTACATTTTCCGCTGTCACGGTTTCGGAATCCACCCATTTGAGGTTAACGGTGGTATGATTTGTGATGCCGCCGTGCTTCAGCGCTTCGACCACACTGATATAAGCGTCATGCAATGCCGTATATTTTCCGACCAGAGCAATCGTTACATCATCCGTGGGATTACGCAGATCCTCCACCATAGCAGTCCACTCTTTCAGATCCGGCTCACGTTCTTCCAGCTTCAGGCACTCACATGCAACGGAAGCCAAATGCTCCTTTTCCATGGCAAGAGGGGCTTCATATAGGTATTCCACGTCCAGATTCTGCAGGACATGATTTTTCGGTACGTTACAAAATAGGGCAATTTTATCTTTAATGTTCTGATCCAGAGGATATTCGCTTCTGCATACGATAATATCAGGCCGGATACCCATTCCCTGCAGCTCTTTCACGCTTGCCTGCGTGGGCTTGGTTTTCATTTCCTGAGAAGCGCGCAGATAAGGAATCAGGGTAACATGAATCAGGATCGCGTTTTCGCGTCCGACTTCATGCTGGAACTGCCGGATTGCTTCCAGAAACGGCTGCGATTCGATATCGCCGACCGTACCGCCTACCTCAATAATGGCAATTCTGGTCTCGTCATCCGTAAAATTACGGTAAAAACGGCTCTTGATCTCGTTGGTTACATGCGGGATGACCTGAACGGTACATCCGCCGTAATCGCCGCGCCTTTCCTTTTGAAGAACGGACCAATAGATTTTACCGGTTGTAACATTAGAGTTTTTATCCAGATTTTCGTCAATGAATCTTTCATAATGACCAAGATCCAGGTCGGTTTCCGTACCGTCATCGGTAACGAAAACTTCCCCATGCTGGATGGGATTCATGGTACCCGGATCGATATTGATATAGGGATCGAATTTCTGCATGGTTACTTTATATCCACGCGCTTTTAATAATCTTCCGAGAGATGCGGCGGTAATGCCTTTTCCGAGACCGGAAACAACCCCGCCTGTTACGAATACATATTTGACAGCCATAAGACTATTCCTCCTAATGCGTTCTATTATACAACGTAGATATCATAAAAATCTACTGATTTTCCAAAAAAATGCCGAATAAAACGAAATCAATTTTTAACAAAATTAATTCGTAGGTCTTTCCAAAGACAGGTGATATCCGTGGAGGCTTTCGCGGACATGGTAAAGTTCCGCGCGGCCGGATAGGGGATCGGACTGAAAAAGCTGATAACAGTCAGCGTAATCCAAAGACGATAAAAAAGAAAAATCCCACTGGTCGTCCTTGGCGATATATACCTGTACGGGAATTTTGTCGGGATGCAGCCGATAGTAGCTGCCAAGCCGCTCCTGCAAAACATCAATGGGGTCATGGGCCGAATATACGGCGGAAATCCACGAAGAATAAACGCCGTAGGAACGTTCGGCATACAGATAGCACCAGGGTGAGGAAGAAATAAACAGAACGGGAGTGTCCTGAGTATTCTGCCCGGCACGGTAATTTTCGATTTCCGAAAGCAGTACCGCGTATGCATCCGCATGCTCCTGTGTGGTAAGCAATCCGTCCAGAGGTCCGCCGGTTAAGGATATGTTCAGTTCCCTGACGGAAGGCTCCCAAAAGGCGTGAACGGATTTGGCATAGCATTCCGCACCCAGCTGTGACAGTAATAACAGGACGGCAATACAAACAGTTAAGGGCGTGGTGTATCGTCTCGAGGCGGCAGGGAAATTTCGGGGATTGTCCGTTATTTGACCGTCAGAACCCTGAGCATGGATCGTGCGGCTTTCGTTATACGTGTTCGGCTCAGTTAAAAATTCCCATATCAGGATTACGCTTCCGACCAGCACGACAGGCATTCCCATGCAAACGGAATTTGTGCCCTGATTGGAGGCCCAGCTTAAACAGAAGGTATATAAAATACCCGTACACCAGAGCAGAAGAAACAGGCGGTGATTTTTTTTCCGCGTGAGCAGATAGGCGGTGAAGCCGCAGGCTGTAAGCGGAAACATGATATAGTTATAATCCGTCTGAACGGAGGGAATATGGATCAGCACGGCAATTGCAGTCAGTAAAGCAGTCATGCAAAAGTACATCCAGGCATTCCGGTATTTGTTCCTGTCCGACAGGGCAATGAACAGAATCACAATCCATGCGGCAAGGAAGGTTTTAAACGAATGAAGCATGACATAGAAGTAGCTGTATGCTGCGGAATAAAAGGAACGGGAGCTGTGCTCGGGATCATGCAAAATCAGCTTCAGGTTTTCCGAAATTTCCGAAAGGCCTGCACGGCTTAGCGTAAACAGCAGCAGAATGAATGCCGGGATTGCTGCTCCGAGTGTAAAAAGGAGCAGAGGCTTTTGCGGAAAAAGGATCGCGGATCGACTGCTTTTGGAGATTTTCAGAATCCGTGAAGAAATTTGGGCAATCATCCATAGCAGCAGATATAACAGATAGATACTGATCAGGTAGGGATTACACAAAACGGCAATTGCATAGCATAAGCCCGAAAACAGATACCGGGCGGTATTTTGACGGGTAACAGTCATGGTCAGACACAGTGTAATCGCCATAAGTCCCATGGTATTGTAGGACAGGGCCATGATATCATAAGGCGCATAAAGATAAAAGAGAACAACCGCACAGACCGCTCCGAAGCGATAACGTCTCAGATTCAGGTAGAGCAGTATACAGACCAAAGTCTGCATGATCACATACAGATAGCGGAAATGCAAAATAATACCTTCCGTAGAACCGAAAACAGCGGCGTGAATCCGGTAAAAAGGCAGCAGTAAAAAACCCGAGAGCTGCGCCAGGTTCCATTCCTCGGACAACAGGGCGTCCCCCTGACTCAGGCGCTGCGCCAGCGTTAAATAAAACGGTTCATCGCCCCCGCCATAGCCATACCGGCACTTCCAAATCAGGAACGGAAGCGCAAGGAGCATAGAAGCCGTAAAACAGATATCGTGATAAGCGAATCTTTTTTTGAATTGAATCATAACCTACCTCTAAGTGTAAAATAGATATTAACAGTTTAGCCCATTCTCATGTGGAAGGAAAGAGAAATTTTAGAAACAGGACATCTTGTTTTCACAAAAGAACAGTTGATTTATAGCGAATGAATCCCTATAATAAAATAAATAGGAATAGTTTTATAGGGAAGTGTAATGTTTTACAGATCATTTTGAAGGAAGCACGGCAGGTTCGTGCAGGGGATAGAGATGGATAATCAGAATTATAACCAATATGACAACCGTTCAGGAAACGGACAGAATAACGGAGGCGGCGGGAACGGAAACGGCGGCAATAACGGAAGCGGCGGTCCGCAGAAGCGTTCCAATATTATGCTGGTGCTCATTGCCAGTCTGACGGTGATCTTAATGGTAAGCTGGTTTATGAAGACCATGAGCTCATCAACCAATTCTGAGATCAGCTATAATGAGTTTATTCAGATGCTTGAAAACGGCGAGGTCGAATCGGTTCTGATTACGGACAGTGAGATCAATATTACGCCAAAAGCCAAAATCAATAAAAACGGATATTCGCAGATACCGCAGACTTATTATACGGGTTTGGCGGAGGATCTGGATGTACTGAGTGCAAGACTGCTGGAAGCGGGAGTGGAATACAATAAGGAAATTCCGGACAATTCCAGCTGGCTGTTGTCCATTTTGCTGAGCTATGGAGTACCGCTCATCCTGCTATGGATCGGTTTGAGCTTTATTTTCAAAAGGATGTCCGGAAGCGGCGGTCCTATGGGCGTGGGCAAGTCCAATGCCAAGGTATACGTTCAAAAGGAAACCGGCATTACCTTTCAGGATGTGGCCGGTGAGGATGAGGCAAAGGAATCCCTTGTGGAGGTTGTGGATTTCCTGCACAATCCCGGAAAATACAGTAAGATCGGCGCAAAGCTGCCGAAAGGAGCATTGCTTGTAGGACCTCCCGGAACAGGTAAGACCTTACTTGCCAAGGCTGTAGCGGGAGAGGCAAGAGTTCCGTTTTTTTCACTTGCGGGTTCGGATTTTATAGAGCTGTATGTAGGCGTAGGCGCTTCCCGTGTCAGGGACTTGTTTAAGGAGGCTGAAAAAAACGCGCCTTGTATTATTTTTATTGATGAAATCGATGCGATCGGCAGAAGCCGTGACTCCAAGTACGGCGGAGGAAATGAGGAGCGGGAGCAGACGCTGAATCAGCTGCTGTCCGAAATGGACGGTTTTGACGGCAAGAAGGGAATTATTATTTTAGCGGCTACGAACAGACCGGAAATCCTGGATAAGGCATTGCTTCGCCCCGGACGATTTGACAGACGTATCATTGTGGATAAACCGGATTTGAAGGGCCGCGTGGATATTTTGAAGGTTCACGCCAAGGATGTGCTGATGGATGACAGCGTCAATTTGGAGGAAATCGCACTGGCAACCAGTGGAGCAGTGGGCTCCGATCTGGCGAATATGATTAATGAAGCCGCGATTAACGCCGTGAAAGAGGGCAGGGAATTTGTCGGCCAGAAGGATTTGTTTAATGCCGTTGAGGTGGTATTGGTCGGCAAGGAGAAGAAGGATCGTATCATGAGTAAGGAGGAGCGAAGGATCGTATCCTATCATGAGGTTGGCCATGCTCTGATCAGTGCTCTGCAGAAGAATTCAGAACCGGTACAGAAAATCACAATTGTACCGAGAACTATGGGTGCGCTTGGATATGTTATGCAGGTGCCGGAGGAAGAAAAGTATCTGAATACGGAAGCTGAGCTGCATGACATGCTGGTAGGACTGTTAGGAGGCCGGGCGGCAGAAGAAATCGTATTCGAAACCGTTACTACCGGAGCCTCCAATGATATTGAAAAAGCTACCGGTATTGCCAGATCCATGGTAACTCAATACGGTATGAGCAAACGGTTCGGCCTGATCGGTCTGGAAACCGTGGAAAGCAAATATCTGGACGGAAGAGCTTCCTTAAATTGTTCCGATGTTACTGCGGCGGGCATTGATGAGGAAGTCATGAATATCCTGAAGGAAAGCTATCAGGAGGCTAAGAGGCTTCTTGAAGAAAACCGTGAACTGATGGATAAGCTGGCGGAATATTTAATAGAAAAAGAAACCATCACCGGTAAGGAATTTATGAAGATTTTCCGTGCCGAAAAAGGAATCCCGGAGCCCGAGGAGCAGACGGGATCCAAGGAGGCGGCTGCGTCAGCGGAGCAGGAAAAGCCGGAGCAAAGACAAGAAGCTTTAGCGGGACAGCCGCAGAAACGAAGAGAGGAAATCGAAAAAGAGTCTGGTGCGAACGGAAATCTGACGTCTGATGCAAGGGATGATCTGCTTCGGAACGCCTGGCCGCAGATCAAGGGAACGGATCAGAACCGTGAGACTTATCAGCAGGGCGGTAATATGACCGCAGGACAGGATTTTCTGTGGTCGTTGGGATCGGATGCGGGAAAGCAGACTGCCCCTCAGCAGGAAGGATCTGCGCAGAAGCTCGAGCCGGAGGCAAAGACTGCAGAGCCGGAGAATGATTTCGCAAGGGAGCTGCGCAGCAGGATGTATGCGGATCATCATGGGGATGAGCAAGATAAGCAGTAAAATCATAAGGCCGGATGAAATCAAACAGATGTGAAAAAGACCTGAGTACACTCATGAGTACGCTCAGGTCTTTTCTGGATAGAAACGGACAGGGAGAGAACGGAATGTTTGACGTGGCGGAGGAATTAAAAAAACTGCCGAATAAACCCGGGGTATATATTATGCATGATGAGGGAGACAGCATAATATATGTGGGAAAAGCGATTAATCTGCATAATCGGGTCAGGTCTTATTTTCGCAAGATTGTGGGCCGCGGGCCGCAGATTGATAAGATGGTGAAGCAGATTGCGCGCTTTGAATATATTGTGACAGATTCGGAGCTGGAGGCTCTGGTACTGGAAAATAATCTGATTAAAGAGCATAGACCCAAATATAATACAATGCTCAAGGATGATAAAACATATCCGTATATTAAGGTAACCGTGTCCGAACCGTATCCCCGGATACTGTTTTCCAGGGTTATGAAAAAGGATAAATCAAGATATTTCGGGCCGTACACAGGTGCTGCAGCCGTTAAGGATACGATTGAATTAATGAATAAGCTGTTTCAGCTTAGGACCTGTAACCGGAATCTGCCAAAGGATATCGGAAAGGACAGACCCTGCCTGAATTATCATATTAAGCAGTGTATGGCGCCCTGCGGCGGCTGTGTGGATCAGGAAACGTATAGAGAAAATCTGAATAAGGCGCTGGATTTTCTGGGAGGAAATTATACGCCGATCATCAAAGAACTGAAAGAGCATATGGAAGAGGCCTCCGAGCGGCTGGACTTTGAGGAAGCGATCCGCTACCGGGATTTGCTGGAAAGTGTAAAGAGTGTTGCACAAAAGCAGAAAATTACGGACAGTGTGGGAGAGGACAAGGATATTATTGCACTATGCATTGACCATTCGGATTGTGTGGTACAGGTGTTCTTTGTACGTGACGGAAAGCTGATCGGAAGGGAACATTACTATATGACACATGTGTCAGAAGAAAACAAAAGTCAGGTACTGCAGGATTTTGTAAAGCAATTTTATGCAGGAACTCCGTTTATTCCCAAGGAACTGATGCTTCAGGAGAAAATAGAGGATGCACAGCTGATAGAGCAATGGCTTTCCAAAAGGAAGGGAAGCAGGGTTTATCTGAAGGTTCCCAAAATCGGAACCAAAGAAAAGCTTGTGGAACTGGCCGCACAGAATGCAAAGCTTGTCCTTGATAAGGACAAAGAGCGGATTCGCAGGGAGGAAGGACGAACGATCGGCGCGGTAAAGGAGATTGCAGCGCTTTTGGGGCTTAAGGATGCATCCAGAATGGAGGCTTATGATATCTCCAATATCAGCGGATTTGCGAATGTAGGCTCGATGATTGTGTATGAAAAGGGAAAGCCAAAGCGCAGTGATTACAGGAAGTTTAAGATCAGAACCGTAGCAGGTCCTGATGACTATGCCTGTATGAAGGAGGTGCTTACCAGACGTTTTCTACATGGTATGGAAGAACAGGAGGAGCTTGCGCAAAAAAATATGGATCAGGCCTTTGGTTCTTTTTCCAAATTTCCGGATGTTATTATGATGGACGGCGGACGCGGGCAGGTAAATATTGCGCTTGAGGTGTTGGAGGAATTGGGACTTCATATACCCGTATGCGGAATGGTTAAGGATGATAATCACCGTACCAGAGGTCTGTATTATCATAATGAAGAAATTCCCATTGATAAGGATAGCGAGGGCTTTAAGCTGATTGCGAGAATTCAGGACGAAGCGCATCGCTTTGCAATTGAATATCACAGATCGCTTCGCGGTAAAAACCAGGTTCACTCGGTGCTTGATGAAATTCCCGGCATAGGGCCCGAGCGCAGAAAGGCGCTCATGAGACACTTCAAATCAATGGACGAGATCAGGCACGCCACAAAGGAGGAGCTGACGGCGCTGCCGGAAATTCCGGAGCATATTGCCGAGCAGATGATTCAATTTTTTGCGCAGCGTCAGGAGGATAGGGGCAAACATGAAGCAAAGGTGGTAAAATGAGTGAAAAAGTAGTATACTCTAAAAAAGATTGATAAGGCCGCGGGCCTGTGCATTTTATGAGGTAAGGAGAAGGGATATGGCAAGTTTACGATTAGTACAGATTATTGAGAAACAGAAATTGGAAAATCTGACACCGGAAATTGATATTTCCAAAATTAAGATTACACAGCCCGATATTAACCGTCCTGCTTTGCAGCTGGCGGGTTATTTTGAGCATTTTGAAGCTACAAGACTTCAGATTATCGGCTTTGTGGAATATTCTTATATGGCGTCCCTTGAGCCGGGCAGGAAAAGAGAGGTTTTTGAAACACTGCTGAAGCATAATATTCCGGCGATTGTATTTTGCCGTGAGCTTAAGCCGGACCCTTTATTCATGGAAATTGCAATTGAGAATAAAATCCCGCTTCTGATGACCAAGAAAGCGACTTCTGCATTTATGGCGGAAATCATCCGTTGGATGAACGTGAAGCTGGCCCCGATGATTTCCGTTCACGGTGTTTTGGTGGATGTTTTTGGTGAAGGCGTCCTGATCACGGGCGAGAGTGGAATCGGTAAGTCCGAGGCGGCGCTTGAACTGATTAAAAGAGGACATCGTCTGGTTACGGATGATGTGGTGGAGATCAGAAAAGTCAGTGATGACACCCTGATCGGCACGGCACCGGATATTACCAAGCATTTCATTGAACTTCGGGGTATCGGTATTATTGACGTAAAGACCTTATTTGGCGTTTCCAGTGTTAAGGATACACAGAATATTGATCTTGTGATCCGCTTAGAGGACTGGGATAAGGATAAAGAATATGACCGCCTGGGTCTTGAGGAAGAATATACGGAATATCTGGGAAATAAGATTGTGTGCCACAATATTCCCATTCGTCCGGGCCGTAACCTTGCAGTGATCTGTGAATCCGCTGCCGTCAATCACCGTCAGAAGAAGATGGGCTATAATGCCGCACAGGAGCTGTATCAGAGAGTACAGAATTCCCTTGCTAAGAGACGTGAAGAAGAGGAGGAAGCATAGATATGGCAAAGACAGTATTTGGGGTTGACCTTGGCGGAACAACCGTGAAATTGGGATATTTTGATATGGAGGGCAATGTCCTGGATAAGTGGGAGATCCCCACCAGAAAGGAAGAAAACGGAATCCATATCCTTCCGGATATTGCGAAGGCAATTCTTGATAAAATACAGGAAAAAGGAATCTCCAAGGAGGAAGCGGCAGGAGTCGGTATCGGAGTACCGGGACCGGTAAATGACGAAGGCGTCATTTTTATGGCCGCCAATCTGGGCTGGGGAATTCTGAATATCAACGAAACATTATCCGGACTGACCGGACTTGCAGTGAAAGCAGGTAATGATGCCAATGTTGCGGCGCTTGGCGAGATGTGGAAGGGAGGCGGACAGGGCCATAAAAATATGGTTGCAGTTACGCTTGGAACCGGCGTAGGCGGCGGTATCATTGTGGGCGGACAGCTGCTGGCCGGCGCTACCGGCGCGGGCGGAGAGATCGGCCATATTCATGTAGAGGATGCGGAGACGGATGCCTGCGGCTGCGGCAATCACGGATGTCTGGAGCAGTTTGCATCAGCAACAGGCGTGGTAAGACTGGCAAAACGGGCACTTGCACAGAGCAGCGAGGACAGCATATTAAGAGAAGGCGAGGTTTCTGCAAAAACCGTATTTGATGCGGTTAAGGCAGGGGATCGTCTGGCAATCGGCGTAGCGGAGCAGTTTGGAGAATATCTGGGCAAGGGACTGGCAGCGGTAGCAGGCGTAGTAAATCCGGAAATCTTTGTAATCGGCGGCGGCGTATCCAAGGCGGGTCCTGTTCTGCTTGATTATATCAAAAAATACTATACTCAGTATGTATTTCACGGAAGCAGGGATGCTCTGTTTGCACTTGCAACCCTTGGCAATGATGCGGGAATTTACGGTGCAGCCAAGCTGATTCTGGGCTGATCGCAACGGCAGACTGCTGCTTTCGGGGTGATTAGAATAACCGGATGCAGCATATGTTATTAATAAGGAAAGGTCCGTGAAACGGTGGGGTGACACAGTGAGTAAAGCGGCGGAAGAATATATCAGGACGCTTGTAGCGCCGGAACATATATTGATACAGGAACCAATGGCAAAGCATACGACATTTCGTGTAGGAGGACCGGCCGGAATGCTGGTTCTGGTAGAGGATATCGAACAGCTGCAGAAAATAGCGTCATATCTGTATCGGCTTGAAGAATCCTATTTTGTCATCGGAAACGGAAGCAACCTGCTTGTCGGTGATAAAGGATATGATGGAGTGATCTTGAAAATTGCTTCCGGGATGGATCAGATCCTGGTGGACGGGGACAGAATCCGGGTTCAGGCAGGAGCGCTTCTGTCCAAAACGGCGGCTGCAGCAGCGCAAAGCAGTCTGACGGGGATGGAATTTGCGTCCGGAATTCCGGGAAGCGTCGGCGGTGCGATTGTTATGAATGCGGGCGCCTACGAAGGAGAAATGGGCGGAATTGTAGAAAGTGTTACGGTAATTAACGAGCGCGGGGAACGGATGGAGCTGGATCATGATACGATGGAATTCGGCTATCGGACCAGTATTATCAAGAATCGCCCGTATATCGTGGCGGAAGCGAAGCTGAAGCTGGAAAAGGGAGATGCAGCCCAAATTCGCGGCAAAATGCAGGAGCTGAATGCAAAACGGCGCACGAAACAGCCGCTGGAATATGCAAGCGCCGGAAGTACTTTTAAGAGACCGGAGGGATATTTTGCCGGAAAATTGATTATGGATGCAGGGCTTCGTGGATACCGGATCGGCGGTGCACAGGTATCTGAAAAGCATTGCGGATTTATTGTCAATGTCGGGAATGCCTCGGCTGCGGATATCAGTGAATTAATGACGGAAGTACAGGAAAAGGTAAAGGAAAAGTTCCATGTGGAGCTGGAACCGGAAGTGATTCGGATAGGTGATTTTTAATGAGATTTGTGATTGTGACTGGAATGAGCGGCGGTGGAAAGAGAACTGCACTCAAGATGCTGGAGGATATCGGATTTTATTGTGTAGACAATCTTCCTGTGGCGCTCATAGAAAAATTTGTTGAGCTGATTGTTACGCCAAACAGTGAAATTACAAAGGTTGCCCTGGGACTCGATGTCAGGGCGGGGCAGTCCTTTGAAGAGGTCGAGCATATCCTGAACAATCTGAGGAAGAATGGATATGCCTTTGACATGCTCTTTATGGAGGCCGGTGATTCCGTTTTGTTAAAGCGGTACAAGGAAAGCAGAAGGATGCATCCGCTTTCCGCGGAGGGAAGAGTGGAAGACGGAATTAAAAAGGAACGGAGGATTTTAGAGCCGATCCGGGAAATTTCCGATTATGTGATTGATACTTCCAAGCTGCTGACCCGGGAACTGAAGGAAGAATTGGACAGGATCTTTGTAAATAATGAGGAATACAACAGCCTGATTGTGAATATTATGTCCTTTGGCTTTAAAAACGGAATTCCCGCGGATGCGGATCTGGTATTCGATGTCAGATTTCTGCCGAATCCGTTTTATATCGACGAGCTGAAGCATAAGACCGGTCAGGACCGGGAGGTTCAGGATTATGTCATGGGCTTTCCGGAGGCAAAACAATTCATGGACAAGTTGACGGATATGATACGGTTCCTGATTCCCAATTATGTCAAAGAAGGAAAATATCAGCTGGTGATTGCCGTGGGCTGTACCGGAGGAAAGCATCGGAGCGTAACCTTGGCAAATGAACTGTATCGGCGTTTAAAGGATCATGGAGAATATGGTTTGACGATCAGTCACAGGGATATTTCACTGGGAGTATAACGGAGATATGTCTTTTTCGGGAGAAGTAAAAGAGGAGCTTTGCAGGCATGTCAGCCAGGCCAGACATTGCCAGCTTGCGGAACTGGCAATGATTTTGATGTACTGTGCCGGTGTTAAAACAGACTTAAACGGGGATGTAAGGCTTGAAATTCGTTCAGAAAATGATGCAGTATTAAGAAAATGCTTTACATTATTGAGGAAAACATTTAATATAGATACGGATGTTTTCGAAAAAAATATGAAAAACCATGGGAAAACGGGAATTTATCAGTTTTCCCTTACCAGAGAGCATGATGTGGAAAAGGTTCTAAATGCCTGCAAGTGGGACAGACAGCAGAATCAATATTCGGAGCATCAGGAATTGCTCTCACCGCTTTTAATCAAAAACAGCTGCTGCCGCAGGGCGGCGCTTCGGGGAGCCTATCTTACGATTGGTTCCATGAGTGATCCGAAACGCAGTTATCATCTGGAATTTGTCTGCACGACAGAAAAGCAGGCCCGGCAGATATGCGAAGTTCTATATGGATTTGAACTGGAAGCGAAGATTGTCGTTCGTAAGAAATACTATGTAGTCTACATGAAAGAGGGGTCTGCGATCGTGGACCTGTTGGGCATTATGGAAGCGCATGTGGCACTCATGAATCTGGAAAATTTGAGAATCCTGAAGGATATCAGCAATACGGTTAACCGCAGGGTAAACTGTGAGGCGGCCAATATTGTAAAGACAGTAAATGCGGCTAACAGACAGGTTGCGGATATTGAATTGATTCAGGAAAAAAGAGGATTATCATCTCTACCCGATAATTTAAGGAACGCGGCAAGACTGCGTTTGGATTATCCTGACGCAACACTTTTGGAGCTGGCTCAAATGATGAATCCGCCGATCGGAAAATCGGGAATGAACCATCGGCTCAGAAAACTGTCCGAGATTGCAGATGACATCAGACAGAGCATGCCTCGATAGGATAAAACTCCTGACCAGTCAGGGAATAATGATAAATATTAGTGTAAAGGGAGAGATATTTGGTTCACTTATGTGAATCAGAGAAAAAGGAGATTACTATGAAAAAAGAAACAACGACGGTTCAACTGAAAAATGGTCTTGAGGCAAGGCCGATTGCAGTTCTGGTTCAGCTGGCAAGCCAGTATGACAGCACGGTTTATCTTGAGACAGAGGGAAAAAGAGTAAATGCGAAGAGCATTATGGGTATGATGAGCCTTGGCCTTGGCACCGGAGGATCGGTGACCATTGAAGCAAATGGTCCGGACGAAGATGCGGCAGTGGCTAGGATTGCCGATTTTTTTAGCGGAAAAGAAGAAAAATGATATGATAGCAAGAGCTGCTCGCTTTGATTTTGGTGAGCAGCTCTTTTTCACGGACGGAGCACTGTCCCTATCAAAAACGTATGAGGATGCATTATGAAAAGAAATAAACTGCTGTTTATCTATAATCCCCATGCAGGAAAAGCGCGTATCAGGAGTCATCTGCTGGATCTGATTGATATTTTTACCAAAGCGGGTTTTGAGGTGACTGCTTATCCGACACAGAAGCGGGGGGACGCCGCCGCTATGGTTGAAGAGTGTGCAAAGAAATTTGATTTGTTGGTATGTTCCGGCGGGGATGGTACTTTGGATGAAGTCGTTACCGGAATGATGCGGTGCGAGAAGAAAATTCCGCTGGGATATGTCCCGGCAGGGTCTACCAATGATTTTGCCAATAGCCTGAAAATACCAAAGGATATGGAAAAAGCGGCGCATGTGATTACCGGCGGGAAAGCTTTTTCCTGCGATGTGGGAAGATTTAACGAGGATACCTTTGTATATATTGCAGCGTTCGGACTGTTTACGGATGTTTCCTATGAAACGAACCAGCAAATGAAAAATGTTTTGGGACATATGGCATATATTTTAGAGGGTGTCAAGCGTTTATCCTCGATCAAATCCTATCATGTGAAGGTGACTGCGGATGATCGGGAGCTGGAGGGAGATTTCCTGTATGGAATGGTAACAAACTCACGGTCTGTAGGGGGCTTTAAGAATATCACGGGCAAGAATGTGGAGCTGGATGACGGATTATTTGAAGTGACGCTGATCAAACGCCCCAAGAATGCCATTGAGCTGAATAAAATCATGGGAGCTTTAGTGGGAGCCAGGATCGATACGAATTATATGCATTGCTTTAAGGCAGTCCATATTTCTTTTCAGTCGGAGACGGAGATTCCTTGGACGCTTGACGGCGAATTCGGAGGAATACACCGGGACGTAAATGTGCAGAATGAGAAGGCTGCAATTACGTTTCTGGTTCCGTAAAAAAGGGTTTAAAAAGACAACTCAAAAGGATACCGGTACCTGTTCTTCCCTATTTTAAAGACTATCTCTGTCGTCTCTCCATTGACTGCCGACTCCGGAATCGAGAATACATAGTGAATATATCGCGTTTCCAATGGTATGATATCCGGATTATCAGGAGCCAGTGTCCCTCTTGCGCCTGTCTCCGAAAAGGGGTAGCGTTGTAGGTATTCTCGTCAGCCAGATCCAAGGTGACTGAAACAGCCTTTGTTACCGAAATCTGTTCTGAGGAAGTGTTTTTGCAGGCAACAACGAAATCCAAGAACACTTCTCCTTCATTTGCAGCATAATAGGCATATGCATCGCCGGCTTTCGTTGGAACAATCTGGTTTGTAATCTGCGCATAATCAACAAAAAAATCCCCGCTGTTCTTTGGGTCGGAAGCAGATACTTCTGCACCGTTTCGTATAACCGGTTGATATGCATGCCGCACAGCGTCAGGTTAAGCACCAGTTTGTTCTCACTGCTTTGAATCTCCTCCGGCACTAAAAAGAAATAATGTTCGGGTTTTCGTGATATTGACTGAATCCAATAAAGCCGTCATTGAGAATTTGTCGATTGAGATTCCGTAAAAAAAGTTTGTTTTTTTATTTTCTTTTATATAAAAGTAGGATATAATAGGTACGAAGTGAACAGCCCTTTGGCGTTCAAATAAAGAATTTATTAACGGAGGTAAATGAAAATGGCATTAGTATCCGCAACAGAAATGCTGAAAAAAGCAGTAGCTGGCCACTATGCAGTAGGACAGTTCAACATCAACAATCTTGAGTGGACAAAGGCAATTCTTTTAACAGCTCAGGAATGCAACAGCCCGGTGATCTTAGGTGTATCCGAAGGCGCCGGTAAATACATGGGTGGCTATGATGTAGTAATGGGTATGGTTAACGGTCTGATCAAGGATCAGAACATTACCGTTCCTGTAGCAGTACATCTGGATCATGGTTCTTATGATCACTGTTATAAGTGTATGGAAGCAGGCTTCCCTTCCATTATGTTCGACGGCTCCAAGTATTCCATCGAAGAGAATATTGCAAAGACCAAAGAGCTGGTAGAAGCTGCTCATGCAAAGGGAATTTCCATCGAAGCTGAAGTTGGTTCCATCGGCGGAGAAGAAGACGGCGTTGTAGGTATGGGTGAGTGCGCAGATCCTGCAGAGTGTAAGATGATCGCTGATCTCGGCGTTGATTTCCTTGCAGCAGGTATCGGTAACATTCATGGAAAATATCCTGCAAACTGGAAAGGCTTACAGTTTGATGTGCTCGCAGCAGTTCAGGAGAAGACAGGAGACCTTCCTTTGGTTCTTCACGGCGGTACAGGTATTCCTGATGATATGATCAAGAAAGCAATCTCCCTTGGAGTTGCCAAGATCAACGTTAATACAGAGTGCCAGTTAGTATTTGCAGAAGCTACACGTAAATACATCGAGGCCGGCAAGGATCAGGAAGGCAAGGGATTCGATCCTCGTAAGCTTCTTGCTCCCGGCTTTGATGCAATTAAGGCTAAAGTAAAAGAGAAAATGGAACTGTTCGGTTCTGTTGACAAGGCTTGAATTTAAAACGCAAAAAAGGAATGGGTTCGTCCCCTTCACATAAGAAAGTGGCGGGGACGAATTCGGCTCTTTCACAAATTACGGTATAGTCATTCTTGGCTATGCCGTTTTTTGTGCATCCTTTTCCGCCCGAATCACTTTCTGGAATTCCTGCATATCTCTTGCAATTTCACCGCTTAAAACAAGCAGACAAATCAGGTTTGGAACGGCCATCAGCGCATTTGCAATGTCGGAGAAGTTCCAAACGATATCCAGTGCGGTCGTAGCGCCGACATATGCGATAAGCGAAAATACAATACGGTAAATCATATTGTATTTATGAGTATGAAACAGATATTCCCATGCTTTTTCTCCGTGATATTCCCAGCCCAGAATTGTGGAAAAGGCAAACAGCACGATACCGATGGTAACAAGCCATGCGCCTATATCACCGAGTCCGGTACGAAAGGCTGCTATGGTAAGGGCAGCGCCCTTGTAAATTTCCCGATATTCATAGGTACCGTCCGCATGAAAGCTGTATGTATTGCCGGAAGCATCCGCCCATTGACTTCCTGCGATGGGGGAAGTATCCGTGAGGGTAAGTGCGGTCATTTCCTCCGGAGTGACGAGTTCCTCCGTTTCCGTAAACGGAGAAAGTGTAATGGTAACGGTGTCCTTATGGGAGTCATTTGTGAGGATTAAAGTACTGCCTTCTGCGGACAAGGCGTAGGTTTCTTCGGAACCGTCGTTACTGCTCAGAATCATTTGATATTCGGACCGGTCGGAAACAAGGGCGTAATTGCCGGAGTCTCTGACAGATCCTGTTCCCAGTACACCGCTGCTGGCAATGCAAAGCCCCGTGATAGTACATACAACGATGGTATCCCAGAAGGTTCCGGTCATATTGATATAGCCCTGGCGAACCGGATTATCAGTGGTTGCAGCGGCTGCCGTAATGGCAGCAGAACCCATGCCGGCTTCATTGGAAAAAACACCGCGGGCAACGCCGTAGCGCATACTGCGCGTCAGCGAGGCAACTATGGTACCAAGGAAACCGCCGGTTACGGATTTTACGGAAAAGGCCATAGTAAAGATCTGAACCAGACCGGAGGGAACGTTTCGAATATTAATTATGATAACAATCAGTCCGGCAACGACATAGAAAATTGCCATGAAAGGAACGACTACGGAGGATACCTTGGAGATCGTCTTGATACCTCCGACGATGATCAGCAAAGCCAGAATGGTGATGATCACACCGGTAATCCACGTAGGCACGGAAAAAGTATCGAACAGGGACTCGGAGATGGAGTTTGCCTGAGTCAGATTTCCGATACCGAAGGAAGCAATGACTGCAAATAAGGCAAATAACCAGCCGAGCAGGGAGCCTGCTTTTTTATGCTTGAAGGCTTTTTTCATGGTATACATGGGTCCGCCGGACATTTCTCCCTTTTCGTTAACCTCACGGTATTTGATTGCCAGCATACATTCGCTGAATTTAGAGGTAATGCCGAATGCGGCGGACAGCCACATCCATACCAAAGCGCCGGGACCGCCGGAGACCATTGCCGTGGCAACGCCTACAATGTTACCGGTGCCGATGGTAGCGGCGAGTGCGGTTGTCAGAGCAGCAAAGGGAGAAACGTCGCCGGTTCCTCTTGATTTGGTACGCGCTTCTTTACTGAGCGTACTCTTAATAGCATATCCGAGATTCCGCCAGGGAAGAAATCTGGTGCGGACGGTTAGGAAAATACCGGTACCGACCAACAGGACCAGCATGACGGGTCCCCAGACAAAGTCGTCAATGACTGTCAGAATGTGTGATAAAGTTTCCATATGGATTCTCTCCTCTCTAAGATAATGAATTTCAGGATCATTTCCGAATACCGGAATCCGATTTACTTATCATGACTTCCACTATGTATAAGTAAAAAATATGACGTAACAAACACGATTCGTAGTGCTTATTACGTCATTGTAACACAAATATAATAAAATAAATGATAGTATTCGTCAATTCTAAATTTACAAAATTTTTAGATTTGGCGCAGGATGCGGATGGTACGGATCAGTTCCCAAAATCGGATAAAAAAGAAAAATGCCGTAAAAAGGGAGGATGCCAAGTAATTTTTGTTACTTGGCATATATTATGAAAAAGTTTATTTAAATGTGTTGTAAATGTCTTTATTTGTAGCTTATGAATTCAGTATAAACAGGAAGTATGGATAAATCATGTTGTGTAAATTAAGTTTTTTTGAATTAAAAATGAACAAAATATGAACATCAGAACATGCATAATTCCCTGAAACAGGCTCTTTATCAGAGCGTTTCCGGTTCCGGATAATCCACGCCAAAGGTTTCTACGGTGACCTTTTTCATGGTCTGATCCGCTAATGGTCTGTCGGAGTAATCCGTTCTGCATTCTGCAATGCTGTTTACCGTATCCATTCCTTCCGTGATCTTGCCAAAGGCCGCATAGGCACCGTCCAGATGAGGAGCGTCCTTATGCATAATAAAGAACTGGGAGCCCGCGGAGTCAGGCATCATGGATCTGGCCATGGATAAAACGCCTGCGGAATGCTTCAGATCATTGGAAAATCCGTTCTGTGCAAATTCCCCCTTGATTCCATATCCGGGGCCGCCCATACCGTTTCCCTGCGGATCTCCGCCCTGAATCATGAAACCGTTTATGACTCTGTGAAAAATTAACCCGTCATAGAAGCCCTTTTGGATCAGGCTGATAAAATTATTGACCGTATTGGGTGCAATTTCAGGATAAAGCTCTGCCTTCATGATTTTTCCGTCGGCCATTTCAAAGGTAACAATTGGATTTTGTGACATGGTGATTTCTCCTTTTTAATTGATTATAGACGAAAATCGTCTTATAATTTTTTACAAGTGCTTATAGATATGAAAAAAGCCTGCATTTGGTTTTTACGTTTGAAAATTGTGTCTACATTATAGCACTCATATATGAATTTTTCTATCATAATCCTACTCTTTATAATCCTATTCTTTAACGAAATAGCAGAGCCGGCCGTCCTTGTCAAGCAGGCATTTGCGAAACGAATCAAAACATAAACTGATGGCTGGTCACGCAATGACAGAATATGGTATCATGTCGTGAGACATGATACCGGCCCGCAGCGAAGCAAAGCGGCCATATAGTTATCATAACTGCGAAGCAATTATGGTATCATGTCGCCAGACATGATACCGGCCCGCAGCGAAGCAAAGCGGCCATATAGTTATCATAACTGCGAAGCAATTATGGTATCATGTCGCCAGACATGATATCGGCCGAATGGCCATGCAGATACCATGATTGCGGAGCAATTATGGTATAATGACCATGTAGTTAGAGAAGGAAGTCCTTTTGGGACGTTATGAGGGAATGGGAAAATGCTCAAAAAAGTATGCTTTTATATAGATGATCTCCCGGAGCATGAGCTTGCGGGCAGGGTTTTTATGGATTTATGGATGCATAGAATCGAGGCGGAGCGCCTGCCGGTTTCTGCGGCGATGCAGGAAAAGGCGCCTGCAGAGGCCGCCGGGGATACTTCCGGGACGAAAAAAAACGAAATCCTGATTGTTACTGATCTTTCAGGTCTTGCTTCTTATTATAGGAAGAAGGGATACGCCGTTTTAGGATATCTGCATGAAAAAAATAAAGATGCAGCGTTTGAGGGCGTCAGCTATCTGACGGAGGATTTTTCCGGCATCACCGCGGAGTATTGCAGGATGGTTTATGACCGGGCGCATGGGATTGCGCGTCAGATTCTGGAAACGGAGCGCTGCATTGTGCGTGAGATGAGCGAACAAGATCTGGACAGGCTTTATGAAATCTATGAAAATCCCGAAATTACGGCTTATATGGAGCCGCTTTATGAGGACAGGCAGGAAGAACTTACCTATATTCGTAATTATATAGAACGAGTGTATGGGTTTTATGGCTATGGCATGTGGAGTATTGTGGAGAAAGAGAGCGGAGAACTCATCGGACGAGCCGGCATCGAGCAGAAGGAGGAATATCCGGAGCTTGGATATTTGATTGCGGCGGACCGCCAGCGCCGGGGCTATGCAAAAGAGGTTTGTACGGCCATTCTCGCCTATGCACAATCTGAGCTCGGCATGCAGGAAATATATGCGAGAGTGCATTGTAACAACAGCGCTTCCTTAAACCTGTGCCGTGCGCTTGGCTTTGTTCCGGCCGGCAGATGCGGCTGTTATGAGTTATTTTCTTACCGGAAAGGATGAGCGAATGTCCTATAGAAATCTAAAAATATATTTGTAAAACAAAAATAAAAATTGGGTTGACACACGAAAAATGCAGTGCTATACTCCGATACATAAGCAAAGGTGCTATGGAAGTTTCCATGGCGCCTTTTTCTGTTTCCGGCTCAGTTCCATGCGCGCAACCGGAACCGGAAACATATGGATAGATACGAATTTTCGGCTCGTCCGGTCACTCCGGATGGTGGGAAACCGAAAAGAAGGATCTGCAGGATGCGATGCAAGGGGGCTTCGATCAAACGTGTCAGACACGTGAATCCCGGCGTCGCATATTTTTATGTGAGGAGGAAAATATTATGACTTATTCATCAGTTGACGTTATTTGGACGCTGCTGGGTGCAGCACTGGTGTATTTCATGCAGGCAGGATTTGCCATGTGTGAAGCCGGTTTTACCAGAGCCAAAAATACCGGTAACATTTTAATGAAGAACATGATGGACTTCTGTATCGGAACTCCGGCATATTTCCTGGTTGGCTTCGGTCTCATGTTCGGAGGATCCGGCGCATTGATCGGCGGCTTTGATCCGCTGATTCGCGGAACTTACGATTTCGGTTCACTCCCTACATGGTGCTATGTAATCTTTCAGACTGTGTTCTGTGCGACGGCGGCAACCATTGTTTCAGGTTCCATGGCGGAGCGTACGAATTTTAAGGCTTATTGTGTATACAGCCTTATGATTTCCTTAGTTGTTTATCCGATTTCGGGTCACTGGATCTGGGGCGGCGGCTGGCTTTCGGAGCTCGGCTTCCACGATTTTGCAGGTTCCTGCGCGGTACATATGGTCGGCGGTGTTACCGCTTGTCTTGGCGCAGCATTGCTCGGACCCAGAATCGGTAAGTATGATAAGGACGGAAAGCCCAGAGCGATTCCGGGACATAACCTTCCGATTGCGGCGCTTGGCGTATTCATTTTATGGTTCTGCTGGTTTGGATTTAACGGCGCTTCCACTACGGCGATGAGTACGGACGGAGATTTGATCAGCGCCTCCCTGGTTTACATGAATACCAATATGGCAGCTGCATGTGCGACTGTTGTGGTTATGGTCTTTACCTGGATTCGTTACAAGAAACCTGATGTTTCCATGACGATGAACGGCGCGCTTGCAGGTTTGGTAGCAATTACTGCGGGCTGTGACCGCGTAACTCCCATAGGCGCTGTGATCATCGGCGTTCTGGCAGGGTTCCTCGTAGTATTAAGCGTAGAGTTTTTTGATAAAGTTGCTAAAATTGATGACCCCGTTGGTGCAATTTCCGTACATGGCGCCTGCGGTATGCTGGGTACGTTAATGGTCGGATTTTTAAGTACGGATGCAGAGATGCCCGGCGTATTCTATGCAGATGATCTTGCAGTCGGCTTTCAAACGCTTGGCGTTCAGGCGCTTGGTATCGCAGCGGTTTGCGCATGGGTTTTAATCACAATGTTTATTATCTTTAAAGTCATTGATAAGACCATCGGACTTCGCGTTCCTGCCGATGTTGAAATTGAAGGTCTCGATATTCATGAGCATGGACTTGCAAGTGCATATTCCGGATTCAATATTACCGATATGACTGCGGATATCATGGATGTCAATGAAAATACGGATCTTGGTGAAAGCGTATATGAAAATGCGTCCGAAAAACAGATCGCTGCGGCCGTGCCCGTGGTAGAGACCAGAACGATTTCTCCCGCCGCATCCGTCAGCATGCATAAGGTATCCATTATTGTGAAGCTTGCAAAATTTGATTCTTTAAAGAAAGCGTTGAACGAGCTTGGTGTAACCGGTATGACGGTTACCCAGGTTATGGGCTGCGGTGTTCAGAAGGGCGCCGGTGAGTATTATCGCGGCGTTGAGCTGGACGCAACGCTTCTTCCTAAAGTAAAGGTAGAGGTTATTATCAGCAAAATACCTGTTGAGCATGTGATTGAGGCCGCGAAGAAAGCGCTTTACACAGGACACATTGGCGACGGCAAGATCTTTGTATATGATGTGGCAAAGGTTGTAAAGGTTCGTACCGGCGAAGAAGATTACGCAGCGCTTCAGGATGTGGAATAAAGAAAAGTGCCAAACGGCCGAAAGGCAGATCCATAGCACAAAAATATGCGTTTATCTAATCCCTTAGTTTAGTATATAAATGTGGTATCCGTAAAACGGATACCCGCAGCTGCGGCGCATAGAGGCGCAGCTGCAATGCGGCTTTGCAGCAATGTGAGGTCTGCAGAGAATCCCTCAGGTGCTTCCACCGCCTGGGGGGTTTTTGCGTTTGCGGGAACAGTCCGCCCATTTACGACAGGCCAAAGCTATGCATATGACGAGGGGCAGCAGATATTCATTACCGGAATTCATGCATGGCAGATACCGTTTTTATTCCGAAGACTTATGCAGCATGGGCATCAGCCGGGAGGTACTGAACGGCCCTTTAAAATTGCAGCCAATGTGAATCATTCCGTTGCGTTCCCGATTTTTTGGTGCTACAATGATCACAGTGGACAGGAGATAGATACGATTTGGGAAGGAAAAGACAAATGAGGACGGGGAAAACTTGGATTGTTTCCATTGTGACAGTTATTATGCTGTTATCATGCGCTATAACAGCTTATGCGGATAATAGGGCAAATCAGGAGGTTCTTGCGGCCAGAAACGGCGTCGTGAGAGTCATTTACGAGGAAGAAGAATATTACTATATGGGTTCGGCCTTTGGCGTGGGGCGGGCCGGGCAGGAAACGGATATCTTTGTTACCTGCTATCATGTAGTAAATCCTCATGATACGCGTAAGGAAAGCTATGATACCGTCTATATCACAACGGGAGCGTCTATTTATGATGAGGTGTACCGCGTAAAGGTCCTGTATGCGGATCGGGATACGGATATTGCCATTATGCAGACGGACAAGAAAGTGGAAGGCAGATGCGCACTGTCGTTAATCGAGAGTCACTATATCGAGCCGACGATGCAGGTATATACGCTCGGATATCCGGGAATTTCGGACGAATATTCGGATGTCACATACTATGACGGGGATTTTTCGTCTCTGGTGGAAGATGAGACCATAACGACGGGAAGTATTACGAAGACCAATCTGGTTTCCGAAGGCGTAAAATATTTCCAGATTGATGCGGATATCAATCACGGAAATTCCGGAGGTCCTTCCGTGACTGCCGATGGCTATGTCATTGGTATTAACGAGGCCATTATGGCGGATTCCGACGGCGGAAATTATATCGGACTGGTAACACATATTGATTATGCGATGGAGGCGCTGGATTCTCTGCATATATCCTATGAAAGCTATGATCCTGAGGAAAATCCGCAGGGACTGCTTGAGAGACAGGAAGCACAGGAAGCATCGGCCGGTGCATCGGGAGCTTTTGCGTCCGATCTGTATGTGAAGATTTTGATTGTAGTAGTTGTTGTAGTTTTAGTGGTACTTTTGATCTTTGTGATCTTTATGATACGAAGGGACAAGAAGAGAGAAGCTCAGATTGCCAGAGAAAGAGAGCAGTATCTGTCAAGGAGCCGGATCGAATCGTATCAAAACGCACAGGCGGTAAGAGGGGCGCCCAAGGTCATAGGGGTTCAGGGCATGTTTGCCAATAACAGCTTCACGATTACCGGAAATCTGATCATGGGGCGCAGCGCTGCCAGATGTCATCTGGTATACCCGCAGAATACGCCGGGAGTCAGCAATGTGCATTGTGAACTGCGCATGATGAACGGTACCTTGTTCCTGATTGACAGAGGTTCGAGTTACGGCACTTTTGTAGGAGCTCAGATGAAGCTGAATCCCAATCAGCCTTATCAGCTCCATAACGGAGAGATTTTCTATCTGGCAGCACCGCAGAATAGCTTTATTGTAAGATTCTAAATCATAAGATTTTAAATCATAAGATTTTAAATCATAAGAGTAAAAAGCGGAAAAGTCCTGATCCATTACCGGTCGGGACTTTTCTAATGTAAAGGATTTTAATCGCGGGAAACCATTCGTTTGCAAAAGAACAGGTGCGTCTACCGGATTGTGCTTAGCATATGCACAAAATAAAAGTGATGTAAGGAAAGATTGTCGTATGAAAAGGTTAATGGTATATCTGAAAAATTATAAAATGGAAAGTATTCTGGCGCCGCTGTTTAAGATGCTGGAGGCAACCTTTGAGCTGTTCGTTCCGCTTGTTATGGCGGATATTATTGATATCGGAATTGCCTCCGAGGACAGGCACTATATCTATATGAAATGTCTGCTTTTAATTGCCCTGGGACTCATCGGCCTTGTCTGTTCTCTGACGGCCCAGTATTTTGCGGCAAAAGCGGCGGTAGGCTTTTCGGCTGAAATGAAGCACAGTCTGTATGCCCATATTCAGTCGCTTTCCTATACGGAGCTGGATCAGCTGGGGGCTTCCGCTATGATTACGAGAATGACCTCGGATGCGAATCAGGTACAAAACGGCGTCAATATGGTGCTTCGGTTGTTTCTTCGTTCTCCGTTCATTGTATTCGGCGCCATGATTATGGCATTTACCATAGATATCAAAGCTGCGCTTGTCTTCGTCTTCGCAATTCCGCTCCTGTGTTTGGTTGTGTTCGGCATTATGATGATCAGTCTTCCGTTATACAGGAAGGTTCAGGCGGGCCTTGACCAGGTACTTGGCATCACCAGAGAGAATCTTACGGGAGTCAGAGTCATCCGCGCATTCCATAAAGAGGAATCGGAAATCACGCAATTTGATAAGCATAATAAGAGCTTGACCGCCCTGCAGACCTGTGTAGGGAAGATTTCCGCTCTGTTGAATCCCGTTACTTATATTTTGATTAATATTGCGACTGTGGTATTGATTTATGTGGGAGCATTGCAGGTCAATGCAGGGAATCTGACGCAGGGGAATGTGGTTGCTCTGGTGAACTATATGTCTCAGATTCTGGTGGAGCTGATTAAGCTTGCCAATTTAATCATTACGGTAACAAAGGCCGTGGCGTGCGCAAACCGGATACAGAGCGTATTTGAGATGGAGTCGTCCATGGACAGAAGGGGGCAGGCAGATACAGGCGTAGGAACCGCATCCCGATTAGAAAAAACGGATTTGCGAAAGAAGGCAGGGACGGCAGATGCCGGGAATGCCGTTGCCTTTGACCATGTCAGTCTGAAATATCAGGGCGCCGGAGAAAATTCTCTGACGGATATTCATTTCACGGTTCCCAAGGGGCAGACCGTAGGAATCATAGGGGGAACCGGATCCGGAAAGAGCTCCGTGGTACATTTGATCCCGCGGTTCTATGATGTAACAGAGGGCTTCGTTCTGGTGGACGGAAAGGATGTCCGCGCCTACGATATGGAAGAACTTCGTGAAAAGATCGGAATTGTTATGCAGAAGGCCGTTTTGTTTAAGGGAACGATTCGTGAAAATCTCTGCTGGGGAAAAAAGAATGCGACGGATGAGGAGCTGTGGCAGGCGCTCCGGATTGCTCAGGCGGAGGATTTTGTGAAAGAAAAAATAGGACAGCTCGACGGTGAGGTGGCGCAGGGCGGCAAAAATCTTTCCGGCGGACAAAGACAGAGGCTTACGATTGCAAGAGCGGTGGTAAGGCAGCCTGAGATCTTGATTCTCGATGACAGCGCATCCGCGCTGGATTATGCTACCGATGCAAAGCTTCGAAGCGCAATCAGGAATATGCCGGGATCTCCCACGGTATTCATTGTATCGCAGAGAACGGCGTCCATAATGTATGCGGATCAGATTATCGTGCTTGAGGACGGTGCCGTAGCCGGAATCGGCACTCATGACGAACTGCTGAAAAAATGTGAGGTATACCGCGAGATTTACGAATCCCAGTTCAAAAAGGAGGAGGTGCAGTGATGGCGGAGAAACAGAGCAAAAAGAAAAACCAGAAGGAAACGTTTGGAAAAGTATTGCATTATATCAGGCATTATTGGCCGTTTATTCTGCTGTCCCTGGTATTTGCTGCGGTCAGTGTTATTTTGACTTTGTATGTTCCTATTTTAACCGGGGATGCGATTGATTATATTATTGACCGGGGACTTGTTGATTTTCCGGGACTGTTTCGTATCCTGCGAAAAATTGTCATTTGTGTTCTGATTACGGCGCTCACGCAATGGATTATGAATGTCTGCAATAACAGGATTACTTACCATGTGGTTCAGGATATTCGGGCCGAAGCTTTCAGAAAGATACAGATTCTGCCTGTGAAATATATTGACGGACATTCCCATGGAGACGTGGTCAGCCGTATCATTGCGGACGTGGATCAGTTTTCCGACGGACTGCTTATGGGCTTTACGCAATTATTTACCGGAATCCTGACGATCCTCGGAACTTTGTTCTTCATGATTTCGATTCAATGGAAGATAGCGCTGGCAGTTGTATGTATCACGCCGGTTTCCTTATTTGCAGCAAGCTTTATTGCCAAAAAAACATATTCCATGTTCCGTTTGCAGTCCCAGACCAGAGGGGAACAGACAGGACTGATTGACGAAATGATCGGAAATCAGAAGGTGGTACAGGCATTTTGCCATGAGCAGGCATCCCTGGAGCGCTTTGATGAAATCAATGAGAGATTGAAAAAGTGCTCGTTAAAGGCGATCTTTTTTTCCTCCATTACCAATCCGTCCACCAGATTCGTGAATTCTCTTGTGTATACCTCGGTTGGACTGACGGGAGCGTTGTCCGTGGTATCGGGACATTTCAGCGTCGGGCGTTTGTCTAGCTTTTTAAGTTACGCAAACCAGTATACCAAGCCTTTCAATGAAATTTCGGGCGTTATTACGGAACTTCAGAATGCGCTCGCATGTGCGGCAAGGATTTTTGAATTGATCGACGAAGAAGCTCAGATTCCGGATGCGGAGGATGCGCTGGTGCTGACAAATCCGGACGGAACGGTGGATTTGGAGCATGTTTCGTTTTCCTATGTGCCGGATAAAAAACTGATCGAAGATTTGAATCTGCATGTAAAGCCGGGACAGAGAATCGCGATTGTGGGACCTACCGGCTGCGGAAAAACCACTGTGATAAATCTGCTGATGCGTTTTTATGATGTTGATCGGGGACAGATCAAGGTCAGCGGAACGGATATTCGCGGCATTACCCGTAACAGTCTGCGCACCGGCTACGGAATGGTTCTGCAGGAAACCTGGCTGAAAACAGGAACGATCAGGGACAATATTGCAATGGGAAAGCCGGATGCAGCTCAGGAGGAAATCATTGCCGCTGCAAAGGCGTCCCATGCGCACAGCTTTATCAGGAGACTGCCGGACGGGTATGATACTGTAATCACAGAGGACGGCGGTAATCTTTCCCAGGGTCAAAAGCAGCTGCTCTGCATCGCCAGAGTTATGCTGTGTCTGCCTCCGATGCTGATTCTGGATGAAGCGACTTCTTCGATTGATACCAGAACCGAAATAAAGATTCAGAATGCGTTTGCTGTCATGATGAAGGGCAGAACCAGCTTCATTGTAGCACACAGGCTTTCTACGATCAGGGAAGCCGACGTGATTCTCGTTATGAAGGATGGCGCGATCATCGAGCAGGGAAGTCATGAAGAACTGCTGTCACAAAACGGTTTTTATGCGCAGCTGTATCAGAGTCAGTTTGCACTTCCGTAAGGCGGCAGCAGCTTTTCTTCCAGAATGCATAGGTCCCATGCCGGAATTGTGAGCTGTGTATTTCCGGAAACGGGACTTCCCTGCAGAAGCTCCATAGCGTTATGGCTTTTGCGGTAGAAATAGGATACGGGTTCATCGGAATAATTCATGATATAGGTAATACGGTTTCCCGCTTCATTGATGCCCTTTTTCACGACGACGGGGAATCTTGCTTCCTCGGTTAACAGACCCCGCTGTTCTAAAAGCCGGGCGAGTAATTGTTCTAACAGCTTAGCGTCAAAATAACAACCGATATAGACAGCCTGCCCTTTTCCGTAATGATTCTGTGTGACGGCGGCTGTATTTTTCCAGTGAGTATCCTGATAATGAGCAAGGATTTGTGCTTCTGCAGGCTCCAAAAGCTCCATCCATTCCAGAACATCGGTTTCTATGACGGCATCGGCAGCGGGCGCAGAGGAACCGGAGGCTTCATCCTTCATGAGGATATCTTTGGAAAAGAATAGTTTTTCCCTGGTAGGGATCGTAAACCTGTCATAGGTCATACCGAAGACTTCCGTAAGCCCATGAGGCTGGTCGTCATGATAAACCTTTAAATACTCGTCCGCAAAAAAGGATTTAAAGCCTGCGATCAGGCTTCCGCCCTCTGCGACGAAGGTTTTCAGCCGCCGGATCGTATCCGCCGGGGCCGAGTAAAGCGCGGGAACTATGATTGTATCATAGCTTGACAGATCGGGATCAGTTTCATAGATAATGTCGGCGTCGACATTCAAATGATAGAGAGCATCCATAAACCAGCGGAAAATCTCGTTATACTGCAAGGTAGGGCTGATCGGAAATTCCGAAAGCCCCGTAAGCGCAGCATGGCTTAACATAACGGCTGTTTGATTTTGTTTTTGCAGATTGATCAGTTTACTGCCAAGGAATTTGAATTCGTGTCCGATCCGGCAGACCTCGCGGTAAATTGCATTTTCCTTTAAATTATGACTGAGGACGCCCTTCCAGTAGGTTTCAAGCGAATTATGAATGGAATGCCAGTGCCAGTACATGACGGAATTTGCGCCGCAGGAAAGATGACTGTAGGCCTGAAGCCGCAGCTGATTCTCATAGGGAAGCCAGCCGGGGTTGCCCTGCGCCTCTGTTTCCAGTACCAGGTAGTTTGCTTTTTTGATGCTGCGGCCGATTGCACCGCCCATATGAATGACGGCGCCGTCCAGAAAGGCAGCGCTTTTATGATAAATATCCACCCCTGCGGCGGAGAGACTTTCTGCGGCCTTCACCTGATCGATATCGGGCTGCAGGCCGAAGGAACTGCCTCTCCAGTCAAAGTCAAAATTCTGAGTGATGAATTGATCCGGACGGCGGTATTCATTGACAATTCCGGCCTGCCATGTCAGAAAATCGGCAGCCAGCTTTCTTTGAAATTTCCGAAATTCCGCATCCAGACTTCCGTTGATGGTACCGGTGATATTCGGAAAATCCTCCCAGGAGCTGACGCGGTTGCTCCAGTAATTCAAGCCGAATTCCAGATTAAAAGCGTCAAGATCAGGAAATTGTTCCTTTAAATAAGAAAGGAACATCTTTTGTACTCTGGGACCGCGGGTATCATAGGCCTTGGTCTCATTATCTAACTGGAAGCCGATGACGCAGGAGGCATCCTTGATATGCTCCAGCATTCGTCTGATAATTCTCTCTGCATGAAAGCGGTAATCGGGACTGGTAATGTCCATATTCTGCCTGCGGCCGTAGATTTCCTGACCGTCTTTGGTTACGGCCAGAATGTCGGGATATTTTGCCGCCATCCAGGAGGGAATCGCATACGTCGGCGTTCCGATTATGACATCGATTCCGTTTGCATCCGCCGCTTTCAGCATTCGGTCCAGGTGGGTAAAATCGAAGACGCCGTCATGGGGCTCCATGGTTGCCCAAGTGGATTCTGCGATACGGATGACATTCATCCCGGCGTTCCTGATCATACGCATATCTTCTTCAATTCTGTCATAGGGCATGTACTCATCGTAGTAAGCGGCGCCGTAATAGATCTTGTTCGTTTTCATTCTTTTCCCGTAACTGTTTTGAACTGCAGTTACCTTTTCCTTTCCTTCCGCCTGAGGTTTCTCTGGTAGAAATGAATAAATTTTAGGTCCGATATTTGTTATTCGTGATCATTGACTGGTATCGTCTGAATTGGTATCATTAGAATAATAAGACAACCGTTTGCGCAAATTAATTATAGCATACTGGAATTCGAAATGAAATATACGGAATAGCCAAAATACGCACTGCATGGAGGTACAAAATGACGATAGAGACTATGGAGGAAAATCAGAAAAAGATAACCATTGCTGACGTGGCGGATGCGCTCGGGGTATCCAAAACGACCGTATCGAGAGCAATTTCGGGAAAAGGAAGAATCGGTAAGGAAACGAGGGAACGTGTGCTGCAATATATTGAAGAACATGATTATACGCCGAATGTGATCGCCCGGGGACTTGCAAAGTCAAAAACCTTTAATATCGCGCTGGTTATGCCCGGAAATTACAATTTTCTGGATTCTTCTTTCCTTCAAAAATGTATGCTTGGGATCAGCGAAGCGGCAGCTATGGAAGATTATGACATGATCGTATCCATGATCAAGGAGGATGACATTACAAGGCTGGAACGTCTGGTCATGAATAATAAGGTGGACGGCATTATCCTGGGGCGTACTCTGGAAAAGGATCTTCCCGCAGAATATCTGAAAAAGAAAAATGTGCCCTTTGTCGTAATCGGTACATCCACGGAAAGAGGCATTATTCAGGTGGATCATGACCACAGGGAGGCCTGTAAGGAGCTGACATCCATTCTGCTGATGAAGGGGATGCGCAGGATTGCCCTGATCGGCGGAAATAAAGGGGTTGTGATTACCGGCAAGCGATATCAGGGATATGCGGATGCGTTTGAGGATCAGGAAGTGGAAATGGATCATGATCTGGTGTATCTGGATGCAGAGCATTCACAGATGTTAGAGAAGGCGGTTCTGGAAATTCTTCATAAAAAGGCGCAGTGCATCATATGTATGGATGATTCCATCTGCTATCAGGTTCTGAACGTGCTGAAGGATTATAATGTCAGAGTGCCCGATGATGTGAGAATTGCTTCTTTTTATAATAGTACTCTGCTTGAGAATAATGTACCGGCGATTACGTCCCTGCAGTTTGATGAGACGGAGCTTGGCATGGTTGCATGCCGCACGCTTTTGGATTATATCGACGGTCATGACGTACGGGAGAGAACCCTGCTGGGGTATGAGGTGGTATTAAAGGAATCGACCAAATAGAAAAGGATGCTTTGAACGATTCCGGTTGGATACACCTTGGATAAAATAGACAAAATCGGGTTCTGAAAATCATAAATAGTATACATTGACAAGGAATAACGGCTTTGATAAACTGAAAGCATAGAGCAACCGATTGCGCATAAGCAATTACGCTGATCTGAAAATGAAAAGTAATAAAAAATAAGATAAAGGAGTAACGCAATGGAAAAATTTATTGTCAACATTATCCATCGTCCGGAAATGGTTCCGGAGTATGCGGAAAAAGTGACAGGACATGGAAAAGAAGAAGATATCGGCAGGAAGGCGCTTCTGACAGAGTCCCTGGATATCTTTAAGACGCAGCAGGAGATCGCTCACAAAAATGGTTTAAAGACAACCATTCAGATGACATATGCTTCTTTATTTAATGATGAGGCAGTGGCGCTTGCAAAGGCAGATCACGAGAAGTACGGCGATGAAATCGCTTTGACTTTGCTGGGACTTCCCTGCAAGGAATTCCGTGAGAAATACAAAACCAAGGATTTCTGTATCTGGATGTTTTCTATGGAGGATAAGAAATCCATCGTGGATGATGTTTTTGAAAAATTCCATGAGAGATTCGGCTTTTATCCGGAATCCACAGGCTCCTATTATATGGATGCCGAGTTGACCAATTATATTAAAGAAAAATATCCTTCCGTAAAATGTGCGGTCGCAACCTGTTGGGAGGAAGGACCGAAGGCTTATCATACCTGCAACAATTCCTGGTATACCTTTATGGACGGCGGTCCATGGGCGCCATGGATTCCAAGTAAGCAGAATACACATGCACCTGCTGCAAACGAAGCAGAAGATTCCGGTATCGTTGCGATTCCTCATCTTTCCAGAGACCTTCTGGCATGCTATGACGGAAACGGCTCCAATTTCGGTACTCATCCGCAGAATGTACTGCGCGGTATGATTTATGATACCAAGACATGGGAGTATCCTTATCTTTACAACCTGATCGACCAGTACCGTCATCTTGCAAAATACAATAACGGCTATGCATACAATATGATGTTCGTCGGACCCGGCTGGATGAACAAAATGGGGCGCTGGGAGGCGCCTTATGAGCTGCTCTTAAAATCCTATGAGGATGGCTGCGCTTATTACGGAAAGCTGAAAAAAGAAGGCAAGCTGGATGATATGACCATGTCTGAGTTCGCTGACTTCTATCGTGAAAACCGTGCTTATACGGAGCCTGAATGCGCCCTGTGGAAGGACATCCTGTATGGCTCGGATAAGCAGCTGTTCTGGTACTGCGATCCGTTTATGCGTGCCTGTGTAAATATGGATCAGGGCGGCGCCATCGTTGACCTTCGTCCTTATGCAGCCAAGCTGAACTGGCCGGTCGGTATCGGGACCAAGCATGTGACAGATGCGTCATATCCGTTCCTGATTCAGGAGAAGTATCGCGCCGGATATTTCACACATTATGCAGGGGAAGGAACGGTCAGAAGTGCGAAATTAATCCATAACGGAGAGGAAGTTGATCTGTGTCTGTGCCGTACCAAAGCGCACTTCTCACAGGAAGGAAAGACCAGAATCCTGACGCTTGATCCGGTGGATATCGAATTTGAAGATCTGACTGTAAAGCTTCAGACCAAGCTGTATTTTGAGGAAGGAAGCTCAAACATTAAGATTGAACGTAATGTACTGGAGATGAGTGATCCTACAGCCGTTGTTGAGCTGAATGAATATATGGTTGCATGCTATGGTACAACCGAATATTCCGAGGATATGCTTGGAATTACCTTATCCTGCAATAAGGGTGATGAGAAAGAAACGATTGATTATGCATATAAATGCCGTGAGGCAGAGCTTGTCGGTGCGCAGAGCGTTTCCGCAGTAGTACCTCAAATTGAAACGAAGGTATCCTTATCCACAGATAAGGCAGATGCAACAGGCTATATCAAAGAAGGATATGCATTCTCACCGATGTTTACACTTGGCTATAAGACAGTGTTAAAAGATAAGGAGGTATTTGCAACATGGCTCAATCTGGAAAAGGCAAATTAAATTATAGATGTCCGTCCTGCTTTATGAGAGATCTGGACATGGATATGTTCTATGACAAGGACAAAAAAGAATATTACTGCATCCGTTGTCAGTACCATGGCACGGAGGAGGATGTTCTTGAGAAAAACCAGCTGGCAAGATTTCGTTACGGAATGATTGCAAAGAGAATTACGGAATTTGACGATTGATGTGATTTTGGCCGCGCTGCACAGCCCGGCGGCGCTTTGCGTCGTGCAGCACCAATGAGAAAAAAGTAAATTTGAAAAGGAAGCAGAATATGATATTTTGCTTCCCTTTTTAAAAAAATGGCAATTGCGAAACTCATCAAAGCATTGTGTTAATTGTGCAAATTGTAGAAACATAAGCAGACCCTTTGAAAAAGGCAGACTCAGCAGCCTGCCTTCTTAACACTACCCAACTGCATCATTTTCTTACAGAAGGCGTCGGCACTTGGCGAGGTTCTGTCGAGCCTAGATTGACAAGTAAGCTCGATAGCTTATTTGTCAATCGGCAATTTGAGTCAGAGCCTCAAATATGCCATGATCGCATGGCATCGCAGTAAACTGCTCTGACATGGAGGATAGTGTCCGTTACGCCTGAAACGGAGCGCAGGCGTGTCTGTGTTGTTTCTATCATTTGTGCAATTTCAACAAAATCCAGTTAGTTTCGCAATTACCTAGTAAAAATACCATAAAATTCCGGTCCCTCATTCGTATCATAATCAGAAGCGTAATATTTTGATGAGTTTCGCAAATGCTGTATAGTGATACATAGGGAGGTATTATATATGAGAAAAAAACGAATTTGGATAGGAATGCTGGGATGTCTTTTGTGCCTGCTGACTGCCTGCGGGAAGGCGGGAAATCTGCTGGGGGATGCAAGTCCGAATACCAGTGCAATGGAGCTGTATTATTTTGACGGAACGCGGATGGTGGTGCGTACTTTATATGATTCGGCGCGTGAGAAAGAAATTCTGAAGTCTCTGAATGCGCTTCCGGCCAAGGAACTTAAGGAGGATGCTCTCAGTAACTGGCAGGTTCCGTGTTATGGCTTATGGATCGGTTCCGAGGATGGAACTGACATTTGTGTCGCTTATTGCGACGGCATGTGGCTGGATGAGGAAGGAAATTTGTATCAGGTGGATGTTGATTTTGAGGAATACTTTAATCTGCTTGAGGGGGAGGATGAATCGGACGACAGATCCGTGCTGCTCTTTCCAAATGCCGGGCGGCTGGCCGCATATGATATTCGGTTTATGGAGAAGGCACAAACGCAGGAGACAGAAACGGAGGATGGGATTTCCGCATTACCGCTGGGGACCGTCATGACCGTTACGGATATGGATCACGGAATTGCTACGGTTCTCATTGATAATCAGAGCGGTTATGAAATCAGTTATGGCGAGCATTATTCACTTCAGAAAGAAATTGACGGAGAGTGGTATATACTCCCGATCGCAAAGACGAATATCGTATTTCATGATATCGCCTATATTTTGCAGGACTTATCCCAGGCAACCGTAACCTGCGATCTGACTATTTTCGGAGAACTTGAGGCAGGAAATTACAGGCTGATCAAAGATGATATGACAGCGGAATTTGCGCTGGATGAGGAAGGAAATCTCATTGCACGTTAATGAAGCGGACATTAGAGCCGGAGATTCCCCTGCCGTATCCGTTTATCATGCTTCGGGGGATTGATCCTGCGCAGCAATACGGATCTTATTTTGCGGCAGGAAACGGATCAGCAGGCGTTCCAGCTTCTGATAATTGATCGGCTTACTGAGATATTCGTCAAATCCCATGAGCATCAATTCATTGCGCATACCGCTGACCGCATTAGCGGTCAGGGCAATGATTTTGCAAGTACCGTTATAGTCATAATAGGGGTCCAGCTGTCTGATTTTCTGCATGGCTTCGATTCCGTCCATTTCCGGCATCATCTGATCCATCAATACGATGGGATAGCGGTTTTGACTGCATAATTCGATGGCTTCCTTTCCGCCGGATGCGGTATCCACCGTGAGACCGTAATATTGCAGGGTATTGCCCACAACCTTCAGATTGATCTGACTGTCATCCACGATTAGGACCCGGGTATCGGATACGCGGATATTACCGATGCTGTATTCATTGGCTGATTTGATTTCATTAATCTCATCATAACTGACGGGAAGTCTGTCTACTATTTTCTGATCAAGGGTCACCGTAAAGACCGAGCCCAGACCGTAGACACTGTCCACAGTAACAGTTCCGCCAAACAGTGACACATAGCCCTTTACAATTGCAAGGCCAAGCCCGGTTCCTTCAATACCCTCGTGAACCTTGCGGTTTACCTGGGCAAAGCTTTCAAAAAGTCTGTCCTGATCTTCGGCTTTAATTCCGATTCCCGTGTCGGCGACCTGAAATTCCAATGAGACAATGTCATTTTCTGTTTTCAGTACGTTTGCGGTAAGCGAAACTCTGCCGCGCTGTGTGTATTTTACCGCATTATTCAGGAGGTTAATCAGAATCCCGCGGATTTTGATATTATCACCGAAGAGCTGGCCGGGCATTTGGGGATCGATATTCATGATGAAATCCAATCCCTTTTTCTCCGCCTGGTTTTGAATGACCAGAGAAACATTATGAAATAATCTTGCCGGATAATAGTTGTTGTATATCAGCTCCATCCGGCCTGATTCCAGCTTGGAGATGTCCAGAATATCATTAATAATGGCGAGCAGGTTTTGGGAGGAGTCCTTGATATCCTTTACATATTCCTTGATTTCGGGGGGAGTGTCCATTTTTAACAAAAGCTCCGAAAATCCCATGATGGCATTCATTGGCGTACGGATTTCGTGGGACATGTTTGCAAGAAAAGTACTCTTTGCCTGATTGGCGGCTTCTGCGTCCTGCTTGGCGTCCTCAAGCTTCTGCATTGCCTTCATGCGTTCGGACAGGTCGGTTATAATGATGATAAAACCGATCATGTCGCCATAGGTATCATGAATTTTGCTGACGGCAAGACCGCAATAGACCTGATTTTTCAGACAAACAGCATCAAAATCCTTATGATTATCGTCAAAACAAAAAATCTCATTTTCATCGATGGCAAACAACTGACTGACGGAAAGCTTCTGTGCTTCGGATTGGCTGCGGTTTACTTTCAGAAATGAGGCCGCCGCATCGTTCATGATCCGGATTTTTCGATCCTCACTGCAAATCAGGAGCGGCATGGACAGAGAATAGTATATGTATTCCGACATGTTGGTGATGTTGATTCTGGAGCGGTTAATTGCATGAATTGCATAATACACCACGATCATTCCGCAGAACTGCGTCAGGGAGCTTCCGGGAATTGCCGCTTTTCCGATTAACGGATAGAGGGTGTCGAGGATCATTCCCAGCACGACAAGGAGCTCCACCAGCAGGAATTTTTTACCGAATGCATGAAGTCGTTTTATCTTGGAATAGCGGAGCATATAGATAGAAACGCCGAAAATATTAATGGCAAGGATTGCGCTGTATGCCATGTAAAGATTGTTGGCGAGTCCGGGTTTGAAATAATAGGTCATGCCCATATTATCATCCAGATAATATATTGTCTGATTTTTTTGCATGACCAGAAAATAAATGATGACGCCCGTAAATGAAAAACCGTCGAGCAGATAACGCCAGACTTTATTGATCCCGGAAATATAGCAGACAAGGAACTGTACCGTGATTAAATACAAAAAGACGCCAATCATTCCGATCAGACGGCATATATATGCCCGCTCGGGATCTGTCTGAAGCAGCAATGCGCCAAAGCCCAGACTCCATAGTCCGCTTGAAAAACAGAAAACAGTCAGAATGCGGTTTTCAAGGTAACGTTTTTCTTTAGACCAGCATAAGCGGAGCGAGAAATAAAATGCCAGGACGCAGCAGGTAAATAAACTGGAAGAAAAAATGTATTTCATACATATGCCTCCGTACAGGATACGCGGGCTCAAGTCAGGTACAGAACCCCGCAGCTTTATCATTAGTATATTTTACCTGCAAAATTAAGTCAAATTTTCTTTGCGGGAATTCCTGCGAAAACTCAGTATTACGGCGGATTCCGGATACAACAATAGATCTTGCAATTATGGTGCAAAAGAGTTAGCCTAATAGTAGAAATTTTTAGGTGCATACAGAAATCGGCTATTTGTTTCTGAGCGAAAACAAATAGCTTTGATGGCAGATGCAAATTTGCTATTTGCAATCTTACTTTGGTAAGATTTTGCCTCTTCGCGGCAAGTCGCTCAGAAATGGAGATTATTATGACAGAATTTATCAAAGGAATGGATATTTCCACGTTAGCCGAGGTGGAAGCATGCGGAGGCAAATTTTACGATCATGGGCAGGAAGGGGATCTGCTTGATATTCTGAAAGGTTACGGCGTCAATGCAATACGACTGCGCTTATGGAATCATCCCTATACGGAGGACGGAAAGCCCTACGGCGCCGGTACCAATGATCTGCCCGTAACGATTTCACTGGCAAAGCGTGCGCTTGCACACGGGATGCAGTTTTTACTGGATTTTCATTACAGCGATTTCTGGACGGACCCCGGGAAACAGATTAAACCGAAGGCTTGGGCGCACATGAATGACGATGAGCTGGAGCAGGCCGTATATGATTACACAAGGGAGGTGCTGGAAACTCTGAAAAAAGAACAGGCATACCCGACAATGATTCAGATTGGAAACGAGGTTACCAACGGGCTCCTCTGGCCGAACGGATTGAAACCGGAATATGACAATATTGCCCGTTTTATCAGTGCGGGAATTCGTGCGGTTCGTTCTCTTGATCGGGAGATACCGTTAATGATTCATCTGGATAACGGCGGCAATAACGAGCTGTACCGCGACTGGTTCGATCATTATATGGAGCGGGGAGAGGACTTCCAGATCATCGGATTTTCCTATTATCCTTTTTGGCACGGAAGCCTTGAGGATTTGAAGCATAATATGGAAGATATGGCGAAGCGTTACGGCAAGGACGTGATTGTTGCAGAGGTTTCCATGGGACATACCATGGAGGATTATAAATCTTACGAAAAGCTTGAGGACAGCGAAAGAAAGGGTATGGCAACAAGGACTTCACTGACCGTGAAGGTACCGTTCCCGATGACTCCGCAGGGTCAGAGTGATTTCATGCAGGCCCTTATGGAAGTTGTGGCCGGTATCCCTGACGGAAAGGGGAAGGGCTTCTTCTATTGGGAGCCGGCATGGATTCCCGTTCCGGGAAGCGGATGGGCAACGCCGGAGTCCCTGCTCTATATGGGGGACAAGGGTCCTTGCGGTAATGAGTGGGCGAATCAGGCGCTGTTTGACTATGACGGAAACGCCCTTCCCGCATTACAGACAATCAAAGATTTTTGAGCTTATGCGTGCGGATCACTCTGCATCGGAAAAGAGAAAATTTATTCTTTTTTCAAATTCTCTTCATTGTCAAAAAGAATGATTTGGGATAAAATACCTCTAAGGAAATACTGATTAAATCAGTATTTCCCTAAAAAAGAGTGCGCTTTCCGGAGTACACCTGAAAGAAAGCATACATAGGGGATATTATGCAGACCAGAAGTGAGATGGATATACGTCTGATGAGCAGCTTTAAACAGTTGGTTCTACGTATGCCGATTGAGAAGATAACAATTAAGGATATCACCGATCAGGCGGGAGTAATACGGCCGACATTTTATAATCATTTTCAGGATAAATATGAACTGCTGGAATGTATTATCCGGACGGACATTCTTGAGCCGATGATGCCGCTGCTTCAAAACGGAATGGTGAATGCGGCTCTGACCCTGATCTTTACCAATATCCTGAAGGAAAAGGAATTCTATTTAAAGGCCAGCAGGTTAGAGGGGCAGAATTCTTTTGAGGAAATTACCGAAAGCTGTATTCAGCAGCTTTTGGAGGAATATATCAACCAGGTGACAACGGGAAAAGCCGATTCCGGCTCCCCACTGGTAAGGAGATTCCTGACAAGCGAAAATATCGCAGAATATTATGCGACGTCCATGACTTTTGTTGTTATGCGTTTTCTGAAAACGGATCAATCCGTGACGCCATCTGAAATGGCGGATATTTATGAATTTCTGATTACACATTCCATGGATGACATGGTGAAGGCCATGACCTCTTAATTCAAATCCTGTCAAAGGGGAATATACAAAAACACCGATTTGTATATTTTTCTTTGACAGGATTTTTTGATTGTCTTCGAAACATTGACATCGCACTTTTTTTGCATATGTCATTTGCCCAAACTTTTCCATATACTGAAACCGAAGTCAGGAAACATAGAGTTTCGGAGAATAAAAGGAAAAGAGATGAAGGAAATGTACAAAGTAGGAAAAGGAATTGTGAAGTTCAGATTTCTGATCTTTATCGTGAGCCTCTGTCTGTTGGTACCGGCTGCGATCGGATATCTGAACACAAGAGTGAATTATGATATTCTTTCGTACCTGCCGGAGGATATCGAAACAATGGAAGGTCAGGACATTCTGGTGGATGAGTTCGGGACCGGTGCGTTTTCGTTATGCGTAATTGAAGGTATGCCGAGCAGAGAAGTCGTTGCATTAGAGCAGGCATTTGAAAATGTCGATCATGTCAAGTCCGTTATCTGGTATGACGATGTGATGGATATTTCCGTTCCGATGGAAATCCTGCCGGATGATATCAGAACTCAGTTTATGAACGAGGAAGATGACTGCACTCTGATGGCGATTTTGTTTGATACGACCACGTCGGCGGACGAGACGATGGAGGCGATTGAGGAACTCAGGGATATCGCGGATGATAGATGCTTTGTCAGCGGTATGAGCGCCGTGGTTACGGATATTAAGGATCTCTCCAACAGGGAGACGCCCATTTATGTTTTGATTGCGGTACTCCTTTCCACACTTGTTCTTTCGCTGACCATGGACAGCTTTTTGATTCCGGTATTTTTCCTGTTAAGTATCGGTATCGCCATTGTTTATAATCTGGGAACGAACGTATTTCTTGGAGAAATTTCCTATGTGACGAAAGCATTGAGCGCGGTTCTTCAGCTGGGCGTTACCATGGACTACTCCATTTTCCTGTGGCATAGCTATGAAGCGCAGAAGGAGCGCAATCCGCAGGATAAAAAGGATGCGATGGCGCACGCCATAGGAAATACCATTACCTCCGTTGTGGGAAGTTCCATTACGACGGTTGCGGGATTTGTTGCACTGTGCTTTATGAGCTTTACCCTTGGCATGGATCTTGGCGTTGTAATGGCAAAGGGCGTCATTTTCGGCGTTCTGTGCTGTATCACGGTACTGCCGTCGATGATCCTGATTTTTGACAAAGCGATCGAGAAAACAAAGCATAAGCAGATCCTTCCCAAATTTGAAAGGGTATCCCGCTTTGTGACAAAGCATTACATTATATTAGCCGTATTATTTGCTTTGATTTGGATCCCGGCAACGATCGGCTACAACAATACCGCAGTTTATTATGATCTTGCAGGCACATTGCCCGAAAGCCTTCCCAGTATTGCAGCAAATGCAAAGCTGGAGGAAGAATTCGACATGAACAGCACTCACATGATTCTGGTGGACTGCAGCCTGCCAAGCGGACAAATGAACCATATGATCACGGAAATAGAGCATGTGGAGGGCGTGAAGAATGTGCTGGGGATCAGCGCGATTTTGGGACCGGCCATTCCGAATGACATACTTCCAAGTGCATTAAGAGAGCAGCTCATTGATGAGAATTATGAATTCATGCTGGTGGGTTCCGAATATAAGGTAGCTTCGGATGAAGTGAATGAACAATGTGAAGCCATTGTGAATATCATCAAAAAATATGATGATAACGGCATGCTGATCGGCGAGGCGCCCTGTACGAAGGATTTGATTACGATTACGGACACTGACTTTAAGACTGTATCCGCGGTATCCATCGGAGCGATCTTTTTGATCATTGCTTTTGTATTTAAGTCAATTTCACTGCCGATTATTCTGGTAGCAGTCATTGAATTTGCAATTTTTATCAACATGGGGATTCCTTATTATACCGGAACAACGCTTCCGTTTATCGCCTCCATTGTCATCGGTACGATTCAGCTTGGCGCTACCGTGGATTATGCAATTCTCATGACCAATAAATATAAGGATGCAAGATACGCGGGAGTTCCGAAGAAGGAGGCAATTGAAGGTGCGCATAAACAGTCCGTTCAATCTGTTATTGTCAGTGCTCTCAGCTTCTTTGCAGCAACCTTCGGTGTGGGAATTTACAGTAATATTGATATGATCAGTTCCCTGTGCATGCTGATGGCAAGAGGCGCTTTGATCAGTATGGTTGTGGTTCTGCTGATACTGCCCAGTATGTTCATGATTTTCGATGGGCTGATCTGCCGCACCAGTATCGGATTCAGACAGAAAAAGGGAAAAAATAAGACGGCACAGGATCATGAAAATGTACCGATCGGATGAATGGATGAGAAGAATTGGAGGATTTGCAATATGAAAAAGAAAACTTTGAAATGGATTGCACTTGGGATTACGGCAGCGCTGATCGGAACCGGAGCGGGAATTTATGAACTCAGCGGTTTAAGCGCAGAGGGCGTTCAGGCAGCGGAAAAAGAGGAGGAGTCGCCTTCACAGGAGATTTTGACTGAGGTGCTTGAGCAGCAGACGGTTTCTCACAGCAGTGAAGCCGGAAAAGAAGAAACGGTGTATGTGATTACGGATGCTTCCGGAAATACGGATCAGATCATTGTCAGCAACTGGCTGAAAAATGCGCAGGGCGCCGATACGCTGGAGGATGCAACGACGCTGGAGCAGATTGAAAACGTAAAAGGGGACGGCACTTATACTGCGGGAAAAGGGGACGAAATCGTATGGAATGCAGAAGGCAGCGATGTTTACTATCAGGGAACAACGGATCGTCAGCTTCCGGTAGAAATTTCCCTGACCTATTATCTGGACGGGGAGGAAATTACGCCGCAGGAGCTTGCAGGAAAGAGCGGTCATGTAACGATTCGTTTTGATTATAGTAATCATGTAACACAGACAGTGACCATTGGAGGAGAAGAAACGGAGCTTTATATTCCGTTTGCAGTGGTCAGCGGCATGATGCTTTCGTTAGACCGGTTCAGTAATGTGTCCGTTACCAACGGAAAGATTATCTCTGAAGGGAATCATGATATTGTTGTGGGACTCGCATTTCCGGGGCTGAAGGAGAATCTGGATTTAGATAATCTGAATCAGGAAGAACTGGAAGCACAGGGTGTGGATGTATCCGGGCTGGATGCGGAGATTCCCGATTATGTGGAGGTCAGTGCGGATGTGATTGATTTCAGTCTGGATATGACCCTGTCAATGATTCTGCCGGATTCCTTTTCTACGGTGGAGCTTACGGATGAAATTGATTTCAGCGGAGTATCCGATCAGCTTATGCAGCTGAATGATTCCATGGATATCCTGGCAGACAGCTCGACCCGGCTTGTCGGCGGCAGCAGGGAGCTTGCAGAGGGTGCGGATAGCCTGGCAGCAGGACTGGATGAGATTTCCCAGGGAAGCGGCAGAGTGCTTTCGGGTGTACGGCAGCTTGGCGACAGCCTGACCGGTATGGCGGAGCAGCTGGTACCGGCGCATGAAAAATTTGCAGCGGCAACGCAGGGACTGGAACAGGCCATGGCAGCAGGATTACCTGAGGAATATGCTTACTGTGTTGTTATTTTAGGAATGGATTCCGGCAGCGTAATGGGAATGGATCCGGCTACCGTAAGCGGTTACGCAGCATCCGCGAAACAGATCTATACTCTGCTGGGACAAATGGATGCAATGTATCAAGCCGTAGCTTCCGGAAGCGGAGACCTGACATTGCTGCTACAGGGAACGGCGCAGCTGGATGCCGGTATCAAACAGGCGTCAGAGGGAGCCGCTGCTTTGCAGGAGGGCGCCCATACGCTGTATGACGGCATGGATACCTTTGACAGGGAAGGAATTCAGGTTCTGGCCGACGCTGTTTCGGATACGGATGTGGAAGGAGCCGTAGAATTTGCGGAGAGGCTTTCCGCCGTACTTGATATTGCAGACGATTATACGACATACAGCGGAGCGCCTGAGGATCTGGAATCTTCCGTGAAATTTATCATCCGTACGGGAGCCATTGATGGTACATCCCGTTAAAGATTGGAGCAGGAGAGGCAACTATCATAACAGAGAGGTGGTGCGGCATGAGTCTGGAACTGTTAATCATAGCAAGCATCGGATTATCCGTGGATGTTCTGATCGCCGTTGCATATCAGGGAGCATTGCTCGCCAGAATCAGTAAAAGAGACATGCTGCTTACGGCTTTGATCTTTGCGCTTTGGCAATTTGCGGCGCTTTCGGCCGGAACGCTGATCACTGATATTCCGCTATTCGTGGAAAAAACGGAAAAAGTGACAGACCCTTGGGATAAGATGGCCGCCATTTTGTTTCTGGTGATCGGAATCCGGTTTGCCGTAAAGGCGATGGACCGAAAACTGTTTTTGGAAAAAAGAATGGATATCCGCTTCAAGAAAATCAATATCCTTGCCATGCTGACCAGTCTGGATGTATTGCTGGCCGGAATCGGGTTTGGCTTCTTACAGGTCTCCTATCTGACGGTATTGATTATTTTGGAGGCGACTACCGTAGTATTTGTTTTTCTGGGAATGTACTGGGGATATCGTCTGGGCTATAGACAAAACAAGAAGATTTACTGGATCGGAGCCGCACTCTTGATTTTTACCGGTTCGGATATCCTGATTCGGCTTGGATAACGCTTTACTCATACACATATGTTTCCTCATAGAAAGGGCAGGACCCGCTTCATGCGGCCTGTCCTTTTCAAATGGATAACATCCATGGATGTTATCCATGAAAATAAATCAAAAAATAGTCTTCTTATCGGGGACAATTTATAGTACAATGAAGCTATGTTTCAACAACCGGATAAAATCAAAAGAGAGAATAGATTGAAAAATAAGCCCGATAGCTTATTTTTCAATCGGCTGTTTGTTTCCGGGCGAAAACAAATAGCTTTGACAAGTCGCTCAGAAATGGAGAATGATATATGTTTAGTCAGTTATTTGGAGAATTTCTGACGAAAAAAAATGTAATCACAAAGGAGACTCTGGCGGAAATCTTACAGCAGCAAAGCCGTGCCAGAGTAAAACTAGGGACAATTGCAGTAGCAGCCGGATATTTGACCGAGGATCAGGCGGAGGAGATTAATTATCTGCAAACCCAGCAGGATAAGCGTTTTGGAGATATTGCACTGGATAAAGGATATATTACGGTAGGTCAGTTATCCGAGCTCCTCGATCAGCAGGGAAACGTTTTTATGAAGTTTTTGCAGATATTGGCTGAAAAAAAATGCATTGCGCTGAATGATCTGGACGGCTATCTGACTGAGTTTCAGAAGGACGAGGGCTTTTCCGATGAAGAAATGAAGGCTCTGAAAAAGGACAATATTGATGACATTGTCCCGCTGTTTGCCTTTTCCGCCAAACCGTTTGTTACGGAGCTGACAGCACTTGTACTTAGAAATATCACACGGTTTGTATCGACTGATTTTTATATCGGACGGATTCATCGTGTGGAGAATTATGAATATCAATGTCTGGCCGGTCAGAGAATGACGGGGGATCATCAGATCTATCTTGCCTTTGCAGGTGAACATGAGCCTGACGGGATTCTTTCGTTAGCTTCCGGGTATGCCAAAGAAAGCTTTGACACATTAAACAGCAGTGTTTTTGACGTATTGGGAGAATTTGTCAATATCTGCAGCGGACTGCTGGCAACGGATATAAGCGAAAAAGGCGTTGATGTGGACATGGAGTCCCCGTTTGCCTATGAAAACCAGAGGGTGGAGGGAACCGGATATGTGATTCCGATTTACCTGGAAGGTCATGAATTGCAGCTGCTCTTGTCCGTGGATGAAGATCTGCGTCCCGGTCAGGCGCCCTATGAAATGAATATGGAAAAGAAAGCGGGCAGCAAAGTTACGGCCGACAGCAAGGGTACGATTGTAATTGTGGATGATTCGGCGTTGATTCGTACGGCGCTGCGTGATTTGGCGGAAGGAGAGGGCTATACGGTTGTAGCGGAGGCTGCGAACGGAAAAGAGGCTTTCGAAGCATACAGCGAATACCGGCCCGATTTGATTACGCTGGATATTACGATGCCTGTCATGGACGGCGTGGAAGCGCTTGAGAAGATTATGACGGCGTATCCGGATGCGAAGGTAATCATGATTACTGCGGCGGGACAGCAGCAGAAGGTAATCAAGGCGCTGCGGATCGGTGCGGCCAGGTTTATCATGAAGCCGTTCCACCGGGATGAGGTGTTGAAAGCACTGCTGGAGGTTATCAAACGCTAGGAATGCCGGGAAGACCGGTGCAGGTCGGATGTGACCGGAGATATTGCTTTTTGCACGGACAGATAGTAGAATGAATGCGTAAAAAATCATGCAAATATAGTCCGGATTGCTGCGAATAATTCGATTAAAAGCGAGCAGTCTATTGGAAAGAAATATGAAGATGCAGACGCCTGCGGCGGCTGTATGCTCCAGGCTATAAAGGAGTACAAATGGCAAGGAAGACATCAAGATTCTATCTGGCTATGTTCATGGGAAAGCTGGCCAGGGGAACGCAGAAACTGCTGGGAATGAACGCCACTTTTTTCCCGGGTAAGCTGGCGCTTAAGCTTTGCCCGGATTTTATGGGACAAATTGAAAAACCGAAGCATTTGATCGGTGTTACCGGAACCAACGGAAAAACGACAGTTTCAAATCTGTTAGTGGATCTGCTGGCAGCGGAGGGAATCAAAACCACGAACAATCGCAGCGGTTCGAATACCAAGGCCGGAGTGGCGAGCGCATTTCTGATCAATTCCACGTTTGGCGGAAAATCCAGAAATGAATGGGGCGTCATTGAAATCGATGAACGAAGCTCCATGCACATCTACCCGTACATCAAGCCGGATTATGTCGTATGCACGAATTTGTTCCGCGATTCCATTTTGCGCAATGCGCATTCGGAATATATAGCCAATATCATCTCCGCCTATATGCAGCCGGAGACCAAAATGATTTTAAATGCGGATGATCTGATCAGCAGCGGCGTTGCACCGGAAAACGAGAGAGTTTATTACAGTATCAAGCGTCTGCCGACGGATACCGAGACCTGCCGGAATATCATCAATGACTGTCAGATATGCCCGAAATGTGCGGCAAGGCTGGAATATGAGTATGTCAGATATCATCAGATCGGGAAGGCGCATTGTCCAAGCTGCGGATTTTCATCGCCGGTTCCGGATTACGAGGCCGAGGTGCACTTCGGCGAGAAGTATTTGACTTTAAACGAGCGGGGAACGCAGGAACGTTATGACCTGATCAGCGACAGTATCTTTAACGTATACAATCAGGTAACGGTAACCACGCTGCTAAGAGAAATGGGCCTGACGCCGGATCAGATCAGGGACGGGTTTTCAAGACTTCATATTGTGGATACCAGATACAATAAGATTACGGTCGGCGGTATTGATGTTATAGACCATATGGCAAAAGAGCATAACCCTGTGGCCTGCTCTGTTGTTTTTGATTACTTGTCAAAGGAGCCGGGTACGAAGGAGCTTTTGTTTTTGCTGGATGATGAAAAGGTATTGGAAAATATGACATGGATGTATGACTGTGATTATGAGAAGCTTGCTTCTCCACTGATCAAACATATTGTGATTCCCGGCAATCGTGCCAAGGACCAGAAACTGAGACTCATCATGGCCGGAATTCCTGCAGAAAAGATCATCATCGGCATGACGGATGAGGAAGCTCCGAATTATCTGGATTTCGAGGGTACGGACAAGGTATTTGTGCTCCATCAGTGCTATAAGCCTGCTTTGTCCAAGAAGCTGGACGGCATGATCGTAGAACTGATAAAAAAGAGGGAGGCGGAAAAGGGATGAGTGAGCAGGCGGGAAAGCTCAGAATAGAAACATTGTTTCCGGAGATTGCAAACCTGTACGGAGATCATGCAAACATTCGTTACCTGAAGCTTTGCGTCCCCGATGCGGAATATGTGGAGGATGCGCTGAGCGAGGTCCCTCATTTTGTAACGGAAAAGCCCGATATGATTTATATGGGTCCCATGACGGAGCATCAGCAGGAGCTGGTCATTGCAAAGCTCAGGCCCTATGTGGACAGAATCCGGGAATTGATTGATCAGAACGTGATTTTTTTGATCACCGGAAATGCGATGGAGGTGTTCTGGGATACCATTGAAAACGAGGATGGTTCGAAGATAGAGGGACTTTCCGTGTTTCATTATACTGCGAAAAGGAAGATGTTTGACCGTTACAATTCGGCTGTCATGGGAATGCTCGACGGAATCAAGCTGGTGGGCTTTAAAAACCAGTTTACCCAAAGCTATGGGGATAATTCAAAGGAATATCTGTATGAGGTTACCAAAGGGGACGGCATCAATCGGGAAACAAAGTATGAGGGTGTACGCAGGAAGAATTTCATGGGAACGTATACGATCGGCCCTCTTTTAATCCTGAATCCGGATTTTGCACTTTATATTCAAAGACTGCTGGGCGTAAAGAACCCGGTACTGGTCTACGAGGAGGCCGCCAGAGATGCTTATGAGGAGAGGGTGAAGCAGTATGAGGCTGCGGAATTTGTACTGCTGTAGCCGTTACCCTGCCCGAGGCACCGCAAAAGCCTTATTTGAATTTTCTTGCGAGTATGATATAATGAGCGCAAAAGAAAAACAAGCGACGCGAAGCGGCATTTGTTTTTCATGCGCCATTAACGAGCAAGCAGTCTGCGAAGCAGGCGATGAAGCACCAAATATGAAATAATGGGGACTTCGGGTCTCTATTATATAAAAAACAAAGATTACAAGGAGTAATCGGATAAATGACGATTGTAACCGATTATAAATTATGCTATAGTCAGGTTACATGAACAGTTTTATCCGAAAGAAAAGGAGAAACTATGAGCAGAAATAGGACAAATTTAACAGAATGTGAACAGCTGGTTATGAAGGTGATCTGGCATTCGGAAGTTGAATTAACCTTACCGGATATTGTAAAGGCCGTAAATGCCGCATATCAGAAGGAATGGAAGCCGCAGACCGTATCGACGTTTCTGGCTCGTTTGGTTAAGAAGGGATATTTGAATTCCTATCGTTCCGGACGTACATTCTATTATCAGAGTCTCATCAGCGAAAAAACCTATGGAAATAAAGTGATCGAGAACTGTGTTGAGTTCTGGAGCAACAATAACGCAGGAGATCTTCTTTGTGCACTGAACGAAGAAAGAAAGCTTCGTCCGGATGAAGTAGAGAAGATTAAAACTTTAATCGATGAGCTGGATTGATTTATTTCTGTATCTGTTATTTGCAATCGTATCAACCGGTATTACGGGCGGTGTTTTTACGCTGCTGTGGCTGATGCTCAGGAAAACGGCGCTGCGAAATGACTGCAGACTGGCGGGGCGGCTGCTTCGGATGACCCTGCATGCATATCTGATTCCTGCGGTATTTCTTGCGATTTTGGCTTATAAGCGGGATGATTTCCTGATCAAGAGCCTGATTGTGGGAGAGGGACGGGCAATCAAAAGTCCTTTGTTTAGGAGAACGCCGGAGATCTGTCAGGGGATTAAGCTATGTATGCTTATCTGGGCAGCGGGAGTGTGCGTTATGGCCCTTCTATGGTGCTGCCGCGCCTATCGGCTTCGCAGACTGCTGCAGGCTTCCGCGCCCGAGGAGGATGCAGGCACGCTTGCGCTTTTTCAGGAGATCCAAAAGCGTCTGGGAGTGAAAAAGAATGCAGTACTGCTTCGAAATGATATGATCAGGACGCCGTTTGTAACCGGGATACGCCGTCATACCGTTGTGCTGCCGTTTCGGTCCTATACGGAGAAGGAGCTGTGCGTAATTCTGACCCATGAGCTGTCCCACTGCAGACAGCATGATCTGCTTTACAAAACGGAAGCAATTTGGGCAAGTATCATACATATATGGAATCCATGCATGTATATGGTCCGCAAATGGATGGCGGAGCTGGCCGAATGCGTCTGCGATATCCATGCATGTACCCATTGCGATGCGCAGTTTACTGCAAAGGAATACTTTTCAATTATTTTGGAGGAAGCGGTTCATGACGAAAAGGCTTCGAAATATCTGATGGTGGCGCTGTCAGATTCTAAAAGCGGATTGGAAAGGAGAATACATAATATGAAAAAATATCAGCGCGGCTGCGCCGTAAGAAGGGGACTTGCAGCCGTTATTATGGCAGGGTTTCTGCTTGGAGGCTCCGTCACGGCCTATGCAGCCGGCGCAGAGACTGTGGATGCACAGAATCAATGGTATGAGGCTACTAAGGTGGAGATAGAGGTGGAAGTGCCTGCTGTAACGCAGTATGTACTGTTTCCCGATGAGGTGGAGGATATTCCCAGCGTACTCATGGATGACGGAATCCAGGCATATGGCAGTATGCAGAATATTAATTGGAATGTGCCTGCGAATATCCAATATTATGCGCCCGGTTTTTCACTGTCAAGCGGAGATAAGGTTAGTATTTTGGCAAGTACCAGTCCGAAGGGATATACGGTCAGGGTTGGACTTGTTTATCCGGATGGATCGGAGCATTATATATTGTGTTCAGACACTGTGGCTGATTCTTTCACTGTGGATCAGAACGGGGTTTATAACTTTTTTGTAACCAATCCCAACAGTATTAGCATTCAGGTGACAGGAGCATATTCCTATTAATGTTACGATTTTTAGGTAACGGGAACAGCTATGAGGTTCGCATCTGCGCAAATTGCGGAATGAGGACTACATGATAAAGGATTGTTTTGCAGGAAAACCCTTTCATCGGATGAAAAGTCCGGCGAAAGGGTTTTCTTGATTCCTACGCTTACGCTCCGTTTCAGGCGTAACGGATCGATCCTATGCCTGGCAGAACCTTGCCAACAATTGGCGCGGGGAACGGGGAGCTTATCGGTTCTGGTTGATATCTTTCATTAGGCTGATAATCCGGGTGCGCTGTTCCGGCTTTAGCTTGTTCATTTCCTCTATCACAATATTAATTTCCATGGGAAAGGGCTCGCACGTGTTAAAGAATTCAAGCGGCGTAATATCCAGATAATCACAGATATCAAAGAAGGTCTTCATGGTTGGCAGGACCTTACCGTTTTCAACCTTATTGATATAGCCCTCACTTAAACCGAGGGACAGACTCATATCTCTTGCGGATACACCCTGATGAATACGTAATTCACTTAGTCTCTGCCGAAATTCCTGACGGTAGCTGTAATCACTCATTGAACACCTCTTTTTGCAATACGCACAACTTTCTTTTATTATAGAAGAGAGATGATAAAACAAAGAGATTACGAATCTCTGATTTGACGATAACAGAGATTCATAATCTATATTTTGCGAAACTCATCAAAACATTGAACCGATTGCGCAAATTGTATAAACATAAGCAGTCCCTTTTGAAAAAGGCAGACTCAGCAGTCTGCCTTCTTAACACTACTCAACTGCATCATTTTCTTACAGAAACACGTCGGCACTTGGCGGGGGATTCTCGAGCCTGGTGTCCGTTACGTCTGAAACGGAGCGCAAGCGTGACTGTGTTGTTTCTACAATTTGTGCAATTTTAACAAAATCCAGTGAGCTTCGCAATTGCCTATTGAAAAGAGGAAAAAGAGAGGAAAACGGATATGACCAAAAGATTTGACAAGGTGACAAAGCTCACGGATAATCGTTTTTTAAACTTATATGAAATGAATGCTTATACGCAGCAGGGCGATCCTTTTCGTTATTATTTTGCATCCAGAAATCAGGAGGAGCAATTAAAGCTTCGCACGCATGATATGCATTCCGAGGGAATTGTCATTTATCCTGTTTGGAAAGAGGATCCGGGGAAAATTGTTATGATCCGTCAGTACCGTTATCCGATTGACGCATGGCTTTATGAGCTTCCGGCAGGCCTGATTGATCCGGGAGAGAATGCGCAGCAGGCTGCGGTACGGGAAATGAAGGAGGAGACGGGGCTTTTGTTTGAGGTCTATCAGGGCGGCATGCAGGAGCTTCGCAGACCCTTTTATCTGGGCGCGGGATTTACGGATGAATGCAGCCAGGCTGTGTATGGATTTGCTTTCGGCAAGATCGATGAGGCGTATCAGGAAGCAACCGAATCCATTCAGGTTATCATTGCGGATCGTGAGGAGGCTGCCGGAATTTTGCGAAAGGAACGGGTTTCCTTAAGATGCGCATACCTGCTGATGCAGTTTTTACAGATGAAGCCGGAGCGGCCGTTTGCTTTTTTGGAAGGATTTCCCGCGCCTACCTCTGTGTAAGACGCTATGGAAAACAAAAAATGCACAAATCAAGAATGACAAAATTGTGCATTAATGCGTGCAAAAAGTGTGCAAAATAAATTGACATTTTGCACACTTTTTAATATCATGGAAAATATCATGGGAATGAGAGGATGATTGCACAATGCAACAAAATCCAGTGAGTTTCGCAAACGCATGGATGACCAATGCGTGAAAGGAGAAGACGCGTGAAGAAGGTTACCATACAGGATATTGCACAGCAGATGAAGCTGTCCAGAAATACGGTAGCGAAAGCGTTAAACGATGGAGCCGTCTCCTATGAAACAAAAATGTCCGTGCTTTCGACTGCGTATGAAATGGGTTATCCCAAGCTGACCGGGGAGCATCTATCGCTTATCAGGCAGATGCCTTCGGACAAAAGCAGCAGGGCGGTACTTGTGTTATCGGGACGAAGTCAGGAATCTTTTTGGAATCAGATTCTGACAGGAATCAGTACGGAACTGAACAGGAAGGGTTACCGGATGCTGCTGCAGATTGTGGAGGATCATGCGGGGGCGGAGAAGGAAGCGGAGCATATGCTGGCTCCCGATGTGGCGGGCTTGATTTTTTTGAACCTGTTCCCCAAAGCTTTTGTGGAAAACATGGCGCGCTTTGAGCTTCCGATGGCGTTTTTTGATGCTCCGCCAGATCTCGATGATTATCTGGCATACGGAGATATTATCTGTCCGGAGGGCTGGTTTGCCATGGAACAGATGGTGAAGGGAGCCGTTGAGCTTGGCTATCGGGAATTTGGCTTCATGGGCTATGCCGGAGGAAGCAAATCTATTTGTGACCGGTATGGAGGCTTTTTATCGGCACTGCAAAAACGGGGACTGAAACCCAAGGAGCGGTTTTGCTTTACCGGGCAGGTACCTTGTGATTACTATGATTATCATGAGGTGGAGCGGATCATGGAAGGTATGGAAGACTATCCCGAGGTGTTTGTCTGCGCCAATGACGCGATTGCAAAGTATATTGCCTGTGCGCTTCACAAGAAGGATCCGGAAAGGGAGGAAAAGCTGGTGCTGATCGGCTTTGACCATACGGTGGAACCCGGATTTTTCAGACAAAATATTTACAGTGTAAATGTGAATAAAGAGGATCTCGGAAGACGGCTTGCAAAATCCGTGCTGGATCAGATTCAGGGTGACATGGAGCATGCGCTGATTTTGGTCAGGAGCTATCCTGATTTGATGTAAATAAAATAGAAACGTTTGGAGAAAAAGTCCGGAGAATTGTCGGAGGCAATTTTCCGCGCTTTGGAATGGAGCAAAAATGAATATTCTGACATTAAATGGAGAATGGAAGATGAGGGAGTCGGGAACGCAGACGGAATATCCGGTTACCGTACCGGGCTCCGTTTTGTCCGCTTTGACTCAGTCGCAGGCGATTCCCGATCCTTATTATCGCGATAATGAATATGAGATTCGGGAATTATTCTGGAAGGATTATGAATTTGAACGTACCTTTGAGATAAGCAGGGAACAGCTTTCCGAGCAGTATCTGGAGCTGGTCTGCTTTGGGCTGGATACGCTGGCAGCCATTTATCTGAATGAAAAAGAAGTTGCCAAAACAACGAATATGCACAGAACATACCGTTTTTCCGTAAAGGAATATTTGACGGAGGGAACCAATACCATTCGAATTGTTTTTGCTTCCACGCTTCGGTATATGCAGGATTATCAGCCGCAGCCGGGCAAGGAAATTCATATCATTCCATGCGGATGTATGGAGGGAAATCAGTATTTGAGAAAGGCACATTCCATGTTCGGATGGGACTGGGGTGCACAGCTTCCGGATGCGGGAATCTGGCGTGACATTCAGATGGAATGCTATAGCGACGCCAGAATCGGGGATGTCAGGATTCATCAGGAGCATCGGGACGGCAGGGTTACGGTCCGGGTGGATACGGCGCTTTGTCATACCGCGGGGAAAATGTATAAAGTGTCGCTGACCCTGACGCCCTCTTGGTATAACGGACAAAAGCTTCCTTCCGTGGAGGTACAGGCCAAGACCGCGATTGTCATGGCAGGGCAGGATCATATTACCATGGAAATACCGGTGGAAAAACCAAAGCTTTGGTGGCCAAACGGAATCGGAGATCAGAACCTGTATGATTTGACGGTCAGCTTAAAGCCTGCCGGAACGCTGGCAGGGGGCGCCGCTGCGGCGCAGATTACGAAGATCCGGCCGATTGACAGCAGGGTTTACACCATTGGCCTTCGGACGTTAACCGTAAGTCAGGAAAAAGATGAATGGGGCAATGAATTCTGCTTTATGGTAAACGGAATCAAGATATTTTCCAAGGGAGCGAATTACATTCCGGAGGATTGTATTTATGCGAGAATCACGCCGGAGCGAATCAAGTATCTGATTGTCAGTGCGGCAAGAGCCAATTATAATACGATGCGTGTCTGGGGCGGCGGCTATTATCCCTCCGACGCATTCTATGATTTTTGTGACAGATACGGGCTGATTGTATGGCAGGATTTGATGTATGCATGCAATGTATATGATCTGACGGATGCCTTTGCAGAGAATATCCTTGCGGAAACAAAGGATAATGTAAGAAGACTGCGTCACCACGCCAGTCTCGGACTATGGTGCGGCAATAATGAAATTGAGACCGCATGGCATCATTGGGGCAATTTTCAAAATGAAACGCCGTATCTGCGGGCGGATTATATCAAGCAGTTTGAATATCTCCTGCCAAAGGCGGTCCGGGAAGAGGACGACGCCACCTTTTACTGGCATTCGTCGCCTTCTTCGGGAGGATGTCTGGATGAGCCGGATGCGGAAGGCAGGGGGGATACCCATTACTGGGAGGTGTGGCACGGGCAGCTGCCGTTCTCCGATTACCAGAATCATTTCTTTCGATTCTGCTCCGAGTTTGGCTTCCAGTCTTTTCCGTCCGTCAAAACGGTGGAAAGCTATACCGCGCCCGAGGATCGGAATATTTTTTCCAGAGTTATGGAAAGTCATCAGAAAAACGATGCCGCAAACGGAAAGATGCTCTATTATGTATCCGAAAATTTTCGCTATCCGAAGAATTTCGAAAGTCTGTTGTATGTAACACAGATTTTGCAGGCAGCGGCAATTAAGAGCGGCGTGGAGCATTGGCGCAGAAACAGAGGGCGCTGCATGGGAACGCTTTACTGGCAGATCAATGATAACTGGCCGGTCGCTTCCTGGGCGAGTATTGATTATTTCGGCCGCTGGAAACCGCTTCATTATATGGCAAAGAATTTTTATGCACCGTCCGCGGGCAGCATTGTTCGTGTGCCGGATGCTGAAGGGTATTTTACGGGAATCGCGGCGCATTATCAAAATGAAACCGGGGAGCCCGTTTCGGTGAAGCTGACCTTAAGCCTTAAGAACATGCGCCTTGACAGTATCAGGTCGGTTGTTACGCAGGCGGAGGTAAAGCCGTTCTCGGCGGCATGCCTGATCGAGGAGAATTATGCCGATTTGCTCGCGCAGGAGCCGAGGACCAGCCGTAAACCTGAAGATAAGCTTGAACCTATGGGAAGATATCCCAGGGATGAGGTGTTCGTGGAAGCGGTATATGAGGTTACGGATGTTCACGGCAGGACGAATACGCAGTATGAAAGTGAGGTTTTGCTTCCGTATAAATATATGAAGCTGCAAAAACCGACGATCAGCGTCAGGGTACAGGAACAGGAAAAGCAGTTTGCGATTTCCCTGCAAAGCGATCTTTATGCGCCTTTTGCAGAACTTGATTTTGCGGACGCCGATGTGATTTTCAGCGATAACTGTATCCACTTGACGGATCGGAGGCAGCGTGTTATTTATGTGGAAAAGAAGGATATTCTGAACGGTTCCTTTGAGAACGCCGCGGATTTTGAAAAACGTCTGCGGGTGCGGTCTTTGTATGATACTTATGAATAGGGATCAATTGCGAAATAAAAAATAAGAAGACAGGAGAAGGTTATGGGAATTCAGTATTTTGAAAAAGAACGTATTTTTAAACTGGATACAAAGGCGTCCAGCTATGTCATCGGTATTGTGGATGAGGAAAATTTTGTCGGACATGTGTATTATGGAAAAAAGATCAAGGATCATAATATCGGGTATTTGATGAGAACGGAGGAACCTCCGTTTGTACCGAGCAAAAATAACAGGGACAGACTTTCCTTCCTTGATTGTTTCCCGATGGAATACCCGACGCACGGTCTGGGAGATTTCAGGGAGGATGCGATCAGTGTCAGGACAGCGGCCGGTCATACGGCGCTTCAGCTCGGACTAGAGTCCTATGAGATTTTTTCCGGTAAAAAAGCATTGGAAGGATTGCCGGCAACCTTTGGCTCAGAGCAGGAGTGCACCACGCTGGAGCTGCTTTGCACGGACAAAATTCTGGGACTTCAGGTAATCCTGTCCTATACGGCGTTTGAGGATGTGGACGTGATTACCAGAAGCGTAAAGGTAGTCAATGACGGGACAGAGCCGATTTACCTGACCAAGGTTATGAGCGCCTGCCTGGATATGGATAATCTGGATTACGATCTGATCACGCTCCATGGCTCCTGGGCAAGGGAACGACATATTAACAGACGCCCTCTGACGGGAGGATTTCAAGGCGTTTCGTCCCTGCGGGGGGAATCCAGTCACCAGGAGCATCCGTTTATGGCGCTGCTGTCCCGCAATGCGGATCAGGATCAGGGAGAGGTTTACGGTATCAGCTTTGTATATTCCGGAAACTTTTTGGCAAAGACAAGCGTGAGCCAGTTTAACACGGTTCGCGCCATGATGGGGATTAATCCGGAGGATTTTTGCTGGAAGCTGGAAACGGGTGAGTCCTTCCAGGCGCCGGAGGCCGTATTCGTGCATTCGAACGAAGGAATCGGAGGTATGAGCAGAAGCTTTCATGATCTGTTCAGAAACCACCTGATCCGCGGAGAGTACAAGGATCAAAAGCGTCCGATTCTGATTAACAATTGGGAAGCAACTTATTTTGACTTCAATACCGAGAAGCTGATTGCCATTGCGAAGCAGGCGTCCGAGCTTGGAATTGAAATGCTGGTTATGGATGACGGCTGGTTCGGGCACAGAAATGATGACAACAGCTCCCTTGGGGACTGGTTTGTGAATGAGGATAAGCTGCCCGGAGGTCTGAAGTATCTGGTGGATGAGGTCAATAAGCTCGGTATGAAATTCGGTATCTGGTTTGAACCGGAAATGATTTCTCCGGATTCCAAGCTGTATCAGGAGCATCCCGACTGGGCGATTGCAATTTCCGGAAGAGTTGCCGGACTTTGCAGAAATCAGTATGTACTGGATTTATCCAGACAGGAAATTGTAGATTATGTTTTTGACGTCATGTCAAAGGTTTTACACAGCGCCAATATCGAATATGTGAAGTGGGATATGAACAGACAGCTGGCAGATCTGGGAAGCCTTAGGCTTCCGGCGGACAGACAGGGAGAACTGTTCCATCGTTACGTACTTGGTGTATACCAGCTTCAGGAACGTCTGATTACGGAGTTCCCGCACCTGCTCCTTGAGAACTGCTCCGGCGGCGGTGCGAGATTTGATCCGGGGATGCTTTATTACAGTCCGCAGATTTGGTGTTCCGATGATACGGATGCAGTGGAACGTCTGGAGATACAGGAAGGAACGGCGATGATATATCCGCTGTCCTCCATGGGCGCACATGTCAGCGATTGCCCGAACCATACGGTCGGCAGGGTAACTCCTTTTGAGACCAGGGGATATGTGGCGCTTGCGGGAACCTTTGGCTATGAGCTGGATGTGACGAAGATTCCGAAGGAGGACCGGGATATGATTCCGGATCAGGTAAAGATGTATCATAAATATAATGATCTGGTTCGTACCGGTGATTATTACCGTTTGGCTTCCTATAGTGAGAATCGTAAATATGACTGCTACATGGTGGTATCCAAGGATCAGTCGGAAGCGCTTGTGACCTTTGTTCAGGTCATGATGAGGCCGAATTATCATTCCAGAAATATCCGTCTTAAGGGATTGAATCCGGATAAGAATTATCGTATTGAAGGGGAAGAAAGAATTTACAGCGGAGAAGCTTTGATGTATGCGGGAATTCAGGTACAGAATCCGTGGGGGGATTTCAGAGGAACTTTGATTCATGTAGTGGAGGCTTAGGGTAAAGTAAAATCATCTGTCTGTCGCAGCCGTCGGATGCTCGGCGACAGGCAGAAAGCATAAATGGAGCTGCTATGGAGTATATCAGGATCGATGAAAGCGGGATACATATTGTATTTGGCATTACGCAGGAGAATCAGCTGAAGCTTTTGCATTTTTCACGGGCGGAGTTTGACGAAAAAAATCTTTGCCCTGAGGAGTATATGGTGAAGGAGGCTTTTCAGCCGGTTCAGGTAAGCTTTTCGGGGTATAACAGGCCTTATGAGAAGCATGGAAATAAGCATATAGTAACGGCGCCGGGATATATGCTGAAGTATGTGGGAATGGAGGATACGCATAATGAGACGGGGCGTCATCTTCTGATCACGCAGAAGGATGATATTACGGGCGCCAGAGTGCTGACGGACTGGCAGTTCTACGGCGATACCGGAGTTGTCCGGATGCAGAATACGGTAATCAACGAGGGGAAGGAGACACAGACCCTGGAATATCTTTCTTCTTTTGCCTATACGGGGATTGAAAAAGAAGGTGAAGGTTCAAGCGATGACAAGATGGAACTTTGGATCTGTCATAACGGCTGGCAGAAGGAAATGAACTGGAAGACCTATTCGTTTCCGGATCTGGGACTTGGACAGACGCAGCCGGTTGTGTATCAGAGAACCAGTAAGACGATTGAAGTAACCAATACCGGAAACTGGTCCACGAAGGAGTATCTGCCGATGGGGTATCTGGCAAATAAGGAAGCGGACAGTGCGCTTTTCTGGCAGATTGAGCACAATGGCTCATGGCATTATGAAATCGGAGATCAGTGCAGGCATTTCTATCTGAATGTGAGCGGACCGACCGAGGTACAGTCTCATTGGTTTTTACATTTAAAGCCGGGGGAGGCATTTACTTCTGTTCCCGTGGCAGTGGGCGTCTCAAGGGCTGATTTTCATGAGGCGATGGGAGCGCTTACCGGATATCGCCGTATGATTCGAAGACCGAATGCGGATAATGAAAAACTGCCTGTGATTTTCAACGATTACATGAACTGCCTGTTCGGCGATCCCACCAGCGAGAAGGAATTTCCGCTCATTGATGCGGCGGCAGAGGCGGGCTGTGAGTATTTTGTGATTGACGCGGGCTGGTATGCGCCCGGTCAGTGGTGGGACAGCGTCGGAGAGTGGCAGGAAAGCAGGGAACGCTTTCCGGGCGGTATTCGGGAAGTGACCGATTATATCAGACAGAAGGGTATGGTGCCCGGCGTCTGGCTGGAGCTGGAGGTCATGGGAATCAACTGTGAGAAGGCAAAGAGCGTGCCGGATGATTGGTTTTTTGTAAGACACGGGAAACGGGTTTTCGACAGAAGCAGATATCAGCTTGACTTTAGAAATCCGCAGGTAATCGCACATGTCAATGAGGTTGTGGACCGGGTGGTGAACGAATACGGCGCGGGCTATATCAAGATGGATTACAATATCGAACCGGGGATCGGAACAGAGCTGTATGCGGACAGCGTGGGCGACGGTCTTTTGCAGCATGAAAAGGCGTATCTTGCATGGCTTGACGGCATTTTTGAGAAGTATCCGGATCTGGTGATTGAGAATTGCAGCAGCGGCGGACTGCGGATTGATTATGCGCTGCTGTCCAGATACAGCATTCAGTCCACCTCGGATCAGGAGGATTATATCAATTATGCGACAATTGCGGCTAACGCGCCGGCAGGGCTGACTCCGGAGCAGGCGGCGGTCTGGTCCTATCCCCAGAGGGAGGGCATGAAGGAAAAACCGGGCTCTCTGCGCGCACAGGCGGAGCCGCAGGAGGAGACCGTATACAATATGGTCAACGCGATGCTGCTTCGTATTCATCAGAGCGGCCATCTGGCGGAGCTTTCGCCGGAGCGGTTTGCGCTGGTAAAGGAGGGAATTTCTTATTATAAGAAGATTCGCGGGAATATTGCACGGGCGCTGCCGTACTGGCCGACAGGGCTTGCAGACAGCAGGGATACCTTTGTGTCGATGGCGCTTGCAGCCGGAGATGTAATGTATCTGGCAGTATGGAGAAGGGGCGGCAGGGAAGGGCGCTTTACACTTCCCCTGACGCCGGGCTTTCACGGAAAACGTCCGGCAGAAATCAACTGCGTATATCCGTCCGGAATGCCCTGCAGCTTTGACTTTAACCCGGTTTCCGGAGAATTGACGGTGGATTTGCCAAAGGCCGTGATGGCCAGAATGTTTGAAATCAGGCTGCGGTAGGGACGGAGTATCCCTTGATATAAAAATGATCAAGAAATCCGGGTGGATGTCCGGCTGCATACAGGGATGTTACACCCCCATAAGATAGGAGGAACGGAAAAATGACAATGGTACAGGAAGTAAAGGATCATTTGTGTAACTGCATTATCCCCTTCTGGAAGAAGCTTAGGGATAATGTGAACGGCGGTTATTACGGGTATATGGATTTTGACCTGAACGTGGATGAGAAGGCGGTGAAGGGCTGTATTTTAAACAGCAGGATCACCTGGTTTTTTTCCAATGCCTACACGCTGTTAAAGGATGAGAGCCTGCTGGATGAAGCAAAGCACGGCTTCACGTTTATGAAGGAGCATTGTATGGACAAGGAAAACGGCGGTATTTTCTGGTCCATGAATTATGACGGAACGCCCGAGGATACGACGAAGCACACCTACAATCAGGCGTTTGCGATTTACGCGCTTTCTTCTTATTATGAAGCAAGCGGGGATAAGGAAGCGCTTGAAATGGCCTATGAGCTGTTTCATGTGATTGAGGAAAAATGTACGGATGAGATTGGATACAAGGAGGCATTCAACCTGCGCTTTGAGGAGGTGGAGAATGACAAGCTTTCCGAAAACGGTGTGATTGCCCGGAAGACTATGAATACGCTGCTTCATGTATTTGAAGGATATACGGAGCTCTATCGTGTGGATCATAATCCTGAGGTGAAAGAAAGACTTACATGGATTATGGATACCTTTGCGGATAAGATTTATAATCCGGCGCTTCATCGTCAGGAGGTATTTTTTGACAAATATTATAATTCCATCATTGATCTGCATTCCTATGGCCACGACATCGAGACGGCATGGCTCATGGATCGGGGCGTTGAAGTACTGGGCGAGAAAAAGTATGAAGAAAAAATGACGCCGATCACAAAGGATTTGACGGCTCAAATATATCGGGTGGCATTTGACGGACATTCCTTACATAATGAATGTGAAAGAGGCGTTGTGAATACCTCCAGAATTTGGTGGGTACAGGCGGAGACGGTTCTGGGCTTTTTAAACGGATACCAGAAGGATCCTTCCCATAAGGAGTATCTGGAGGCCGCAAGGAGCGAATGGCAGTATATTAAGGATCATGTCATGGACAAGAGAAGCGGCAGTGAGTGGTACTGGGAGGTTGACATTAACGGAGAACCTACAAGTAAAAAGCCCATCGTAGAACCATGGAAATGTCCGTATCACAACGGGCGTATGTGCTTTGAGGTAATCAAGCGCGCGCAGCAGATTCGGATCGATTAAGCAGGAACGGATAAGTATGAATAGAAAATAAGGAGGAGTCTTTATGCTGCACAGTCAATATTATGTTGAGCTTGAAAAATATCATAAGCTCATAAACAGAAAGAATGTAAAAAGTGATTTTTATAACGGGATTTATGACAGGTATGAATATCCTGTGCTTACAAGGGAGCATATTCCGCTTGCCTGGAAGTATGATCTGAATCCGGAAACGAATCCGTATTTTATGGAGCGTCTTGGCGTCAATGCAGTGATGAACTCCGGCGCCATTGAGTTAAACGGCAAGTTCTATCTGGTGGCACGTATTGAAGGGAATGACAGAAAATCCTTTTTTGGCGTGGCGGAAAGCGACAACGGAATTGACGGCTTCAGGTTCTGGGATTATCCGATCCTGCTTGACGATACATGCCCCGAGGAGACGAATGTTTATGACATGCGTCTGACCAAGCACGAGGACGGTTATATTTACGGTGTGTTCTGCTCTGAGAGCAAGGATACGACAAATCCGGATCTGTCCGCAGCCGTTGCAGCGGCAGGAATTGTCAGAACCAAGGACTTAAAGCATTGGGAGAGACTGGATAATTTAAAGACGCTGAATTCTCCCCAGCAGAGAAACGTGGTGCTTCATCCGGAATTTGTAAACGGTAAATATGCGTTCTATACCAGACCGATGGATGATTTCATTGATACGGGATCAGGCGGAGGTATCGGCTTTGGCCTTTGCGATGATATTGAACATGCGGTTATCGATGAAGAGATTATTACCAGCAAGAGAAAGTATCATACGATTACGGAGGCGAAAAACGGTGCGGGCGCGGTCCCGATCAAAACGCCGAAGGGCTGGATTCATATTGCACATGGCGTCCGTAATACGGCGGCGGGACTTCGTTATGTCATTTATGCTTTTGCAACTGATTTGCAGGATCCTTCCAAGGTGATTGCAGAGCCTTCGGGGCTGCTCATCGGACCCAGAGAGGGTGAGCGTGTCGGGGACGTCAGCAACGTTGTGTTTACAAACGGCGCGATTGCAAGAGAGAACGGAGAGGTTTATATCTACTATGCTGCCAGCGATACCAGACTGCATGTGGCAACGACAACCATTGATAAGCTGATGGATTATGTATTCCATACGCCTTCCGATCCGGGACGCTCCGTGGAATGTGTAGCGCAGAGATGCAGCCTGATCGAAAAGAACCTTGCGTTTTTAAAAAATGAGTAATTTTGCTTTCAAAAGCGGAAAGACATGATATCGGCCGAATGGCCATGCAGTTATCATAATATGACGAAAAGTCCTGACGCCGTCACGGCGTCAGGACTTTTTTATATCATAGGAAATACCTTGCTGCGTTAAAGTACGCAAGTGCGCTGATTTCCTATGATATAAAAACGCTCCGCGCGGATCGCACTGCGAGCACAATCTTGCCGGACCTGCTTAACAGGATAAGATCAGTTTCGGAAATCAGAAGATGAGATTTTAGGGGAAAAGGTTCAAGATTTCGCAAATTTTCGTTAGTTAAAGTTAAGTAACTCTGTGTCAATGGTGATTTAAGCAAAAAAATGAGATGAAAATTTGTGTGAATTGTACAAATCGTTAAAATAATTGTATAAATACTTGTAAAAATGCCCAGAAAATAGTACTATACTAATATCCAAAATTTTGATTGTAATATTTTTTTGAAAAAAGAATTAACTTAAAAAACTTGAGAAATGACTTAAATTTAACTAAAAATAAATCAAAAATTACTTAAAGCGTACCGAACAATTTAAGTAAAAACGAAATTAAATTAAGCAATATAACAAGATTTAGAGGAAAGCCTGATTTCAATACGAAATAGGCGATGCTAAACCGGCGCTTGGAGCAGGACATGAATAAAAAGAATTGGTTATTAGTAGCCAGCGGCGTATTAAGCGTTTCCGTACTCGGCGGATGCGCGCAGAAACAGTCAGAGACAAAACAGGATGAACCGGAAGTGATAGCAGTATACGAAGCTGAGGAGGCGGATTTTTCGGGCAATGTTGCGACCGGAAACCGGATTGAAGGCTATTCGGGAAACGGATATGCGGAAGGCTTTGAAGAAGATACGGATTCCTGTACTTTCCGAATCACGGTTGCACAAACTGGATTTTATGACTTGCAGTTTACAACGGCGGGAATCGGAGGCTATAAGGAAAATTACATACTGGTGGACGGAACCTCGATCGGAACGCTGGCAAGCGAGGAAACGACTTTTACGGATGCCGCTATGGAAAGGGTTTATCTGGAAGCCGGGGACCATGAGATCATGGTGCTGAAATATTGGGGATACATAGCGCTGGATAAGCTGACGCTGATATCAAGCCCACAGCTGCCGGAAGATTATTATCAGGTGTCTGCAAAGCTCTCGAATGAAAATGCGGATGACTGTGCAAAACGGCTGATGAGTTATTTGTGTGATAATTACGGAGTGAATGTGATTTCCGGTCAATACTGCGATGGAGGCCTGTACGGACATGAAAATGCATGTATCTGGACGGAAACCGGTAAATTTCCGGCAATGGTCGGTCTGGACATGATAGAATATTCACCGTCACGCGTAGAAAACGGAAGCGAAGGAAAGAGTATCGAATATGCTCAAACAGCATGGGAAGCGGGCGCGATCGTAACGATGTGCTGGCACTGGAACGCTCCTTCAAAATATTTGACGGGACAGTGGTACAGCGGCTTTTATAAGGACTACACCAATATTGATCTGGATCGGATTATGAACGGTGAAGATGAAGAAGGCTATGAACTCTTAATGTCCGATATGGATACGATCGCCGGGGAACTTCAGAAGCTGCAGGAGGCAGGCGTTCCGGTTTTATGGAGACCGCTGCATGAAGCAAGCGGAGGATGGTTCTGGTGGGGCGATTGCGAAGCACAGTCCTATATCTCGTTGTACCGTTTGATGTACGACAAGTTTACGAATGAATATGGACTGAACAATCTGATCTGGGTTTGGAACGGACAGGATAAAGACTGGTATCCCGGGGATGACGTAGTGGATATCGTCGGAGAAGACATTTATCCGGGGGAGCAGGTATATTCCTCACAGATCAATAAATTCATGGAAGCTCACGATTATGCGGACTCCAACAAAATGGTGGTTCTTTCCGAAAACGGATGTATCTTTGACCCGGATCTGGCGATCAGAGACGGCGCTATGTGGGGGTACTTCGGAACCTGGGGCGGCGAATTCGTTTCGGAATCGAATGTGATGAATATTTATTCGGAACGGTATACCGACAGGGAAATGCTGCAGAAGGTTTACCAGCATGAACATGTAATCACGCTGGATGAACTCCCGGATCTGACTACCTACCCGATCAGGGAGGATGCGCAGTAGATGAACCGGGCTGAAAAAGAAAAAGAAAAGCAGAAAAAGCGGGAGAAGGTTTTCGGACCGGACAGCACACTGATCTACATTATGACCAAAGCGGGACAGATCATTATGCTGAATGTTGTCTGGCTGTTATCCTGCCTGCCGGTTTTTACGATAGGAACGGCGACAACATCATTCTACTATGCAATGATGAAGAATATCAGAAGAAATCGCAGCTACCCGATGTTGGAGTACTGGAATTCATTTAAAAGGACATTTGTTCCCGGCAGCATTTTGACGGTGGCAGCGCTGATATGGCTGCTTGCACTGTATCATCTGCGGTCGGTTGCACTGGCGCTGGGGTCGCAGAGCGGCGTGATGATGAGCAGAATGTACGCCGCGTTAATGCTGGTTACGGCGGCGCTGCTGATTTATCTGTTTCCGGTATTGTCCCGTTTTACGATGAAGCTGAGCAAAATGGTAAAGCTTGCGTTTGTGATGATGATTCGGTACGCAGGATATACGATCCTGATTCTGGCCGGGACGGCGGCGCTTTTGTGGGCATGGTTTTTTTATCTGCCCATGCCGACAATTCTGTTCCTGCCCGGAGTATGGTGTTACGTTTGTACGTTTATGATAGAAAAAGCACTTCGGAAATATATGCCGGCACCGAAAGAAGATGAGGATGCATGGTATTACGAATAGAGCAGCACATGAAATCCCGAATGGTTGTGAATGCGTGGAGGTAAAACATGAAACTGGGGAAATTAAACAAAAAACTGATGGCGATGGTTTTGACGGCGGCGGAAGCGGTTACGGCTTTTCAGATCGGTATGATTAATACCAGAGCAGAAGCCGTGATGACACAGGAGACCTGCAAGGACATCGTCAGCACCTATTCCGTGGATGATACGGTTCCTGGCTATAAGGAGTATCTGGCAGCACATGCAGACGCTTCTTATCCTGATGCAGCAATAGAAGTTGACGCCGCGGACTACACGGCTTATATGGAAGGCGATGTAGAAAAAGAACCGGAGGTATATTCTGATTATGAAGGAATGAGCGGCGACAGTATTCTGACCTCGGAAAGCGCTTATATAGAATTTGAGGTTGAGGTAACGGAGCCGGGCTTCTACAAGGTGGAGCTGCTGTATTATCCGGTAGAGGGTAAAAACTCCGAGATTCAGAGAAGCTTTTTCGTGGACGGCGAGCTTCCTTACGGAGAATTATCCCTGATTGAGTTTTCACGTATCTGGTCCACGGATGTGGCACAGGAAAACTTTAGCGAGGGACTCACCCATGTGACATGGAATAAAGATAATCAGGGCAACGATATGAAACCGACCTCCGTTGAAATTCCGGAATGGATTACTTCGGAGCTGTACGATAATAACGGTTATATCACGGAACCGCTTTGCGTTTATCTTTCGGAAGGTACGCATACGATTTCCATTAATTCTCAAAGAGAGCCCATGCTGATTCGCAAGCTGATCCTCACAAATGATGAAGCCGTGCAAAGCTATGAGGAAGTCAAAGCACAGTGGGATGCACAGGGCGCGGCTGCGACAAACGGGCAGAACATCGTGATTCAGGCAGAGGATGCAGTCAAGACGTCTTCCCAGATGCTGTATCCGAAGCAGGATCAGTCCTCTCCGGCAGTATTTCCCACAAGCCCGAAAGCACTGCTCAACAATACCATCGGGGGTGAGAGCTGGAGCGCGGCCGGACAGTGGATTGAATGGCAATTTGAAGTACCCGAGACCGGATATTATAATATTTCGTTATTTGATAAACAAAACTTCATGAGAGGTATTTATATTTCACGTAAGATCAGCATTGACGGCGCAGTACCGTTTGCCGAAATGCAGGATTACGGATTTAACTATGCTTCCGGCTGGCGGACGGATATACTTGAGGATGAAGACGGCAATCCGTATCAGTTTTATCTGGAAAAGGGAACCCATACGATCCGCATGGAGGTTGTGCTTGGCGAATTTTCCGACGTTATTTCCGAAGTGCAGGACTGCGTATCCCAGTTAAATGCGATTTATCGTAAGGTAATTCGTATCACCGGTGTAAGCCCGGATACCTACCGTGATTATCAGCTGGCTGCTTCTTTGCCTAACTTAAAGGAAGAAATGACGGTGGTCAGAGACCAACTGAATGATGCGATTGAATCCCTGCGTGCTGCAGCAGGCCAGACATCCGATAAAGAAACCGTGTTGATTACAATGCGTGACCAGCTTGATTATCTGATTGCGGATGAGGAACGATTTGTAAAAGTAATTTCTACATATAAACAGAATGTCAGAGCCTGCGGTAACTGGATTACACAGGTTATCAGCCAGCCGCTCCAGATTGACAGAATCAACGTTTATTCTTCGGGAGAAAAGGTGAAGGAAAGCTCCAATTCTTTCTGGGATAAGCTGGTATATGAAGTCAAGAGATTGTTCTATTCGTTCGTGATTGATTACAACTCTCTCGGCGCAGCCGGAGAAGGCAGCGAGGAGAATGAAACAATTACGCTTTGGGTAGGTACCGGACGAGATCAGGCAAACGTAATCAGAGCCTTGATTGACGAATCCTTTACCAAAGTATACGGGATTAACGTAAACGTACAGCTGGTTGATATGAACACTCTGCTCCGGGCGGAGCTTGCGGGAGAAGGGCCGGATGTAGCGATTCAGGTAGCGAATACCAACGGTATTGCCGGAGCGGTGCTGACAACCGGTAATGATACCCCGGTGAACTATGGACTTAGAAATGCGGTACTGGATTTAAGCCAGTTTGATGATATCGATGAAGTAACCTCCAGATTCTATGAAAGCGCTTTGACGGCGTTTTCCTTTGACGGAGCGATTTATGCATTGCCTGAGACTCAGACTTTCCCGGTTATGTTCTACAGAAAGGATATTCTGAACGAGCTTGGCATGGAAATACCCGAGACATGGGATGATGTAAAGGTTGCAATGTCCGTGCTTGCAAAGAATCAGATGGAATTCGGCATGCTGCCGAGCGAACAGATCTATGCGATGCTGTTATATCAGAACGGTGGTGAGTATTACAATGAAGGAGGCATTTCCTCTGCGTTGGATTCCGATGTTGCCGTAAATACGTTTAAGGAATACTGTGAATATTATACGGATTACGGTCTCGACAAGACCACCAGCGTGGAAGAACGTTTCCGTACCGGAGAATGCCCGATCATTATAGCGGATTATACCGTATACAATAACCTTGAGGTATCCGCTCCCGATATTGCGGGATTATGGGACTTTACAATGGTACCCGGAACGGTGCAGGAGGACGGAACGGTGGATCATTCCGTGGGATGTACGGGTCTTGCCAGCATGATTATGGCGGATACGGAGCATCCGGACGCTTGCTGGGAGTTTATCAAGTGGTGGACATCCGCGGATGTGCAGACGCTGTTTGACAGAGAGATGGAATCTCTGATGGGCTCCGCAGCCCGAGTTGCAACGGCAAATCAGGAAGCCTTCGGCAACATGCCGTGGCCGGTAGATACTTATGAAGCGCTTGCAGAGGCGTTTACATGGGTGAAGGGAATTCCGCAGGTACCGGGAGGCTATTATTCATGGCGAAATGTGAATAACGCATTCTATACCGTTACAACGGAAACGGATACGGCGTCGCCGAGAGAAGAATTAATGGATAAGGTTCTCTATATTAATGATGAGATTAACTATAAGAGACAAGAATTCGGTTTGCCGACATTGGAAGATTTAGAAGGGGAGGGGAAATAAATGGCATCAAATAAAGCATTGACCATTGCGAAAAAGCAAGGCACACTTGGTTATCGTATCAAAAGAAACAAAGCCTGCTATATCATGTTAGCACCCTATTTTATTCTGTTCTTCCTGTTTACGGTATTACCGGTGCTCATATCCATCGGACTCAGTTTTACTTACTTTAATATGCTTGAGTGGCCGACGTTCAACGGCTGGAACAACTATGTGAAATTATTCCTTGAAGATGATATTTTCCTGGTGTCCTTAAAGAATACGTTGATCTTCGCGGTTGTAACGGGTCCTGTCAGCTATATGCTCTGCCTTTTGTTTGCATGGATTATTAACGAATTCTCCAGCAAGATCAGAACCCTGTTAACACTGATTTTCTATGCACCGTCCATCTGCGGTAACGCATATATGGTATGGAGCCTGATTCTCTCCAGTGACCGTTACGGATATCTGAACGGTATCTTGATTAAACTGGGCATTATTAATGAACAGAAGCTCTGGATGCAGGATGCAAAGCTCATTCTCCCCTGTCTGATCGTGGTTCAGCTGTGGTTATCCCTTGGCACAGGATTTCTTTCCTTTATAGCAGGTCTCCAGACCGTGGATAAGAGCCTGTATGAGGCCGCGGCGCTTGACGGCGTTAAGAACCGCTGGCAGGAACTGTGGTATGTAACACTCCCGGCAATGAAGCCGCAGCTGATGTTCGGTGCGGTTATGCAGATCACTCAGTCCTTTGCGGTTGCGGATATTTCCATACAGCTTGCCGGAAACCCATCCGTCAACTACGCCGGTGCAACCGTCGTAACGCATCTGATGGACTACGGTTCCACTCGTTTCGATATGGGTTATGCATCAGCAATTGCAACAGTATTGTTCTTATTGATGGTAGGTACCAATAAACTGGTTCAGAAAATATTAGGAAGGGTGGGAGAATAGTGGCAAAGACAGCGACCAAAACTGCAACAGTAAAAAGAAAATATCGCTTTTTCAAACCCAGAGAAAAGAAGCTGAACCGTTCCGTTGCCGGAAACGGATTATTGTTCTTCCTGATGGCAATCTGCGGCGTTTTTATGGCATTACCGCTTGTCATGATTATCAATAACTGCTTGAAGCCTCTGGACGAGATTTTCCAGTATCCGCCTAAAATATGGGTTAGAAATCCAACCTTTGAGAACTTTACGGATTTGTTCATGGTAATGAACGATTCCTGGGTGCCTTTTTCCAGATACATATTAAATACGATTATTATTACGGGAATCGGAACCGTAGGTCATGTCCTGTTGGCTTCCCTTGCGGCGTATCCGCTGGCAAAGCATGAGTTCCCCGGCAAGAATATTTTGTTCAGCATGGTTGTGCTTTCCATGATGTTCTCATGGCAGGTAACACAGACGCCGAACTATATGATTATCAGCTGGCTGGGCATCAATAATAATTATCTTGCCCTGATCCTGCCGGCCTGTCAGTACGGTATGGGACTCTATTTGATGAAGCAGTTTATGGAACAGCTTCCGATTTCCCTGATGGAATCGGCGAGACTTGACGGTGCTTCCGAATACAAGATTTTTTGGAAAATTGTTATGCCGAACGTAAAGCCCGCATGGTTGACACTGGCTATTTTCCAGTTCCAGCAGATGTGGGGAAACACGGGCTCCATGTTCCTGCGTGACGAGCAGTTAAAGCCGCTGCAGTTTGCTTTGCAGCAGATTTCTGCCGGCGGTACCGCAAGAGCGGGCGCAGCGGCAGCCGTAACCTTCGTTATTGCTGCAGTGCCGATTATCTTCTTCCTGGCCTGCCAGAGTAACGTACTTGAAACCATGACAACTTCCGGTATGAAGGATTGATAGGAGGAGCAGAATGAAAAAACAAAAATTGTTCAAGAAGATGGCTGCCTCCCTTCTGATGACTGCAGTATTGTGTGTGAGTCTGGGCGAGACAGTAAATGCGGAAGATATTCCGTATGATACATACAATTATAATTACCGTGAAGATGTAGTTTATACACCTGCTGCATATGTACCGGACGGATCGGTAACCGGCTTAAGCGTGGGAACAACCGATTTTAAAGAGCCGAGAGATCTGTGCGTGGCTCCTGACGGTTTGGTTTATGTGGCGGATACCGGAAACAACCGGATTGTTGTTCTGAACGAAACTATGACGGAGACGGTCAGAATTATTGACAGTTTTGATCATGACGGGACTGCGGATACTTTCAATCAGCCGTACGGCGTATGCGTTTCGGAAAATATGCAGCTGTATATTGCGGACTCCATGAACAAGCGGGTTGTTGTGATGACGCCGGAAGGAGAGTTTATCAAGATTATTGATAATCCGCAGTCCGAAATTCTGGAAGATAACTTTGATTTTACTCCTTTAAAAGTAACCGTTGATTATGCGGATCGTGTATATGTGATTGCAAAGAATACCTTTGAAGGAATCATGGTTTTCGAAAACACGGGTGATTTTACCGGTTATTTTGGAACGATTGACGTAAAGATTACACTCTGGGAGAAATTCTGGAGAAAGATCGCAAGTAAGGAAGAGCGTTCCAATCAGCAGCTTTATATTCCAACCGAATTTACCGGAATCGATGTGGACGGCGATGGTTTTATCTACGCTTCCAATATTGATGTCGATGGCGTTCAGGCAGTCAGACGTTTGAATCCCCAGGGTGAGGATGTCATCCAGAAGGGGGAGAACGGAAATGTCGGCGGAGATATTCAGGTGGGTATCTATGGTACGTATGCCGGACCTTCCGAAATCACCGATGTTGTATATCGTGAGAAGGGAATTTACTCCCTGCTTGACAGAAAGCGCGGACGAATCTTTACCTATGATAAAGAAGGAAATCTGCTGTATATATTTGGAGGTCTCGGAACTCAGGAAGGAACCTTTACTACTCCGGTTGCGATTGAGTATATCGGGGATCAGATTATTGTTCTGGATGCATATTACGGTGCGCTCCTTAAGTTTACGGCGACAGATTACGGAAAGCTGATCAATGAGGCAGTCGGCCTTCGTTACGACGGTGACGAAACCGAAGCAATTGACAAATGGCAGGAGGTTTTGAAACTGGATGAGAATAACGAGCTTGCCAATACAGGTATCGGGAAGGCTTATCTGACAGCCGGCAATAACAGACTCGCAATGAAGTATTTAAAGCTCGGGATGAACCGAAAATATTATTCCATTGCATGGAAACGATATCGGAACGAAATGCTTTCGAAAAATCTGAATGTCATTTTGACCGTAGTGATCGTTTTGATTATTGCATGGAATGTTTATAAGAGATGGAAACGTAAGAGAAAGAAAATCGGGAAAAAGACGGAAGGAGGGCTTATCTGATGAAACAGTTCTTTTCCAAGGAAAAGTGGAAATATGCATTTTACACCGTAAGCCATCCGGCCGATGGCTATTATGAAATCCGTCATCGTGAAAGAGGGAGCGTTCCGATTGCCATCTTTTTGGTGATTCTATTCTCGCTTTCCTTTTCCATCAACCGTATGTCAGCGAGCTTTGTGGTGAATGACATTGATCCGCGGAGCGTCGATGCATTGCCGGAGCTGATATCTGTGCTGGTACTGTATTTGTTAATCTGTGTCAGCAACTGGTCCATCACCTGCCTGATGGAGGGTGAGGGACGGCTCAAGGATATTGCGATTGCAGTTGGATATGCAATGATTCCGATTATTGTATGCTTTAACATCGGTACCGTCTTCAGCCATTTTGTGGCGCAGAACGAAGGCGCATTTTACTGGATGATCCTTGCGATTGGCATTGCGTATGGCCTTATGATGATGCTGATTGGTATTATGCAGGTGCATAATTACACATTGGGTAAGACGCTGATTACCATTTTTCTTACCTTCGTGGCAATGTTCATTATTATTTTCATTGTACTGTTACTCGCCGACTTGATAAATCAGGTATATAGTTTCTTCTACAGTATTTATCAGGAACTGGTCTTCAGAGCATAGGAGGAGGCAAAGATGCGTAAAAGTAAAAAAATCGTAATCGGTGTTGTAAGCCTTGTTCTGGCAGTTGCTCTGATCTGGATCGCTTATTACCTGATACATTTTTATTTCTATAATGAATACAAGAAGTATCTTTCTTCTTATGAATATGAAGAAGGAACGGAGTTTACGGCAATCAGCGAATCCAAGAGTGATGTCGACGGTATGGCGCTGGCATCCGAAAATGAGTACCTGAAGCTGTATGTGGACCCGGAAACGGGATATGTGGCAATTTATGATAAGAGAAACGGACAGACCACATATTCCAATCCGTTAGATGCGGATGAAGATGCGGTTGCAAATGAAACGAACAAGAATTACCTCAAATCACAGATTATTCTGGACTATTTCAATACGGCCAGAAAGGAAGTAACCATTGATTCCTATGGCTACTGCACTTCCAGAGATCAGCTGGAGCTGGAATCCATCGAAAACGGAGTCCGCTTCCTGTATACAATGGGCGATCTGACAGCAACCACGGGGATTGTTCCGATTTATATCAGCAGAGAGACACTGGACAGCGTGATTGCAGCATTGCCTGCGGATGAAGCAAAATATGTTTCCACCAAGTTTATCGAGAGCGATGTGGCGGACGACTATCTGGAGCTTTTGGAATCCGCACAGACAGGTGCTTCACAGATCAGAAAGTTAAATAATTATTTTGAAATGGCAGGATTTACGCAGGAGGATTACCTGAGAGAAATGGAAAATTCGGGTGTAGAAGGTGCGGTTCCGATCTCTTTCCTGATTCCCTTGGAATATCGTCTGAACGGAGATTCTGTTGATGTATCCATTCCGATGAGCGGCGTAGAGGAAAACGGAGGCGGAGCGGTTTTCCGTATCCAGCTGTTAAGATACTTTGGTACGGCAGGTAAGGAGGAAACAGGTTATATGCTGGTTCCGAACGGCTCCGGTTCCCTGATTAATTTCAACAACGGCAAGACTACGGCAGGCAACTATGCCGAATATGTCTACGGAATCGATCCGCTGGCGGCGGAATATACCGTATTGGAAAATACGGAGGATGCTAAGATGGCGCTTTTCGCGATCTGCCGGGAGGACAGCAGTGTTTTTGCAACGATTGAGGACGGCGCGGCAACCTGTTATCTGACAGCCGGGATAGCGGGAAAGATTAACGAGTACAATTATGTATATCCGACTTTTGTACTTCGCGGTAACGATAAGCTGGCAATGTTCGGTACAACCGGTAGTGAAGCGGATCTGCCGATTGTGGAAAGCAAATTCTATGATGTGAATCTGACCGTAAAATATACCATGCTGACAGAAGAAAATGCAGGATATGTAGGAGCGGCTAATTATTATCGTGAGCGTCTGATGGAGGATGGCGTACTGACTGCCAACGGGGCGGAAGGTGATGTGAAGTTTTATTATGATATTATTGGCGGCGTTGAGATGTCGAAGTTCTTCCTGGGCACACAGTATCGCGGATTATATGCGATGACAACCTTTGACGAAGCTGAGGAAATCTCAAACGATCTGGCGGGAAACGGTATCACCAATCAGGTCATGAATTATCAGGGCTGGTGCAACGGCGGATATTATCATGATGTAGTGAACAGAGTGCGCGTACCCTGGAAACTTGGAGGAAAGTCCGGTCTGGAGGAATTGAGCGAGTGTCTGGAGCAGAACGGAGGAAGCTTCTATGCGGATATTGCTTTTCAGCGTGTCACTGAAGTCAGCAGCAGATATTCCGTAGGAAACGAAACCTCCAGATATTATGCAGGATATATAGCCGATTTTGGACTGGTTAATCCTGCAACGCTTAGGCAGACATCGGGACTTGGATATGAGGAGAACCGTTTCTACTTGGTATCACCGAAGTTCCTGGTAAGATATGTGGATAAATTCGCTAGTAAGATTGAGAATTATGATATTGGCGGAATATCCTTAAGAGATCTCGGAAACCGATTACATTCCGATAAGAAAAGAACCAATGTCATTAACAGAGAAGAAGCTTTGGATGTCGTACTCGGACAGTTTGATGTGCTGACAGAGACCGGAAAGAACATCATGGTCAATGACGGTAATGATTATACCTTTGCATATGCGGACGATATTATTAATGCGCCGCTTTCTGCGAATGATTATTATATTGTGGATGAGACGGTTCCGTTCTATCAGATGCTGATTCATGGCTGCATAGATTATTCCGGAAGCGTGATCAACTTAAGCGATACCTTTGACAGGACTGAGATCGTACTGAATCTGATCGAAACCGGAGCATCTCCGCATTTCGTATTTTCATGGGAGAGTTCCAGTGATATCAAGAATACGGGACTTAACAGGTTCTATGCGACAACCTATGATAACTGGAAGAATGAGGCGTTTGCTGTTTATTCCGAGGTAAATGAAGCGCTTAAGTATGTAAACGGTGCCTACATAATCAATCATGAGATCATGGATAACGGTGTCAGAGCGGTTACCTATAGTAACGGTGTGGTTATATATGTAAATAGCGGCAATTCGGATCAGACTGTGGATGGTGTATCTGTACCGGCCAGAAGCTATGGAATAGGGGGAGTTTAATCATGAAGAAAAAGAAAAGAATGGCTCTCACAACAAAACGCAGTATTACGGGAGTTCTGTTTATTCTTCCATGGCTTGTAGGCTTTATCTGGTTCTATGTACGAAGCTTATTTATGACGTTTCAGTTCTCATTTTCCGAACTGACGGTAAAGACGGGCGGAGGATATACACTTGATTTTGTCGGACTTGATAATTTCATGTATGCACTGCGGGGACACGGAACCTTTAAACAGATTCTGACAACCTCCGTCGGGGATATGCTGATCGACGTTCCTTTGATTACGTTCTTCAGCTTGCTGATGGCGATGCTTCTTAATAAGAAATTTAAAGGAAGAACACTTGTAAGAGCAATTTTCTTCCTTCCGGTGCTTTTAAATTCCGATGCGATCGTATCTGCGATGGATACGGCAAGAACCATGATGAGCGGCGGACTTTCCAATGCGAGCGCCGAAGTAGCAGAAGCGGCGTCGGGGAGCGGAGTCAGCATTGAATATTATATTCAGATGTTTGATGCGTTGGGACTTCCGATGGGAGTTTTGGAATATGTATCCGGTGCGGTTGCACGTATCAGTGAGATTATCAACGCCTCCGGTGTGCAGATTGTCATTTTCATTGCGGCCCTGCAGTCCATACCGGGTTCCATGTATGAGGTAGCAAAGATTGAGGGCGCGACAACATATGAGACCTTCTGGAAGGTAACCTTCCCGATGGTAATGCCTCATATCATCACCAACATCGTGTATACCGTAGTAGACAGCTTTGCGGATTCCGAAGTCGTAGATCTGGCATATAAGACAGCGTTTACGGAAATGAATTACGGACTCAGCTCGGCGATGAGCTTGATATCCACGATTATAACCTGTTTGATTTTGATTATTGTCTGCAGGTTTATACAGAAACGAACGTTCTACTATAATTAAGAAAGGAGAAAAAAGATGGAAAAGACAAAGAAAAAGCTGTCGATCAATTCTGTGAAAGCAATGATTCAGGATGTGAAGACGGATACACAATTTGCGAATGACAGAAAACGCTGGGTCTCTAATCTTAAGAAGTTCATCCTTGGCTTATTCAAGTTTTTGATACTCGTAGGTGTTTCCTATGTCATCCTTGGTCCGATTATCGGTATTATCAGCAGTTCTTTTTTCTCCGATGCGGATAATTATAATCCGATGGTATACCTGATACCTCAGGAGCCGACCCTGTTCCGATATGAAATGGCGATTGAGTATCTGAGTTATGGCAGGACGGTAACGAATTCCTTACTCTACTCTATTTCACTCATGGCGATTCAAATCTTGATTTGCTCCATGGTAGGATACGGATTCGCAAGATTCAAATTTCCGTTCAAAAATGTCCTGTTTGCATGTGTGGTAGTCATGATTGTAATACCTACCCATACGATCATGCTTCCGCTCTATATGACATTTTCGAAATTTGATATCTTTGGAATTATAAAGTTAATCAAGGGGTCAGCTGTCAACCTTTTGGCTACACCGATACCGATGTATATCATGACATTGTTCGGTTGTGGATTACGGTCAGGTCTCTACATTTACATTTTTAACCAGTTCTTCCGCGGACTTCCGAAAGAAATTGAGGAAGCGGCATTTGTGGATGGAGCCGGAATGTGGTATACTTATTTCCGCATCATGTTAGTAAATGCGATGCCGTCCGTTATTACCGTAGCAATCTTTTCTATGGTATGGCAGTACAACGACACCTTCTATGCAAACCTGTTTGCGATTAGCAATAAAACATTTGTCAGCACGCGAATTTCTACGATTACATCGAATATTTCAAACGTAGAAAAGATCCTGGATCCCAATATCCTGCAGCTCTTTATGGATGCGGGTATTGTACTGGTAATGCTGCCGATCATTATTGTTTATATTGCTCTTCAGAGACAGTTCATTGAAGGTGTGGAGCGAAGCGGTATTGTCGGTTAGGGACACTGCCGGCATGCTCTTAACAATTCAACTAGTATAAGGAGGATGAAAAAGTTGAAGGCAAAGAAAATCATGGCATTATTCCTTGCAGCAGCGATGACATTCAGTATGATCGGCTGCGGCGGAGATGATGCAACAGACACGACTGGAGACAGTACAACAGATGCAGCGGACACAGATGACGCTGCAACAGATGATGCTGCAACAGACGATGCAGCAGCTGATGACACAGTAACCGATGACACAGACGACGCTGCGGCAACAGGAGAAGTAAGCATTGACTTCGAAGACGGTGTCTTTGGATTTGTCGGTATGGATAGCTCAATTGCAGGAAATGCAGATGCATCCTTACTGTCCGTAGAGGATTACAACGGATCCAAGGCATTAAAAGTAACACCGCAGGGCAAGGTTCCCTATGTTGCTTTCCAGGCAGATGCATTGCTTGGTGACAGTATCTCTGACTTAAGAACAATTGAATTCACCATTGGAACCGAGAATCCGGACGGTGATTTCTATGCAACTGCCGGTAATATTTATGCATTTACCGGAGAAGACAACAGTGTAAAGAACACTCAGGGATGGTCCGTATATCTGGAGGATGACAACCCGAAGACAGTATCTTACACAATCCCTGATGATCAGACCTTTGCAGCAGGCAACTATATTGCAATTTCCATGGAAACAGACAATGGTCAGTCAAAGGGTGCAACACAGGCAAATATGTATATTGATAACGTAGCATTTAAGGATGCTTCCGGCAATGTACTTTCCGTAGATACCTCTGCTGAGTATGTTTCGGTGGAGACCGGAGAGGACAGATCCAATCTTTTTGCATTATCAGGCGCAGTTGACTTTGCAGGCTTCCAGGTTTCCGGCGGCGGCTGGTCACAGGACGGCTTTGATATGCCTCAGGAAATCCTTGATGCACTTGTTCCGGGCGCTGTTGTAGAGATCAATTACAGCACAACCGGTACCGGCATGTGGCTTGTAATGCCGGATTCAGCAGCAGGCTGGATGAGAGTCGGCGTAGGCGATGCAGACGGAAGCGGTCAGGGTTATGCTTACACGAACAATTCCGGATCCATTGCTCAGGTTACCTATGAGCAGCTTGCTGAATACCTTGGTGACGACGTATCTACATGGGGCGCAAGAATGCAGTGCGAATCTGACGGAGATTGGGAAGTTTACTCTGTTAAGGTTGGCCAGGCAGCTCCTGCTTATGCGTTAACAGGCGCAGTTGAGTTTACCGGCTTCGCAGTAAGCGGCGACGGCTGGTCACAGGACGGCTTTGATATGCCTCAGGAAATCATCGATGCACTTGTTCCGGGTTCCGTAGTGGAAATCTCTTATACTTCCGAAACCGGTAATATGTGGATTGTAATGCCGGATTCAGCAGCAGGCTGGATGAGAGTCGGCGTAGGCGATGCAGACGGAAGCGGTCAGGGCTATGCTGTTTGCGATGGCAGCAAATGCTATATTACCTATGAGCAGCTTGCAGAGTACCTTGGTGACGATGTATCCACATGGGGTGCAAGAATGCAGTGCGAATCCGACGGCGCTTGGGAAGTTTACGGCGTAAGAGTTGGTACGGCTGCTGAATTTAAGCCTCTGAATCATCTTGTAGAATTTACCGGCTTTGCAGTAAGCGGCGGCGGCTGGTCACAGGACGGCTTCGATATGCCTCAGGAAATCATTGATGCATTAGTTCCGGGTTCTGTTGTAACAATTTCTTACACCAGCGAATTCGGTGATATCTGGATTGTAATGCCGGATTCAGCAGCAGGCTGGATGAGAGTCGGCGTAGGCGATTATGACGGAAGCGGTCAGGGCTATGCGGTATTTGACGGCAGCACTTGTCAGATTACCTATGAGCAGCTTGCAGAGTACCTTGGTGACGATGTATCCACATGGGGTGCAAGAATGCAGTGTGAAGCTTCCGGAGCTTGGGAAGTTTACAGCGTAGCAGTTGGTGTAGCAGCAGAATAATTTGATAATGATTCCGGAACGGCGCGCGGCACGAACCTGCCCCGTGTTGTTCCGGGCAATACAATAATCACATCAATGACAGGAGGAAATAAGAAACATGAAAATGTATAAGAGATTACTTGCTCTGGGTCTCAGTGTTGCCATGATCGCAGGTCTCACAGCCTGCGGCGGTTCTGACGACAGCAATAATAACAATGATACCCAGCAGACCACGAATGACAATGCATCCGATAGTAATGATGCAGCCGATGCTTCAGATAACAGCACTACCTCTTCTAACAGCGGTGAGACCAGAACCATCAGAATCGGTACATGGTATGATCATTACTATGACAGTACCAATACGGATATTTACGATGACCCCAGCGTATCCGATGAAGAGTTTGCTCAGGCACACTTTGATGTTGTAGCCGAGGTTGAAGAAAAGTACAATGTAAAAATTGAGTTTGTAAATCTGACCTACACAGGCATACAGGAGTCCATTAACACCTCCATTCTGGCAGGTAAGCCGGACTGCGATATTTATGAAGTGGATCTTAGCTTCGGTATTCCGTCAGCTCTGAACGGATATGCACTTAACCTTGCAGATGTTCTGCCGGCTGATGCTGATCTTCTTACAACACAGGAAATCTTAAGACCGGTTAATGTCGGTCTGAATGACGGCAGTGTATATTTGTTTACGCAGGTTTCTGCAGAAGCAGGTCTGTATAATACTTATATGCTTGCATATGATAAGAATAAGATTGACGAAGCAGGTCTTGAAGATCCTCGTGATCTTTGGGACAGAGGCGAGTGGACCTGGGATAAGTTCAGAGAGTATCTGTTAGCGCTTACTCAGGATACCGACGGTGACGGCGTTATTGATGTTTACGGTTACGGTTCTCGCTGGGACTTTACATTATATAACCTGTTAATGAGTAACGGAACTACCATCGCTTCCAGCGAAACCGAGAATCTCTCCAGCCCTGAAGTCGGTGAGGTTCTGGATTTCATCTACAATATGTATAATGTAGACCATGTTGCAAATCCTTGGAACTCCGATGATTTTGATTACAATATGAACGCTTATATGGACGGTACCGTTGCATTCTGGGCTGACGCAGCATGGATTTCATCTGCAAATAATGCTGCAGCTTTGGATATGGATATCTGCTGGATACCTTGGCCTGTTGGACCGAGCGGAAACGCCGATACTAACATGCTGAGAAATATGTCCTCCGGTAATGCATGGATGATTCCTACCGGTGTGGAAGATCCTGAATTAGTATTCAATGTATTCAATGATTGGGCTAACTGGTATCATGGAGATACTGATTTCCGTGACGGTAACCTGACATGGTGGGAAGACTGTGCGATTACGGAAGAAAACTATGAAGTAATGGAATTTATGGGAACCAGAGATGCATTTGACCTTTGGAATTCCCTGGGTATTGAATGGGGCTTTGACCAGCTGTTAAACGGTGAAATGACTCCTGCTCAGTATCAGGAAACATATAAACAGACGGTACAGACCGCATTGGACGGATTCTTTAAATAAACCGAATGATTCATACTTGATGAACGAATGATCATGAAGTAGTGTATGAACGCCCGTATCCGTATGGGTACGGGCATTTGCACACTCAAAAAAGAGCCCGAAACACAGGGAAGAACTGAAAATGCTGCTTATTTGGGGGAGAGATAGTGACAATATAAAGAGGGATTACTATGTTTCGCAGTGACGGTTTGTTTAGTCGTTTTATGAATGTGCTGTTTGATATTTTATATGTGGGAATTTTATGGATTGTGTGCTGCGTTCCCATCGTAACAGCGGGTGCGGCTGCAACAGCAGCATATTATACAATGGCAAAGACGGTCAGGTATAAAACAGGATATGTCGGAAGAGAGTTTTTTCATTCTTTTAAAAGCAATTTAAAGCAGACGATACCGTTAACACTTGCTTTCGTTTTCATTGCAGTGGTACTCGGAATTGATGTCTGGTATGTATGGGTAAATGACAGTAAGGGCAACAGCGCCTTATTTATGGTATTGGTATTTGTGATGTTTGTAGAGGCAGGAGTGATTTCCTATATTTTTCCGCTTCTGTCGAGATTTGATAAGAGAAATTTTGAATTATTGAAAATTGCATTATTTATAATGTTTAAATATTTGCCCCTGACACTTGGAATGATCGTATTGTTCCTTATGTTCTGCATGGGAATTTATCTGATGCCGTGGGCAATTCTGGTATTTCCGGGAATCTATATATATCTGCTATCCTATCCTATGGAAAGGATTTTGCGAAAAATGATGCCGCCGGTGGAGGAAGGCAGTGAAGAAGCTGAAAAGTGGTATTATCAATAAGCAGGTGTGAGATGAACAAAAGTGTAACGATGAAAAACATTGCTGACAGTCTGGGGGTCAGCACGGTAACGGTTTCAAAGGCACTGTCGGATAAAGACGGAGTTTCCGAGGAGCTTCGGAAGGTGATAAAGGCCAAGGCTGATGAGATGGGTTACAGATACGCCGGTTCCAAGCAGAAAAAAGGAAAAGAGAACCAGAAATTTAATATTGGAGTAATCGTTGCCAGCAATTATGTGGATGTTACGTCCTATTCGTTTTATCTGAATATGTATCATAGTGTGATACTGGCACTGGCGAGAAACGGCTATTCCGGAATCATGGAAATCATCACGGACGATATGAGGGAGGGAAGCGTTCTTCCGACCGTGGTACTGGAGAATAAGGTTGACGGGGTGATCGTGCTTGGACAGCTTCCGGCAGAATATGTGATTGCGATCCGGGAGACCGGAATGTCGGTGGTTTTGCTTGATTTTTATAACAGTGCGATAGAAACGGACAGTGTTGTAACGGATAATATGTATGGTACCTATATGTTAACCGATTACTGTATCAGTATGGGTCATAAAAAGATTGCGTTTGTGGGCAGTATCCATGCAACGGCATCCATATTGGACCGTTATCTCGGTTATTACAGATCCCTTGTGATGAATCATATCAAGCCGCAGGAGGACTATCTGATTGAGGACCGTGACATCAACCAGCTGACCCTCAACGATATCCGGCTGCCGGAGGATATGCCGACCGCATTTGTCTGCAATTGCGATGAGGTCGCATATATTCTGATGGAACAGTTGAGAAAACGGGGATTTCGCATCCCCGAGGACGTTTCCGTGGTTGGGTTTGATAATTATACATTTTTGGAATATACATCAATGAAGCTTACGACAGTAGCGGTCGATGTAGACGGGATGACGGATGAGGCGGTAAATCTGCTGATTCGTCAGATCGTAAGCGGGCAGCCGTCCAATGTCAGGAAAGTCATAAGCGGAAATCTGATTATTCGGAATTCCGTGAAAGATATAAGAAATACATAAAAAATAAATGCTATGGAAACAGGCATATGAGGTTAAGGAGGAGAACATGAGCAAAGTAAAAATGATTAACTGTCCGGAAGTAAAGAACATTCCTTGGCAGGAAAGACCGGAGAACATTGTTGGAGCGCCGATCTGGAGATATACGGAGAATCCGATTATCGGCAGAAATCCGGTAGAGAATGTTGCAAGAATTTTTAACAGTGCGGTAATGCCGTATGGGGATGAGTTCATCGGCGTATTCCGTGGAGAGCAGACGAACGGTATTCCTTATATTTATTTAGGACACAGCAAGGATGCCATTCACTGGGAGTTTGACAAAAACAAAATTCCTTTTAAGGATGAGCAGGGAAATGATTTTATGCCGCTGTATGCATATGATCCTCGTTTGGTAAAGGTGGAGGATACCTATTATATCATTTGGTGTCAGGATTTTTACGGAGCATCCATTGGTATGGCAAAGACCACAGATTTTAAGACGTTTACCCGTATCGAAAATCCGTTTATTCCGTTTAACAGAAATGCAGTATTATTCCCGAGAAAAATTAACGGAAAGTATATGCTGCTGAGCCGTCCTTCCGACAGCGGACATACTCCCTTTGGTGATATCTTCCTCAGCGAAAGTCCGGATATGGTATACTGGGGCAAGCACAGACATGTCATGGGCCGCAGCAGTGAGTGGTGGGAGTCCGTTAAGATTGGCGGCGGTGCAGCTCCGATCGAGACTTCTGAAGGATGGCTGTTGTTCTATCACGGTGTATCGGGAACCTGTAACGGATTCGTATATTCTATCGGCGGAGCAATTCTGGACATTGATCAGCCGTCCAAGGTTCTTTACAGATGCGAGAACTTCCTGTTAACTCCGGAAGAATGGTATGAAGAAAGAGGTTTTGTACCTAATGTATGTTTCCCGTGTGCAACCATTCATGATCCTGTTACAAACAAGATTGCCTTATATTATGGTTGTGCAGACAGCTATGTAGGACTTGCATTTACTGAACTGGATGATATTGTGGATTATATTAAAACCCACAGCCATGTAACTGATACGGATACCGAGCTGGGCATCAGATAAGCAGACTGGGGATCTGATGTCAGCAGGATATCTGTGCGGAACAATCAGTTATGTCGGGGACAAGGGGGCTTTCGTTCCCTTGTCCCTTTTTGAATCGTAAGAAAGGAATCAGAACCATGAGCTATGAAATTCATCCTGAAAAAGGATTAGTGAATAGAGGAAACTGGTATCGGATTAAGGAGTGTATGCGCAGGGCAAGGGGCGGTGACAGAATTACCATCGGCTTCCTCGGCGGTTCCATTACGCAGGGTGCAGTGGCTTCCTGTCATTCTAACTGCTATGCCCATCTGGTTTTCGAATGGTGGGAGAAGAAGTTTCCCAAAACGGCATTTACCTATGCGAATGCCGGAATCGGCGGAACGACTTCTGAGTTTGGCGTTTCCCGCGTGGACAGGGATTTGATGGTTTACAACCCGGATATGGTATTTATCGAATTTTCGGTAAATGATGAAAATACGCCGTTTTTTAAGGAGACCTATGAAGGACTGGTGCGCAGGGTTTACAAGAATCCGTTAAAACCGGCAGTCGCCCTGATTCATAACATTATGTATGACAAGGGAACCACTGCTCAGGAGATTCATCAGAGCATCGGAGCGCATTACGGACTGCCCTGTGTCTGTATGCAGACAACGATTTACGAAGAGGTCAAGGCAGGCAGGATCCGGAACAGAGATATTACGCCGGACGACCTGCATCCGAATACGGAAGGTCATGCGCTTGTAGCCTCCGTGATCATCAGCTTTCTTGAAAAAGTATATGCGGAGCTTGATACGGATGAGGTAGACCCGGGAGAGATGCCTGCGCCGCTTACGGACAATCATTATGAGAGATCCATTCGTTATCAGAACGGTATTTATTACCCGAACAGCTTTGAGGGCAACAAATGTGTGATTACAGAAAAAGGCTTTACGCCGGATGATGCACCGCAAAAGCATCTGTACGAGTTCTTTAAAAACGGATGGACTGCCGCAGAAACAGGGGACAGCATTTGCTTTGAGGTGGAGGGAACCGAGCTTGCGGTTCAATACCGCAAATCCGTAAATCAGCCCGCGCCCATTGCAACAGCCATAGTGGACGGAGATGCGGAGCATGCCGTGAAGCTGGATGCCAATTTCGAGGAAACCTGGGGGGACAGTCTGCATATGCAGACACTTTTGGTGCACGGAAAGCCCGGAATTCATACGGTGGAAATTACTTTGACCGAGACACATGAGCATGATGCGGTGCCGTTTTATCTGGTGTCTCTGGTTGCTTCAAAGCCGGAAAGACAGGAGGATTAAGAAATGTTTCGTGATGATTTTGTATGGGGCGTTGCCAGCAGCGCATATCAAATAGAAGGAACGGAACCGGGGGACGGAAGAGGAAAAAGTATCTGGGATACTTTTATTGAAGCGGGCGGAAGCTATGGCCACCATACGGCAGAGGTTGCCTGTGATCATATGCACCGTTATGAAGACGACTTTGCAATGATGCGGCTTCTCGGAATTAAGGCATATCGTTTTTCTTTAAACTGGAGCAGGATTATGCCGGAGGGAACCGGAAAAGTCAACGAAAAGGCGATTACACTTTACAGAAATATGATAAAGTCCATGATCAGGAACGGTATTACACCGTATCCGACGCTATATCATTGGGAGCTGCCTCAGGCGCTCCAGGATAGAGGGGGCTGGCTGAATGAGGAATCCATTCAGTGGTTTGCGGAATATGCTAAAGTGATTGCCGAGAATTTTTCGGATTTGGCAGAATATTTTATTACGCTCAATGAGCCGCAATGCCTTGTGGGTCTGGGACATCTGAGCGGCGTACATGCGCCCGGTCTCAAGCTTTCCCTGCCTGAGACCTTTCAGATCGCACACAACGTGCTTCGTGCACATGGTCAGGCAGTGCGTACGCTTCGTAAATATGCAGTGCGCCCGATTCAGATCGGTTATGCGCCTACCTGCGGCGTAGCATATCCCTATACCGATAAGCCGGAGGATATTGAAGCAGCCAGAAAAGTATATTTCGGCTTTTATAACGGACTGGATAACTGGACCTGGAATATGCCATGGTTCTCGGACCCGGTATTTTTGGGACATTATACTGAGGAGGGAGTAGAGAAATTTAAGGAGTGGCTGCCCAAGATCACCAAGGAGGATATGGAGCTCATTTCCGAGCCGCTTGACTTCATGGGAGTGAATATTTATAATGGCTATTTTATCAAAGCGGGTAAGAACGGCGAGCCGGAATTTATCGATTTTCCTTACGGATTTCCCAAGACATCTTCAAACTGGCCGGTAACGCCGGAGTGTCTGTACTGGGGCTTAAAATTCTGCTATGACAGATATCATCTGCCCATCTATGTGACGGAGAACGGAATGTCCTGTCATGATGATGTTTCTCCGGATGGCAGAGTTCATGATCAAAACAGGATTGATTTTCTGGATGCATATCTGTCACAGGTACAGAAAGCCGGTGACGAAGGCGTGGATGTCAGAGGATATTTCCTCTGGACATTCCTTGATAATTTTGAATGGAATGAAGGCTACAAGGAACGTTTCGGTATCATACATGTGAACTTTACCACACAGAAGAGAATCGCTAAGGATTCTGCATACTGGTACCAGAAAACGATTGAAACAAACGGAAGGGAATTGTCCGTCAATAAACCCAAGCGGCCTGTTTTGTTCTTAGAGCCTGTTTTCAAGCAGATGATCTGGGGAGGGGACCGGCTTTCCAAGGACTGGCCTTATCAGATTCCGGGAGACAATACCGGAGAATGCTGGGCGGTCAGTGCGCATCCGAACGGGGACTGTAGGATAAAGGAAGGCGTCTATGCAGGAAAGACGCTGTCCGAGCTGTGGTCAGAGCATCGGGAGCTGTTTGGCAATACGGAGCTTGACAGGTTCCCGCTGCTGATTAAGATTATCGATGCCAAAGGGGATTTGAGCATTCAGGTACATCCTAATGATGCTTATGCCATGAAAAATGAGAACGGTTCCCTCGGAAAAACAGAGTGCTGGTATATTCTGGACTGTCCGGAGGATGCGAAGCTTGTCATCGGTCATAATGCTTCTTCAAAGGAAGAGCTTCGCCGGATGATTGAAGAAAAGAAATGGAATGAACTGATTCGTGAGATTCCGGTCAAGAAGGGCGATTTCATTCAGATTGATCCCGGTACGGTACATGCGATCAAGGGAGGTCTCATGATCCTGGAGACTCAGCAGAACAGTGATATTACATACAGAGTTTATGATTATGATCGGTTAAGTGACGGAAAGCCAAGGGAGCTTCATATTGAAAAGAGCATTGATGTCATTACCGTTCCGGCAAAGTCTGCTAAGGAGAGTGTCACCTCCGCAAACGGTCTGCCTGAGAATACGATGAACAAGCTGATCGAATGTGATTATTACAAGGTTTGGAAGCTGGATGTGACAAAGCCCGTAACCCTATCGCAGGATGATCCGTTCCTGATTATGAGCGTAATTGAAGGTGACGGCCTGATGAACGGACAGCTGATCAAAAAGGGGGATCACTTCATTTTGCCGGCGGGTTATGGAGAAGTGAATCTGCAGGGTAAGATGCAGATCATTGCATCAAGTATCAATGCGGAAAAGTGAGTTTTGAATCTGATTGATCAAGATATAGGGAAAAACGGGCGAAATCAGATAGCTTCGGCGGGCAGACGCAAATTTGAGCTTTGCATCGGCAGCAAGCCGCTCAGAAATGGAGATTACTATGCTGGTACAGAAATATAAGGAAATGCTGAATAAAAAATCCGTGATCCGCGATATGGCGGAATATGCTGCAGAGCGCGGGAAGGAAATCGGTTATGAGAATGTCTTTGATTTCAGCCTCGGAAATCCGTCCGTTCAGGTTCCACAGGCATATACGGACAGTCTGATCAAAATGCTCACGGAGGAAGATCCCATGGCGCTTCACGGATACAGTCCGACGCTTACGATTCCGGCTGTTCGAAGCGCGGTTGCAGAAAACCTGAATGAACGTTTTGGCATGAATTATTCGAAAGAGCATATCTTTATGGTAAGCGGTGCCGCAGGCGCAATTGCTCATGCGCTGCGTCTGGTGACCGAGCCGGGAGATGAGGTCATTACGTTTGCTCCGTTTTTTCCGGAATATCATCCTTATGTGGATCTGACCGGTGCAGTATTAAAGGTGGTCCCTCCAAACACGGAGGATTTTCAGATCAATTTTGAAGCGTTTTCCCGGATGATGAATGAAAAGGTAATGGCGGTTCTGATTAATACGCCGAACAATCCTTCCGGAATTGTATATTCCGAGGAGACATTGCGGAACCTTTCCGATTTTCTAAGGAAAAAAGAAGCGGAATTTGGGCATGATATTTTTATCCTTTCGGACGAACCTTACCGTGAAATTGTTTTTGACGGCAAGCAGGCGGCGTTTCCGGCGAAATATTATACGAATACGATTACCTGTTATTCCTGGTCGAAGTCCCTGTCGGTGCCCGGGGACCGTATCGGATATGTGGCAGTGAATCCTGCCTGTAGGGATGCGGAAGTCATGATTCAGATGTGCGGACAGATTTCGAGAGGAATTGGGCATAACTGTCCGACGGCCATGATCCAGATGGCGGTTGCCCAAAATCTAAAAGAGACGGCCGATCTTTCCGTTTATGAAGTGAATATGAATTATCTGTATGATGAGCTGATCAGGTTAGGATTTACCGTTGTCAGACCCGGCGGAACCTTCTACATTTTCCCGAAGGCATTGGAGGAGGATTCGATTGCATTTTGCCGGAAAGCAAAGAAATATGATCTGATCCTGGTTCCCGGAGACAGCTTTGGATGCCCCGGATATTTCCGTATGGCTTATTGTATTGATACCGAGAAGGTAAAACGGTCTCTTTCGGTACTTCGAAAATTTGTTGAATCAGAATATCGATAACAGGAGCATCAATGAAAAAGGTACATGTCACAGAGCATGTGCAGGAAGGTGGATGATTACATGATGTATCAGGCAGGCCTTGTTTTAGAGGGCGGCGGCATGAAGGGGATTTATACCGCGGGTGTTTTGGAATATCTGTTGGAACAGAATATGGAATTTTCCCATTGCTATGGCGTTTCCGCAGGCGCATGTCATCTGTGCAGCTTTTTATCAAAGCAAAGAGGCAGAATGTATCGGATCAGTGTGGATTATCTGGATGATAAAAGATACTGCAGCATAAGAAGCCTGTTAAAGACGGGGGACCTGTTTGGGGTTGACATGTGTTATCATGAGATTCCCGATAAACTGAATAAATTTGATTATGATACTTATGCAAAGTATACAGGAAAGGCATATGCAGTAGTGACAAATCTGGCGACCGGAGAGGCGGAGTATCTTCCGATGAAGGATCTTCACAAGGATATTGAGGCGGTCCGGGCGTCCGCTTCCCTGCCGCTTGTCAGCCGGAAGGTAAAAATCAACGGGCAATACTATTTGGATGGCGGAATTTCCGATTCCATTCCGATTCGAAAAGCGATTGCGGACGGGAACAGGAAAAATCTGGTCATACTTACCAAAGAAGTGGGATATCGCAGAAAACAGACGGAGCATCTGGCGCTGTTTCAGGCGGTATATCGGAAATATCCGGCTGTATATGAGAATATGAAGAAGCGTCACATAAGATACAACGAAACGCTGGATTTTCTGGACCGGGCAAAAATGACAGGGAAAGCCTTTGTCATCAGACCACAGAAGCAAAGCAGCATCGGTCGTATTGAAAGGGACCGGAATAAACTGACGGCACTATATCATGAGGGATATGCGGATGCAAGGCGATTGTACCCGAAATTGTTGGAATATCTGCAGAGTGAGGATTAAATCATATGATAGAGATCATAAAAGCGATGATATTCGGTCTTGTGGAGGGCATTACCGAATGGCTGCCGATCAGCAGTACCGGACACATGATCCTGCTGCAGGAAATTATGCCGCTGAAGGTAACGGATGAGTTTTACAGTATGTTTGAGGTGGTCATCCAATTGGGAGCGATTCTTGCGGTTGTGGTGCTTTTCTGGAAGCAGATTTGGCCCTTTCAATGGAGAGACAAGACCAAGCCGGTCATTAAAAAGGATATCTTCCTTATGTGGATCAAGATTATCGCCGCCTGTCTGCCCGCGGCGATTGTCGGCATCCTTTTTGATGATCTTCTGGACCGTTATTTGTATAATTATGTAACGGTATCCGTTGCATTAATTGTCTTCGGTATTGCATTTATTGCAATTGAAAATCATAATAAATCCAGGAAAGCGGTCATCACAAGCCTGTCGCAGATTACATATCGGACTGCGCTGATCATTGGTATGTTCCAGCTGATTGCCGCAATTTTTCCGGGAACCTCCAGATCCGGCGCGACAATTGTCGGTGCGTTGCTGATCGGAGTGTCCAGAACGGTTGCAGCAGAATTTACGTTTTTCCTTGCAATACCGGTGATGTTCGGCGCCAGCCTGTTAAAGCTGTTAAAATTCGGTTTTGCATTTACCGTGCAGCAGGCGCTCATCCTCGTTGTCGGAATGGTTGTTGCATTTGTCATTTCCATGTTTGTGCTTCAGTTCCTGATGGAATACATTAAGAAGCATGATTTTAAGATTTTCGGCTGGTACAGAATCATTTTGGGTCTGCTGGTTTTGATTTATTTTCTGATATTTTAGGATGATCACGGACAAATTGATTCAAAATTATCGGAGCGCGTTTGCTGTTTGGAAAAAGCCTTTTGTGCATTATTATGGAAAAAAAGAGCAAACATAGGCATAAAAATATGCAATCACACGAAAGTGATGCAGTCGATTTGACTTTTTTGGTCATTTGCGCTACACTCCAATCATATCAGTATAAAAGTAACGGTAAATTACTATGTTTATGGCGCTAAGGGCCGAGTGTGAAGGGAGATAAATCATTATGGCAGAAAAGAAAACAGTAACCGTTAAACCGGCTGCAAAAGCTATTGCAGCCACCAAGCCTGTTTCCGATACAGTAGTAGAAGTGAAAGCAGAAGCTGTAAAGCCGGCAGAAGTAAAGGCAGCTCCTGTTAAGAAGGCAGTTGAGAAGAAAGAAACAGCAAAGAAAGAAACCGTTAAAAAGCCTGCGGCAAAGAAAACTGTAGAGAAAAAGGTAACTGTAAAGAAAGAGCCTGTTGAGAAGAAGGAAACTGTTAAGAAAGCGGCAAAGGCGTCCGTAACCTTAGAGTACAGAGGAAATTCTTATACAGAAGAAAGCCTGGTTCAGAGCGCAAAGGATGTATGGGTATATGACCTTGGCAAGGACCTGAAGGATTTCAAGAGCGTAGAGTTATATGTAAAACCGGAAGAAAATACTGTTTATTATGTAATTAATAAAGAAGTAACCGGCGGTTTTGGATTATAATCAATACGTGGCCAAAAAGAGAACGAAGGTGTCAGAGTATCGAGAGATACTCTGGCATCTTTTTTTGCTTGGAATCCATAGGAATTTCCCGAACGGTTTATTCTTATTTTAGAATATTTTTTTTGAAAATGAGTTGACATTATATAGGGTAAGTGATAATTTAGGGTATGTAGATATTAGCACTCTTTTAGGATGAGTGCTAATAAAAGGAAAGGTGCAATGGGATGGCTGACGAGCAGTTGGATGAGAGAAAAATAAAGATTCTGCAGGCAATCATCCGGAATTATCTTGAAACAGGCGAACCGGTTGGCAGCAGAACCATCTCCAAGGATACGGATTTGAATTTGAGTTCGGCAACGATCCGTAATGAGATGGCGGATCTGGAAGAGCTTGGATATATTTTGCAGCCTCATACGTCGGCCGGCCGGATTCCTTCAGATAAAGGCTACCGCTTGTATGTGGATCATCTGATGATCGACAAGGAACGGGAAGTAAATGAAATGAAGGAAATGCTGCTTGAGAAGGAGGATAAGATAGAACGTCTTTTGCAGCAGGCGGCTAAGGTTCTGGCAGTGAATACCAATTATGCCACGATGGTTTCAGCGCCTCAGATCAGTGGAAATAAACTGAAATTCATTCAGCTGACCAAGGTAGATCCGAGACAGATTCTGGCGGTGATTGTGGTTGAGGGAAATGTGATCAAAAATCATATCATTCAGGCATCGGAGGAACTCAGTGATGAGAATATTCTGAAGCTGAATATTCTGCTGAACACACAGCTCAACGGCCTGTCCATTAATGAAATCAGTCTGGGAATGATTTCGGCGCTTAAAAAGCAGGCAGGAATCTACAGCGGTATCATCGGAGATGTCGTGGATGCGGTTGCGGAGGCAATCAAATCCGACGATGATATGGAGATCTATACGAGCGGCGCCAATAATATTTTCAAATATCCTGAGCTGGCGGATCAAAAGCGGGCCAGCGAGCTGATATCAACCTTTGAAGAAAAACAGGAGTTAAGTCAGCTGGTGCAGGAAACGCTGGCAGACGAAAACAATACGGGAATTCAGGTATATATCGGAGATGAAGCCCCGATCGCAACCATGAAGGACTGCAGTGTTGTGACCGCCACGTATGAATTAGGAGATGGCATGAAGGGAACTATTGGTATTATAGGACCCAAACGAATGGACTATGAGAAGGTTGTTTCCAATTTAAAAATTGTCATGAACCAATTGGAAGAATTATATGGAAAAGATAAAAAAGAGTAAAGGAGTGAAGAACCTTGTCAGATCATAAGCAGGAACGGGAAATCGAGAAGGAGCTTGAAAAGGTTCTCGATGAACTGGAAGAAGAAGCCGTTCAGAAAAAGGAAAACGCCGCCGCAGAAAATGCGGAGGATGCGAAAGAGACAGAAGAGACAGAAGAGACCGGAAATTCGGAAAGCGAAGCAAATGCCGAAGGAACAGAATCGCAGGATGCAGAAACCTCTGCCGGGGAGGCCGCGCAGGAGGAAGCTTCCGAGGATGCGGATGAAGCAGATGTCAAGGAAGATAAATTCTTTAAAAAGTCCAAGAAAACGGATAAGAAAAATGATAAGCTGCAGGAAAGAATAGAGGAACTGGAGGATAAGGTCAAACGTCAGATGGCAGAGTTTGACAATTTCAGAAAGCGTACCGAAAAAGAAAAAACGGCAATGTTTGAAACCGGTGCAAAAAGTGTAATAGAAAAGATTCTTCCGGTTGTGGATAATTTTGAAAGAGGTCTTGCAGCGATATCCGAGGAGGAAAAGGAGACGCCTTTTGCGGAAGGCATGAACATGGTTTACAAGCAGCTTTTGACAGAGCTTGAAAAGCTGGATGTGAAACCGATCGAAGCGGTCGGGAAGGAATTCAATCCTGATTTCCACAATGCCGTGATGCAGGTGGAGAGCGAAGAATATGAATCCGGCTTCATTGCACAGGAATTGCAGAAGGGATACACCTATAGGGACAGCGTTGTACGACACAGCATGGTGGCGGTAGTGTCCTAGAAGAACTGTAAGCCGAAGAAAAACGGCGGATCATTCAAGACGGAAACACAGGATCATTTGCAAAAACCCGGAAACGGATTTTGAATATAGTTTCAGTAAATCATCATATGGAGGTAAAAGGATATGAGTAAAATAATTGGTATTGACCTTGGAACAACCAACAGCTGTGTAGCTGTTATGGAAGGTGGTAAGCCCACCGTTATCGCAAATCAGGAAGGTGCAAGAACGACGCCCTCCGTTGTCGCTTTCACAAAGAACGGCGAAAGACTTGTAGGTGAACCTGCAAAGCGTCAGGCAGTTACAAATGCAGACAACACCATCGCATCCATCAAGAGAGATATGGGTACCGATCGTGGACGCACCATTGACGGAAAGAAATATTCTCCGCAGCAGATTTCCGCAATGATTCTTCAGAAGCTGAAAGCGGATGCTGAGAACTATCTGGGAGAAAAAGTAACAGAGGCCGTTATCACAGTTCCCGCGTATTTCAACGATGCGCAGCGTCAGGCTACGAAAGATGCTGGAAAAATTGCAGGCCTTGATGTAAAACGTATTATTAACGAGCCTACTGCAGCAGCGCTTGCATACGGACTTGACAATGAAAAAGAGCAAAAGATCATGGTATACGACCTTGGCGGCGGTACTTTTGATGTTTCCATTATCGAGATCGGCGACGGTGTGATTGAAGTATTGGCAACCAACGGTGATACCCACCTTGGCGGTGACGACTTCGACCAGAAAGTCATTGACTGGATGGTAAGAGAATTTAAGAATGCAAACGGTGTTGACTTATCTCAGGATAAGATGGCGCTTCAGAGATTGAAGGAAGCTGCTGAAAAAGCCAAGAAAGAGCTTTCTTCTGCTACGACCACCAATATCAACCTGCCGTTTATCAGCATGAACGCAAACGGTCCTCTTCATTTTGATATGAACCTGACCAGAGCGAAATTTGATGAACTGACTCATGATCTGGTAGAGAAGACCGCTGCTCCTGTTCAGAATGCACTTAAGGATGCGGGTCTGACAGCTTCTGATCTCGGTAAAGTATTGCTGGTAGGCGGTTCTACACGAATTCCTGCCGTACAGGATAAAGTAAAACAGTTAACAGGACATGAACCTAACAAATCCTTAAATCCGGATGAATGTGTTGCGCTTGGCGCTTCTATTCAGGGCGGTAAGCTGGCAGGAGACGCCGGCGCCGGTGAGATCCTTCTGCTTGATGTTACGCCTCTTTCCCTGTCCATCGAGACTATGGGCGGCGTTGCAACCAGACTGATTGAGAGAAACACAACGATCCCTACGAGAAAGAGCCAGATCTTCTCCACCGCTGCCGATAATCAGACAGCCGTTGATATCAACGTCGTACAGGGTGAAAGACAGTTCGCAAAGGACAATAAGTCCCTTGGACAGTTCCGTCTGGACGGTATTCCTCCTGCAAGACGCGGTATGCCTCAGATCGAGGTTACCTTCGATATCGATGCAAACGGTATCGTAAACGTATCCGCAAAGGATCTGGGTACAGGAAAAGAACAGCATATTACGATTACGGCAGGCTCCAATATGTCCGATGACGAAATCGACAGAGCAGTTAAGGAAGCCGCTGAGTATGAAGCGCAGGATAAGAAGAGAAAAGAAGCAATCGATGCAAGAAACGATGCAGATTCCTTCGTATTCCAGACAGAAAAGGCACTTGCAGATGTGGGCGATAAGTTAAACGCTGATGAAAAGTCCTCCGTAGAAGCTGACCTTCAGGCAGTAAAGGATATCCTTGAGAAGACTAAGGACAGCGAAATGACAGAGGATCAGGTAGCCGAATTAAAGGCAGCTCAGGAAAAACTGACCACAAGTGCGCAGAGCCTCTTTACCAAGATGTATGAGAATATGCAGCAGGCAAACGCCGGAGCAGGACCTGACATGAGCGGTATGGGAGGTCAGGCAGATCCGACGCCGGAGCAGGATCAGGGCGCTGATGATGTTGTAGACGGAGACTACAGAGAAGTTTAAGGCATTGCGTGAAACTTCCTGCCGGTCTTGGCATAACGTAAGAATTTCGGAAAACAGAAGTGCAAAAGCACTTCTGTTTTCCGATGAATTCTGGTAAACTAAGAAGCGTAAAAGAAAAACAAGCGACTGCGAAGCAGACGATAAAGCACCAAAGGTGTGGGCTTGCGAGTATGATATAATGAGCCCAGCGACACTCGAGCTTGCTCGAAGCGGCATTGGGCGAA